>JBFHIZ010000028.1:0-27386 GCA_041596215.1 Lachnospiraceae bacterium
AACAGACCCTTTATGGTTAGATGAACACCCCGAAGAAGGAACTACGAGAAGTTACCTTACAAATATGTGGGTTACCAATGAAGTACAAGCCATTCGTCCAATCACTGTAATGTTTCCAACGGATCAAATAGCGCAACCTCAGTATGGAATTGGGGAAGCCGGTATTCTATATGAAATCATGGCAGAAGGTGGAATTTCAAGAATGATGGGTGTCATCCAAGGATGGAATACATTAGAAAAAATTGGAAACATTCGTTCTATGCGCGAATATTTTGTGTATGTTGCAAAGGAATGGGATCCAATTATGATTCATCACGGAAACATTTGGTATGCCGATGAAGTACTTTCTACCGTTGACCACATTGATGGAACTAGTGGTGATGCTTCGATTGCATTTTATCGAGCTGCTGACAAGGAAGCACCACATAATTCTTATGTGTCTGGATCCGGTATTATAGATTATATTGATTATGCAGAGTATTCTCTCGTACATACTTCTGCCGATTATTACAATCACTTTCTTTTTACACCAATGTCCGTGCAAAACACATTAAAAGATTATGACGAAGTCTATGATGCGACTTATATCGATATGTCTAATTCTTTTTCTATTAATGCTCCTTATTTTGAGTATAATGAAGAAGATGGTTTGTATTACCGCTTTATGTACGGAAAAGAACATATTGATGCTGCGACCGGAGAACAACTAACATTTAAAAATATTATTGTACAAAATGCCTATTGGGAATATAAACCTGACGGAAAATATTTGGGGTTTTTAATGCATGATACGACTCGTGATGGCTGGTTCTTTACAAACGGAAAATGTATTCATATCACATGGGAGAAGACATCCGATACTGCTGCCACAAAATATTATGATGATAATGGTGCGGAAATTGTTTTAAATACTGGAAAAACAATGATTTTTATAAATCAAGAAACCAATAATTTTATTTTTGAGTAAACCAAACTAATACAATACAAATTGAAAAATAAATACAAAAAAGGAGAATAGCAAATTTCTACTATTCTCTTTTTTTTATTTACTATATTTTATTTATGCACTGGTTTTATGTTTCAAACTCTTCTACTTCCTTTATTGTTGGAATGGATACCCCTGCCCCATTTCTTGTGACAGCGATTGCAGATGCCTTTGCAGCTATCGCTAGCGCTTCTTTTTCTTTTTTCCCTGCCATAATACTTCCAATAAAATATCCGGTAAAAGTGTCTCCTGCTGCCGTTGTATCGACTGGAATCACTTTATATATTGGTTGAAATATTTCTTGTTTTTCATCTTTATAAATCGAACCATTTTCCCCGAGAGTTAATACAATCTTTGCGCGAGGAAATATTTTGCTTACTTTCCCCACCAATTCTTCTTTATGCATTATACTTGCACATAAATCCTGCGCTTCCACTTCATTCAGAATAAAATAATCCACATATTGTAATGGATATGATGAAATTTTATCATTCAATGGAGAGGGATTAAACACAATTTTCATTCCTTTTTCATATGCTTTTTCCATAATATAACCAACTTCACTGATTTCATTTTGTAATACTAAAAAGTCACCTTTTTCAAATGTTTGAAGCGTTTTTTCTACCTCTTCTTTTGTAATCTTTTGATTAGAACCACCATAAATCAAAATCGAGTTTTGACCACTTCTAATTTTTTGAATGATCGCATGCCCACTGGAGCCCTCTTTTTTTGCGATTAAATTTATATCAACTCCTACATCTTCCAATTGTTTTAAAAGCATCGCGGAATCCTTTTCCCCTACCGCTCCTGCATGGCATACGTTTGCTCCACTTTTTGCTAATGCAATCGACTGATTTAAACCTTTACCTCCACCATATAGCTTCAAAGAAGTGGATGACTGTGTCTCTCCAGCTCGTGTAAAATGTTCTACTTCATATACATAATCAATATTAAGAGATCCGTAGTTCAATACTTTCATTTTTTTATCCTTTATTCTTCCTATATTTACTCATTAATTTTCACCTGATTAAAGTACTCATAAATCACATCCACCCATTCACCCTTACAAATAATGTGGTGATTGCTAATTGGATTTTTCAAAAAATATTGTGTGCCATCCAAAATATGCACTCGCATTTGTGTACGACATAAATCTTTTCTATGCATTGTTTCTACTAATTCTGCCCTACCTGCATAGAATCTTTGTAAGTTATCATCGCATTTAAAGATAGTTAATGGTTGTGGCTTAATGTCAGAAGTCAAGGCTACGCCGATTCCCGATTCAAAATGTGTGGTCAATTCATAACGGTCAGCCATATCTATCGGTAAAGTACAATGTGCAAATATAAATTCATCCGTTTGTGGATCCATAGAGCATGGATTCGCCATAAATCCGGACTCTCCTGTTAACGCATTAAGTACTGCCATGCTTACTAGACTTTTTTGATCTCCTTCGCAAGCCGCTGGTATTCCTTCTGCATTAAGAATTGCAAGTGCTAAACATCCAGTAGTACTTATCGCATTTAATAAATCAAAACATTTTACTGTCACACCCTGTAAATCATATTTCTTTATCAGTCGTTTTAATGCACCATATACATATAACGCTTTTTCAACTTCTTCTTTATCAAAACTTTTTTTCTTTATGGCTTCCGTATATGTATTTTCAGTATAGCTTCCTTTCTTATATTCTACAATCAATTCCTCTAGATTAAAAAGCACCATTTCTATTCCACTTATTTTTTTCATGCCTTCAAAAGATACCTTGCTTGCAATCAACCCACCAGGTTCTCCAAAGCATCCTAGTTTTAAATGACTTATTTTCAATTTTGCTTCCGCAACTTTTTTTAAAACAAGTAATCGTTTTGCAATAACCTCAACAGATCCCTGAAGAATTTCACCTTTTAAATCATTTTCATGAAGAAAACCTAAGATTTCCATAGCTGCTGCCAGCGAATTATATGCTGGTGTTGTCAATAAAATATATGGCTCTTCCGTCTTAGTATAAGCCTTTTTAAATCCTTCTTCTGCTCCACCTGATGCTATAAAATAAACAGGCAATGCTTGTTCTTTCACTTCATCCATTTCCGCGATACTTATTTTTTCTCCCATTGCAGTTCCTAATTCTTCAAGAAATTTACTACTATATGTTGGAATATTCTTGTCATTACAATCCGTTGGTCCCATTAAAAACTTTACTTTTAATTCTCCCATATAATATCTCCTTATTTTTTCACTTTTAATGTTTGATATATGTAATCTTTATACTTTTCTGCATGAAGCTTGCTACAGATATACACATTCGGTGTTTTTTCCGTAACATGATTGAAATCAACAAGCACATTCCCATAACTCGGTCCATTGGTTACATCAACCTCACAATAATATTTTTCGCATTTTTCAATGCATTCTGGATACAAGGCCGCCGCAATCGCTGCTGGGTCTGCCATATCCAGATAATCGTCACCAAATCTTTCACGATTCATTTCTAATAAATTTTTATTACAATCTATAGAAAATTTTCCTAATTTACTTCCTGTGCGAATCTTTTCAATTTCCTTTGGATTTAGCATAGCGTCTCCAAGACATGCACTCCATCCAACATAGACAATATTCTCAAGTCCTGATTCTGTCACGATTTTTGCGGATTCTGCATCTTGCCAAATATTAAACTCTGCAACCGGTGTCACATTTCCATCTCCATCACCTGCAGTTCCCATAATTACGATTCTCTTAGCTTTTTTCATAGCTTCATAATCGAGGCGAATAGCTAAGGCTATATTGGTAAGAGGTCCAAGTGCAATAATCGAAATTTCGTCCTTTTCACTTTTATTTAGCGCTTCAATAATCTTTATTACCGCATTACCATCGGAAGCTTTTAATCGTTTTGGTTGTAGTCCTATGTCCCCCATTCCATCCGATCCATGTGTTTCATGTGCATATACCAAGTTTCGAAGTAACATCTTTTCACTTCCTCTGTATACCGGTGGTTCATAAGTTTCTGCATATTCAATTGTTGTTAATGCATTGATTGTGGCTTGCCCCACTTCAACATTCCCTGATACTGTAGTCATAAACAGAATTTCATAAGCTGGATCATTTAGCGCCATCGCAATTGCCATCGCATCATCCGACCCACAATCCGTATCTATAATTAACTTTTCCTTGTATGCCATTTTTTCTAGCTCCTCTTTTCTTATCATTTTATTTCTTATCTGCTGCAATGAGTAAACGAATGGCATCACAAGCAATTTCTATTGTATGGTCATTCATACTTCCATATGCCATAATTGCCCCTGCTTTTACACCTCTAACAGCGGAAACAATAAACAACGCTGCTGTTTCCATTTCCGAAGCCATTACTCCACTTTTTTCATAAGATTGCCAACGTTGATGTAATCTTTCACTGTTTGGCATACTATCTGGATCATGCTGCCCATAAAAAGCATCTTTCGATTGTGCAATTCCTTCCGCAAAATGGCATCCTTTCTCTTTTGCTGCTTTTACTAATGCTTCAACAATATGTCTATCAGCCATTGCTGGATATTCAATTGGTACATAATGAATCGTTGTTCCTTCATCTCTCACGGCGCCAGTAATAACCACACCCTCAAGCTCTTCTTTATAGCTTTCTTTACATACTCTTCCACAAGTACCCACGCGAATAAAAACTTCTGCACCACAATGAATCAATTCTTCCACTGCAATTGCAGCCGATGGGCAGCCCATGCCGGTACTTGAAACACTCACTTTTTCCCCATTTAATGTACCAGTCCAAGTTTTATGTTCTCTATTGTGTGCTACTAACACTGGATTATCTAAGTGTTTCGCAATCATATCTGTTCGAAATGGATCTCCCGGAAGTAAAACATATTTACCAACTTCTCCTTTTTTACAACAAATATGATATTGTTCTCCTTTGTCATTTAAAACTTCTTTACTCTGTATTGACATTTTTCTCCTCCAATTAAGCTAGATCTTATTTATAATTTTTTTATCCGTTATATTTAATTGCAGCACAAGCGTTGCAAGTAAGGTAATCACAATCATCAAAATAACATAATAATACGAAACGGTAATTCCAAAAATTCCCACTAAAAACCCTGTAACAATTGGCGTCAAAATATCGGATGCTCCTGCCACCGTTGCCACTAAAGCACTCGCAACTCCAATTCGTTGGTATCCAATTCTTGTTGCAATCGCAACGATAACACTAAACAAAACACCAAGAAAAAATCCTGCGATAAATAATCCTACGATATAGACTATCATCTGTTTTGTAAACAATACTGCTATCATGGCAAATAAGGCAATGATACTATTCATAATCAAAATCTTTTGTGGAATTATTTTACGTAAAATAAAAATAAAGGCTAACGCTCCTATTACTGCCCCAACATTATATATTGTTAATATAAATGCTGCATTGGCTGCTTCTATTCCTATATATTCTGCATAACTAGACGTATAAAGCCCAATGGAATTTACAACAGCACAATACGCCGCACAAACAACTAAAATTCCTCCATAAGCCAATAATTTATTCTTAACGTATATTGGTTGAACGTTTCCTCCTTGCTTTTCTTCCTCTTCTTTTTCATTTATTCTTGTAAATGGTATAACCGCCAACATAACCACTGGTACGATTACTAAAATATAATAAGAATAATAAAAGGGTTGATTCGTGGAAAGCATAACTCCAACTAAGAATGGGGTTGTAAAACATCCCAATCCAAATAATGCCTGTCCTGCACTTAATGAGCCTTCATAATTCTTTTTATATGCTACACTTAGTAACACTGGGCATACCGTATCTTGTGCTCCCATTCCTGCTCCACCTAACGCTGCAAACAACAGTCCCAAATAATACGTTGGCATTGTTGGTATTCCTATAAAAAAGATGGTCACTAGGATAACTCCGATTGCTAAAACTTTCATCGGTCCTATTTTCTCTACTAAATGCCCCGTTACATATACCGTAACAAATCTTCCAAGTGCATATGCCGATCCTAACAATACCACTTTTTCTAACGGAAGCTCATACAGTTTTACCAATTGTGGAAGACTACTTCCTACCAAAAGGCAGGCTGCTCCTGTTAAAAAATACATTGCAAATGCCAAAAAGGCTAATTTTTTTTGTTGTTTTTCCATATACTTATTATCCCAATATCCCTTCTATTGCTTCATCCATACTAATAATATTGCTTCCAATTTTTAATTCTCTACATACACGGCTAACGTAAGGTTGCTTTAGCATTGCATATTCTAAGGTATCAAAATCCCAAAAAATATCTTTTGGTGAACCACTACTTATTATTTTCTTTTTTGCCATTACTATAATTCGTTCAAAATTAGCTGCTACAAATTCCATATCATGTGAAATAGTAATCACCGTTTTTCCTTGTTCATGAAGACATTTCAAAATATTACTTAATCTTTTATTCCCCATTAAATCCTGCCCAGCGGTAGGTTCGTCGAAAATTAAAATATCGGTTCCCATAGCGATAACTGCAGCTATCGTTACAAATTTTCGTAATGAAAGTGGTAAATTAAATGGGTTTTCTTCCTTATAGATATCCATACCTGTTAATTTAAGTGCTTCTTCCACTCTTTTATTTTCTTCTTCTATATCCAACTTTAATGTTTTGGGGCCATAACGGACTTCACTTTCCACCGTAGAATGAAAGATTTGATCATCTGGGTTTTGAAATACATAGCCTACTTTTCTTGAAATCTTTGCTGTAGTATAATCTACTGTATTCATTGTTCCAATATGTATCTCCCCTTTTACTGGTCTGAATAATCCATTCATCATTTTAACAGTAGTTGTTTTTCCTGCTCCATTTTGTCCTACAATCGCAACATTCTCACCACTTTTTATTTCCATGCTAATGTCATCCACCGCCAAATATCCATTGGGATAAGAGAAACTCACGTTCTTCATCACTAAATCATTCACTATTCATCCCTCTCTTTCAATGCCTTTGAAATCACTTGCACAGCTTGCTTTTCTGTGATTGGAATATAGTCTAATTGCAAACCCTTTTCCTTAAGCTTTGTCCCAAGAATTGCAACTTGTGGAATTGCAATTTCTTGCTCTAATAATGACATGTCGGTAAGAATTTCTTCTTTTTCTCCTGCTGCAATCATCGTTCCGTCTTTAAACACCAAGGTTTCATCTGCATACTCTGCAATTAAATCTATCTTATGTTCCACTAAAATAATAGTTTTATGTTTTTCTTTCAATTGTCTTATAATCGCAAAAACACTCTCTGTTCCTTCTGGATCTAATTGACTTGTTGGTTCATCTATGACTAAAATATCTGGTTCTAAAACAATAATGGATGCCAATGCTACTCTCTGCATCTGTCCACCAGATAAATCAAAAGGATTTTTTTCAGCCAAAGCCTCAATATCCGTCAATTTCATAACTTCAATTACTCTCTGTTCAATTTCCTCTACAGGAACGCCAAAATTTTCTAATCCATATGCCACTTCTTCAAATACCGTATCTTTTACCCCACTAATTTGTGTAAAAGGATTTTGAAATACATACCCAATCTTTTTAGAAATTTCTCCACCGTACTCTGTGATTTTTTTCCCTTCTAGTAACACTTCTCCTTCTAGCTCTCCCTTATAGAAACTTGGTGCAAATCCACGAAGTAAAGCACAAAATGTTGTTTTACCTGCTCCATTTTCTCCAATCACTCCATAAAATTTTCCTCGTTCAATATTCAAATTCAACCCAGTAATCGAAGGTTTTTCTGCTAATGGATACGTATAACTTACATTCTTACATTGCATTATATAATCCATAAAGCGATCCTCCCTGCTAGTATTAATCCCGTGATTGTGATTGCAATTATCATCACTTTTTTTTCACAACCAGCTTTTTCTAATTTAAACAAATGTGTTTTTTCTCCTTCTATGGAAAATCCTCTCGACTCAAGTGTTAATACTCTTTCTTCTGAACTAATCACCGCTCCTAAAATCAACGGAATCAGTGAAGGAACAAAAGCTTTGGCACGTATAAACAAATTTCCTTCCGTTTCAACACCTCTTGCTTTTTGTGCATTCATAATCGTTCTACTATTTTTACCTAATATTTCTATCATTTGCAACGTAGAAGTAAATACATAACTTGCTTTATAATTCATTCTCGTTGCATCTAATGCTCTTGAAATTTCTTTATTGCCTGTTGTTTGGAATAGCCAAACAAAAATTCCTGCTATATTCATAATCATAAATGATAATGAAATTCCAGTCTTTAACCCTTTTTCATAAATTGTAAGCACTCCAAACTTCCATAGAAGTTCTCCGCCCGGAACCAGAATTGTTTGAACTGCCAAAATAATAACCGCTACAAAAGCAACTGCTTTTAATGCTTTCATACTTTTTTTAAAAGTGCCACTTGCTAAGCAAAGAATCGGGATACAAATAAACCATGGAATTAAAAGCAAGGATAATTCTACTTTTGTAAAATGAATCGTTCCGATGATAAATGTGCATAAGGTGTAGAGACAAACAATATATAATTTCGTAGCTGGATATAATGCATCTAGTTTATTCTCTTTATGAATTTGAATTTTCTCAGTATATGTTTTTTCCATATTAACCTCTTTTTTTCAAGTGATAATTTTCATTGATGTAATCAGAACGCCATTTGGAGGGCAAGCGTTACCATTTTTTTAGCTCTTTTTTTCTGTTTTTTTAATGTAATTGATTCCACATCCAAATTTTACCAGTGTTCGTGGTGGTATAACTTTAATTACTGTCCAGCAAATTCCAAATGAGATGATTCGATCGAGTACTGTAAAGATACCTTCTGTGCCTAAAAATGCTGCCCAAATATTAGCTCCTGCTGCCATCGCTGCGGCGGTAATAATTGATGTTCCACCTCCAGTAACACCTCCATATACTAATACAACAATTGGAGCTGCTACAACAATCGAAACGGCTGCCATAATCAACATAGATACAATCCATTTCCACCAAATGCTAAACATTTGTTTTCTAGCCAAATAACCAGTTACTAGACCTACGAAAAGATTAACTGGAATAAATGCAAAGTTTACGGGATTTGCTATTCCCGTTACAACATTGGTTAAAACACCTGTGATTGCTCCAACCCATGGTCCACAAAGCATAGCTGTAAAAATCGTTCCAATTGTATCAAGATACATTGGTAATTTTAAAAGTGATGCTAATTGTCCACCTACGAAATTGACTGCAACACCTACTGGTATTAATAAAAGTGCCAACATTGTAAAATCATTTTTAATCGAGTATTTCTTTTTTTCCATCATTCATTCCTCCTTGAGTAATATTTCTGATTTGTGCCCTCCCGGCATCACTAACCTATAACTTCATTTCACACAAACCATATCAAGTTTCTTGTTTACATTGGATAGTTTATGTATTTTGATTGACTTTATGTTAGCATAGATTTACAATGTCCTCAATGACACTTGTCACGAATATAATAAATTTATACAATATTTTTTTAACAAAAAGGAGATTGCTAATCATTATGAACAAAAACCTGAGTGATGCATTAAAAATTATTTTTAATAATGACTATAATCCTTCTAATCCCGGCCAACAATTACTAAAATTAGTCCCATCCGGAAGTCTGATTTCGTTTAAAAAAAATCAAATTATTCTTGAACAAAATGATCCGGTAAAATATTTTTATATTCTTCTAAGTGGCCATGCCTCGATTATCAATAGTATTACTTGGGTTGCAGATAACACTTTTGATGATGTGCATGCTCTTGATATCTTAGGTCTCATAGAGTATTTGAATGAAATTCCAATTTATACCGCTTATGTTGTTGCGCTAGAAACTTGCAATGTACTTCGAATTTCTGTCACTGACTTTTCCCAAATCATACAGCAAGATGCTTTCCTTTGTTATCATACACTTCAAGTTCTTGGTCGCGTTACGAATGACAATATGAACCGCGCGGAAGTAAAATCGTTATTTCATCCAAAAGAAGCCCTTGGACACTATCTTTTTTTACAAGCGCAAAGCAATGGTATTCCTTATACCTTACCTTTAACAAAAAAAGATTTATCTGAAAAATTACAGATAAATCTTCGCTCTCTACATCGCTATTTTTCTTCTATGAATGCAAGTGGAATGTTAAAATTAGAAAAGGGGAAAGTTATTATTGATGCCAATGATTTTAAAAACCTTGCCAAACGATACCAAGATATCATATTATAATACTTTTAAACACTTTTAAACACTTTTAAAAAACAGGAGGTTTTCATGAAAAAAATTTTATTTGTAGCTCATTGTATTCTTAATACCGCTTCTAAGGTTGTTCTTTATAACGAAGAAGAAATCATTGCCGAAGAACGTTTAAGAAAAAAATTCTTAAACTTAGCCATTAAAAATGATATTCAACTCATACAACTCCCCTGCCCAGAGTTCACCCTCTATGGGCCAAAACGTTGGGGACACGTAAGTGATCAATTTGATAATGTCTTTTTTCGCAAGCATTGCAAAAAAATTTTAGCTCCCATTATATTACAGCTTCAAGAATATTTAGTGAACGAGGATTTTTTTGAAGTCATAGGTATTATAGGTGTCGATGGAAGCCCTAGTTGTGGTGTAGATTATACTTGTAAGGGAAATTGGTATGGCTCTTTTGAAGAAAGAGAAAATTTGGAAGAAACATTAGCAACTTGTCGTTTAGAAAAAGGCTCTGGTGTTCTTTTTTCAGTTCTAAAAGAAATGCTAATTGCCGAAGGATTAGAAGAAAAAGTTCTTATCACTTCTTTATTTGCACCTGAACCTGAAAAATGTATGAACTTAGTTGAAAAAAATAATTTTTAGAAAAAAAAGAAAATAGAATGCATTTTTCATTCGATTATTTCACCCCATATTTTTTTGAAAAATGCATTTTTAGTTTTATTGAACTTTATGTCTATAACTAAACCGAACTTTCTTTTTGATTATCTAACTTTTTGTATAATTCTATATATTCCAAATATTTATTCTCTTTTTTATACAATATATTACTTTTTTCTATACAAGCAGAAGAATAAAATACTTTACCTCTATTTTTAATTTCAGCAATTGCTTGTATAAGTGCTTCCATATTTTCCTTTTCTACTACTATCCCTGTTTTACGATCCACACTTTCTGAACTTCCCCCCGTATCAAATGTTACAACAGGCACGCCACAAGCTAATGCTTCTAAATTTGTTGTAGGAAAATTATCTTCTAGTGTAGGATTTACAAAAACATCCGCCATCGAATATATCTCAGCGAGTTCCTTTACGCTATTTGTATGTTCTATTCCTATTATTCCTTTTGGTAATCTATTTATCTGCTTCTCATGTAAACCAACTAATACAATTACTTCATCCTGATTACATTGTTTTGCAATTTTATGAAAATACTCCAATCCTTTTCTACGATTCCATTCATTGGAAACTCCTAAGATTACAAATTTATTTAAGATGTGATGCTTAAATCGAAAATCACTATCCACATCATGAAACGATGTCAAATCTATCCCATTATTGATTACTTTTATTGGGAATTTTTTTAAAAAAGATCTTTTCACAATATCCTCTAGCCAAACAGAAGGGACAACTATGGTCATATTTTGTACACTTGTAAACAACTCTTTTTTTCTTTCAAAGTTTTTCAACGAATTGTCAATTCCTATGCTTTTCGGATATTCTTTCTTATTTATACAGTTACAGCATCTACTTTCCCATTTATTACATTTTACGTAATCAAAATACGCACAATGACCTGTAAAACTCCAGCAATCATGAAGTGTCCAAACTACCGGTTTATCGAACGCTTTAAGAAAAGAAAACAAGACTTCCATATTAATATAATATCCATGTATATTATGCAAATGAATAATATCTGGTTTTATTTCTCTAATTTCTTTAACAAGTTTTATCGTTGCTTTTTTAGACGCAAAACCATGTTTATCAAACAATCTTGTCTTTGCAACATGAAAATAAATATCTACTTTTGTTCCTATTCGTATACTAGACTTACAATTTATTGCACTATTTCTACCAAAGGCAATATAACTTTTATGCCCTTGTTCTATCAGAATTTGATTTAAATCTGTAGCTATTCTTCCTGTGCTTCCTATGCCACAAACCGAATTAATTTGAAGTATTTTCATGCTTTCCCTCCCTACCTTTCAATTTAAAATCCAATCCAAGCAGAAATTTTTTTGCTTAAATATTTATGCGGTATCAGAACAAATAATGTTGATATAATAAGCGTTATCAAAGACAACATAGGGAAAAACAGCAAGTTAACTCCCGGAACCATATTTAATAAGTATATAATCAATATATGAGTAAGATATATTCCAAAAGAGCAATCTCCAATTATAACCATTATATTAAACATTTTATTTTCTCGTATTTTTATTTTATCATCTTTTATATATAAATAGGCAATAAGAATAGCAACTACCGAAGCTATCATTGAAGTAAATCGCAATTGTGTAATTGCCATATTATAATTATCTAGCACATACCATATTATTCCTTCTATTTCAGATAATAAAATAGTGATTGCATATAATAACCAAGTCTTTTTTTTAGACATATTATACTTAATTCTTTGATTCCCAAGTAATATTCCAATATAGTAAAAAATAAACCAAAACATAAAATTAACGGCGGTCCACGGAAAACGAATATCTATTGCAAATATAATTACCAAATATCTCAAAATCAAAATAGCAATTGGTGTAATGCACCAGCCTATCCACCTATATTTTGATCGAACTAGTTTGATTACCAATGGTGTTATTAGTACAAGTTGAATGTAAACAAAAAGATAATAATATATTCCACAACATTTTGCCGTAATAAAGTTCTTAATAAAATCACTATAATTTCCATATATGATTGTATATATAATTGACCAAATTACATAAGGTAAAAAAACCTTTAGAATCCTTTTTTTATAAAACCCTTTCACATCACTTATCTCTAATTTTGTTAGGTATCCAGATAAAAATACAAACAATGCAACTGAAAAATTTAATAATGGTCGCATCAAAACACCAAAAATCCCTTCAGCATTTGTATGTATCATAACCACAGCTATTATTGCGATTCCTCTAAGTACTTGTATTTTTTTATTCATCGCATCCCCTTCAAATGTAAATAATAATATGTACTGCATTTTTCTTTCAAATTATTTAAGCTTCATTTTTTATCATTTTTTTTATATCTACTACCGTATTCTTTATATCTTTCTTCTTTATCATTAAATATAACAGATAACTCAATCCATAAATTAAAACCGTAAACCAAGAATTAATATACCATGCTGAAATTACAAATATAATTGTTAACAGCAACTCCAAAATCATATCTTTTCTAATACGAATATTTAATATTTTAGCTAAACATGTTTCCGCTAATATACATCGAATTGCTAACAATACAAGTATTGACATAATTGCAATGCTTAAATTTTTTAAAATAATGGTTGCAAATACAGTAACTACAGCACTAATAATAACGGAAATCATATTTATTCGTAACATCAGCTTCTCTTTTCTAAAATTCTTTAAATATGAATTCACTAAAAGTGCCATCTTCCCTTCATATATAAACATTGGGAATATTAATGCCATATACATTAAACTTTCCGAATATTTAGGTAACCAACTTGATAATACAAGTTTTAATGGATAATATCCAATTAAAAGGAACATGGAAATTACCATTAATGTATTCCGCATAAGAAAATAAATCGTTGATAATTTTTTTTCTGCGGTTCTTCTTAAAAGAGGAAATACAATAATTCCTATTGCATTAATAAATAGCATCATTAAATTTGATGCACTAAGTGTAAGTGAAACCTTTCCAAAAGTATCCACATCCCACACGTATTCTATTCCCAAACGTACAATTCCAATTATTAACATACTTGCTAAATTCGATAACATTAATTTGCTTCCTATGCTAATATTATTTAAAATTTCTTTTATATTAAACCTATATGTCTCTATTTTAATAAATACCATATCTTTTGCCTTATATATTGCAAATAGCAAAGATACAAATCGCCCAGTTAAATCTCCTAATATCATCAATTTGTAATCTCGTATTCCTACAATCAAAAATATCAGAATAATTATAAAATAAAGTAATCTTCCCACAGAAATGATTAATGCATAATCTTTTATACGATTTGTAGCTTGAAAAACAAAAGAAATCATATCTCTAGAGTTCGTTAAGACTGCACATATAGCTACCATATAAAATATATACTCTTTGTTTATATCATTATTCATAACACTTACAAAAGTAATAATTATAAATGCGAAGATAACTTGTAAAATGATTAAAGCTCGAAACTGTTCTGCTATATTTTTTTTATCTAGTTCTTGATATTTTTCTCCTCCAATTTTCAAATACAATCCGCTAACCCATCCCAAATGAAGAAATCCAACATATGATGAATAAAATAAATATAACTGCCAGTATCCATACTCTGTTACTCCTATCAATTTTGGAACAATTAATACCACAAGTGTAGATATTAAAAGAGAAATTATATTTGAACTTAATGAATATGAAAAATTTCTAATTATCGCTTTTGTCTTTTTATTCATATTTCTCCTAACTTCTTGTCTTATATTCTTCCTTTTAATCCTCTTGTAATCGTACCTATAAAAGCTCTTAAATTTTTGAATACACTTGTTTTCTTACTCCATTTCCTTAAGTCTTCTATTCTATAGTAAGGTTTATCTCTTTTTAAAACCTTTAGCCCTAGAATTTTTGCACACATTGTTGTTTTTCTATGATATTGCGAGTAATTCATATATTTTAATAAGCCTATTTCTTTTTCGAAATCTTTTAATGTGATTTCGCCCTCTTTATACATTTGTTTTAATAAATGATCTCCTTTGCAATTCCTGGCAAATATTACATTTCTACCTTTTTCTTCCTTAAAAATCGGTTTTTTTTCTTCATCTAAGTACCATGCATCACCACATGCTATGTCTGCAAATTCACCAAGTCCATCCGCGCACCATCTACAATATGGTTGTATGAATTTCCCTGTTAATACTCCCCAAGATTTACTATAGTCCATTGCAAACATATGATTTTCATTATCTTTTACCGTCGCTTTTCCTGGCCATCCATTCCCTCTATATCTAATCTCCACTACTTTGCCTTTATCCACGCCTAACTTTGACAATAAATTTTCCGTACCCAAATAACTTGGCGTACCCATACAAAAAAAAGAAAATGTATAGATTATTCTTTCATTAATAAGTGGATTTATTTTTGAATAATTTCTTAATGCTCTTATATCACATGGTTTCCCAACAAACGCATATTTCTTATTTTCTTTCAATAAAATATCTATCTTTTGTAATGGCATTGAAGGTGAATATCGAGATCCAGAGTTTTTTACTACCTGCTCTTCTGACTCACTTATAAATATATTGTTTTCCAATGGATTTTCATTGGATGCGCCAATATGTATAACCGCATCAATTATTTTGTGTTCAAGAAGATAAACTAAAGCTTGCGTTATTATCCCACCACTAGAACTTTTTTCGCGTATTGAAGATGTATTGGCATATCCCAAATATACATTTTCTCTTTTCCCCCATATATTTGAACTATAATCTTCGCTATTAAAACAAAGTGGACATATTTTTTCCAGTAAATCCGTTTCATAAGCATATTTAAAATAAGGCCTATAAAATCCATCCTCACTAATACGCATTTTAGCATTGTTTTGGAATAGTGTTTCACATAATCCACAGCCTATACATTTGTTAACTTTCATCTCTTTTTTTTCCATTTTTCACCAAGCATTCATATCATTTTCATTTATCAATTCTGTCATCTTTTCAATAAAACAATTCAATTTTTCATTTGCAATTCCATTGCTTTTTTTCACCATCTCTTTTAATAATTCTTTATCCTCTATATATTGAAGTGTTTTATTAATTGCCTCTTCGGTATTTTCTTTTTTTAAATCAATCATAATATGATAATTTAAGTTCTCATATAATCCTTCAAATTTCTTACTATAAGATAGTGGTATCGTTGGTACTCCCGTAGAGAATGCCGCAATTGTTGCATGCATTCTTGCACCAATAAAAATTTCCATATTGCTAATATAAGATTTCGCTTGTATCGGTGTTTGAAATACAGGAGATAACACACACTCCCTAAACATACTTTTTAAATCTTTTGCAACTGTAACATCGTTTTCGCAAGATTTTTCGTTTTCTGATATGACATGAGAAATCAAATGTATTTCATATTTGTTTGTTTTTAATAACCTACTAATAATCTGCGTGCAAATTTTTTTATAATTTGTCTTTAAATGAAATTGATTGTTGCTTGTATATCCGCCATTCCATAAAAGTCCCGATATATTAATTCCAATTTTTATTTTTTCATTTTTTGGCAATGAATACATTTGCGGATTCCAAGGTAGATAAAATGCAACATCTGTGGATATATATATTGGGGCTTTCGTCATTTTTTTTATTATATTTTTTGATTTTTCATCTCTTGAAAAAATATATTTTGAATGATTGATAATATATTTTACCCAAATTTTAGTAATCTTATTATTATATGGACCATATGTTTGTGGTGCTAAAATTAAAGGTGTTTTACTGCTAATTACCATCTGTTTATTAATCAAGCCACTAATGAGTCTTCTTGTTCCATAAATATCTGCAAAGCTATCACCTCCAGTAAAATCAATAATAAGGTCACAACTTTTTATGTTTTTATAAACTTTTCGAATCGAGGAAAGATTTTTGTTATTATATTTTGCTATTTCAATTTCTTTATTTAGAATACTCACTTCACTTTTCATTAAGTCAATTGATTTTTTCGAATCTATTGTAAAAAGAACAAACTCAGCTTGTTCTTTTATAATATTATTAAATATGCTTAATGCTGAATATGCTAATGCTGCTACCCCTTTATTTGATGACCCACATTGAATTCCCCAAAAACCTATTCTCACTTATTCATCCTCCATAATTCAATTTGCTATATAATTATTTTTTTTAAACCTTGAATTATAATCTGTTCACACACTCCAAAGAAAGTAAACATCTTAAAAATTATTTTTTCCCATGTAGTTATCTCATTATATTTTGTTTGATAATAGTATCTCGAAAAACTCAATATTTTATATTGTTTCACTTTGCTTTTAATATTTTTATTTATTGTAGTACTATGCAAATGATGAAAATATAACGTATTCAATAAGATTTGTTTCCATCCTTTGGCTTGAATTTGCTTTGCTAAAATTCGCTCTTCGCCATATAGAAAGGTTCCTTCGTCAAGATATCCTATCTGTTTTATAAATTCATTTTTTATCACAAAACATGCACCCGATAAAACTTCAACTTCTATCTGCTCAACATCATTAAATCTTTTTCCCCTATATTGCGTTTTATTCCCGAATATTTTAGTCAACAAAACAGAAGATAAAATACAATCATCAACAAACCTAGGAATTTTCCAAGCATTCATTATTTCACACTCATTCTTGTCTAACATCTTAGGTGCTACTGAAACAGTATCATCCCTTGTTTCTAATAAACGGATCATTCCTTCAATTACTTTTTTCTCAAAAATTCGCACATCAGGATTACATATCATTGTGAAATCAATTTTGAGTGTTTCACAAGCATATTTTAATCCAAGATTATTTCCAGCAGCATATCCTTTATTACTAGCTGCAGAGAGAAGAACCACAAAATCATTATTCTGATATTCTTTTTCTAACTTTTCTTTTGATGAATCCGTAGATGCATTATCAACGATTATTAATTTATCAAATATAGCCAATGTGTTTAATAAATTAACACATTCTTTTGTATCTATATAATTATTATAATTTAGTACTACCGCCGCAATTGACATGTTCACCTCTTTTTTGGTATCTATCTTCTTGCTGTTATCTGCGTTCTATAGATTTGATATAATGATTTCAAATACTTCAGATGCAATCTCTTGTTCAGTTTTTATATTGGTATCAATCGAATACGCATTTTTGTGAGTTTGAATACTTTCCTTAAGATATATATTTTGCATTTTAATTTCTTTTATGCTCAACTCTTGTTTTCTTGCAAATACTACTTCTGGATTCGCATTTAAATGAATTACAATATCCGGTTTTTTTGCAAACAACAATAGTATTCCCTTGTATTTTTTTATCAGTTCTCTAGATGTAGGTTGTGCAAAAAAATCATAATAGTATCGATCAAATAAAACCAGCCTACGTTTTATTCTATGTTTTTTTATCAATACTCTTCCAACTAAAAATTCAACGGAATAATAAATAACAACAAACCAGGAAGCTAACTTACTTATAAAACTTCTTTTTATTGGCTCATTTTGGTTTTTTGTATTGGTAATCTCCTCTTTTTCATCATGTGTACTTCCCTCTATTAATTTTCCTTTCATCGAAGAAAATCCAAATCCGGTTTTTAATTCGGGAAATAAATTAAACCTAATGTGATATTTAATTATTTTTGAAAAAAATACTTCTAAATAATCTTCTTCCATATTAATAATCGAAGTTTTTCCTGATCCATCCGGGCCAATAAAAGCAATCAATTTTCCCTTTGGAGCAAAAAAACTATATAGTTTCATAAAAATTCGATGTAAAGAATTCTTTAAATACATTTTCGGATTATTTAACAAAAGATTTCTTCGCAATTTTTTTTTCATATTATCTAACACATAAAACTCTTTTGAAATTAATTTTTGACGAATCATTATGTTTTTTTTTCGAAAAGATTTTTTAAATACCTGATCAATTAAATCCGGATTCATTGCCGCATATTGACCTATTTTAGTATAATATTTGGAAGGGATATTTCCACCGCCAATCAGTTCTTTTACCGAAGTGATTGCCGCTTCACATGACTTATCTGGCACAAAAAATAAGCCTGATTTTCTTCTGGTTTCTAAAACTTTTTCTACATCTATCCACGGGATTCCTCTCCAACATAAATTTGTCCACAAATCAAGCTTTAGCGTTTCCACTTTATCTTTTACTATTCTATAGCAAATAATAGTAAAAAAAGAATCCTTATCATAAATGCATTTTTGTTTCCACTCAAGTGACTCAATCAAACTAGTGATTTTTTCTTTTATTTCTGTACTATTGTCTTTTCCGTCAAGCAATACATCTATATCATGTCCTACTTCATCTGGAAGCGTTTCATAATTTCTTAATATACAATATCTTATGCTTTCTTCTTCTAATTTACAAAAAAGACGAACTATAAGATCCTTTTTCCCATTTTCCAATGTTTATTTCTCCTATAAATAAGTTTGATTTACTAAATCCATTACCATTTTTTTCGTGTCTTCCATATTTTCATTATACGGTATATAGGCTGCTCTACAATTAACTTTTTCAAATACAGATTCAAATATTTTTTTTCTTTTTTCAGATAATTGATCTTTTAATTCTTTTGTTTTTGTTATCGCTTCTAATGCTTTTAACCATTCACTTACACCAATCATATTATTAAATTCTATTTCCAGATTTTTCTCACTAAATTCAATAAATTCATTTTTTTCAATTGCTTTTATGTCAAACGTAGTACCCTCTCGTTTCATACAGTATATATCTTTTATCTGGATGCTTTCCACTTTTTTATAATTGGAAAACATTTCAGAAACAGAGAGAATTCTTATTGGATGTATCCCCACTCTTTTTAGCAACTTAAAAACAGAATAATTTATTTGATCCATGATAGAATAATTTCCAACCTCTTTCCTATATTGTTCAAAATCACTTTTATTTTGTAATCGAATTCGACTCTGTTTCGAATATGGAATGACTTCTTTTTCCGAATTAATAATGCAAAAATCTTCAGATATTATGTCATTTTTATTATCATTTGTAATCCATTTTACAAATGTACTCTTTCCCACTTGTCCATATCCTGTTAATAGAATTCCCCCCTCTCCATATGCCCGAAAAGCGGATGCGTGAAAATAAGATGCATTACGTTCAAGTAAAAGCAATTCCATCATACCTAAAAATGGACCGTGAACAAAATTCACAAGACTAATTTGCCATTTACAAAGATATGCTGGGTGAAACATTTTACTTATATTATCTGATATTTCATACGGAATATAAAGATTTACTTTTCTAGGCAATCCTTTTTGAATAGTTGTTTCCACCCATATTTCATTTCTTTTTGAACGAATACACTGCATGATTTTGTTATTCTTTACATATAACTGCTTTGCTATGAGGTCTACCTTTTGGGGTTTCCGAAATGTTTCATTAATTATCGCTATTTCTAAGTCTTCGACCTGCTGTTCATTTGTTACTACATCAGCAAACTCTCGCAACAAATATTCCATTGCAAAAGAAGTCCCCTGAAAAGAAATGATTACTCCAGAAATATGAATTTTTATCTTTTTTGTTTTGTTCATTTTATCCTTTCGTACTTGTTCTGCTCTACAATGCTTTTAAAAATTGTCATATGTTCTCTTGCCATTTCCTCTATTGTAAATGTTTTAATTTTATTTAAATTTGCTCTTTTCATCTTACTTTGCAAATCTTCATCTCCAATCACGTGATTGATAGCTTCTGCTAAGACTTTTTCATTATTATCTGGAATAAGGAATCCATTTTCCATATCTGTTATCAACTCTAATCCAGCGACACATTTATTTGTCGTTATAATTGGTAATCCATGCGCCATCGCTTCATTTATAACCAATCCCCATACATCGCTTCTTGTAGGTAATACAAATACATCTGCCAAATTATAATACTCTCTTAATATTTCCTTATTCATAAAATTCAAAAAGTATATATTCTTAAAACTATTTTTTTTTATTAGCTCTTTATATTCATCTGTAATCACTCCTCCAATGATATAGACTCCTACATCTCCCTCTAATTTCTCGCATGCTTTTATCAACGTATCATAACCTTTGCTATATATAAATCTTCCGACAGAAAGGACGATTTTATCTTCCCTTATATTGTGAATTTTTTTTAATTCGCTACGTTTCAAGCTATCAATTACATTTTTGCTAATATCCTTTTCAAAAATCGATGTAAATGAATATCGATATATGTGTTTCTTTTCCGCTCCATAATAAAGCAAGAACTCATCTGATGTTTTTGATGGACTAACCCACCCTTTTGCTCCACTTATTAACCACTTTTTTATTGTAGTGATGATTCTTTTTTCTTGCTTTAAAAATCCACCATCTACGTTTAATAGATATGGTATTTTTTTTATCTTTAAAGCAGTAATTGCAAGTATCCCTGTTAACGTACCATAACCACCTACAACTATAAGATCAAATTTATTTTTTTTTATCCATTTTAAAACACTAAAACAAAGCGCAGAATCGCTTCTTATAGATATTCCACGCAAAAAAACTGCCTTATAATTATTGTTTTTCTTACTTAACCAACTTTCTTCCCGTCCGTTTGCATGCTTTCGCTCAAAAAGAACCGTAAGTTCAATACGCTTCCCAAGTTCGTTAAAAAAATCAACACGATATGGAGATGGAATATTGGTTAAAAAAAGAACTTTCATAATATATGCTCCTTATAAGTATTTCTTTTTTGTATGCTACACAAAATATTTATCCATTTTATCAAGTAATCTTTTCTTGTCAAAATGATTTTCATAGTAATTCCTTGCATTTATTCCGCAAATGTTTCTTTCTTCTTTTGATTGTTTCGCAAATTCAATAATTATTTTTGCCAACTCTTCTTTTGCTCCCGGCTTTACGCAAATTCCTGCTCTTGCTTCGTTTATAATTCTACTGGTTTCTCCTGATGCCGCTGCTAGTATTGGAATACCACATGCCATATATGACTGCAATTTTGCAGGTATCGTCATTTCAAATAGAGGATTGTCCGACAAACTTAAAAAGGCAGCGTCACATGCTGCTAAAAACTCTGGTATTTTCTCTGCTGGTTTTTTTGGTATAAAATGAAACATGTTTTCTAGCCCTTTAGAATTTATTGTTTGAATTAATTCCTTTTTATATCTCCCATCACCAACTATATGAAATATAATATCTGTTTGTTTTTTTTCTCTTAAGATTTCAGCTACTTTAGGTAAAATATCAAGTCCTTGTGCAGCTCCAATGTTACCAGTGAATATTACGTTAAAGAATTTATTGTTAGAAATTTCTTGCACTTTGTCCCTAGGAAAAGGGTAGTAAAAATCTTCTGCATATTGTGGCCAAAATTCTATTTTCTCTCTTGGTACTCCTCTACCATGAATAGCATGAATAAAACTTTCCGATGTCGTAAAAATTTTTGTGCAATTCTTATAAATATAATCAACTATTTTCCCAATAACACCAATTATATTTTTATTTTTCACTCCTGTGATAATTTCGACATTTTCTGGCCATAAATCTTGAACATATATGTAACATGGTATCTTTTTTTTCTTTGCATACCAAACACCTGGCAATGCTTGTGTCATTGGTGAGACTTCAAATATAAACACATAATCCGCATTTAGTCTTGTAAATGATTTCCAAAAATAACCAGAAATTACAAAGGATATATAATTTAAGGCTAACTTAGCTTTATTTTTCCCTCTTGCAATTATGGGAATTCTAATTATATCTATGCCTTTGTAGCGTTCTTTTCTTTTTTTTAACAAATTATATCCATGAAAATATTTTCCTTGTGGATAATTCGGTATTCCTGTAATTACAGTCACTCTATATCCACTTTTTATCCATTCCTCGCAAATATCATTAATACGAAATTGTTCCGGATAAAAATATTGTGAAATTACTAGTATATGTTTTTTCAATTTTTCATCCTTCCATTTTATTCTTCTGTTCGTTTTATCGATTCTTGAAAAGAATATATTTGGTAATTTATTCCTGGATATCGACTCATAGATTTATCATAAATCAAATTACCAAATACTTTTTTAATTGCTTTAATCCAAAATGCTCCTTTGATTAGAAAATTAAATGCCGTTGTTAATTTAATTTTTTTTCCCTGAACTTCAGCAATTTCTTGTACTAATTTACTTGTATTTACATATTCTTTATTTTGTGGAAAAAACATACCACCCTCTTCTTTTAAAATAACTTGTTTTATAAACTCACATAAATTTCCAATATATAACATACTTCTTTCATTTTTTATATTTGGAAAAATCGGCGTCCTTTTTGCAAACTTTGCTAGCCTAGGGTAATTTCCTTTAGAATCTTTTCCATAAATCATTGGTGGACGAAGAATCAAAACTTTAAACGATTCAGACTCCAAACGTTTTATCCCTTCTTCTGCTTGCAATTTACTTTTTCCATAAAAATTTACCGGCAAAGGTTGCGTGTTTTTTGTAATCAGTCCATCTTTCCTTCGAACATCTCCATATACAAGAATGCTACTCATAAAAATAAACTGTTTTACGCCTTCTTTTTTTGCTTTTTCCGCTGTTTTTATTGTAAGATCTCTATTGATTTCATAGTACAAGGATTCCATTTTTGGATCTGATGATGTGTGTGCAATCCCCGCCACATGAAAAACAGTATCATAGTCTGCAAAATTTACAGCTTCCCACTTCCTGCCATGCATATCGAGAACCTTTACCAAAAAATTTGAAGATTCCCGCATTAAGCAATTTTCAAGAGAGGTTCCAATGTAGCTGTTTTTTCCTGTAATTAATACTTTTTTCATTTCTTATCCTCACTCTTTGCTTGACCCGTTCCTCCTTCAACAACTCCCTCCGCTTTCATAATAGATAGGAATGTCCCAAAAAAACATCTTATATCCATCAACAATCCAATTTTATTTGCATATTCTCCATCCAATTTTGCTTTCTCTTTAATTTCTAATTCATCTCTTCCATTTATTTGTGCCCATCCTGTTAATCCAACTGGGACATCATTTGCATGGTATTTTTCTCGTTCTGCAATTAAATCCTTCTGATTCCATAAAGCAGGACGCGGACCAACAAAAGACATCTCACCTTTTATAATATTAATCAATTGTGGAAGTTCATCAAACGATGTTTTTCTTAAAATTGCTCCAACTTTTGTAATATACTGCGATGGATTTTTTAATTGATGCGTTGGTACATCTTTAGGTGTATCAATTCTCATCGTACGAAATTTGATAATATTAAAATACCTCTTATGAATCCCCACTCTTTTTTGTTTGAAAAAAATAGGCCCTTTTGATTCCAATTTAATTGAAAAAACAATAATTACAAATATAGGGGAAATAATAACAAGTCCCATAAATGCAATTATTCTATCTACTAATTTTTTTATAATGAAATACAATGAATCCACCTCTTTTAATTTCTAATTTACATACTTATCTTATATGTACTTACCAACCGTTGCACATAGCTTCGAATTTCATTAGAATCACTTTCCGCTTCTCTTCTTAATACTTCTAATTGTTCCGTAAATATTTTTTCATCGAATGTAATTGGTTTTCCAATAAATATTCGATTATTCTCAGTCTGCTCCAAGCCTTCTTCACTCATTAAAAGCTCTTCATACATTTTTTCTCCAGGTCGAAGTCCTGTAAATTCAATCGGAATTTCATCTTCACGATACCCTGACAAACGTATCAAATTCTTCGCTAAATCAAGAATTTTGATTGGCTCTCCCATATCAAGGACAAAAATTTCTCCACCCTTTGCATAAGCTCCGGCTTGCAATACCAGGGATACTGCTTCTGGTATCGTCATAAAGTACCGAATGATTTCTGGATCCGTCACGGTAATTGGTCCACCGTAGGCAATCTGTTTTTTAAATAAAGGAATAACCGAACCATTACTTCCTAAAACATTACCAAATCGAACTGCAACAAACTCTGTTTTTGATTCCTTATTCATTTTCTGTATTATCATTTCACAAATACGCTTACTAGCGCCCATAATATTGGTTGGATTTACTGCTTTATCCGTTGAAATTAAAACAAATTTTTTCACTCCATACTTCGATGCGGCACATGCTGTTTTATAGGTTCCAAATACATTATTTTTAATTGCCTCATTTGGACTATCTTCCATAAGTGGAACATGTTTATGCGCTGCTGCATGATAAACAATTTCCGGCTTATATGTTTCAAAAATAGATTCAATTCTACTTTCATTTCTCACCGATGCAATACACACAACTAAATTTAAATCTGGATATTTTCCTAATAATTCATGTTGTATTTCATACGTAGAATTTTCATAAATATCCACAAGAATTAATTGCTTAGGATGGTGTGCCGCAAGTTGTCTTAATAATTCACTTCCGATAGACCCTCCACCACCAGTGACCAAAATTGTTTTATTTTCCACATACTCCATAATTTCTTTTAAATTTACTTGAATCGGATCTCTTCCCAATAAATCTTCAATTTCCACTTCCCTTAGTTTCGATACACTTACTTCCCCATTTACTAGCTGATACATACCAGGTGTTATTTTAAGGTCGCATTCCGTATCTTTACAAATGTTAACAATTGGTTTTAATTGGGATGGAGATGCAGAAGGGATAGCAATGATAATCTCTTCAACAGCATATTCGATTACGGCTTCCTTAATTTTTTCTTGTCCACCAATAATAGGAATTCCACGAAGAAACTTTCCCTTGCAACCATTATTATCATCAATTACGCAACAAATTTGAAGAGAAATATAACTACTGTTTTCTATTTCTTTTATAATTGCATTTCCAGCACTTCCTGCCCCAATAAGCATACACTTCTTTTTCTCATTATTTGGAATGTTAAATCTTCTTTTAACATTAAGTGCACGCATAATTCGATAGCTAAATCGTATCCCTATCGTTATGCAAAACAAAGAGAATCCATATAAAAAACTATAAGACCTTGGTAACCCATATGTAGTAATCGCTGTAAAAATCATTTGGATTACGGTACTTAAAAATACAGCAATTCCAATATTCAACAGTTCAACAGAACTAGCATATCGCCAAACACTTTTGTATAGTTTAAAAATCGTATAGAGCAACAAAGTGATTGCAATATTTACAGGAACTAACCGTAATACTTTCTCCAAATATATAGTTGGAATACTAGCAAGTGAAAAATCGAATCGAATAAATAATGCAAAAAAAGAAGATAAAAAGATGGTTAAAATATCTGCAATAAATAGTACAACAATTCGCGCGATATAGTTTTTCGAGAAATTATGAATTCTTGTTTTCAATTTTCTTTTCTCCTTTATTTAATAAATCTCCTTTATCACCTTTCATGTAGACCATGAAACAAATCATAAAAAAGAAAATGGATAATGTAGCTTGTCCAGGATACCAATCCACTTCTGCCATTCCATACATACCAAATATTACAAGAAAGCTAAGTATCCCAAATTGTGTGAATTTTCTAGACTGATAGGAAAGAATAAACTGATAAAGAACAGATATTACATAACCTATGAAAAAAAACGTGCCTATAATTATTCCAAAATAATAGATGAATTCTATAAAAACATTATGTGCTAATGCAGCTATCTTGACATGACCAAAAAGATTGAATCGTTTAATATACTCTTTCCAAATAAAGATTCTCGCACTATATGTTCCTAAACCTTTCGATTCTTCACCCGTTAATACAGCTACTAAGGAATCCGAATCATCTTGTAAATTTGTGCCCTCTCCTATTTTTTCCTCCATTTGTGATATATTATTGTTTTCAATCTGTAGTGATTCCTCATTTAAACTTTCATCTACTTCACTTGTAGCAAGTATATTGCTAATTCCTATCCAACGCATCAAAGTATAATTATATATTTCTGAAGTTTTTGGATATTTTTCCGAATTATAAGGATCAAAAGAATGCACTTTATCTACCGAATACTCCTCATAAAACCAGACAGAATGATGAAAAACTGGTGGCAAATACCTAGCTGAAAGATAACAAATTGGCAAAAGTAGAATTGTTGTTAACAAAAAAAGTAAAGTGCGAATTAATATTTTTAATAACTTTTTCCCTTTTCTAAATACATTTATAATAGCGTATAAAATTAAAACTCCAATTTCTGTAAGAATCGCTGTTTTACAACCTGTCAAGATTGTAAATCCAACTATTGAAGACAAAATGAACATATTAAATATTTGTTTCCATTTTTTATCTTGAATCTCTCGTAATCGAAAAGTATTTATTAAATAGGCAGTCATTACCACGGTATAGAACAATGCATTTCTATTTGGATTATTATACGATCCATAATATCTTAAAGTATCAAATGGGCGAAAAATAAATGCATAACCTTGTATCAAAAAATAAGATGCCATAATACCATAAAGCATCCCATGAAATATCATTTTTTTTTCTTGTTCTTCCATTCTTAATGATATCATTACAGGAAATACTGCAAGTACAATCCAAGTCCATGCT
>JBFHIZ010000029.1:0-26860 GCA_041596215.1 Lachnospiraceae bacterium
ACGAGATTTATTATTTAGTTATCCTTATGAATCGATCAAACCGTTTTTGGAAATGTTGTATGAGGCAACAAATGATGAAGAAGTAATATCAATTAAAATGACACTTTATCGATTGGCAAAAAACAGCAAAGTGATCGATGCATTAATTGAAGCGGTAGAAAATGGAAAAGAAGTGGTTGTATTGGTAGAACTAAAAGCGAGATTTGACGAAGAGAATAACATAGAGTATGCAAGAAAACTTGAAAATGCAGGTTGCCAAGTTATTTACGGAATAGAATCACTTAAAGTTCACTCCAAAATATGCTTAATTACGAAAAAAAAGAATAAAAAATTAGAATATATATCTCAAATTGGAACTGGAAATTATAACGAGCAAACAGCAGAATTATATACGGATCTTACATTGATTACTTCGAATTTTGAAATTGGAATGGAACTTTCGACAATATTTAAACAAATAGGGATTGGCGAAATTGCAGCACCGCAAAAACTTTTACTTGTTGCACCAAAAGGATTACAAAATCGTTTGCTGGATTTAATGGATGAACAGATTCATATAGCAAAAAATGGTGGGATCGGTTATATTGGGGTTAAAATTAACTCTCTCACAGATATGAAATTAATGAAAAAATTAGTCGAAGCGTCACAAGCAGGAGTTAAAATTGACCTTTTAGTAAGAGGAATTTGTTGCTTGATTCCAAATGTCAAAGGTTTTACAGAAAATATAACGGTGATAAGTATTATTGGAAGATATTTAGAACATTCTAGAATATATATTTTTGGCAAAGAAAATGATAAAATCTATATAGGATCAGCGGATTGGATGACTAGAAATACAAGAAAACGAATTGAGGTCGCGGTTCCGATTCTTGATGAAAATTTAAAAAAAAGAATTCGAATGATGCTATATGTAATGCAAAATGACCATGAAAAGGCATGGAAAATGGAATCAACAGGATTTTACAAAAAAGTAGACCGAGATATCACAAGTGTATCTTCTCAAGATATTTTTTGTGAGTATCCACAGGGTTTTTTAGTAAAAGAATAATCTAAATAAGGAAGGAAACAGTATGTACGGAATTATTGATATTGGTTCAAATACGATGCGGTTATCGTGTTATCGAATAGTAGATAAAAATCCTATTCATGTATTTCATAAAAAATACATGGCAGGGTTAGCAAGTTATGTGGAAAATGATTGTCTAAGTCAAAAGGGGATTGATAAAGCAATCGAAATTTTAGTTGAATTTAAAAAAATAGCTAGTAGCGTAGGGCTGGAAAATTTATATGTCATAGCTACAGCTTCGATTCGAAATGTAAATAATACAAAAGAAATTGGAACAGAGATTAAACATCGAACAGGTTTTGATGTGGAAGTGGTATCAGGAGAAGAAGAAGCGAGATATGATTTTATAGGGGCAAAATATTGCTTGGATGAAGCAAAAGGAATTGTTGTAGATATTGGAGGCGGAAGTACAGAACTTGTTTTTTTTAAGAATAATGAAATTGAAAAAGCAATTTCAATTCCGATTGGTTCCTTAAATATGTATTCAAAATATGTAAAGAAAATTGTTCCTAAAAAAAAGGAAATGGAAACTATTCGTGAAATGGTACGGGAAAAATTGAAAGAGAGTGATTTACCAACCTGTGTAAGAGAAGTTGTATTGGGGGTTGGAGGAACGAATCGAGCGACTGGTAAATTGTATAATGAGGTATATGAAAAAAAAGTCTATAATAAAGAAATGAAGTGCAGCAGCATTGCCGAAATATTAGATGATTTTTCTGAAAATAAGGAGAAAGCAAGTAGAAGAATATTAAAAATTGTTCCAGAACGTATTCATACTATTATTCCAGGGATGATTATTATGGATGAAATAAATAAGCGATATCATTGCAAGCGGATTCAAATTTCTTCTTGGGGAGTACGAGAAGGATATCTTTTAGATAAAATAGATTATATATAAAAAAGAAGAATACCCATAGAATAGGCACTCCTTTTTTTGTTGCATATTTGTGATATAATAGAAGAACCAAGAAAACCTTGGTAGTAGAAAATAAGAACAAGTGAATAAATGATAAATAGAAAGGGAGGTAACGAAATGAGTTATAAGAAAATTGAAAATGTAGTAGGAAGAGAAATAATTGATTCAAGAGGAAATCCGACGGTAGAGGCAGAGGTATATTTATGTGATGGAACCGTAGGACGTGGAACCGCCCCAAGTGGAGCATCAACTGGTGTGTTTGAAGCACTAGAACTTAGAGATAACGATGAAGAGTTTTTTGGCGGAAAAGGTGTTTCAAGAGCTGTTCATAATGTAAATACTAGAATAAAAGAAGCCATTGTAGGGATGGATGCAACTAATATCTATGAAATTGATCAAGCAATGATGGATGTGGATGGAACAAAGGATAAATCCCAATTGGGGGCAAATGCAATCTTGGCCGTTTCTATTGCTTGTGCCAGAGCAGCATCAATTTCTTATGGGCTTTCGCTTTTCCGATTTCTTGGAGGCATAAATGCAAACAAATTACCAGTGCCAATGATGAATATTTTAAATGGAGGAGCACATGCAGCAAATACTGTGGATGTACAAGAGTTTATGATTATGCCTGCAGGAGCAAGAACATTTAAAGAAGGGCTTCGCCAATGTACTGAAGTATTTCATACCTTAGGCAAATTGTTAAAAAATAGAGGACTTGCAACTGGAGTAGGTGATGAAGGTGGTTATGCACCAGATTTAGGAAGTGATGAAGAAGCAATAGAATTAATAATAGAAGCAATTGTTGAAGCGGGATATAAACCAGGCAGTGATTTTGTACTTGCAATGGATGCTGCTTCTAGTGAATGGAAAACAGATGCTAAGGGAACTTATGCATTGCCAAAAAGTGGAAAACATTATACTTCTGCAGAATTAGTAGCACATTGGAAACATCTTAGTGAGAAATATCCAATTTATTCTATTGAAGACGGTTTGGATGAAGAAGACTGGGAAGGTTGGAAATTGATGACTGAGGAATTGGGAGATAAAATTCAACTTGTCGGAGATGATTTATTTGTAACGAATACCGTGCGATTAAAAAAAGGAATTGATATGGGGTGTGGAAATTCCATACTTATTAAGTTGAACCAAATCGGATCAGTTTCGGAAACTTTAGAAGCAATTAAAATGGCAAATAAAGCTGGATTCACAGCGGTTGTATCCCATCGTTCAGGTGAAACAGAAGATACAACGATTGCAGACTTGGCGGTTGCACTTAATGCAGGACAAATAAAAACAGGAGCTCCAAGTAGAAGTGAACGTGTAGCAAAATATAATCAATTAATACGTATTGAAGAAGAATTAGGAGAGCATGCAGTGTATCCAGGATTTGATGCATTTTAAGGAATGTTTAAAAAAATAAAAATCCCCTTGCAAAAGAGTATCTTTGCAAGGGGATTTTTTTATTCTTCAGATACAGTGTCATAAATCCAGTCGATAATGCCACCAAAATCATATACATTTGTATATCCCATGGAAACAAGTTCTGCAGATGCTGAAGCACTTCGATTACCACTTCGACAATAAACTAAAATGGTGGTGTCCTTATCAGGAATTACAGCTTCTGCTTTTTCAGCAATACTTGTATTGGGTAAAAGAACCGCACCTTCAATATGCTTTTCATTATATTCATCTATCGTACGTACATCTAAGACAACAATATCATCGTCAGCATCCATCATTTCCTTTGCAGTAACAACAGAAATGGTCTCATAAGATAATTCTTTAGAACCACATCCAACTAATGTTACAAGTAATAAGAAAAGGGATAATAATTGCAATTTTTTCATAAATAGTACCTCCTTTGTTTGGTATGATAAAAATTATAACACATTCTAAATTATCTGTATGTAATAATGTCACATAAATAAAATAGTAGTTGACAATCTGAAGAAAAAAGAATATTATGTTGTTAAACGATATATCGAGTGACGACATAACGTCTAATGACATAGCGGCATCTGACATATTAAATGAAATGAAGAGATATAAAGTGCAAGATTGACTCGTATGAAATGAAACAAGGAGGAAACAAATGGAAGCGTTAACAGAAAGTTATTTTTATATCCTTTTATGCTTGTATGAAGGGGAAAACCATGGATACGGAATAATGCAAAGAACAATTGAATTATCAAAAGGTAGAGTGAAAATCGGTTCAGGAACTATGTATGGTGCGATTAGTAATATGATGAAAAAGGGATGGCTTGAAGAATGCAAAAATGAGGATAGTAGAAAACGAAGGTATCGATTGACAGCAGAAGGAATAAAAATTATGCAAGGAGAATCAGAACGCTTGAAAGAATTAAGTGAAAACATTGGGAAAATACTGGGGGAATAAAAATGAAAAACAAGAAAAAAATAATAAAATCATATACGGTGTGGGATTATGAATTAGAGATTCAAGAATTAAATAGAGAATCAATTAATGGATGGCAATTAGTACATGGTGGAGCTTTTTATAGAACTTATGAAAGAGACGAGTCGGTTGTTTATCGTTATCAATTGGATTATAACAGTAGCGATTCGCCTTCTTATTATGAAATGTTTCAAGAACAGGGATGGGAGTATATAAATTCAACATTTAATGGATGGAATTATTTTCGAAAACCTTATGATGAAACAGTGCCGGAAAGTGAATATTTAATTTATACAGACTTAGAATCAAAGAAAAATATGCATAAACGGTTTTTACGAATCATGGGATTTATTTTTGTAGCATGTATTCTTGCTAATATAAATCGATTATTTGTATTTATTGAAACACCCAAATTTGTTACAAGTGGTATCCTGTTTTTTTATATTATTTATCTTTATATATTTGCTAAGGCAGTAATTGGGCTTGCTAGAGTGGAAAAGGGAATTATGCCTAAGAAAAGAAGTCGAATTGAATTTTATTTATTCTTCGTTACATTATCTTTGTTTCTTACTTTTTGTGTCAATGAAAGATACTATCAAGTCAATGTAAATAATCAAGTTGTGGAAACAGAGGTAGAGAAAGAGCATGCGTTTTTTTACGAAGTTGTCATTCCTGATGTATATTATTTTCAGGTAGAAACAGAAGAAAGAGAAATGATATCGCTTGAAATAATTGATGAGAAAAGCAATGTCGTATATCAAAGGCAAACAGTTGATGAACAAGGGGAAAATATAAAAATTTTTTTACGTCCTGGTCAATATCGGTGTATAATAAGGTCGTTAGGAAATATTGAGTATTCATTGCATATAAAATAAGGGAGGTAATTATGTATTTTCCACCGATAATAAAAAAAGGAGATACGATAGGAATATGTGCACCTAGTGCAGGAATTGGAAGAGATTTAGAAAGTTATATAAGAAGTGTAAAAAAATTTGAGGAAGCAGGATTTAAAATAAAAGAAACAAAAAGTGTTCGAAACAATGCGGAACCCTCCGCTGATGGGAAAGTCAGAGGAGAGGAATTCAATTCCTTGATGAAAGATAAAGAAGTTAAAATGATAATTGCTGCGGCAGGAGGCAGTTTCAATTATGAAATGATGCCTTATATTGATGAAAAATTGATACAAGAGAATCCTAAGTGGGTTATGGGATTTAGTGATCCTACTTTTTTAACCTATTTTATTACTTGTAAATTTGATATTGCTAGTTACTACGGTAAAAATGCTCTGTTTTTAGATTTCCCAATAAAACATCGAACGACGAGTGATGCTTTTGCGTTGATACAAGGGAAACCAGTGATTCAAACATCATATGAATATTTTGAAAAAGAACGGGATTATGAATCGGATGGATGCAATTTGGATACTCCTGTATATTGGGAGCTATATCATGCAAAAAAGATAAATTGCAAGGGAAGATTAATCGGAGGATGCGTTGACGTAATTGCAAATATGATTGGGACATCTTTCGATGCAACGAAGGATTTTGTAAATCGTTATGAAGATATAATCTGGTATTTCGATGTGTTTTCTTACGATGCCATTGGACTTTATTTATTAATGCTTCAAATGAAACACTGTGGGTATTTTAGAAATACAAAAGCAGTCATCTTTGGAAGAGTTTTATTAAAGGGGGGATCGGAAGATGAGGCTTATGTTGCGTTACTAAAGAAATGTTTTGATATTCCTTTTCTTATGAATGTTGACATTGGACATGTTCGGCCTACTATGACCTTGATAAATGGGGCAATTATACATCTTACTTGTGCAGAGGGAAAAGGAGAAATTGCTTTTGAAAAGATATAAAAAAAGGTTTATAATATAATTAGTTGTATATAGAAAGAAATAAGGAATTGAGAGGGGAAATAAAAATGAAAGTAAATGCAGAAAAAAAAGGCGCTTTCGCGCAAATGCCAAAAACAATTGTAACAGTAAGAGATAAGCAAGGAAATGATAATGCATTAGTGGTTGCATATTGTGGAAATTGCAGTTATGATCCACCGATGCTTATGGTGGGGATTGTTCCATCAAGATACTCATATCATATGATAAAAGAAAATGGATGTTTTGTTGCACATCTTGTGGATGCTTCACAAACGGAGTTGTTCAATTGTTGTGGTCGTAAAAGTGGAAAAGATGGTAATAAATTAAAAGAAAGTGGAGTTGCTTTAACAAACGGGGAAAAAGTAAATGCGGCTATAATTGATGCTTGTCCAGTTGCAATCGAATGTACCGTAGTGGATTCCATTATGACCGGTTCTCATGAAATGTTTATCGGAAAGATTGAATGCGTTCATGCAGAGGAAAATATATTAAAAGATGATGGAAGTGTTGATTTATCAAAACTAAATCTAATATAAAGTACCAGAGAATAGAACATACTTTAGAACCCGTATATGATCAGCACTCGAAAATCTTAATTTTAGGAAGTTTTCCATCGGTAAAATCCAGAGAAAGTAGTTTTTATTATGGGCATCCTCAAAATCGATTTTGGAAAGTATTATCGATTTTGTATCAAGAAGAAACACCGAGTGATATTTTTGAAAAAAAAGAATTTTTATTAAGGCATAATATTGCAGTTTGGGATGTGATTGCAACTTGTGATATCATTGGCTCTAGTGATAGTAGTATTAAAAATGTAATACCAACAAATATTATGAAAATTTTAAAGCAAAGTGATATTCATAAAATATATACAAATGGAAAATTAGCAGGGAAACTTTATCAAAAATATCAAAAAGAAAATACAAAAATTTTGCACTATGAATTGCCCTCTACAAGTCCGGCAAATGCAGCATATTCCTTGGAAAAATTGTTAGAAGAATGGAAAGCAATTAAATAAAAAAGATGCTCTTTTTCTTAGGAAGAGCATTTTTTTTATGAATAAGAAAAAGAATAATATGGTATAATAAAAAAATAAATTAGGATACGTGAGGTTGAAAAATGACAAAAAGTGATATTATGGAATTGCGACGCAGGTTTACGAAAGAGGGATGTACTTTTACAAAAATGGGTTGCTGTTATGTAAACCATAAAAAAGAAAAGGTTGTGACAAATAGCGAGACTTTTTTAAATTTAGGAGACGAAGAATTTTACAAGTACTTGGAAATTGCCAAAAAAGTAACATCTGGAAAACTTGGAAATAATTTATTAGAACTTGAATTTCCTATGAAAGAGGAAGAAAGTGATGGAAAACAGACTTTTTTAATGGGATTAAAACAAAGTAAACTGATGAATGAAGAATTACTAGAACGTTTATATGATTTAATTATTGAGAATTATTACTATGTGGGGAATTATTTGATTCTTGCATTTCATGATGTTTATGATGTTATGACGAAAACATCAGATAATCGTTCACTTGATGAATCGGAAGAAGTATATGAGTATTTGGTAGTGGCAATTTGCCCAGTAACACTTAGCAAACCTGGACTGGGATATATTGAGGAGGAAAATCGAATTGGAGCAAGAATTCGGGATTGGATTGTTAGTGTACCAGAGAATGGGTTTGTTTTCCCCGCATTTAGTAACCGATCCAGCGATATTCATTCTCTTTTATATTATACGAAGAATCCAAAAAATCCAAAAGCAGAGTTTATGGAACAGGGATTGGGATGTAAAAGAAAACAAACTGCAATGGAGCAAAAACAAGTATTTCAAGATATGCTAGAAGAAAATTTAGGTGAGGAACCAGAGGAAATGATGAAGCAGATTCATCAAAATCTAAAAGAACGAATACGTGTACAAAAGGAACAAAACGAGGAAGAAATACCAGTAGTATTAAATAAACAGGTTTTAAATGAAGTGTTAGAAGAATGTGGTGTTTCTAAGGAAATATTACCAAAAATCAACGATAATTATCAAAAAAATTTTTTAGATGAAGAACCAGTGGCAGAAGCCGTTCTTGATAAAAAGATGATTAAGAAGGTGGAAGAGGAACAAACGAAAAAATTTATGGATGAAAAAAGGTATTATGATATTGTTTTACAGACAAAACCAGAAAAAGAAGAAGAAATTCGATCTCAGTATATCGAGGGACAAAAATGTCTTGTGATTCCGATTAAGGAAAATGAATATGCGACCATTAATGGAAATGAAGTGACAATGGATAAGGAATAAATGGATAAGAAAAACACCTCAGTAGTTAATCTACTTGAGGTGTTTTTGCGTATGCAATTCGCTCTTCTCCATTCTTAAGATGGATAATTCCACAACGATGAAATCCATATTTTGGTAGAAGATAATTCATAATTGCATTCTCTCGATGGGTATCAATTCGAAGATTGAGAGTTTGTTCTTCCGTCCAGGAAAAGATTTCTTGAAGAATTCCTTTTACTTTTCCGTTAGAAGCAATTCGATGAATCGTACCATATGGTAAATCATTAGGCCAGGTACCCGCTTCTATGACGGCATAACTAGGTTCGCCACCTAAAAAAAACACAAATGCACCCACTAATTCTTGGTCTTCTAGAACAAGATAGAGTTCTTTTTTTTTGATATATTCTAATAATTCATTGCTATAAGGTTCGCCAGGCTTCCATTGATTTTGGTTACCGATGCGATTCATCGTACGTTTAGCAATGTCATATAGTTCACGTAATTTAGGCAAATCTGTTTCTAAAGCATGTTGAATAATCATAATATCCTCCTTTTTTTATGTTTTACAGGATTTGTTACAAATAATAAAAGAATAACGAAGCCACTTGAAACAACAATGGATGCAATTAGTAGCATGGTATGTACACCATATGAAGTAAGCATGGCTCCGCCAATTAAAGTGCTTAATGTAGCACCTAAAGTGTTTGCAGTAGTGATTAAAGCTTGTCCTTTTACTCGATCTTTTGGAGCGACGGATTGATTTACATATTCTACAGAAGCAGGAGTAAAGAGAGCGAAGGAAAAAGCTTGAAGAATTTGTTGTGATTGGATTAAAATAACGGTGTTTGCACTTAAAAGTATAATGGATTTTATGACATAAAAAAATCCGGAAATTTTAAATAATGTGGAAGGCTGAAAACGTTTTGCGAATTTTGAAAATAAAAACATAGTTGGAACTTCAAAAATAGCAGCAATTCCAAGAGTTATGCCTAAATCTGAACTGTTTCCACCATAACGGGAAAGAATTTGGTACATATACACATTCGAAGAGGTGTGAAAGAAAAAGATACAAGCAACACCAAGAAAAACGCCAATAAAATTAGGATAATCTTTGAAAAAACCAAGTAATCCAGAAGCTAATTCAAATTCATTTTCTTTTTTTGCAAAAGGAACTTGAAATAATATGGTGGAAATAAATAGAAATCCTACAAAGATAGCGGATACAAGTAACACAATTTTAGGTTGGGCAAGAGTGATTAGAATCCCAATACCATAGGATGTAAATGCATAAAAAAGAGAGCCCATACTCCTGGCGATACCAAAATTTATGGGAATGCCATGGCTTTCAAAATTTCCACTTATGGAGTTAATGAGTGGCTGCAAAACAAATAACATAGCAATTAATACTGCAAACATAGCACCAATCATATATTTCTGTGTTGTAAGAAATCCTAAAACCATAAGCGCGATAAGAAAAACAAAAAGGACTGCTAAAATAAGTTGATTTAATGAAAATCGTTTTGTTCGGTCAGCAAAACTAGCAGTAAGTGGCTGCAGAAAAAAAGCAGAAATATTACCGATAGCTAAAATAATACCAATTTCAGAACTGATTAAGCCAAATTCTAGCATATAAAAATTTGCAAAGCCATAGATTGCGCAAAACATCATCCAATAGCTAGCATTCATAAACGAATATTTAAATGTGGTTTTCATGAAAACTCCTTTTAATACGTAATAAGGATATCATACTGTATTTTAAGAAAAAAGTACATTCTTTAGATGCGAAAACAAATAAGTACTTTGGAATTATAACACATAAAAAAAGTATCGATGTAAATAATCCTTTAAAAGAAGTTAATGTTTATGATTTAAGTAAAAAATTGCTAGTTGAGTACGATCACGCAAATCAAGTTTGGCAAGAATTGTGCTTAGATAGTTTCGAATGGTTCCTTCACTTAAAAACAAAGTGGAAGCGATTTCTTTATTGCTTAATCCTAAAGAAACATATTTTGCTACTTCTATTTCGCGTTCGGTTAATCCAACGGAAGAAAAATCGAAGGAAGTTTGTTTTTGCAAAAGCGTGGGCAGCTTTCCAATAATATGTTTTCCATAGACCAGTTGACCAGTAAAAACGGTTTTAATGGATGGAATTAAACTTTCATAATCTTGCTTTAGTAAATATCCTTTTGTACCGACTAGTAAAGCTTGAATGATATATTCTTCATCTTGAAAAGTGGTTAAAAGAAGAATTTTGGCATCTAAATCATAGTCTAAAATATCTTTTGAGGCATCTAAGCCATTTTTCTCTTTCATTCGTATATCCATTAAAACCACATCAGGATTTGTCTTTTTGTATAAAGGAAGAGCTTCGGTTCCATCATTTCCAATTCCTACAATTTGAATTTCGGGGTCGGTATTTAGAATTGTCTTAAGTGACATTGTCACAAAATTATCGTCATCAATGATAAGTACTTTCATTCGTTATTTCCTTTCTTTGGAATGGTTATAAAAATACGGAATCCATTCTCGGTACGAAGATTGAAATTTCCTTGAAGTTGCGTAATGCGTTCCTGCATGTTTTTCAAACCGATTCCATCAGAACATAGAGAGGGACGCGTTGTTCCATTGTCTTCAAATATCAATTGATATAGACCAGGATGTTCTTCAATCAAAAGCGATATTTTTGTAGCGTCACTGTGCTTTGCAGTGTTGGTAAGTGCTTCTTTGATAATTGCAAGAAAGCTATAACATATCTCATCAGGAATATGCAAACTGGCCTTATAAGAAAACTGGATGTTACAAAAGGTATAATTATGGATAAGGGATTCCACCGCATCTTGCAAATGAAAACTTTGGGAATGTAAATCATGGACACTGGAACGGATTGAGGTCATTGCTTCATTTAAAGTTGTATGAAGGGAATCTATACTAGGAGATAAGGTGGCATTTGTATTTACTGTTTTTATGGCACCGGTGATTAAAATGGAGCGTGCAAGTAAATGTCCGACATTGTCATGAATATCTCTTGCAATACGATTTCGTTCACGCATTGTTGCAAGAGAGATTTCATAATCTTGTTTGGTAATTAAAGCATCATTTTTTGATTTTAAATATAAATTACGTTCTCTAGTTGCATCAAAAGTACAAATGTATTTTTGGTTTAAATGTTCAAAAGTAAAAGCATGATATTCTAATAAATAGGATAGGATACATAAAAAAACAATTAAAAGATAAGAAAAACTGTCCGTAAGTTGGAATTCGTTCCACATGGTATAGAAAAGAGGGATATATAGAAGCGGACTATAGGATATATATGGTTGAAAAATAGCTGAGTCAAAAAGTTTTCCAATGGTTCTAGCATGTGCAGAACTGACAAGCGGCATAAAAACAAAAGCTAGAGGATAAAAAAAACAAAGGATAAGATAAGAAAAAGAACAAAGTAGATATCGTTTTTTTGGCATAACAAATTCGCTTGAAAATAATAGAATACAAGCAAGTGAAAAGAAAATAATATGTTGTGAATCCAAATTTTTTGAGATAAGAATCAGTAAATTAAAAGAAAGAATAATAAGGTGATTAAATATTCGATACATAGTTTCCTTTCAAAAGTGCTTTTTTTAAGTTTAGCAAAGAATATGACAATTGTCATTAGAGTTAGGAAAATTTTCACTAGAAAAAAAAATTTAATTTGCATATGATATAAAGAATAGATTGGTTTTCTATAGAATCGTAAAAAAAATGATAAATAAAGGAGAAAACAAATGCAAAACATCATAGAAATTAAAAATTTGGTAAAAAGATATAAGGATTTAGTGGCAATCGATCATTTGGATTTGGAAATAAAAGAAGGTGAAATTTTTGGCTTGCTTGGGCCAAATGGTTCTGGAAAGACAACGGCAATAAATTGTATTTTATCTTTATTAAAATATGACAAAGGGGAGATTACAGTTTTTGGAAAACCGATGTTACCAACAAGTTATGCTTCAAAAAAAGAGATTGGTGTTGTTTTTCAAAATGTTGCAGTATTCGAAAAAATGTCTGTACAGGAAAATATTGATTATTTTTGTGGGTTATATATTGAAGATAAGAAAACAAGGAAAGAATATGTAGAAGAGACCATTGCATTTGTTGGCTTAGAAGAATTTAGAAAGATGAAACCTAAACAACTTTCAGGGGGATTGCTGAGACGATTAAATATTGCTTGTGGAATTTCCCATAAACCGAGATTGATTTTTATGGATGAACCAACGGTGGCAGTTGATCCACAAAGTAGAAATCAAATTTTAAATGGAATCAAGAGATTAAATGCCGAGGGATCCACCGTAATTTATACTTCGCATTATATGGAAGAAGTAGAGCAAATTTGTACGCGAATCGCGATATTAGATAAAGGGAGATGTATTGCAATTGGAACAAAAGAAGAATTAAAAAATATGATTAATATTGGTGAAAAAGTGACTGCAGAAGAAATTAAGTTAACGAAAGAACAAGTGGAAGAATTACGAAATATGAAGGATGTATTAGAAGTGACATATGGAGAGGGTGTATTGCATGTGAATTCACAAAAACCAACACAAAATATAACAAATATTTTGGAATATTTAAAAGAAGAGCAAATATCTTTTGGAAAATTTTATTCGGAATTACCGACACTAAATGATGTGTTCCTTGAATTGACAGGAACGGAATTAAGAGATTAGGGGGAACAGGATGTTACGATTGATTAGGTATTCCTTTTTGGAAAAAACAAGAAATTTCAGCGAGATGTTTTGGCCTCTGATGTTTCCAATTATCCTGGGAACGTTATTTTATTTTGCATTTGGTGGCATGCTTTCCGGAGAAAATTCTTTTGCTCCAGTAAATGTTGTAATTGTAGAAGGTGAAGAAGCAGATGTCCAATTTTTAGAATTATTAGATGAAATAGAAGGAGAATATATTTTTGCACAGAAGCTTTCGGAAGAAGAAGCTATGCAATTATTAAATAATGGAAATATAAGCGGTATTTATTTTGTAGATGAGGAACCCTCATTGAAAGTAATTATTCCATCAATTAATTCCAGTATTTTAGCAGGGATATTATCCCAATATACACAACAAAAAGAATTACTTAATAAGATACTGGCGGAACATCCAGAACGGATAGAATTTGCGTTGGAAAGAATGCTAAGTCAGGCGGATGCTACGAAGGAAGTTTCTATAGATGGGACAAAAACAAATGGGATGAATCAATATTTTTATTCGTTAATTGGTATGGCTTGTATGTATGGTAGTTTCTTAGGTATGTTTTTTGTAATTCATTTGCAAGGAAATTTATCTGCACTTGGAGCTAGAAGATGTGTAACACCAACGCATAAGCTGAAAATATTGGTTGCTGAAATGTGTTCTGTATTTATTATTCATTTTGCCAATGTATTAATATTGGTTGGATACCTGAAATTTATCTTAGGAATTCATTTTGCTAATGGATGGGAATTGATATTGTTATGTCTTGTTGGAAGTATGGCAGGAGTATCAATGGGTATGGTAATCGGTAGTATTGGAAGATTTTCAGAAGGAATAAAAATTGCACTTTCAATAGGGATTTCCATGTTAGCGAGCTTTATGGCAGGACTAATGGTAGGAGGAATAAAAAATGAGATTGAAAAAGTGGCACCAATTATAAATCGAATCAATCCAGCAGCACTAATATCGGATGCATGTTATGCAATTAGTGTTTATGATAATCTTGAAAGATTTTATATGAGTATAGGAATTTTGTCTCTAGAAAGTCTTTTGTTTCTTTTACTTTGCTTTTTCAGTGTAAGGAGGGAACGTTATGTCAGTATTTAGAGGAAATATGATTTTATTAAAACGTAGCGCAGGAATTGGTCTCATGTATTTGTGTATCTTTATTTTGATTACAGTTGTTGTGCAAGTCGCAGGACAAAACCAAGAAGAAACGTTATCTTTTGATGTGGTAAGTAGCAGAGTAGGCATTGTGGATTTAGATCAATCAAGAATATCGAAAGGATTAGCGGAATATTTAAGAGAAAATAATCAAGTAATCGCATATGAGAATAACAAGGAAGCGCTAATAGAAGCAATATATTATGAAGATGTGTATGCAGTTGTTGTAATTCCAAAAGGGTTTTCAGAAGATTGTTTAGAAGGAAAAGGAACCGTAGATATTACAAAAGCACCAAATAGTACAAGTGTGTTATATGTGGATATGGATATCAATAAATATATATTTCAAATACAAGCATTAAAAGCTGCCTCTTTTACAGATGAAGAAGTGATAGATTATGCAGTGAGCAATGCAAAGGTAGAATCAGGAGTGGAACTTGTTGAAAGTGGAAAGGAACGTATAACTACGGCTCCTTATAATTTTTATTTTCGATATTCACCATATGTATACTTATCAGTTCTAATTTATATGTTGGGAAATATTTTAATTCCAAAAAATCAAAAAGATATGAGCCAGAGATTAACTTGTTCCTCTATTACGGAAACAAGACAAAGTTTGGAAACACTCCTAGCTTTTGGTGTGTCAGGTATCTTTATTTTTCTTATTATTATACTCTTTGCTACAGGCTTTTATGGGGTGGATATCTATAAAGATGCACTTATTGGATATTATATTGCGAATAATTTTATTTTTATGCTAGTATCGTTATGCATATCTTTTATGATTGCAAGTGTGGCAAAAGGACAACAGTCTTTAAATGGATTGGCAAATGTAACCTCGTTGGGACTCTGTTTTTTAGGCGGAGTATTTGTCCCTGTTCAATTTTTGGGGGAAGGAATTGTAAAGGTCGCAAAATTTTTACCAACGTATTGGTATGAAATTAACGTGGATATGCTAGGGGAATATATAATACTTAATCAAGAACAGAAAATAAAATATATGAATGGAATTTATGTACAAATTGCCGTTGCTGCAATGTTTGTTACGATTGCGTTATTAATTAATAGCAAAAAAGATAGTCATGTGAATTGATTTGTTGTAAGATTAAGAAAAACAACAGCACCTGAAAAAGGAAGAACGTATGAAACGAACGATAACGTTGAGTGGCCTCTTATTTCTTTTATGCATGGTTTTATTGATGGCTTGCGGGAATCACAATGAGTTACAAACAGAAGTATTGGCGATAGAAAAAGAAAAAAATTGGCAGCAAGAAGATATCCCGAAAGAAGAAATAAAGCAAGAAGATGTAACAGAAAAGGAAGCAGAGATAGAAAAGGAAGCAGAGATAGAAAAGGAAGCAGAGATAGAAAAGGAAACCGAGGCAGAAAAAGAAACGGAACACTTGGAAGATACGGAAGAAAAACTAATAGAGAAAATACATGGACTTGCATGGACAAAAGAGGCAAATCAAATTCTTCTTGTTGTTGGAACGGAAGAATCAAGAGCAAGATTTTTGTTTTTAGAAAAAAAAGGAGAAAACTTTGAAGTGGTTGATAAAACACTTGCTTGGATTGGCGAAAATGGAATTGGAAAAACGAAAGAAGGTGATTGTAAAACACCGGAGGGCGTTTATTCGTTAAGTCAGCCTTTTGGAAGAATGGATGACCCGGGAAGTATTATGCCATATACAAAAGTAGATGATAGTTGGTATTGGGTGGAAGATGGCAATTCAAAATATTATAATCAAATGGTAACCACGAAGGAAGTAGAAATGGATTGGCTGGAAGCAGAACAGCTAAATCAATTTGGATATTCTTATAATTATGCAATTGCAATTGATTATAATTTGGATCGAATTCCAGGCGTTGGGTCCGCTATATTTTTACATTGCACACACAACAGTCCAACAAAAGGTTGTATTGGGATTGAAGAAGAATTGATGGTTTCTATAGTAAAACAACTAGAGGAAAATGCAGTGATTGCTATTTATGAAAACGAAAATGAAATTTATGAGTAAGAAAAGGAGAACATATGATTATTACAACAACACCTACGGTAGAAGGGCATACAATAGTAGAATACAAAGGAATTGTATTTGGAGAGGTTATTAATGGAATTGATTTTGTAAAAGATTTTGCTGCTGGACTTACCAATTTTTTTGGTGGACGCAGCAATTCCTACGAAGGAGAATTGATTATGGCAAGAGAAAATGCAATTCGTGAAATGGAAAATAGAGCAATTGCTGTTGGGGCCAACTCCATAGTCGGAGTAGATATTGATTATGAAGTATTAGGCACAAGCAACAATATGATTATGGTTACTGCAAGTGGGACAGCAGTAATTATTGATTAAAGAATTAAATTAGACAGTATTTTTAATGGGAATTAGCGATGCTTTTTCCCGTTTTTTTTGCGTTTATTATTTGAAATTTCAATATGAACCGATTTCCCTTTTATTTTCGCAGTTGACATAGCTTGTAAAACTTGGTCTGTATAAGCTCTTGGGATTTCAATAAAGGTGAATTTATCGGTCATATCAATGGAACCAATGGCACTACCAGGAATGTTTGCTTCACCAGCAATAGCCCCTACAATGTCACCAGGTTTAATATTTTGTTTCTTTCCAACATTTATAAATAAACGCTCCATATCATTTTTGTTAATATGGGAAGGAACTTTTGCAAAGGAAACATCCGGAATATCTTTTAAAGTAGCACCGATTTCTCTTTTTAAGAAAGCAGCAGCAATTTGTAATGCAGATAAATCAGAGCGTTCCATTTCTTTTTCGATATAAGTCTCCATTTTTGTAAGGTCTTCTTTTCCAATTAAAATAGAAAGTTCATTTAGTACACTTTCCACGCGACTATTCGTTACATCGGCAGCAGAAGGAATTTGTTTTTGTTCGATTTTAACATTACAGTATTTTTCAATATCTCTTAAACGATACATTTCTTTACCACGAACAAAACTAAAAGACCGACCAGTTTTTCCAGCTCTTCCGGTACGACCTATTCGATGTACATAATATTCGTCATCTTGTGGAAGGTCAAAGTTGAAAACTGCTTCAATTCCTGAAACATCAATTCCGCGTGCAGCAACATCTGTTGCAATTAAAATAGAAGTTGCACCTGTGCGAAATCCTCGCATGACTTGGTCACGTTGAGATTGCTTCATGTCACCATGTAAGCCATCAGCAAAATAACCACGACCTTTCAGTTCCACAGCAAGTTCATCAACCATTTTTTTGGTGTTACAAAAGATGAGGGATAAGTTTGGTTTATAGTAGTCAAGCAAACGGGAAAGAATTTCCACCTTACTGGTTTTCCCTACGTTATAGTAGAATTGTTCAATATTTTCTACCGTCAATTCTTTGCTTTGAATCTTGATTTTTACTGCATCATTTTGATATTTTTTTGTGATTTCTAAAATTGGTCTTGGCATAGTAGCTGAAAAAAGAATGGTTTGTCTTTTCTCAGGTAAATATTCAAGAATTGTTTCAATATCTTCACGAAATCCCATGTTTAACATTTCGTCCGCTTCATCCAAAATGACTTTTGTGATTTGCTCGCAAGTAAATGTTTTTCTTCGAAGATGATCCATAACACGACCAGGAGTTCCAACAATGATTTGAACCCCCTTCTTCATGGGAAGAATTTGTTTCATAATATCTTGTCCACCATAAATAGGAAGAACCTTTATGTTGTGCTGATACTTGCTAATTTTATGTAATTCATTCGCAATTTGAATGACTAATTCTCTTGTTGGCGAAAGAATAATGACTTGCGGCTTTTTGATTTCGGCATTTACCATTTGCATAATTGGAATACCAAAAGCTGCAGTTTTTCCAGTCCCCGTTTGTGCTTGTCCGATAATATCAGCACCGCTTAAAATCACTGGAATTGCTTTACCTTGAATGGGAGTTGTTTCAGAAAATCCCATATCTTCGATGGCGCGTAATATCTTCCCATCGATTTCTAAATCTTTAAATTGAATGTTATCCATAAATCTCCTTTAAATATGATTGCATGTTTGAACAATTTCAAACATAAAAAAAAGCAGTTACGTAAGCAAAATACCCGCAAAGTAACATAGCTTCCGATATATGATAGCATAGGATATATAAAATCGCAAGAGGAAATCAAAAATGATAAAATAATATATGTTGCGCAAGCAACAAAAAAAGAATACAATTACACTATACTGTAAGAAAAAGAAACCCATTAATATAGAAAAAGGAGGACTTGTATGAAAAAAATAGCAATGTTTGATACGAAACCATATGATAAGACATGGTTTGATAAGGTGAACACCGAATATGAAATAATATATATAGAGAGTAGACTTAACTATAAAACGGCAAAACTAGCTGAAGGCTGTGATGCAGTATGTGCATTTGTGAATGATTGCGTTAATGAAAAAACAATTGATATCTTAGATCAAATGGGAATTCATTTGTTGGCCATGCGATGTGCAGGATATAGTAACGTTGATTTTGAAGCGGCACATCATAGAGTACATGTGGTTCGTGTACCTGCGTATTCTCCATATGCGGTTGCAGAGCATACAATGGCCCTTTTATTAACATTAAATAGAAAAACACATAAGGCATATAACCGAACAAGAGATTTTAATTTTAGCTTAAATGGTTTAACAGGAACCGTGTTACATGATAAAACGATTGGAGTGATAGGAACCGGGAAAATAGGACGATGCTTTATAAATATATGTAAGGGATTTGGCATGAATGTTGTTGCATATGATTTATATCCAGCAGAAGATTTAGATATAGAGTATGTTGCTTTGGATGAATTGTTTAAACGTAGTGATATTATTTCATTGCATTGTCCTCTTACAAAAGAAACGGAATATATTATTTCAAAAGATGCATTTTCAAAAATGAAAAAAGGTGTGTATCTTGTAAATACGTCTCGAGGGGGACTTGTAGATACGGATGCATTAATTGATGCGCTAAATGATAAAACAGTTGCAGGGGCAGGATTGGATGTATATGAAGAAGAAGCAGCATTTTTCTTTGAAGATCGTTCGGATAAGATTATGAAAGATGATCGGTTGGCATTATTGGTATCCAAACCAAACGTATTACTTACCTCTCATCAAGCATTTTTAGCTGAAGAAGCATTAGAAAGCATTGCAAGGACGACATTAAGTAATATTGAAGCATATCTCGAACGAGGAGAGTTAAAAAATCAAGTGGTATACATGACAAAGGAGCAAAAAATCATTGAAAAAAGAGATGAATAATCAACTAAAATGGCCTAGCATTCAGACAGCACTCTTGTTTTCGAAAATTAATCCAGGAGAATTAACACCGATGCTAATGTGTTTGGGGGCATATGAAAAAAAATATCAAAAGGAGGAATTGATTCCATTAGAAGATTCAGGGAAGCGAATTGGACTTGTCATATCAGGAAGTGTACAAATGTTAAAAGGCGATAGCAAAGGCGAACAGATGCTATTTGATATTTCGAGAAAAAATGATGTATTTGGTGAGGTTTATGTTGCAACGGAGGAAGATACAAAAGTAACGTATCAAGCACTGGAGGATACTAGAGTATTAATGATTCCTTATGATAAGGTATTGCATACTTGTTCTATGGATTGTATATTTCATAGGCAGTTAGTTGAAAACATGGTACAAACGCTTGCGAATAAAAACCTTCGGTTAATGGAAAAAATAGAAGTGACTTCAAAAAAAACATTACGAGAAAAAATATTGACGTATCTTTACATAGAAGAAAAGAGAGAAGAGGGAAGATATATTGAATTGCCGATGGGCAGAATGGCATGGGCAGGATACTTAAACGCAAATCGAAGTGCATTGACAAGAGAATTAAAAAAAATAAAAGAAGAAGGCATCATAGATTATGATAGAAATACATTTATGATACTAAGGAGAGAAAATAATGAATGAACAAATTGGACCAATTCATCAGTGGTTATACAATAAAATAAATATGCAAGAATTTATTAATGCTAAAATTTTCCAGTTAGCTAAAAAAATGAAATGGGAGAATGGATTAAAAGAAAAAACAGATGCAGAAATTGGAGAGGTTCCATCAGGAAAACTTGAGGAAATTATCGATCAAGAAAATGTTCATATGTGGCTACAAAAAAAAGTGGATTTGGTAGAAACAAGATTTGCCTTTGCAGTGATGACATTACTTAAAGAAGATGCGGCGAGATTAGAACATATCGTTAAAAATATGTACAAGTCTGGAACGGAAATTGGCTTGGAAAATTCTGAGAATGCAGTAGAGGTTGCAGCACAAATTGATGGAATTTTGTTAAATGGTATGCCATGTGATCGTGTTACAAATATGATTAAGAAAAACGAAAATTATGTAGAAACAGAAACAACGAAAATGATTCATGAAATTTATTGGGTGCAGCAAGGTGGAAGTAATGAAATCTATGAAAAACTTGTGGAGGCTTTTATTCAAGGAATGATTTCTAAGGAAGGCTATGTATATTCTCGATGTGGAAGTGTTAATAAAATATATAAAAAAAATCTAAGTAAATAGTGCTCTGTGAAAGCGATTTGATAATGAAAATTCCTTGTAGCAAAATTTTTATTGTGTTAAAATTAAGTAACTTAAGGAATAAGGTGAAAGGTGGAAATCATTATGAAAAAAGAAAAAAGCAAAGGGAAAATATGGTTGATTGTTTTAGCCATAATTCTTGTTTGTATTGCAGCTATTATTGTGCTTGGAATTATTTTTTCTCCCAAAACAACCACACTGGAAGAATCGGAAATTTTTGAAAAACAAACGATAAAACAGCAAGCGGAAGAAGTGATTGTGTTATTGAATGAAGATAATTATAATACGTTATTTGCAGGATACGCAAATGAAACACTTGCTACCGAAGTTTCTAAGCAAGCAATACAATCTGCTAAATTAGCGATTGCATCGGATTGGGGAGAAATGAAACAAATCCAAAACGAGAGTTATTATGAAATAGTGCAAAATGATAATACCTATGCAGTTGCAATTCTAGAAGTAGAATATGAAAAGATAACGGTCACATATACCCTGAGCTTTGACACCGATAGTAAATTAGCAGGAATCTATTTAAAATAAAGGATTGGAGAGAATATGAAAATTCTTCTTGTAGCATTAAATGCAAAATATATTCATTCTAATCCAGCAATTTATAGTTTGCGTTCCTATGCAGAGGCATACCAATCAAGTATTGAAATTGCAGAATATACAATCAACCAATATTTGGAGGATGTAGTAAGCGATATCTATAAGAAAAAACCAGATGTCATTGCTTTTTCCTGTTATATTTGGAATTGGAATGAGATGCCAAATATCTTTGAAGAAATCCATCAATTGCTTCCAACGGTTCCTATTTGGTTGGGGGGGCCTGAGGTTTCTTTTGATGCAAAAAAAATATTGAATACCTATCCGTGCTTAACAGGAGTTATGCTAGGCGAAGGGGAGGAAACATTTCGGAACTTGGCCGCCTATTATGTGGATGGAATAGGGAGAATAGAAAAATTAAAGGGAATCGTTACGAAGGAAGGGGACTATAAACAACAGGATCTGATTCCTTTAAATTCGGTTCCGTTTTTGTATGATGATCTATCTGTTTTTAAAAATCGAATTATTTATTATGAATCCATGCGTGGATGTCCATTTCGTTGTAGTTATTGTCTTTCTTCTATTGATAAAACGCTTCGAACGAGAGATATTTCAATTGTAAAAAAGGAATTACAGTATTTTTTGGATCAAAAAGTATCGCAAGTAAAATTTATAGATCGTACTTTTAATTGCAAACATGAACATGCATATTCAATATGGGAATATATTCATGAACATGATAATGGAGTAACAAATTTCCATTTTGAAATTGCGGCAACAATTTTAAATGAAGAGGAGATTTTGCTATTAAATAAAATGCGACCTGGATTGGTACAATTAGAAATTGGCGTCCAAACTACAAATCCAATGACTATCCGTGCAATTAATCGCGTTATGGATGTGGATATATTGAAAACTATTGTAAAACGGATTCAAGGAGGAAATAATATCCACCAACATCTGGATTTAATTGCGGGGCTTCCTTATGAAGATTTAGAGTCTTTTCAAAATTCTTTTAATACAGTATATCAGATGAAACCAGAACAATTACAACTTGGTTTTTTAAAAGTCCTGAAAGGGACGCAAATGTGCAAAAAGAAAGATGCGTATGGATTGGTATATACAAAGAAACCACCATATGAGGTATTATACACAAAATGGATTTCGTATGATGATATTTTAGAATTAAAACAAGTGGAAGAAATGGTGGAAGTGTTTTACAATAGCGGTCAATTTACCAATTCGTTAAAAGAGCTTGAGAAAATATTTGAAACACCGTATGAACTTTATTTAGAAATGGCGAAATATTATGAGAAAATGGGATATTTTATGAAAAACCCTGCAAGATCTTATCGATATCAAATTTTTTATCAATTTGCTTGTATAAAGGATATCAAAAATAAGAGCCGATATGCAGAACGATTAACTCATGATATGTATTTAAGAGAAAATTTAAAAAGTAGAGTGGAATTTATGAAAGAAGAGGTATCCAAAGAGGAAAAGGAATGGATCAGAACATTTTACATGGAAGAGGAAAAAAATCCAAGATATCTAATAAAGTATAAGGGATATAAACATCAACAATTAGCAAAAATGACACATATCGAAAGATATGAAACATTTGAGGATAAACCAATGTATATATTATATGATTATCAAGAACGAAATGTATTAAATTACGAAGCGAAAACATATCGAATTGCGCAAGAAAACAATTGTTAAATAGGAGGTAAATTATGAAATTTGCAATAATAGGAACAGGTATGATTGCTAAAATAATGGCAAAAACAGTTGGACAAATGAAAAATATGGAGTGTTACGCAGTGGCTTCAAGAAATCTTGAAAAAGCAAAACAATTTGCAGAAACTTATTCTTTTCAAAAAGCATATGGCTCTTATGAGGAAATGCTTCAGGATAAGGAAGTAGAATTGGTATACGTAGCAACTCCACATTCAGAGCACTATAAACATGCAAAATTATGTATTACATACAAAAAAGCATGTCTAGTTGAAAAACCATTTATGGTTAATGCAAAACAAGCAGAAGAAATTCTAAAATTAGCGGAAGAAGAACAAGTATTTATCACAGAAGCAATGTGGACAAGATTTATGCCGTCAAGAAATATGATAAATGAAATTATTTCGTCGGATCAAATCGGGGAAGTAACTGCAGTAGCTGCAAACTTAGGATATCGTAACTATATGATTCAAAGAATGCATGATCCGAAACTAGCAGGTGGCGCACTTCTTGATTTGGGCGTATATCCTTTAAATTTTGCAAGCATGGTCCTTGGGAATCAAGTTGTAAAAACAATTTCACATTGTATGAAAACAAGTGAAGGGGTAGATGAACAAAATGTAATGATACTTGAATATGAAAATGGAACGGTAGCGACACTCAGAAGTACAATGCTTTCGGATACGGATCAGTCTGGTTTTGTATATGGAACGAAGGGATATTTACGAGCTAAGAATATTAACAATGTGACGGAAATTGAAGTGTATGGAGAAAATAGAGAGTTAAAAAACACCTACCAAGTACCACTTCAAATTACAGGTTATGAATATGAAGTAGAAGCTTCAAGAAAAGCAATTCAGCAAAAGAAACTAGAATGTGAAGAAATGTCACATAAAGAAACAAGAATACTTATGAAGAGAATGGACCAATTTCGAGAAGATTGGGGTATTAAATATCCGTTTGAGTAAGTTGAGATACTTGACATAATATGCATTTTATTATATAACAACTTTAGTGGGTAAAAGCTTTAAAGCGTAAAAGTTTTATTCGCGAAATATCGGAGAGAAGGAAGTTGTAAAATGCCTATTACTGAATTTTTAGAAAGAAATGCAAAAGATTTTGGGGATGAAATATGTTTAATTGAGATTAATCCTGCGATTCAAGAGGAGCGAAGAGTTACTTGGAAGGAATATGAGCTGATTGAAACAAATTCAAAAACACATTATCGCAGAGAAATCACATGGAATGTGTTTGATGAAAAAGCAAATCGATTTGCAAATATGCTACTTAGAAGAGGAATTAAAAGAGGAGATAAAGTTGCAATTTTAATGGTAAATTGTTTAGAATGGTTACCAATATATTTTGGGATTTTAAAAATTGGGGCCTTAGCTGTTCCGTTGAATTTTCGATATTCTTCCGATGAAATTTTGTATTGTGTTAATCTTGCAGAGGCAGATGCTTTGATCTTTGGTTCCACATTTATAGGACGTGTAGAAGAGGTTGCGGAAGAAGTTTCTAAAAATCGGCTTTTGATTTATGTAGGAGAAAGTTGTCCATCTTTTGCGGATGATTATCAGGAGATGTGTGCAAATTGTTCTAGTAAAGCACCCAATATTAAAATCCGAGATGAGGATGACGCGGCTATATATTTTTCCTCAGGTACAACTGGGTTTCCAAAAGCAATTTTACATAAGCATGCGGGATTGGTACATGCTTGTTATACGGAACAGAATCATCATGGACAGACAAAAGAAGATGTTTTTTTATGTATTCCACCACTATATCATACGGGAGCAAAAATGCATTGGTTTGGAAGTTTATTAGTGGGAGGAAAAGCTGTATTATTAAATGGAACAAAACCCGAAGCAATTTTACAAGCGGTTTCTGATGAAAAATGTACGATTGTATGGTTATTGGTACCTTGGGCACAAGATATTTTAGAAGCAATAGAAGCAAAAAGAATTAACTTAGAACGGTACCAATTGAAACAATGGAGACTTATGCATATTGGAGCACAACCAGTGCCACCAAGCTTGATAAAGAAATGGAAACAATATTTTCCAAATCATGAATATGATACCAATTATGGATTGAGTGAATCGACAGGACCTGGGTGCGTGCATTTGGGAATCGAAAATATTCATAAAGTGGGATGTATTGGAAAAGCTGGATATGGTTGGGATGTTCGTATTGTAGATGAAAATCATAAAGATGTAAAAAAAGGAGAAGTTGGAGAATTAATCATAAAAGGACCTGGACTTATGACTTGTTATTATCATGATGAAAAAGCAACGAAAGAAGTTTTAAAGGATGGCTGGTTATATTCGGGTGATATGGCAAAAGAGGATGAAGATGGATTTCTTCTACTAGTGGATCGGAAGAAAGATGTTATTATAAGTGGTGGAGAAAACATATATCCAGTTCAGATTGAGGATTTTTTACGAACGAATGAAGCTGTACATGATGTAGCAGTAATTGGAATGCCGGATAAACGTTTGGGAGAAATGAGTTGTGCTATTATTGAGCTGAAGGAAGGAAAAGTGGTTACGGAAGAAGAAATGAATACTTGCTGTATGAAGTTGCCAAGATATAAACGCCCACACAAAATAATTTTCGCAAAAATACCAAGAAATCCAACAGGAAAAATTGAAAAGCCCAAACTTCGAGAAAGATATGGAGCAGGACATTTAATAGAAAACCAAAATTTAGGGTAGGCGTTAGCATTTATCTTAAAATAAATCTAATAATTGTAGTGGGGAATCGATAATGCAGGAAGCATTTAATGTTTCTTGAAATGCGCGATCACGAAAGCCCCAACTTACTAATACACAGTCCAGATTTGCATTCTGGGCTGTTTCTCTATCCACCTCTGTGTCACCTACATAAAGGGAGGTTTCTTGTTTACTGTTTAATAAAGAAAGTGCTTTCAAAACACCATCTGGAAAAGGCTTTTTTCGGATGCCTTCTTTTTCTCCAATGGCGATAGAAACATAGGAGGAAAAGAATTGATCATTTAATTCGATTACAGCATCATGTGCCTTGTTAGATACAATAGCCATTTTGATTTTTTGTTTTTTTAATGCCGCCATCAATTCGATGATGCCGTCATAAGGACATGTTTTAATCTGACAATGTGTCATATAGTAGGTTTTAAATGCTTGGAAAGCGTTTTGGAAATCGGGGTGATCACTTCCGTTAGGAAAACATCTTTCAAACATTTTTTCCAATCCATTCCCCATATATCCACCAATTTCGGATAATAATACATGAGGAAATTGGTAAGAATCAAGTACATAATTCACACTATTCATCAAATCTACTAACGTATTCATTACTGTTCCATCCATATCGAATACAACGGTATCATAATTTTTTTTCATTCACTTACCTCCAAATATTGTTACTTTTATTCTAAAGGGAAAGTATACTATATTCTGTTCAATTTTACTAGAACCTTGCTATAAATATATAGGAATGATAAAATGTAGTTATTATCTTTAGAGGAAAAGGAGGAATATTATGATAAAACCTACATTAGTTATTTTGGCTGCAGGTATGGGAAGCCGTTATGGCGGATTAA
>JBFHIZ010000030.1:0-25937 GCA_041596215.1 Lachnospiraceae bacterium
TCTCCTCTTGGAGCAGAAGTGCATTGACTTTTTGTGTGAAATTTTCTGGAGCTTCCTCCTGAAAGGCAGCACTAGACCCTCCAATAGAAAAATTTTCAATTTGCATTCCTGATAATTGTTCCATTACAGTTTCTACTCCCGTACTTGTGCGATCAATATCCCAAATGCTATCTCCAAATACAATTGCCTGTTTCCCTATCCATGCATCTTGATAACTATTTTCAAAAGAAATATCGCCACTTGAAAACAAATTACTTGTTTCCTCATATATATTTAAATGATCCGTAAATGAATGAAAAACAGCAAGTGAAACAGCCTCATTAAGAGAATCCTTTTTTTCGTAGTTTCCCATATTATTTATTATCCATTCTAAATTGTAAAATTCAAAATGCACTACATTATCCTGTCCATTTAACATTTCTGATGTCGCATTATATTTTTTTTCTAAATCTAGCATTTCTTGCGTTGTTAGATTTTCCCAAAAAGAAATAGGTTCTACCGTACAATACGTATAAAAGGTAATAGAAGGATTCGCATTAAGCACCTCTTCAAATTCCGGATACTCAAAAATGTCAGGTGGAACCTGCATGCAGACTATCGTTGCATTTGCATACAGTTTTATTTTTTTCTCTAGAACTTTTATCAATCTTCTAGTAGAATACCAACGTTTTTCCACAAAATCGGTAGAAATTCCCCATTGTTCTTCAAACCATTCATTTTGAAAATTCATGGTATTCTTTTCTACTAAAACAAACGCATCAAATGTTTCGCCTTTTTTAATTACTCGTTCATTATATATCTGCTCACCAATAAGAATCAGCAAAAGCAATATAAAAATAACAAATAATTTTAATTTTCTGTTGTTTTGCATAATCCTTGCCTTTCTATTTGATTCCTCTATATTTCGCATGAATGATTCGAATCCATTTTGGTGCTATCGATAATATTTGCAAATATTTTTTGTCTTTTTTTGCAAGATATGGATTTTTAGATATAGAAATTCTATTTTTTCTAAGATATCGAACAATTTCTCGATAATCCTCATTTGTTTTTTTCATTTGTGAAATCGGAATATGCAGCAAATATAAAAGTCTTTGATAAGCCCCAAATCTTTCAGCTTCTAGCCTCATTTCTGGATATTTTTCCTTTATCAAAAGGGTGATCCGATCTGCATTATGTACAGAATCCATATATGCTCTCGAAAAGTCTTCCTTTTCTCCTTTTCTTGTATTACTTCCCATTCGATATACGACATGATAGCCTTCATAGGGAATACTTAAAATGGATTCCCCTTGTTCTAACAAATCAACCATTAGTCGCAAATCCTCATTTAATTCTCCTTCTGGAAACTTCACTTTTTCAAATGCTTCTTTTTTTAAAATTTTCGTACAAAAAGAACTATCTCCTCGATACATGAGTAGTTCTTTTAAAAATTCATCTGCTTGATATATGATTTCCTGGTATGGAATTTTACATACTTCAGGTAGAATTTCTCCCTCTTCTGTTTCTTCAATTCTTCCAATTTGTGCAATATTTACTTTCGTTCTCTGTATTGCTTCCATAAGATATGCATATGCATCTTTTTCAAGATAATCATCGCTATCCACAAACGTTATATACTCTCCTTTTGCATATACAATACCCATATTTCTAGCCGAAGAAGATCCTCCATTTTCTTTGTGAAATACACGAACTCGTTTATCCTCCAATGCTATCTTTTCACATAGCGATCCAGACTGATCGGTCGAACCATCATCAATTAAAAGAATTTCCAAATTCTCATAACTTTGGTTTCGTATGGAATTAATACAACGCTCCAAGTATGGTTTTGTATTATAAACTGGGACAATTACCGATAATAATTTCATGTTTGCAATTCCTTTTTCATATATTTATACATTTTTTTTGGTTGTATCGACTTCGCCTTAGATAATGGTCCTTTATCAAAAAAAATCATAGATTCTTTGGTTATACCATTACAAATTTCTAATAATCTTTTTGCTGCTAAACTTTGATTCCATTCATTACAAATGGTTTCATACGCATTCTCTCCAAGTTTTTTTTGCAACTCTGGCTGTTCTATCAATAAACACACCAGTTTTTTAAATTCATTAAAATCTCCATCTTTATATATACATCCATTTACATTATGTAAAAGCAAAGAAGGCACTGCTCCAATTGCACAATTTGCTACTACAGCACAACCAGCATTCATTGCTTCATTTAGAACCGCTCCCCAACCCTCTTTATAATCACTTGTAAAAAGGAATATATTGGATTCTTCCATCATAATACGTACTTCTTCGGGCTTTTTAAATCCCAAAAGTTTTACATACTCTTTTAGCTGATAAGTATTGATTTTCTCTTCTAATGATTTACGAAGATCTCCATCTCCAATTATATTCATTTCAAAAGCAAAGTCCATTTTTTTCAATTGAAAGGCAAGTTCCACTGCATATTCTGGATGCTTCCATTCTAAAAACCGACCTGCCCATAAAATATGCACTTTATCATGTTGTTTTTTTTGAAATAAGTCCTTTACATTATACAAAATTCTTTTAGGGAAATACCCCCAAGTATACTTTTTATTTGGGTAAGCATGAATAAGTGAAAAATCGGAAGCAACATATGCTCCTGCACACAGTAAATATACTGGTTTATTTCGATATTTAATATGCTCCTTATATTTATGAATAAGTCCTTTGGGCGAGATGCATTTCCATTGGCCTTCTTTATAAATGCGTTCCGTATATCGTAAAATTGGTTTCCCCTGTTGTAGTCGGTGGGAAATATAAGTTGGATTTTTTTCATCCCCTAATACAACGACATCTGCTTCATCAATTAAATTTTGACATGTACATACATTTTCATAATAATATTTCAGAAAAGGAAGATTTGAAAAATCTGTATCCCATCCCATTTTTATACGCTCTTTTTCCATTGGTTCTATTTGAATAAATGCATACTTATCACCTAATTCCTTATACAGTTCCTCCGCAACAGGAAGTTGATGATGATTCAAATAATTTGACACAAATACTAACTTCATAGGTACCCTCTTTTTTACTCTTTTCTCCAAACCATTTTATTAATAATCCCTGTATAGCTTTGAATGATTTTTACTACTTTCACACTTACATTTTCATCCAAATAATTCTCAACAGGTAATGCCAAATCACCATTTTCTTCCATCGTAACTGCCATATCTACCGCTTGAAGTACTTGTTCTGTAGAAATGCTTCCTAAAATAAAGGTCCCTTTATCTAACGCTTCTGGTCGTTCTGTCGAAGTACGGACGCATACCGCGGGAAAGGACATTTGCAACGTATTAAAATATGCTGCCTCTTCTGGAAGTGTTCCACTATCAGATACCACGCAATACGCTCCCAGTTGCAAACGATTATAATCCGAAAACCCGAAAGGTTCCATCGTTTTTACGAGTGGATGAAATTTAAAATTTCTTGCTTCTATAAACTTTTTACTTCTAGGATGCGTACTATAAATAACAGGCATTTGATACGTTTCTGCCATTGCATTTACTGCATTCATAAGTGCTAAAAAATTCTTTTCTTGGTCAATATTTTCTTCTCTATGTGCGGAAAGTAAAATGTATTTTTTTTCTTCCAATCCTAACTTTTCTAACACCTTACTTTGCTTAATTTTATCTAAACTTGCATGCAATACCTCTGCCATTGGCGAGCCGGTTACATAAGTTCTTTCTTTCGCCGTTCCCTCCTGATTCAAATATCTTCTTGCGTGCTCACTATAGCACATATTCACATCAGAAATATGGTCTACGATTCTACGATTTGTTTCCTCTGGCAAATTTTCATCAAAGCAACGATTTCCTGCTTCCATATGAAAAATTGGAATTTTTAAACGTTTTGCACTAATTGCTGCAAGTGCCGAATTGGTATCTCCCAACACTAAAAACGCATCCGGTTTTACTTCTTGAAGTACCTTATAACTTTTCGAAATAATATTTCCTATGGTTTCACCTAAATCAGCACCCACTGCCTCCAAAAAAAAGTCTGGGTCGCGAAGTCCTAGGTCCTCAAAGAAAATTTGATTTAAGCTGTAATCATAATTTTGTCCCGTATGTACTAAAACAAGATCAAAATACTGGTCACATTTTTTTATTACTTCGGATAATCGAATTATCTCTGGCCTTGTTCCTGCAAGAATCATTACTTTTAATTTATTCATTTCTCTTCACCTCTTCGTATATCGTATCTGGTACCTCTTTATCATAACATTCATTGCTCCAAATAAATGTTACCAAGTCTGTTCCACCTTCATTTATAATGCTATGCGTATATCCAGGTGGTATATCTACAACTTCTATTTTTTCAGAAGAAACATGATACTCAATCAACTCCTCTTCCCCATGCTTTCGAAATTGAAATAAAGCTTTTCCACTAACCACAATAAATTTTTCATTTTTTGTATGGTGCCAATGATTTCCTTTAACAACACCTGGTTTTGATATATTTACGGAAAACTGTCCGTTGGTAAGCGTTCGAATCAATTCCGTAAAACTTCCACGTTCATCAATATGCATATCTAACGGGTAAGAAAATTGATTAACCGGAAGATAACTTAAATATGTACTGTACAATTTTTTTTCAAAACTTTCTTTTTTTACATTGGGAATCATTCTGTTTTTTCGACTCTCTTTAAAAGAAGTAAGCAATTTTACAACTTCACCTAACGTAATCTCGTAATCCTTAGGGACAAAACAAAATCCATCTTTTGCTTGGTGTGGTTTCCCTTCTAAACAAGAAATCAATTCTTCTATGATGTCATCAATATATACAAGTTTCAAATTTACACTTTCATCATTTATTTGAATCGGAATATCCCTCGTCATGTTATAGCAAAAAGTTGCTATAACACTATTATAATTTGGTTTTGCCCACTTTCCAAACGCATTTGGAAATCGATAGATATATATTTTGGCACCTGTTTTTTTTCCATATTCACGTAGTGCATCTTCTCCCGCTTTTTTACTCTTGCCATATGGATTATCCAAGATTGCTTGAATGGAAGAAGCATTCATAATCGGGCAAGTGTTTTTTTTCTCAATTAATGTATTCATTAGTTTTGTTGCAAATCCAAAATTTCCATTCATAAATTCTTTTTCATCTTTTGGACGATTTACTCCAGCCAAATTAAAAACAAATTCACAATCTTTGCAGTAGGTTTCCAATTCCTCCTCTGTTGTGTCTACATCGCAAGAATAAATATCGTTATATCCTCTATTATACAACTCTGCAACTAAATTTTTTCCAATGAATCCTCTTGCTCCAGTTACTAAAATTTTCATAAATTCTCCTGCTTATTTCTATCTAATTATTTGCTTTCTTCCCAATTTTTAATTTCTTCTTTGATATAATCTAGTGCTAATAATTTTTCCTTTACTTGCTCCACATTTAAAAGCTCTGTATTATTCGAATTAAATTCACTTAATTTTGCTTTTTCCATCGTTCCTTCAAAGAAATATTTATCATAGTTTAAATCCCGATTATCTGCAGGCACACGATAGTAAGCTCCCAAATCAAATGCTCTTGAACATTCTTCATTTGTAAGTAACGTTTCATACATCTTTTCTCCATGACGTATTCCAATTACTTTTACTGCATTTTCCGAATGAAACAATTCTTTTACTGCTTCTGCCAATACTTCGATGGTACACGCAGGTGCTTTTTGAACCATAATATCTCCTGTTTCTGCATGATTAAAAGCAAATAAAACCAACTCCACGGCTTCCTCTAAACTCATGATAAAGCGAGTCATTGAAGGTTCTGTCACTGTAACCGGCAACCCATTTTTTATTTGATCAATGAATAATGGAATTACTGAGCCTCTTGAACACATAACATTTCCATATCTAGTACAACAAATCGTAGTTTCTTTCGGCTCCACCGTTCGAGATTTTGCCACAATTACTTTTTCCATCATTGCTTTTGAAGTTCCCATTGCATTTATTGGGTATGCTGCTTTATCCGTCGAAAGGCATACAATTTTTTTTACCCCCTCATCAATGGCTACACTTAATACATTGTCAGTCCCTATTACATTCGTTTGAACTGCTTGCAAAGGAAAAAATTCACAGGAAGGTACTTGCTTTAAAGCGGCTGCATGAAAAATATAATCCACTCCATGCATCGCATCTTTAATGGAATTTCGTTCTCGTACATCTCCAATATAAAATTTAATCTTTTTAAAAGCTTCTGGATATTTTGCCTGATATACATGACGCATATCATCCTGCTTTTTTTCGTCTCTTGAGAAAATACGGATTTCTTTTATGTTTGTATCTAAAAATCGATTTAATACTGCATTTCCAAACGAACCCGTTCCTCCGGTTATTAATAGCGTTTTTCCTTTAAACATTGTATTCTCCTTCTTTTATCATTTCTTCTTTATCTGTCAAACGTTCTTTCCCATAATAAATACTATCTGTATTCAAAAAATAAATAGATTCCATCCCTAATTTATTGGTTGCAATAAAATCTTTCTTTATATTATCTCCGATATATACCATTTTTGAATATGGAATTTGTAATCTAGCTTTCATAATTTTAAATGCAATTACATTTGGTTTACGAAAAGCCGATGGCGATGCATTTCCCGCCAACTCATCCGTAATAATAATCTCATCAAAAAATTCACGAATATGTAACGCATCAATTTTATTTGTCTGTGCCTGCACTCTTCCATCTGTAATTAAACATAATTTTTTCCCTTTATCTTTTAAACGCAAAAACATAGGTATCATTCCATTATATAATTCCAATTTTGGTTTATGTTCTATGTAACGAGCAACACATTGTTTTTTTAATATTTCTGAATAAATTCCTTCTTTACTTAAAAACTCATCAATCGCTGGAAGCCCTTCTTCAAAATAGCTCCATAATTTATGGTATGCATTTGGAATTTCAGGAAATAATTTTGCTACATGTTCTAAACCACTTTGCACATATTCCTTCTCAGAATACAAGGTATCATCCATATCAAAGATAACGGCTTCTACATTTTCACAATAATTCTCCGCCTCTAAAATATCATATACAGTTTGCATTTTTTCTTGATTCTCATTATTTTTACTAATACTCACACTTTGGTCATATCGAGAATATAATACGCCATCCACTGCTGCTTTACTAATGTATCGTAATTTTTTTCCATGAAATAAAGATAATATTGCTTTTGCGGAATCTGCCCCTGCTCGCATACTAAGTGGAGCACCCCCACCAAATCGCGGATTAATCTCAATGAAATAATCATCTTCCGTTTCATTTTGTCGAATTAATTGAATGGTAATCGGCCCTACTGGCTTAAAGCGTTCGATAATGCGTAGTGCTTCCTCAATCATAACATCATCTTGACATATTTTTGTTTTTAATACTTCTCCACCACGCACCTTAACTCTTTGTCTTGGTGTAATATAAATTGGATTGCTCTGCATATCGCAAAATACATCAATTGTGAATTCATTTCCGTCAATAAATGGCTGAATAACATAATTCTTAATTCGTTGTGCAATACCATATAATTCTTCTCTCGTATCGATACGAAATGCATTGATACTTAATCTGCCATCGACTGGTTTGATAAAACAAGGGAAAACACCCAAATATTCTTCCGCATTCGTAAAAACTTTTGGTGTTTTTAGTCCACATCCGTCAAAAAATTCGCGCGTCATTCTTTTATCCCTACATATAGAGATATGAAGCGGATCCGAAACAAATACATAAGTTCCTTGCTCCATAAAAGCATCTTTATTTTCTGAAAGCAACAATAAATCTGTATCAATTGTAGGAAAAAGCATATCAATCCCTTCCTCTTCACATAGCTTTTGAAGAGAAGAAATATATTCTTTATTTTCTATTTCACAAACTTTTTTTGCGACATCACAAAATTGTAAAGCAGGTGCTGATTCGATTGCATCTACTCCGTAAATTTTTAAATCAATTTGCAATTTATATGCCGCTTCTCGAAAAGCTTGCACCAATTCTACTCGTCTTCCAATACTGGTAAACAGAATTTTCATTTTGTTTTTAATTTTCATGATTCTTCTATCCTCTGCTTTTTTTGGTATAGGATGAATTGCTACATTACTTTTTATTTTAACTGAATAACGTTGTATCCATTTGCTCCTTGCAATTCAATGGTATCTACAATTGTGGCAGTAATCTCTGGATTTTTTATTTGAAAATATTCTTCCAACCATGCTATTGACAAACTATCTTTTTGTATAAAATACAAATTATTTGCTTCTAACATTTCATTTTCCAACTCTAAAAGAAATCGATTACTATACTGTTTTGCTACAAGTGGTGAATTTTGTAACCATCCACCAATATATATCGCATTAGAGGGAAACGCACTTCCCTCACCAAACATTGGTGCCTTTAACGTTGCCATAGATTGCACTTCAATAATATAATTGTTTTCCTTATTTTCTTCCAAATATGGAAACAAGTTTTCCGTCCAATTTGCTTCTGTTTTAATTGCTATATTTTTATCCACATTTTCTTTATAAACATCTACAATTAATAATAACATAAAAGCGGTTACTATCACTTGCCAAATATAAAATCCAATCTTATTTTTAAGATTATTTCTCATTTCTCTTTGATTTAGTGTATAAAGGATAATAGCTAACAAAACAAGGATTTCCACCATTGTTAACGGATAAGACACTCGCTCTGGAAATCTTCCTCGATACAATAAATATCCTCTAATCATAGTTCGTATCAAGAAAAGACCAGAAAATCCAACCCAAATCATATTTTTTCTTTCCATATAAATAAGTATTAACGCTACTCCATATAGCATAAACAAAAGAATTTCTTCTTTATTCACCACAAAAAAAGAATCCAAATAATCAAAAACCACTTTTCTTGGCACACTATAGAATTGCTGATTCCATTCATAATTTGCCCTGCTCTTAAGATAAATTGCTTCCATGGTTTCTGTCGTTATATTCTCATCAATCCCAAGATTTGCTGATTGAATCAAATACATTTCCTCTTTTTGAATTCCAATCGAATCATAGAACTCCACATTATCTTCATATGTAGGAAAAGAATAGTAATCATATACTTCCGTTCGATATTGATTATACACTTCATAAGTTTGCCACTCTGCTGTGTGATAAGCAAAAAAATGAATGCCTTGAAATAATCCAAAAAACAAGATTACACTTGATGTAAAAAGTGCATATGTTTTAAAAAGTTTCCATCCTGCTTTTCTTTCTTTTTTTTCAAAGAATACATACCCTAATTGAAACAACGCAAAGCAAGCAAAAAAAGGTGCAAACATAAGTGCAATTTTACTTCTTGTCAAAAAGGACATGCTATACAAAATAAGCACTGGAAGATATGCTGTCCATCTTTCTTCTTTATCTATTGTTACAAACCAAAAAATAGCAGTACATCCGATAATTCCAGCCAAAACCGTATATTGTGAAGAAATAAGATATTGCAAATCAAAAAAACACAAGAAAAAGAAGGTAAGAAAGAAATTACGAAATTGCTTTTTCTTGTGGATTCCTAGTACACTTGCACGATATAAAAATAGAATCCAGCATAAGGCATGCATTCCCATCGTAAAACCTCCATACCAATTTCCATTGGGAAAGGTTTTATATAACATAGAAAGAATCCAAGCAAGTGGATATAAAATATATACCGTATGCGCATCTGGATATCCCGTCAAATCCCCTGATAAAATTGCTCGAATGTAGATATCATCATTCGAACAAAACATAAAATCCATTGATTTCGACAAGAAAAAAAGAAGGATTCCAACAACTACTACACTAAAGATTCCCAAAAAAATTTTCTTTCCTAATTTTGAAAACATAATCTTATCCTTATCTCTAATCACGTATTATCTTCCTCTTCAAATTCTCTTAAAGCCGTTTTTTGTGCCACGTCAATGCCTTCTGTACTTTCTGATTTAAATAATATCTTTAATGTTAATAACATTAATTTGATATCCAACCAAATACTGTAATTTTCTATATAAAACAAATCTAATTTCAATTTATCGTAAGGCGTCGTATTATATTTTCCAAATACCTGTGCATATCCTGCTAATCCAGCTTTTACTCTCGTTCGAAATCCAAATTCTGGCATACTTTCAAGATATTGTGAAATAATCTCAGGTCGTTCCGGCCTTGGTCCAATAAAAGACATATCCCCTTTTAATATATTAAATAATTGCGGTAGCTCATCAATACGCACTTTTCGAATAAACTTTCCAAATGGAGTAATTCGAAGATCATTTTCTGCAGCAAGTCTTGCCACCCCATCTTTTTCTGCATCCACTTTCATGCTCCGAAATTTTATAATTTTAAACTCCACATTATCTCTTGTCACACGCACCTGTTTGTAAAATACAGGTCCACGATCCGAGGTTTTAACAATAATTGCCGTCACAAGCATAATTGGGGACGTAATGATTGTAAGAAGAATTGCACAAATTAAATCTATCAAACGTTTCGCCACCATCTGTTCTACTGTAATCGAATATTCTCTTGTTAATAAAATTGGAGAATCGAATAAATGAAGTTGATCCGAACCACGAATGATCACATCCGATATTTTCGGCATCAAGTAAACACGAATTCCCTTTCCATAACAAAATTTGACTAACTTTCCTTTGAGATCAGAAGGCACATCCCAAATAACCAATCCATCATATCTATCTAAGATTTCCTCACACACTTGATCCATCCCAACGGTAATTGGGATACATTTTGAAATGTTGTATTTATCTTTTCTTGTATTGAATTTCTCCAGAATTTTATCAATCGACCTTGTTCCATGAACAAGGAGTAAATTTCTCGGTGGAAACATTTTACGATATAAAGAATCCGATGCATAGGTCCACGCTGCAATTCCAATAATAGCAATCAGCGTCATTTTCACCATTGGTACTGCATTTACAAATGCCGAACTTAATAAGGAAGCCTGTAAATACGCAAATACATTCGCACAAATGGTCGCAAAAGATTGCGAAAAAAAGACTTCCGTCGGTTTTGAATATCCTATTCGAAGTCCTCCATATAATTGGGAAAACAAAATTAAAATTGCAACATTTATTGCAATTACCAGCCAGTTTCCACGATTAAAAAACACATTTGTAATTCCACTTGCATAAGCCGTATACCAAAAATATGCATACAATAATCCTTCAAATATTATGCATATTCCTTTTAATTGAAGTAATACAATTCTTTTTACAATATCTACTTGTTTCATATCCACTCTCCATCGCAAAACTATTGCTTATTAGCGCTTTATTATATCATATTTATAAACGGCATTCAATTTTGTTATCTTATCCGTTTTTCAAACCAACAACACTATAGAATTCTTCTTTTTAATGAATTAAAAGCCCAAACAATAAAATAACATGTGCTTTTTAATTTTCCGATTTTTTCTTGTTTTCGATACAAATTCCAAATTCTTCGAATTGCCTCTAATTTATTTGAAGATAACGATTTTGCTGGTCTCCGATATATTACCAAATTTTCTTGTAAACCATATCCTACTACACCTGATTTTAATATTTTCCACCAAGTAGCGGTATCCTCACTTTTTATTTCTGGCATCCAAATATTATCTTTTTTCAAAAGCTCTAAATCTATCATCACTGTTGACGTGAAAATTGTAGTATTCTTTAGTGCTTCCTTATAGGTAATTGTTTTTGGAACTTTAACTATATGTCCGGTCCCTCTTGCTTGCTCATCTCCAAATTCATAATTTGTAAATGAAAAAGCTGCCTTCACATTCTTCACGAAGTTAATTTGTGATTTAACTTTCTCTTTTTGCCATATATCATCCGCATCAATAAAAGTTAAATATTTTCCTTTTGCTTCTTCAATACCACGATTTCTTGCATATGCCACACCTTTATTTTCCGATAAAAATATCACCTGTATTTTTTCGCTAGATATACTCTGCAAATATTCTCTGGTTCCATCCACGGAACCATCATCTACTAAAATCAATTCCCAGTCCGTATAGGTTTGTTCCTCTACACTTTGAATGGTTTCTTTTATATATTTCTTTGCATTATATACTGGAACTACAATACTTACTTTTGGTTTCATTTTCCACCCTTTCCTATTAATACCAACTTCTAATATCTATCACCTTATGAAGAATTTTATCATATACCATAATCGTAAGCCCCTGATATGTGATTCCAACTTCTTTGTTATTTATCATAATATTAGAAAACATTTCAGAGGGATCATTTTGTACTATAATGTTTTGTACGGTTAATATATCTTCCCCTAAATCCTTTACAAACGGTTCCAAATCTTCTCCAGGAATGTAGGTAAGGATATCGCCATTTTCAAATATCCATTTCCCTCCACTATGATAACGTCCTTCGATTTCAAAGGGAATAAGCATACTATATAGATCCAAAGTCGAACTATCATAATCTCCATCAAGCGAAATTACAACAACCATATCTTCCGCATTTAAAATATAATTTACATAAGTATTCCAATCCGTTTCCTTATCTATTTTCGGTGCCTGTATAAAATGATGGCAATAGGCAGCATCAAGATCCCAGAATATATAGTTTTCATCCCCTCTGTGATCTTCAAATTCATAATTATTTACTAAAAACTCACCCAAAAATGTTGTTAATTTCTCTGCTCCATAGATATTTAAATGGGCATGATCCACAAAATCCGTAGCATAATCTATTGTTGGCAACGTATCTTCCTGATTAAAATCAAAAAATGGAATTCCTTTTTCTTCTAAATAAACACCAATTGCATTATATATTCCTTTTTGATTGATATCCATTCGAAATGGTGCATTAAAAAATACCAATTCAAAGTCTTCCTCCACTGACAACTGTATTAATCGATCGATCCATTCCTTTTTATCTTCTGGAATTTCTCCAATTCCTTCGTAGCCAATTATTTCCATATCTTTTACCTGTGGATTCACTTCAAGAGGTACTACTTCCCCACGTCCAAAGACACTAAAATCAAAAGTTTTAAAATCGTACTTTTGTAATTCTGCATATCTCGTATGAATAATAGGCCACCTTGTAATAAAATTAAATCTTTCTTCTTCCGGAACCGATGCATTAATTAAATCTATGTTATTCTTAGAAAGTTTCATGGATAACATGTTTCGGTATAGATTTCCTTCAATGCCGTATCCATCATACACAATTCCTCCCATATCCACACAGATTACCTTGGGATTTTGGGTTTTTAGAACTTCTTTTATATGATAATATGTGGATTCTCGGTCTTGGCCGGAAATTGACATGTCAAATGCAGACATTCCATAATTTTCCCATAAAATATAAGGCATCACCGAGCAATATACATGACTACTTCCCAAAAACACAGCATCGATTGTATTATTTTCACTTTCATATAATCGATTGGTGGTGGATTGATAATCTCCAGAAGTATCTTTCCACGAAAGTATTTGATATGAACCAATGAATACCGCAGTAAGCACCACACTAAATAGAATGATTTTTATTATTTTTTTCATTGTTCTCTCCTATTATTAAAAATCAAAATAAATGAATTTTGCAGAATCAAATTGGATCCCATAAATTCCATATATTACAATTGACATAATCACAACAATCACTAAAATCCAACGAAACCATAAATTTTGTTCCATTAAAAAATCGGATAAATTTTTGTTTTTCACACGTTTTAGCAAATCAATAATCACTAAAAATCCTACTGCAGTTAGCAACACATTACTTTCGGTTTCATTTAATGCGATTGCGTATAAACTTTTATCAAATAGAACCCATGGATTCCAATTTGTTACCATTTGTTTTATATAAACAAGTGCTTCCTTCAAACTTTCCGCCCGAAAGAAAATCCAGGCAAAAGTAGTAAGTGCAAACGTAATGAGTATCTGTCCAAGTTCATAGCTAAACGCATTTGTATTCACTTTACAAATGGAATTTATTTTTTTTCGCAATGGTTTTAATACATCACCTATTATTTGATAACACCCATGTAATGCACCCCAAATGACGAATGTCCAAGCAGCACCATGCCATAGACCACTCACTAAAAAAGTCAAAAATATATTCACATATTTTTTTGCTTTGCTACAACGATTTCCACCCAAGGGAATATATACATAATCTCGAAACCACGAACTAAGAGAAATATGCCATCTATGCCAAAAATCTCCAATACTTGTTGCAAAATAAGGAGTATTAAAGTTTTCCATCAAATCAAATCCCATGACCTTTGCCGCACCAATTGCTATGGTTGAATATCCTGCAAAATCACAGTAAATTTGAATTGCAAAACCTACCGCTGCAAAAACAAGTTCAATCGTTCCATATTGGTAAGCGTGATCAAATACCTCATTTACAAAAATTGCCATTCGGTCCGCAATCACCATTTTCTGAAAAAGTCCCCAGGCCATCATGATCAATCCATTGATGATTCGGTCATAATTCCAAACCGCAATATTTTCAATATTTTGAATTTGTGTCACCAAATTTTTTGATCGCTCAATAGGCCCTGCCACAAGTTGTGGAAAAAACGAAACAAATAATGCATATTTAAAAAAGTTTTTTTCTTCCTTAACTTCACCACGATATACATCTATGGTATAGCTTAGTGCCTGAAAGGTATAAAAAGAAATTCCCACAGGAAGCAAGACATCAAATCTCCGGTCAATTATTTGAAGATCAAACTGACCTAGCACTTCATTGATACTAGCAATTGCAAAATTAAAATACTTAAAAAAGAACAAAATCCCTAAATTTGAAATAACACTTGCCGCAACAACTACTTTTCTCCATCCGATTTTTTTTATTCTTCCAATTAGCATTCCACTAAGCCATGTAATAATAGTAGATATGGCAATTAAAATTGCATACTTTGCATTCCAACTCATGTAAAAGTAATAACTTGCTCCTAATAACCAAAGATACCGAACTTTTTTCGGAACGATAAAATAAATAAGTACTACGATTGGAAAAAAAATTAAGAAATTAAATGAATTAAATAACATGGTTTCCTCCCACAATTTTAGTTTTCTTTTTGATAAATTCTTATATTGGAAGCATCATATAACAGAATATATTCCTTCATATTCCGTTCAAATTCTGCTAAGAACTCTTGATAGTCTGTTTCAAGCCAGTCACTTCGTAGCTCCTCGCTTTCTTTTATTGGAAGTAAAATGTATCTGGCTTCCGAAGCAAAAATCGAAGAATCCATCATCATATTCACACCAAATCCCTCCGGAATCGCAGTAAGCACTCTTGGTTCTAACGTATATACTGCCACCGTATTTTCCCATGGATTTTCGGATGTATTTAATACCAATACTTCTTCGAATTTTTCTGAAAGTGAAGTCCATTCCCTCAATGTTTGCTTCGTTGGATACCTTTCAATATTAAAATCCGTCAAGTTTGACGGCAAAAATAAAATTCCCAAACCATATATACAAGCAAAGAAAAGATATATTTTTCTATTTTCCAAAAAAATCAAAAGATACATTGCGAATAAGATAACGATTCCCACGCCTCTAAAAAAAGTAAACCGTTCTAAAGAATATACACTAATATACATAAATAAAAACAATCCCACACTGTATGCTACCATAGCATATATAATAACATCTGTTTTCTTATTCCCCTTTTTCTTATTCATGCTCCAAATCCATAAGGCAAAAGGAATCACAACAAAAAGTAAGCATAGAGGAACAAACCAAAGAAATAATCCATGTCCAACGTATGCGTTACAAATAGAAAGCAAAGTGACTATTCCATCTTTTACATTCCTTGAAAACTCAACCACTGCCCCTAAGAAATCAAGATTTTTAATACAGGAAAACAGCTTCTCTGTTTTATATATATTATAATTGCTAGAAATCAAATGCAATACATAATAACTTATCCCAGATAAAATACTCATTGCACCCAGTGAATATAGCAATTTTTTCCAGAATGATTTATTTCTACTAATGCCGAAAATATAAATCGGAACACAAAAGACTAGAAATATATACACTTGCGTAATGGCTATGATATAAATTGGCAGTAAAATGTATTGGAAAAATCGGGAAGATTTCGTCCAATATAAACGATAAAACATCCCTGCCAAAATAATAACTAGTGAAAAGCGTAGCGGCTCAGACATTGATGTTGTCATATATAAAATAGATATCATCGAAGTAAATTCTAATATTAAAACACGAATTAACTTTTCTTTTTTGGGTTTTGTTAAAGTTAAAAAAATCGCATGTGCTCCTATTAAAAAAGAGACATTCGCTAAAAATACCGAACTATATCCCCAAGAAAAAATCCATCCAAATATTGCATACGGAAGTAAAATAGCTGTACTCCAGCCACTTCCTGTTCCGATGATGGCATGGCCCCCATTAAATCCCCAATATCCAATCGGTTGCCCCGTGGCAAGAAACGTTTTGACTAGGGCAAAATATGCGCCTTCATCATTCCAAGCAGGAATTGGCAATTGCATCGCACCTCGTTTTATTGCTTGTAATAAAACAAGTAGTAATGCTATTATAAACGGTGCCAAAATTACTAAAAAAGAAAGCATCCATTCTTTTTTCTTTATCTTACTTTTATGCATAATATTTCCTCACAAAATCTTCCACTTTTTTCGCTTGTGCATCTCCTGATTTATAAGCTTTCACAAAATCTTTCGCTTGTTTACCAAAAGAATCTCGTTCCAACGATGTTTTCGAAGCAATTAATTGAAGCATTTTTGCAATTCCCTTGTCAGATTCTTCCTCTATGATATAACTATATTGTTTATATTCTTCTGGCATACCTGGAAGTGCAGTCGTCAAAATTGGGGTTCCAGAAACCATATACTCTAAATTTTTCGAAGGAAATGAATATTTTACAAACTGTTCTTTGGATGGTCTTGGATTAATAAGCAACGAAGCTTTTTTCTCCTCCATTACAATTTCTTTATTTGATTTTACTCCCTGATAACAAATCTGTGGATGGAGCTTTTCCAAACGTAGAATTTCTTCTTTATAGGATCCTTCCCCATATAAATCCAACCTGGCATTTGGTAATTCTGCAAGCAAAAACCCCCTTACTAAATCTGCAACCCCATATCTTTCATCTAAAATCCCCGCATATAAGCATACAAACTCTTTATATTTCAAAATACTTTCCTTATTATCTAGTTCTGTATCCACTTCTTTTGGAACATGTCCTTCCATTACAATATACGGTTTTTTTCTTGTTTTATTTATTACCTCATTCATTTGCTCCGTTAATAGAATATATGCATTACATAATTTGATGTTTTTATTTGCAAGTTTTGCATGCGCTTTGCTTATGACAAACAAATAATCCGGTATATCCGTTACAATACCGATTATTGGAATTCTTTTAATTTTTGCAGCAAAAATTGCTCCGAAAACAATCGAAACATCTAAAATGTCTACGATAAGAACACTGTCTTTCTTTGAAAAAGGAAGCACATGAAAAAAACCACCAAAAAGATCTCCCATACGTTTCCATATTGAAGAGTTTTTTGTTGCTAAAAAATGATAAGCAATTCCATTTTCATATTTCTTTTCTTTTGGTATTCTTCTTAAGTCGCAGTTTTCCTTCGTAATTGGTAATGCAGAAAGCACGTTAACTTCTAAATCTTCCCGATTAGAAAGACCAGATACAAAAATTCGATGATATCTTTGTATCTGCTGCGGTACGCCTTGATAATTTCCTTGAAATAAAGCCTCTAATTTTTCTTCTGTACACATATTCGATACATAAATAATATTTTTATTCTTCATTTGCATCATTTCCAATCCTATGGTAAATTTCAAGTAATGTTTGAAAATTCTCTTCACGATTATATAATTGCAGTGCCTTTTTGTTTGCATTTTTGCCCATTTGCACTGCCATTTCGTCATATTTAAATATTTCCTCCAATGCGTTTACAAAGGCATCCACATTTGCTGATTCCACAAGAAGTCCTTCTTCCCCATTTGTAATCATATCGGGTACTCCACCCACCTTTGAACTAATTACAGGCATACCAAGTAGCATTGCCTCCCCCACGGAATTAGGCGAGTTTTCGATCACGGAAGGACACACGAATACATGACTCTTTAAATATCGGTCACACATTTTTTCTGCCTGCAAAGAACCTGTAAAAATCACATGGTTTTCTAAATGATTAACTCGAATCAACGACTCTAAATATTTTCCATAAGATGATATTTTAAGTCGATCCTTCCATGTTTTTTGAGAAAATATTGGGTTTCCAGCAACATAAAGTTTGACATCCGGGTATTTCTTGATGATTTCTGGTAATGCTTCAAATATAAAATGCAATCCTTTTAATGGATAGTCTCCCTGGCTTACCAAAATAGAATGACTCTCAATCCGGGAAATATCCCAACGTTTCTCATAAAAAACATCCCGCAGCGTTTCATTTAATGTATCATAACATCTATTTGGATTTATTTTTAAAGTTTCTTCAAAATCAAACTTTGTTCTCCCCACCACATGTATCGCCTGTTTTAACGCTTCTTCCTCAAATTTAGCACGCTTTTGAAATTTTCTTTTTGCATTCTTAATATTATCTTGTTTCAAAATATCACGCAATGTATATCGGTTTACTATATGTTTTGGCAAATTTGCTTCATATCGTTCTGCGCATACGGCAAGTACCCCTTGCATTCCAATAATCACACGTTTCTTATTTTCAATTACGCGCATCATAGCAAGCGTATGCGCAAATTCTGTTCCGAATACATGAACCACTTCTGGTTTGTATTCATTTAGAACCTCTTTTAAGTAGGTTTCCGTTCTCTCATCATATGTAGCCTCATTTTTTGTATGCTTTGGAAATCCAAAATAACGCAACCCTCTATTCCATTCTTCCCTTTGAATATATCCTTCTATCATTTGCTCATCAAATGAAGTGGGAAAACAGACTGCCAATTCCAACTCTTCGCTTTTACTTCTTAACAAATCCTCCGATAACCCAGTCAACCATCCACCTGCATTTGAATAAGGCCGATTTAAATATTCACCTATCACTGGCAGCATTACATTACATAACCATAATACACGCATGAAGTCTCTCTCTTTCTTCTTAATCCTTAATCAAAAATCCACGTACGATAAGGTAGCAATCGAACATCTATATCATAACAACTTTGTAAAAAGAACGCAAAATATAATGCATATGCAAGTCCAATTGCAATGCTGAATAAGATTTTTTGCTTCTTATTTGTAATTCTTTTTAAAATTCCAGGGAGTAAAAAGATGTTCGAAATATGCATATAATATCCAATTCTTGATACTTCTGGAATAAAAGAACAAAATACATATAAAATCCATGCAAAAAGATTTAAATGAAAATAAAAAGTAAGTGCCTTATTACCCTTTACAATCTTTTTATAATATAAGCAAGAAAATATAAGAATTGCCGTACATTTCGCAATATTTACAAGGGATGTTTCTCCTGTATCGAATGCACTTCCTTCATAATATGGATAAAACAAAAAGATAATTTCCCGATAAAAATTTTGAAATAATAAAAAGCTTCCACATATTGCAAGTAATATCCCCATATGCCAACGTTTCCATTCTCTCGTTGCTAAATAATAAACGGGAAATAAAATCCATACAGACATATGAAATAGTGATGTCGCTGCCAAAATCAATATAACTTTGCCCCATTCTTTACGAATCGCATATTTTGCAGCATATAATCCAATGGCAAGCGCAAAATAGTATCTAACAGATGCCATTGTCGAAAAATAATAACCACCTGTCATGAGTAAAAAGAAAGAAAAAGCGACCCATGAACTTTGATCATAGATTGCTTTTACTAAAAACCCAATTGTTACTATGCCAAAAAACCCAAAAATAACTAAATAATTATCCGTGCCAAACAAAAAGTGCATTCCTCGCACAACCATATTAAATCCGACTTCTGTCGAAACATGCCTACCAGACTCTATAAAAAAAAAGATTTGCTTGTAACCCCAGTAATCATTTCCAACTGCGATTCTACAAATAGAAACAGAAACAAGAAGTACAAAAATAGCACCAAATAAGATCTGATTCTTTGCATATTGCTTCGTATGAATCCCATTACTTATTTGGTTTGATTTGCTTGTATCTGAAATTCCAAGTGCAAAACAAACCACAAGAAAAGTTAGTATAATATAGATTGTCATTCCATTTCCACCTTTATTTCATCTGTTTTTTTATCCACTGAGATCCTGGAAAATAGTACATTTTCTGAAGTTTTTCATACTGGTCATATAGTATGGCTCCCACTACGATCCCCTCTTTTTTATCCAATATTTCTAGTGTCGCTTCAAGTAATTTACTATTATGTACTTTTGAAGAAATTACTAAGATATACCGTTCCTTCTTTTTAATCTGTTCCATTGCAGCTTCATCCCAAAAAGGATTGTTGATAAGTAAATTTGTTTCTGTTTTTCTGTCAATTTCATCTTGCTTTGGAATTCTATCCTTATCTAATCTAATGTAAGTATATTTTTCTCCCTCAACACTTCCTTTTATATTTTTAATAACTGGAATCTGATATCTTTTTTCAAAAATGGTCGGAAGATAAATTTTATCATCCCAGATATTATATAGAGCCACACCAAAACCAGCAATCAAAAATCCCACAACCATGCCTAGTATCGTTGCATTCCACAAACGAATGTCTGGATCTTGCAGCGAAGCGGTTTCTGGTACTCTTATTGGATCAATGGCAACAAATTCTTTTTTTGTCTCAGCAAAAGCAGACAGAGATTGAAGCAATGCCTGATTCAGTTCTTCTACCATTTCTTTATCATATCCTTCCACTGTTGTTGTTAAAATTCTAGTATCCGACAAAAGTGTGGCAGAGATATTTTGTTTCAACTGGTCTTTTGATATGTTATATATTTTTACAAGCGGATCTATGATTTCATCTGCATATATCAGACTTTCCCAAGTTGTTTGATTAAAATATGTATATTCTTCTCCCAACTCATTTTTTGCATAATCAAGATAAGTATCTGACACCATTTCATATTTTTGCATTGGCGCAAATGCAATATTTTTAAGATAATAACCTCCGCCTATTAAAATCCCCCCAACAATCGTCACAAAAATGACCACCCATATTTTTCGAAAAAATAGAAGGATAAACAAATGCAAGTCAAATGGTTCTTTTCCATATTCTCTATTTAACATATTTACTCCTTTATAAGGTATTTCTAAATATAAAATAACCAATCATACTAACTAAAATAACCAAAATATTACAAATTACTCGCAAGGGCATTGCCCAATGTGCATTTTCCCATGTTTCTAACGCTAATTTTTGATTGCATTTCGGATGATTCCCTATTACCAAAAGACCCATTGCCAATAAAATTACAGCTTGTGAAATGCTAAAGAAGTAATTTAAATTTGGAAATAATCTTGTAATACTTTCCGAAAAAGATACCCCTTTGGGTATTTGTGTATGAAATAAATATCCAATCCATGAAGTATTGATATAATATGGATTGTAAAACAAACTTTCGATTCGTAAAAATTGATAATACATAGCACCAATCAAAACCATCTCAATAAACAATTGCACATATATCGGTATTTTTTTATTTTGTATCATCAAAATATAAAGCAATGGTACCAAATATATTGGCCGATAAAAGCTGTATCCAGATACCGCAAACATGATCAAAATCGGAGCGGTTGCATAATAAATAATATATTTCCCTTGCTCTTCCTTAATCTTTGTACAATATGCCCAAATAGCTACTATACCAAGTAACAATACCAAAACCGATACTTCATAACCCGCAAGCATTATTTTGGCCTTTAACAAAAGAGTAATTTCTCCATCTGCAGCACCACTATTCATTGATTCCTGATAGTATGGAAAATTCAACAAAATCAGCTTTTGAAGAATAAACAAAGATACGCCAGCCATAATTTTCAAAAAAATCTTCCCTATATTTTTTTCTAATAAACACACTATTACGATAAAAGAAAACAACATATATGGTTTCATCGCAAGGGAAATTGCAATACATATATAAAAAGAAACGGATTTTTTCTTTAACAAATATAAAATCGCAAGCATAAAAAAGAAAATCGGTAGCACGTCATTTTGTCCCGCATATGCTACAGATGTCAAAACAAATAAAGAGGACCCTGATAAAAGCAGAACCTGTTTACGTTCCGTTTCATCCATCTCTAACGTTTGACATATTTTTTTCGTAATCCATCCGATACCAATTAAAACAAATAGCAAAAACATTTTAGAATATGTCAACATCCAAATATTAGTGCTAATATTTATCTGCGCAATCTTTCCTAGCAACCAAATCGGGAAATTCCAAACTGTCCATGGCAAGTAGATCAACAAGTCATTTCCTACTATTGCATGTTCTATCCCTTGCAAATTCAATGCAGCATATTGATAATAATTTTTTATTCCCACATCGAAAATACAGTCCCAAATATTTGTGGACCAGATTGTCAAACTGGTTAGGTCAATATAAAAAAAAGAAAGGAAAACACAAATAAAAATGATAAGATAACTTATATAGTACCTGTTCTTTATACTCTTCATAGTCAAATAATCTCTCCTATTTTTTCAATTTTACCCTAGGGATAGACAAATTAACATCTACTATAGTATACTATAAACAACTTCTTTTTTCAAAATGAAAGGCATAAAAATGGATAACTTCGAACTCTTACTTACCAATAAAGTACTTGTTGCTTCTGTTACTGGATGGGCACTTGCACAAATTATAAAAACCATCCTTCATTTGATTCTGTCAAAGAAATTTGTTGCAGAGCGTTTAGTTGGGAGTGGAGGGATGCCAAGTTCCCATTCTGCAACGGTATGTGCACTTGCAACCGCTTCCTATATCGAATATGGAGCACAAAGTTTTCAATTTGCACTCGCTCTTATTTTCGCATTTATCGTTATGTATGATGCCATGGGGGTCAGAAGAGAAGCTGGGAATCAGGCAAAAGTACTAAATGGACTTATGGATATGTTTTCGCATATGGAAGACAAATCCATTCGGTCAGAAGAAAAACTAAAAGAATTTATTGGACATTCTCCTATTCAAGTTTTTTGTGGTGCTATCCTCGGTATTGTTATTGCCATCTTTTTAGGCTAATATATCTTCTTTTATATAAGTTATCAATGCATCTTCCCACTGTGGGAAAACATAACCCAATCTTTCTTTAAACGCCTTATTTTCTAATACAGAATACGCTGGTCTATGTGCTGGCGTTGGATATTCCTCGGTCGTGATCCCATTTACGATCGTTTCTTTTTGCGCTAATTTGAATATTTTTCTTGCAAAATCTGCCCAATTTGTCTCGCCTTCACAAGTCGCATGGTAAATTCCATATTTCTCCGTATCCACTAATTTATGAATCGCTTTTGCTAATTCTTTCGCACTCGTTGGGGAACCAAACTGATCCTTTACTACCCCTATCTCGTTTTTCGTTTCTGCCAGGCGCAGCATTGTTTTTACAAAATTATTTCCTTCTCCATAAAGCCATGCCGTTCTTAAAATAAAAAATTTCGAATTCGTTTCCTGCACAAAGTTTTCTCCAGCTAACTTGGTTCGTCCATAGGCACCCATAGGATTTGCTTTATCTTCTTCTATATAAGGAATTCCTTTATCTCCTGAAAAAATATAATCCGTAGATACATGAATAAACTTTGCCTGCACAGCTTCCGCTGCCATACTTAAATTTTTAGCTCCAATTGCATTTATTTGATAAGCCAATTCTTCTTGCTCCTCACAGCGGTCTACAGCCGTGTATGCCGCACAATTAATGATGGCATATGGCTGTTCCTTTTTCACAAAAGAAAGGACCTCGTCTTCCTTTGTAATATCCAATTCTTTCACATCCGTATTTACTAATTGAATTTCTTTTTCATTCAAGTATTCTTTATTAATCGCTCTTCCTAATTGTCCATTGCACCCTGTTACTATTATTTTCTTCATAAATCTCCTATCCTGCTTTTTTATTCTTTTAAAAGTATCCCCTTGTAATGAGTTCTCCTGTTTCCGCATTAAATATCATAATATCCATTCTAGCATCATTTATTGTTTCATAATATATGTACCCGCCTATATCACTTTTTTTATTACCTTCTGTATCATAATTAATTTCTACTTTTCCCATGGATGTTTCTACCTTAATAGCATTCGTATTTACAAATTCATACTTCTTATTTTCGCGCTTATCCACAATATAGGTATAACTAGGTTTCCTTTCATCAAAGGTTGTAAAATCTGTTTCTGCACCAAGTTCTTTTAACAACCTTATAATTTGTGGGTCGGTAAAAACCTCTTTTTCCTGATTTACACTAAGAACATAACTGTATCTATCATCGTTAATAAGAGCGATAAACGTATACAGATTGCTGGTTTCATTTCGTATATTATCTTCTCTTTGAAGATTGGACCTGTCTATTTTATCCATCCATGCTTCTATTGTCTCATTTGTTTTTTCAAAAGAGAACTCATAATTTTCGACAAGATAGTTGCCCAAATATTGTGTTATTTTTCTTCCACCCATTGCATTTACATGCACGCCATCATATAAATCAGTCTGATAGTTTATGAGCCCTTCTTCCGTTGCAAAATTAAGAAAAGGAATTTGATTTTCTTTTGCCCAAATTTCAATTTGATTGGTATTTGCACACTCTGTCTTTTGAAGACTCTCATTTGCAATCGGCATATAAGTAAGCACTAATTCAATATTCTTTTCTTTACAAAGCCTACATATTTTTTCCAAGTTGATATCTTCTTCCGAAAGACTATCGTTTGTTAAACCGCGGTCCCATTCGGGATCGGTAAACAACGTAATACCATATTTATATTCTGCTCCTTCATTATAAAAAGTCGTTGATATAAAATCTTCTTTGGTCAATTGATCATATCGGTCATGATATAAAAACATAGGTACGATATATTCTCTAATATCAACTTCCTCGGACACATTATCTTCTAATAAGTCGAATTTTGTTGTGGATAATTTCATATGGTCGATTGATTTGTGTAAATAACTTAATCCCGTTAGATTATCATAGGTATACTTACCAGTCCAAAACAAAGAAGTATCAACAACGATTACTTTTGGTGTTGTATATTTAATTGCATTTACGATTTGCCAATAGGTGATTTTTAACCCTTCTGCATGTTGTGCCATATTATAGGACGTTATGCCCTGTTCTTCATACATTTGCATTGGATATACCGAAACTAACATTCTGCTAGACCCAAAAAAAAGAACATCAAAATCCTCTTTTTCCGTATAAAAATCTTTATATTTTGCATAGTTTTCTTCATCAATTAAGATTTTCGATGTGAAAAGTAATATTCCAAAGAGTAGACATAGAAAAATACAAATTTTCAACACATTTTTTCTTTTTCTCATGATTTCATTTCCTTACATTCACCATATATTCCAAAATATTCTTGTTCTAGTCACAATTTTATCACACTTTACCCAAATATAAATATTTTTTTTTTATGTTTTTTATGATATAATCGGTTAATGCAAGTTGTTATTGTTTTGAAAGGAATATTTATGAAAAAAATAAATTTAATACTACTGAGTATGGTTTTTATTTCCCTTATTTTTACTGGTTGTGGGAATGCAAATACTTCGGATTTAGAAGATTCTACTCCTATCGCGGAGCCTACTTCTCCTACTGTTGTGGAGATTGAAGTAACGCCAACGGAAGCACCTTATACTTCAACAGACCCTTTATGGTTAGATGAACACCCCGAAGAAGGAACTACGAGAAGTTACCTTACAAATATGTGGGTTACCAATGAAGTACAAGCCATTCGTCCAATCACTGTAATGTTTCCAACGGATCAAATAGCGCAACCTCA
>JBFHIZ010000031.1:0-25918 GCA_041596215.1 Lachnospiraceae bacterium
ATAAATGCATAACCTTGTATCAAAAAATAAGATGCCATAATACCATAAAGCATCCCATGAAATATCATTTTTTTTTCTTGTTCTTCCATTCTTAATGATATCATTACAGGAAATACTGCAAGTACAATCCAAGTCCATGCTCCATTGTATTTGGATATTCCCATAAGAAAAAGAATTGCTATCCACAAAATAGACTCCCATCGACACAATGCTTTTTTGTTAATATAAGAGTCAAAATTTCTAATTGCATACATCAAGATAAACCCAAAGAGCAAAACTTCAACTAATGCTACACTATATTTTAAATAGAACTCCATATTTTGATAAATGTAAAAAATGCCAGCTCCTAAAACTGTGCATGAAAAGATAAGATAGAGCAAATAAAACTTGTTTTTTATCTGACTTGGTTTCATTTGCATCATCATAATTATGAAAAAAGGTATGATTGAACCTTGTACGAATGCAGTTCGAACATAGTTTGTAGCAGTAAGTGTCCTTTGATCAATTATCATTATCAGAATAAAAAGCAAGCTGTAAATCATTGTTTTTATAAGATGCAATCTTTTTTGTATCATTTACAATTTCTTCTCCTTTGTTGATAATAGGTTTTTTTCTTTAAAACTTCTTATTATTATAACATATATAAACTATTTTACCTATATTCATTTTACGCGAAAAATACGCATCATGGTATTTCCATACGCTTCTATTTCCACCATAATATCCGCTGTATCTCTTACTTTTTCATATTTATTTTTGGCATGCATATCCGAATATGTCGGATTTTCTATAACATACATGCCCGAGCTCAAATTAGAATTCATAGGATATCGTATAAACCTATTTTTCTCCTCATCTGGAAGAATATTGATAGCCGCACTTAGCCTTCCATCGGTACACCATTCTAATCCTAAAATCTTTATTTTTTCATCTGGAACATTATCACATAATTCAGAAAGTGCGTTTGCAATGGAGACACACCAATAATCAATTTCATAATTTTCTTCCACATTTTTTCCTGCGAGAGCGTTCATATAGCCATATTGATAGGGATGATTCTTTACAATTCCGATCATTTCCCAGCCTAAACACAAACAAACTACACCTATATATAGTGATTTTCTATAAATAGGCATAGTTTGCTTTTCTTTTATTTTTTTTATTAAATATAGGATGGAGAATAAAACTCCAAGAAAACAAAAATATAAATGTCTCCAGCTATTATAAATCACCATTCCTGAAAACATTGCGTATAGCATAAAAAGCACACTTGAAATCGTTCCAAGAAATAAAAGTACATTTTCTTCTTGTTGCCAAAAATTCTTTCTTTTTTTAACGTAAACACTATCCCATATCATGGATAACATTCCTAAAAGCGCTAGTACTGAAATATAAATCGGTGTTGTAATCAGGTATTGAACAATTGCATATTGACTTGGTAATCCTGTCACACTATGTCTATATATTTCTCCTCGATACAAAATATATCCATCCCATCTGGAAAATTTTATTGCGTTATTTAAAATATAATCAAAATAAGCTCGTTTTCCAGCCCACATAGCCGGTGTAAATATCCAATAAAAACTTGCAACAAGTAAAACAATGCCACAAGCTCTAATTATAATTTTCCTTTTTTCTGGCACACCTATATCTTTAAATAAACGAATGCAATATATAAACCCAATAATACCAGGTGCAAGAATGCCAACAATTTTTATATTTGTAGCCAAAGCTCCAACCATTGCAAACATAATACATCGTAGTATTGTGAATTTTTTCAAGCATGCAATACCTATTGCATAGGTGATCAACATAAGTGACAATAACATAATATCCTTATTATTATAATGCCCCTCAGCAAAAAACCGAGGGGTAAAATAATAAATTGCTGCAAATAATAATGCAAGTGATTTTGATTTTATCACTTGTTTACCTATATAAAATACGGAAATGACCCCAATAAAAAACAGTACAAAAGTATATGTATGCTGTGCCATATTTACAAAGTTTCCGTCCGTACTATGATTTTGTATAATAAAAAATAACGGTAAATATACAGCCACACCATGATCTTGTTCCGCTGTGCCACCTATCGGGAAAATAGATTGCTTGTTTGTGAAAAAATCAGCTGTCAAATTTCCAATGCTTGGTATTGCCTCACTATAGGATTTCACATTTGAATACAAAATATTGATTTCGCTTTCTTGATCAAAATATGTGCCATAATCTTTGCTTACGAGAATTCCCACTGCAAAAAGTATACAAAACACAATATAAATATAAAATTTCTTTATCCATTCATATCCCTTTTTTTGTTCTTTCATCACACGCATCTTCCTTGTTGATTATTCTTACACATATTTATCGAACCGTTCTTCGAAAATGACCTCTTACTTTCCAAATTCCAAACGATTAATTGCAGAAAATATAGCTCGAATGGAAGCTCTTGTGATATTGGAACTTACTCCAACCCCATAAGTTACTTTTCCACTCTCTGCATCTAACAGATGGATATATGCTGCAGCTTGTGAGTTTGCTCCACTTTGCAGTGCATGTTCCTCGTAATCCAATACTTTTATTTTAACACCGAGCACTTCACATAATCCACGTTGTGTTGCATCAATTGGACCATTTCCAATTGCTTCAAATGATTTTTCAACTCCAACATCCGTATAATTCACAATGACTTTTGTATCAAAACTTGTATTCTCATCACTAAGATCTTGGATTTGTAATTTTTTAAAGTGTATTGGTTCTTTTTTCTGTAAGTACTCTATGGAGAATTGCTCCATGATTTGATCTGGAGATACTTCTCCTTGTTTTTCAGAAATTCGTTGAATTACTTTCGCAAATTCTTTATGCATTCCCTTCGGAAGTTTAAATCCAAAATAGGTATCCATAATAAATGCAACGCCACCTTTTCCAGATTGGGAATTGATTCGAACGATTGGCTCGTATTCTCTACCAATATCGGAAGGATCAATTGGCAAATATGGCACTTCCCAATAACCTTCTTGCTTATTTTTCATGGCGTGTACGCCTTTATTTATTGCATCTTGATGAGAACCGGAAAAAGCAGTAAATACAAGTTTTCCTGCATATGGATGCCTTGGATGTACTGGCATTTTGCAACAGCGTTCATAAATCTCAACGATTTCTTCTACATGTTCAATCTCAAGTTCTGGATTAATGCCCTGAGAAAACATATTATAAGCAATCGTTAAAACGTCCACATTTCCCGTTCTTTCTCCATTACCAAACAATGTGCCCTCTACACGGTCTGCACCAGCTAATAAAGCTAATTCTGAGGCTGCAACACCCGTTCCGCGATCATTATGTGGATGAATACTAATGATTACACGTTCTCTATCTGTAAAATGCTTACGCATCCACTCAATCTGATCTGCATATACATTTGGTGTCGTCATTTCTACCGTAGATGGCAAGTTTAGAATCACCTTATTTTCTTTGCTCGCACCCCAGGTATCCATAACCGCTTCACATACTTCTAATGCATATTCTACTTCCGTTCCAGTAAAACTTTCTGGTGAATACTCTAATGTAATTTCTCCATCAAACTTAGCTGCTCTGTCAATAACCATTTGCGTACCACAAATTGCTATTTTTTTTATTTCTTCCTTACTCTTATTAAATACGACATCTCTTTGCAATACGGAAGTCGAATTATAAATATGTACAATCGCTTTTTTGCAACCTTGAATTGCTTCAAAAGTACGATCCAAGAGATCTTCTCGACATTGACACAGTACTTGTACTCGAACATCATCAGGAATTAATTTACGATCAACCAATTGTCTTAAAAAATCAAATTCGATTTGGCTTGCTGCTGGAAACCCAATTTCGATATCTTTAAATCCTAGTTTTACAAGAAATTGAAATAATTCTATTTTTTCCTCTACTACCATAGGGTCAATTAACGCTTGATTTCCGTCACGGAGATCTACACTACACCAAATTGGAGCCTTTGTGATTTCTTTATTCGGCCATTCTCTTTCTGGAAAATATAATGCTGGTGTTTTTTTGTATTTTTTATAATTAATCATAAATTTCCTCCTTCTTATGATATTTTAAACTTCTTCTATTTTTTTTACGGTCCCACCGTATAACATCTCCCCTGTCACCACATATTGTTGTGGAATAAAAGACTTCGGATTTTCAATTTCTTCGATCAGTTTTAATGCTGCTAAATATCCAAGTTTTTCTGCATTTTGTTTATAGGTAGTAAGTTTTGGTCGTAATACTTGTGATAATAAAATCCCATCATATCCTACTGCACTAATATCCTCAGGAATAGATAATCCAAATTGTTCCACTTCATTCATTCCACCAACAAAGGAAAAATCATCCGGAAAAAGAATACAAGTAGGTTTTATTTTCAGTTCTAGTAATTCTCTCGTCGCGATTGCTGCGCCCTTTGTATCATGGTATATGGATTGTTTTACATATTCATCACTTATTTCAAGATGTAATTGTTTACACATTTTATAAAAACTTGCAAGTCTTTTTTGTGTAACTGTCGTATCTTCTCCGTGTATAATTGCAATTCTACGATGGCCCTGGTCATAAACATATTGAACGATTGCTTCCATTCCACCAACATTATCTGAAAGTATAGAAGTGCTTCCCTCAAACATATAATCTAAGGTAACTGTCGGAATCTTACTTGCCACAAGCTCTTTTACATCCGGATCGTTATAATCAACCGTAGCGATCACAACCCCATCACAATTTCGGTATCTAGCATGCTCATAATAAGTCATTTCTGCAGTTCCTAAATCTTTTGTGATAAATGTAATATCATACCCTTTTCGTTCTGATGTCACTCGTACACTATTTAAGATTTCCGAAAAATACTCATGCTTCAGACCGCTAGAAGTTTTATCTACAAACAGCACCCCCAGATTAAACGATCGTTTAGTTTTCAACGCTCTTGCAGTCGCATTTGGTAAATATCCAAGTTCTCGTGCTTTATTTTTAATTAAACACGATGTATTTTCGCCAACATCCTTCTGTCCATTTAATGCCTTACTCACTGTTGCAAGTGATACATGACACTCCTGTGCAATATCCTTTAATGTAACCATTTTGCCCCCTATAGATAGAATTTTCTATCTATCTTAACTGTATATGAAAAAAATCAGCCCATTTTCATGGGCTGGTATATATTCTATTCTCCTAATCCACTTTCGATTGCCTGAATCAAGACATCTAAAGCTTCTTTTTCATCTTCGCCTTCACAGACAAGTTCAATTTCATCCCCACACTTCACACACGCCCCCAAGACGCTTAATACACTTTTTGCATTTGCCGTACTATCTCGAAATGAAAATGTTATTAATGACTTGAACTGCATCGCTTCCTTACAAAGGATTCCTGCAGGTCTAAGGTGTAATCCTGTCGGATTCTTAATTTTTACCTTCTGACTTACCATGTCTGTTCCTCCATCTTTCTAATCCATACTTATTATAGCATTACTATATTATTATCTCAAGTAGATAGCTTAATTTCTTGTTTCGAAAATTGCTCCTAGCATAAATGGCAAACACACCACAATACAATACACATATCGCAAGGTCGAAATGGGTCCTAGAAAAACCGACAAGAAATACGTAATCAGTAATCCCATTGCTAAAATGTTTCTGTTTTTCTTTGTATAAATTGCGTATAAAATTGTAAGTACTAGTATCCAAAAATATAATGCTGGTTTGAAAAAATGTCGCAAAATTGGAATCGTTCGATACTGCATTTCTTCAAACAGGTAGGTGTTTATTGGTTGAAAAAGCTTTCCATAATTATATGTTACAATTTCATTTTCTGTGCCAATCAAAGTATGATAAGATGCAATTTCTTCGCAAACAGCATAATCCGTATTCCCTAAATACCAAAATCCCATGGTATTGGTAAAAAAAGAGGCTGTATATTCTCCAGGATACTCTGCTCCAACTTTTAACCAAAGTACAAAAAATTCCGAAACATTTTCTCTCAAATATACTTCATTTACTTCATTTTTGATTGGATCCGATAAATATGGATTATATCGTGCGATATTTTCTTCTGGAATAAATTCTACTATCTCTTGATATAGTTCCTCCGAAACATCTTCTGTTCGATAGGATGCTACACGTGCCATTTGTTGTAACGGAACACTAAACGTCTCCTTTAGTGAATCACTGGTATAAGCGTTTAAAAGAATACCCATAACCAGCATTACCAAAACATAGCCTCCCGCAATTCCAAGTAAGGAAACAAACATTTTTATTCGTCGCATTTTCCCAATGGAAAAAAAGACAAAAAAAGGAGCAATTAAAAGCAAGGCAAAAATAGCATTGTTACAAAAAAGAACCATCAACACGCCTGATAAAACAAATTCCACCATTTGCATCTTTGAAAATTCTTTATGATCCATAAACCAGGAAAAAATTCCTATCATAAATAACAAGAAAAAAGCTGCAAACAAAACATCTTTTGTTGCCGTAATTGAAAAGATAGCATGCACCGGAACCAAAGCATAAAAACCCAAAAAACCTATGCATACCATTTTTGGTGTTTGTTTTTTATAAAAATAACCAACCACTCTACTTCCCGCGTAGGAAAGAGTCAACATTTGTAACAAAGTATAAAAGGAGAATCCAAGGGATACATTCCCCATCGATATCCCCAATCGGTAAAACAATCCCATCAGATAAGTATGAAGCAGTGGATGATGTGTATGGTAGTTAAAATTAATTACCTCTTGTATTTGATATTTTGCATCAAAAATAAAATTACTTGGCCAATTTGTCAAAAACATTGGTAGCCAGCATAAGAATATCATTAGCCATGAAAAAAGAACAACTTTACTTTCTGTATATTTCAGCTTATGTTCTCTTTGTTTAATTTCATACCATATTGCCATTTTTCGAAAAGATTCCAAAATAAGAGCTATCGTTGGAATGGTTACTACCGAGAGAAAAAGAATTAAAAAAAGAAAATATCCCGTCTCAAGATAAGAAGATGGCAATTGGTTTTTATAATGCAAATAGTTTCCCATAACATAGGTCAGTGAAAAAAAACTTCCTCCTATGACTGCGATCACTATTTTTCGTTTTTGTTTCATTTCCAAAAAACTCATAAGCAATTTGGGGACTAGAACCAAAAGCAGTAATGGCAGTAAAATATTCGTATTCTCCGTTAATTTTCCTTGTATATTTTGGATTTCTGAAAAAGCCCATATGCAACAACAAGTTAATAACCCAACCATACTATATTTCCATATTTTACTATCTTTTATTCGTTTGTTCATGTTTTCCCTCAATTGTAATTTTAAAGCATGCTATTCTCAATTAGCTCTGCCAGTTTTACTGCCTCTACTTGAATTTGTTCCAAATCTTTTCCTTCAATCATAACACGAACTTTTGGTTCGGTTCCTGATGGACGAATTAGAACTCTTCCCTCTCCAGCAAATTTATCTTCTAGCGCTTTAATTGCCTTTGCAATTTCAGGGTACTCCATATATTTTTCTTTTTTATGATTTGGAACTGGCGCATTTACAAGTGCTTGTGGCATCACTTCCATGATTTTTGCAAGTGTAGATAGTTTTTCTTCTGAAGCTACCATTACTTGCAATAAATGCAAGGCAGATAAAAGTCCATCTCCTGTCGTATTTTCATCCAAGAAAATAACATGACCAGATTGCTCTCCACCAAGACTTGCTCCAATTTCTTTCATTCGTTCTAACACATAGCGGTCTCCAACTTTTGTTTGTTCGATAGTAATACCATTTGTTTTTCCCATAAGAAAAAACCCAAGATTACTCATAACAGTCGCCACGATGGTGTCTTTTTTTAAGATGCCAAGGGATTTCATATGTGCTCCAATGATTGCCATGATTTCGTCTCCATCAACCATCTTTCCTTTTTCATCGACTACTAATAATCGGTCTGCATCTCCATCAAAAGCCAGACCAACATCTGCTTTCTCTGCAACGACTCTGGCCTTTAATTCTTCCATATGCGTGGATCCACAATTCGCATTAATATTAGTTCCATCTGGATGAATATGGATTGGGATTACATTTGCTCCAAGTTGTCTTAGTGCCTCAACCGAAGTATAATGTGCAGCTCCTTCCGCACAATCCATAACGATTTTTTTCCCTTTCAAATTCACTGGTACACTTTGAATCGCATGATTGATATATTCTTCTCTCGCATCTTTTCGATATTTGATTCGTCCAATACCTGCACCAATAGGAAATTGAATATCCTTCATCTGCTTATTAATTTGTTCTTCAATTTCATCTTCTAATTCATCTGGCAATTTGAATCCTTCCGAATCAAAGAATTTAATTCCATTAAATTCAAAGGAATTATGGGATGCCGATATTACGACTCCAGCATCTACTTTATATTTTTTTGTTAAATATGCAATTGCTGGTGTTGGAACAACCCCGACAAACACCGCATCCGCTCCTACGGAGCAAGCTCCTGCCATCAAGGCATTTGCAAGCATGTCTCCAGAAATTCTTGTATCACACCCTACCATAATCGTTGGTTTATGATCCATTTCTTTTGTCAACACATAAGCACCTGCCTGGCCTAGTTGTAGAGCTCGTAATACTGTCAATTCTTCGTTTGCAACTCCTCTTACTCCGTCGGTTCCAAATAATCTTCCCATATATCCCTCCGTACTTTTTATTCTTCCTTATCTTCCACAATTACCTTAACAGAAACTGCATTTACTAAACGAACTCCTTCTGGCATGGTAAAGTATACATTCGCTTGATAAACTCCAGCTTTTAAAGAATCCAATTCGTAGGAAGTAATGATTTCATTCATATCAATTCGTCCTTTTATACTTATATCCGTTAAAGAGTCTAATGTTTCACTTAACCCTGCAAGTTCTAACGGTAGATTATCTTCCAATATTTCTACAGAAATATTAAAGTCCGGATCTCCATTATCAATTAACATCGTCTGTTCATTAAATACAAAGGTAGTTCTTTCTTCTCGTTCAACGCCAACAGTAACCGTAGCTTTTCCCGAATATTCTTTGTTTCCTAATATTATTCCTTCCGGCAAAAATTCTTGTACATCAACTACCTGTATCATATCCGTATTAATTCCTGTTACGTTTAATTCTGTCTCTGGAATACTAATACTACTCACTTCCGATAACACTTCATTCGTACCTGCAATTAACACGGTTGCTGGATTCGAAACAATCTCTCCAGATAAAACATATCCATTTGCCACAGTTCCCATTGTACTATATATAATCGGCACTTTTTTCGTCTCTAAAATTTGAGCATTCACACTTACAGATTCCACATTTTTCTTGACGCTATCATTATCTATTTCATTACCTTCTTCATCATAAAGCAAAATCTCTGTATTTGTTGCGATACTTGATGTCATTCCTGAAACATCCACCGTTACTACTGCTGCGCTAATTTGGTTGATAATCGATTCTGGACCAGTTAATCTCACAATATTCTGACTCATCGAAATATCTCCAATAATATAATCATCTGCGGGTTCTCCAGTAATTTCTGGTGTGATATATACTTGTGAACGCAAGGCATTTTCAATGTTAAGTTTTAAAAAATTTTTAGGAATATAAATGTCTTCAATTTTTTCATTATCACGATCACTATAAGCTGTAATCTCAATGGTATTTGAAACAGAAATTTCATTCAAATCCGCTACCGCATGAATATCTTCTTTTGAAAGTTCATCAATCACACTTCGCGGAGCATAAACAGTTACCGAAACCGTTCCTGTGTTTTCTAGTACTTCATATACTTTTCCTTCCGAATCTAATTGTTCCCCGTTGATTAATTCCACTGCAATTCCCGTAAATGGCTTATCGATTACCGGATCATTTAAATTTACAACAATTAACCACAACATCATCGAAACAAAAAGCGCTAACAATTTTAACGGAAGGTTATGAAGTATTTTATTTTTTATGTTTTTCACGTTTCGACCTGCCTTCCCAGAAAAAATGTACTTTCTTTTCTTCTACTGTTTTATCTTGTGCAATAACCAGTTGTTCTTTTAATTGTTCCAATGTAATATTTTGCATAATATTTCCACTTTCTGTAACTGAAATATGCCCAGTTTCCTCCGAAACAATAACAGTCAACGCATCGGTTTCCTCCGATATCCCAACTGCCGCTCTATGTCTCGTCCCCAACTGTTTACTTAATTGTCTGTTATCCGACAATGGTAAATAGCAAGTAGCAGATACAATACGATTTCCTCGCATAATAATAGCACCATCATGCAATGGTGTATTATGTTCAAATATATTAATCAAAAGTTGACTAGAAACCAAAGCATCTACTTCAATTCCTGTTCTTTCGTAATCTGTTAACGATACATTTCTTTCAATTACAATTAAGGCCCCTGTCTTAACTTTTCCCATTTGTTCACATGCATGAACAATTTCTGTCACGGTTTTATCTGAAAAATTCCCTTCTACTCCGCCCCTTGCATTATCAAAAGAAATCATAGTATTAAAAATATTTTTTTGCCCCAATGTTTCTAATGCTTTTCTTAACTCTGGTTGTAACACAATAACGAGAGCAATTACTGCAATACTTAATACGTTTTCTACCATCCATAGAATCGTTGACATTTGAAACACCGCTGCTAAAACGATAAATACTACAATTACAATAAATCCTTTTAAAAGATTCCAGGCTTTTGTTTTTTTGATCCATACAATTAATTGATATACCAAAACACTAATAACAATCACCTCAATGATGTCTGCTATTCGCACTGTTTTTGGAAAATATGCTTTTGAAAAGAATTGATCCATAAAGTTTCTTACTACTTCCATGTTAAGCTCCCATTTACTCTGGAATTTTTACTGTCCGTTTATTTTCATTTATTTTATGAATTTGTTTTTGAGGTCTAGATACTGTAATTTTAGGTATCGCCTTCACATAATAGTAATATTCGTCATCTTCAAATTGCACTTTTTCAATTCTTGAATAATCTACATTAAATGCAAAAAATTTAATCACCATGGCAATTCCAATGGATATTGCGCTTCCAAATATTGTGGCTACAATCGAAATATTTGTATCTAATACCAAATCAGCAATGAGCATCACAATTGCCCCTATTAATCCGCCAGATACAATTGCGATTGTCCAAGCATGTTCCATACTCTGTCTGCGTACAAAATAAACAATAAGAACAATCATAGTAAACACAAGAATCGTTACAAACATAGCTTTATTTTTTGCAACACCATCAACAACTAATCGAAAATTTTCTATGATACTAGTATCCGTTGCCGCACTTAGCAAAGTAGCATTTTGTTGTACATGCATAATGATATAGTATATTATCGTTGCACATATTACTGAAAAAACAGAAATTGGAGATGCCAAAAGCCCAACGGCGATTGGTATCACGAATGGAATTTTCATAGCAAAACAAATTGGTAACAGCAATACAACCAAAGTATCATTTGGTGTATAACGAAAATATAATAGGAGCATAAGAAGAAAAATAACCAATCCTACTGCTGCGCTTTCTATACTCACGGCATAAAAATGTAACAACACAAAAGATAATACGGCTAATACAGAAAAATTATTTGGTAAAAATGAGGCCATCAATGCTACGATTAAAACAACGGCAACACTATTTATTGCTTGCATATATCCTAACTGTCCATTTATGATAGATAAGGCTACAAATGCTAACATAAATTTTGCAAGCGGTTTCAAATATACCTGATACCTACTATACATTATTTTAACAGTTTCTTTGAGTACTAATAAATTCTTCATTTTAAATCCTTTCAATACTTCTTCTCGTAAGTACATCTTATTATTTTATTCTTCATCCATTACTTCATAATACTTGGATAATTTATTTAAATTGTTATAATAACACCGTAAGCTTTTTCTTGCAATATGATAGCGTCTTGCATAAATAACATAAGATAACACTGCATATATCACAATAAAAATGATATATTTCACAATTAATCCTTTTGCGAAAACAAGTAAATCCATATTATAGATATCTTGCATAAAAACTTCCAAATCATAAATAACATAAATTGCTAATACTAGCAAATACGCTAAAGTCCCATAAATGAAAGATTTAATCGTTTGTAATGCTAAATAATCGGAGCGAAAATAGCTTCCAATATGTTTATTATATTTTCCTTCATTTGCTTCATAAGAAGCCATTCTTGTCATTAATTTTACTCTATCTGCGTCTACCATCTTAACCTCTTTTGTACTAACGATCTAAAAATCGCATTTTTGGATTTTCTTTGTTTACATGTTCCTCATGTGCTGGTACATTTTTTCGAATCGAGTTATTCAATCCTCTCGCCATTTCCATTTTACATTTTTCACAATATCTTCCCGTTTTTATCATTGTCCCACAAGATTCACAATTGATTCCAATTGGGGAATCCTCTGAAAAAAATAATCGTTCTTCACGAATCCACTGATTTATTTGTCCGATTTCCACATCACATTCTTCAGAAATATCATTTATATTTGCCTGCTTATTGTCCTGAACGAATTTTTTTACTTCTTGAAATTTTGCTTCCACTTCTTCTTTACATTTTGGACAAATCTGTGGTCCCACAATATAATTAAAAATTCTTCCGCATTTCCTACAGTTTATTACTTTCATGTTATCCTCCTATTTATCGGTTTCTTTTCCAATTGCTACTACGACAAAATAAATTTCTTTCGCCCCAGCCTCCAACAAAACCTTCGCTACACAGTCCATTGTACTGCCCGTTGTATAGATATCATCCACTAATATAATTGTCTTTAATTTTACATCATTTTTCCCAATTATGAAAGCCTTTTTCAAATTTAATTGTCGTTGTTTTACCGACAAGTATTTCATAGGAATTGTTTTTTTTCTGCGAATCACAGCATTTTCTAGTATTGGTATTCCTAATTGTAAACTGAGTTCACGCGCTAACAAAGTCGCTTGATTATAGCCCCTTTTTCTTTCCCTGCTTCGATGCATAGGAATCGGAATAAAGCAATCTGCATGCATCTGCAATAGATTGATTTTTAAATGTTGGACTATTTGCATTGAAAAATAGGAGATTAGATCTTCCCTTCCTGCATATTTCATTCGATATATGGCGTCTTTCACATCACAATACCGATAACACGCCACTCCCCACGAATAATAATGTTTTCGACTTCTGCAATCCTTGCAATATATTTCGCCTTCCTTTATGGGTTTGCCACAAGTGAGACAAATGTTGTTATCGATAATGAAAACCTTTTTTTTACAATTTCTACATATCTCTTGTTCTTTTTTTCTTAGTACGCAATCACAAATTGCACATTTTCTTGGATATAATAAATTCCAAAACTTCCATTTTTTCCAATTTTTTAGCATTCCTCTGGGTTGGCAATTCTTACTAGTTCTTTCATTTGCTGGCATAAGCTCGTATATCTTTCTTTTACCTGCGAATTATCTACCATTTCATTTACTGCATCTCTACTCCCCATTAAAAGTAAGCATTCTCTTGCTCTTGTTACCCCCGTATACAAAAGATTTCTGCAAAACAAATTTCTTGGTCCTCCTAAAATTGGTATAATTACTACCGGATATTCACTTCCCTGCGACTTATGTATGGTAATTGCATATGCCAATTCCAACTGGTCTAATTGATGAAATGGATAAACTACTCGTTTATGTTCTTCATACTCTACCGTAAGCTGTTGTGCATAATCATTGATTTCTACGACAAGCCCCATATCTCCATTAAATACACCCGTACCTTTATCTATCGTAATTCCATAATTTCCTTGTACTTCCCACTCAATTTGGTAGTTATTCTTAATTTGCATCACTTTATCGCCTTCGCGAAAGCAAATGGATTCTAATACAACTTCTTTTTTTTCTTTTTTCTTTGGATTTAAATGCGTTTGTAAAATCGTATTTAATCGATTTACTCCAAGTTCTCCATCCCTCATTGGCGTAAGCACCTGTATGTCAAATGGCTGTACATGATAATACGATGGCAAATTTTTTTGAATTAAAGAAATCATATCGCTCTGAATCGCGTCTGCACGTGTCCGATTCATTAAAAAGAAATCTTGGCTATCTTTTTCTGTAATAATTGTTTCTCCTTGGTTGATTCGGTGCGCATTTCGTACAATTAAACTTTTTTCACCTTGTCGATATATTTTTCTTAAGGAGGATACCGGCAAACATTCGGATTGAATCAAATCTCGTAACACTTGTCCTGGTCCAACTGAAGGTAATTGATCCACATCTCCCACTAAAATTACTTTGGTTCCCATAGCTACCGCTTTTAATAGAGCGTGAAATAAAAAGATATCCATCATTGACACTTCATCCACAATAACTACATCCGCTTCAAGTGGATTTTCTTCATCTCTTCCGAAGTAAGAATGTCGATTGTTATCCATGTCCGACCCTGAAACTTCTAGCATTCGATGAATTGTTTTTGCCTCATATCCTGTGGACTGCGTCATTCTTTTTGCCGCCCTGCCCGTGGGAGCTGATAGCAAAACATCTTTTCCGTCTTCTAAATAATATTGAATAATTGAATTGATTATGGTTGTTTTTCCAGTTCCTGGTCCTCCTGTAATTACAAGCACCCCATACATCAAACTATCACTAATTGCTTTTCTTTGCACTTCATCTAAGATATAGTCACCGCGCTTTTCTTCCTGTGCAATAATTTCTTTCATCCGTGCCTTTTTTTCTTCTAGTTGCGAAGTAACCAATTCTTCTTCTTCATTTAAATCCAAAATCATCCTAGCACAATTTAACTCTGCAAAATAAATTTTTGGTGCATAAATACAACGTACGCCGTTCCATTCTTTTATAACAATCTTTTTATCCATATATAGATTCATAATATGTGGTGCAACTTCTTCCTCGCTAACCTGAAGTAGATGTTTCGTACTTTTAATTAATAATTCTTCTGGCATATATGTATGCCCCGATGCAGATGCTTTTAGCAATGCATATGTGATCCCACTACGAATTCGAAATTCTGCATCAATTAAAAGGCCTGATTTCATTGCAATTTCATCAGCTTTTCGAAATCCAATTCCATCAATATCCTCCGCTAGCTGATACGGGTTTTTTTCCATAATTCCATAGATTCTATCACCGTAATACTTATATATTTTCAAAGCAACCGTATTGGATATTCCGAATTTTTGCAAATACATGAGTGCTTCTCTTGTTTCTTTTTTTTCCGCTAATTGTGTTGCAATTTTTCTTGCACTTTGTTTACTAATCCCTCTTACTTCCGCCAATCGTTCTGGTTGTTCCTCAATGATTTTTAAAGTGTCTTCTCCAAATTTAACAGAAATACGATGCGCTAAAGCAGGACCAATTCCTTTAATTGCTCCTGAACCCAAATACCTTTCAATTGATAAACTATCTTCAAACGGAAGTTGTTTGTATTCTTTTACAGAGAATTGCTTTGCATACATCGGATGCTCCACCCATTCTCCTTTCACTTCTAAATACATACCCTCGTCTACTTGTACGAAAGTTCCAACTGCATTTTTTTCAATTCCATCTATATCAATTACAAGAACTGTAAATCCCGTTGTTTCGCTTCGATAGGTTATTCTTTTCACATATACTTTTATTGTCTCCATAAACTGTCAAAAGGCTGCCAATGGCAGCCCTTATCTCCTAACTTATATGTCATAATTTCTCTTCATCTGTTCATAAAGCATCTGCGCTAATCCCAGTGGGTTTTGGTCCGTAGATTGTTCTGCCAATTCTTGTATGGTTGCTTCTTTAAAATAATCCTCCAACTGTGAATTGGAAGAATCCTCATCATCTGCCTTTACAATGGTATTTTCCATTTCCTTAAATACTTGCTCCAAAAAATATGCTTCAAATTGCTTACAAGCATCCATCAATTCCTCGTCCGTAGCACTTGAATAATCCTTCGAAGTCGTGTCAGAAACTGCCGTATTTTGTTGTACTGTTGTACTTAAATAATCGGAATAGAGATTAATATCCAAAAGCTTCACCTTACCCTTCTAACTTATCTACGTAAACTATTTGCTTGACCCATCATTTCATCCGCAGCCTGTATTGCTTTTGAATTCATTTCATATGCACGCTGTGCAACAATCAGATTTACCATCTCATCTACAACTTGTACATTGGACCCTTCTAAATATCCTTGTCGAATTGAACTTTTTTCCACTGCAGTATTCGTGGCTTCATTAATTACCGTGCCACTTGCTGCGGTTTCTTTATATAAACTGCTGTCCGTTTTCTCTAATCCTGCTGGATTGGTAAATTGAAAAATACCAAGGGATATGCCTAATAATTGTGGATTATTCGATTCATCCGGATAAGCAAACTCTCCATTTGATGTTAACGTTAACTGACTAGAATCAATATCATCTCCAAAGGCAATGGGATTTCCTTCCGTATCCAATACCGGATATCCGTCTGTTGTGCTTAGCGTTAATCCATCCACACCTTCTGACAACACAAAGTTTCCATTTTTTGTATAATAATTACTTCCATCTGCACCTTGGACTGCAAAAAAACCAGCACCATCCATTGCAAATGCAGTATTCGACGTGGATGCATAAAAGCTTCCCTGCGTGAAAATCGATGTAACCGATGAATTTCTGACGCCCAAACCAATTTGTGCTGAGATAGGTTTATCTTCTCCATTTGCTGATGTTGTTGTTGACTGTACATTTTGATATAGTAATGTCTTAAATTCAGCTACTTCTGTTTTATAACCAGTTGTATTTACATTTGCTAAATTATTCGAAATTGTATCTACGTTATTTTGTTGTGCAGACATTCCTGATGCCGCCGTCCATAATGCTCGAACCATTTATTTACCTCCTATAGTTTACCTAAACTATTTACAGATTTATCCAACGTACTATCCATTGTTTGCATGATTTTTTGATTTGCTTCATATGCTCTAGTAACACTTATCATTTCAACCATTTCTTCTACAACGGATACATTTGAAGTCTCTAAGTATCCAGAAAAAACTTTTGCATTTGCCGTGGCAAATTCTGCTCCCTCTACTGGTTGAAAATAGTTTTCTCCATAATGTTCTAAATAATCATAATCTTCAAAATCAGTAAGTAATATGGTGTCAATTTCAACTCCATCCTGCGTAATCACTCCTGCTTGGCTAATCTCCGTAGTTTTTAATGGATCTACTTGTATCAATCCATCTTCTCCTAATAGGAAATCCCCATCCTTGGTAACCAAATAGCCATCTTTGTTAAGGGTAAACGATCCATCTCTTGTATATTTGGTGGATGTCTCTCCTGCTTTATTGGTAAAAGAAACACTAAAAAATCCATCTCCTGATAATCCTAAATCAAATGTGTTTTCTGTTGCTTGAAAAGAACCTTGGTCGAAATTTGTATAGGTTTCTCCAATTTTAACACCCGGTGTATTCACACCAATATTTCTTGCCGTACGATAACCAACGGACTCATCTTTAATCTTATAAGCAAGTACATCACTAAATGTTTGACTCGTAGAACCTTCTGCTTTATACCCATTTGTAGTCGCATTGGCCAAATTATTTGTTAATACATCTAATCGATTCTGTTCATTTATTAACCCAGAATAGGATGTATATAATCCTTTTACCATTTTTGCCCTCCTTAAAGATTCTTCTTTTTGCCGTTTATTTCTCGTCCCGATAACCAGATAAAAACTCTACGTATTTCCCAGTTCCTATTGCAACACAAGTCATAGGATCTTCAGCCGTAATCGTATTAATTCCTGTACGGTCTTCAATCAATTCTTCTAATCCACGAAGCAAACTACCTCCGCCAGTTAGCACAATTCCTCGATCCGCAATATCTGCTGCTAATTCTGGTGGTGTTTTCTCTAACACAGAATGAATCGCATCTATGATTTGATTCGTGGATTCTCTAAGGGCTTCTTCCATTTCCTCCGAAGAAACGCGTATAGTTTTTGGTAATCCTGTAACAAGGTTTCTACCACGCACATCCAAATAATCCACTTCTGCTCTACGAAATGCCGAACCAATATTTATCTTTAAATCTTCTGCTGTTCTTTCTCCAATTAATAAATTATGTTTCTTTCTCATGTACCTTTTGATTGCTTCATCAAAATCATCGCCTGCAATTTTAATGGATGTGGAAACAACCGTACTTCCCAAAGAGATAACTGCAATATCGGAAGTACCTCCTCCAATATCCACAATCATATTTCCACAAGGTCTTGAAATATCGATTCCTGCTCCAATTGCTGCTGCGATTGGTTCTTCAATAATAAAAACTTCTCTTGCACCTGCTTGTTCCGTTGCATCTTCAACGGCTTTTTTTTCTACTTCCGTTACACCACTTGGTACACAAACTGCAATTCTTGGTTTTCTAAGCATCCGCTTTCCAACGGCTTTTTGAATAAAATGCTTCATCATTTTTTCAGTAACTGTATAATCTGAAATAACACCTTGACGTAAAGGTCGAACTGCCACAATATTTCCAGGTGTTCTTCCTAACATTAAACGTGCTTCTTCTCCTATTGCCTTTACTTTATTTGTATCCGTATCAAAAGCAACTACGGAAGGTTCTTTTAATACAACTCCTTTACCACGGATGTAAACTAATATACTTGCGGTACCTAAATCAATTCCTATATCTGTATAACGCATACGAAACCCCTTTCTACGGATAATCATCATTTTATATCATATATTTCTGTTTTTTTTCTTATTTTATATGATTACATATTAAATAATTATAACGCAGAATTGGATTTTTTGAAAGAGTTTTCAAAAAAAAGATACACGTAAAATAGCGACGGTTCCTTCCGCCTTTTTACATGCATCCTTGCGATATATATTATATCGTCATATCTGATAAATACTTTAGTCTTATAATAGTTTTTTTAAATACAATCCCGTTTTTGAATCTTTGCTTTTTACCAATTCTTCTGGCGTTCCCTTTGCAACTACCTGTCCACCTTCGTCTCCACCTTTCGGTCCTATATCAATAATAAAATCCGCACACTTGATCACATCTAAGTTATGCTCAATTACTAGTACCGTGTTGCCGCCTTCTGTTAAGCGAAGAAGGATATCCGTCAGCTTATGAACGTCTGCAAAATGAAGTCCTGTTGTTGGTTCATCCAAAATATATATCGTTTTTCCTGTTCCTCTTTTTGAAAGCTCCGTTGCGAGTTTGATTCTTTGTGCTTCTCCACCAGACAAAGTTGTTGATGGTTGTCCCAAACGGATGTAGGAAAGTCCCACATCATAAAGCGTCTGTATTTTTCTGGCTATGGTTGGAACATTTTCAAAAAAGGTAAGTGCCTCTTCCACGGTCATATGCAGCACGTCAGAAATACTTTTCCCTTTATATTTCACTTCCAAGGTTTCTCTATTGTATCTTTTTCCCTCACAAACTTCACATGGTACATATACATCTGGAAGAAAATGCATTTCAATTTTTATGATTCCATCTCCAGAACAAGTTTCACAACGTCCTCCCTTTACGTTAAAGCTAAAGCGCCCTTTTTTATAGCCTCTTGCTTTTGCATCCTTTGTCGCTGCAAATAAATCTCTTATTTGATCAAATACTCCTGTATAAGTCGCAGGGTTAGACCTAGGTGTTCTTCCTATTGGAGATTGATCAATATCAATTATTTTATCCAACTGTTCTGCCCCTAATATTTCTTTAAATTCCCCTGGAAAGGTCTTGGCACGATTTAATTTATCTGCTAAATATTTATAAACAATTTCATTTACCAAAGAACTTTTCCCCGAACCTGACACTCCTGTCACACATGTCAGAACTCCTAGAGGAATATCCACATTAATATTTTTCAAATTATTTTCTTTTGCCCCAATCACTTGAAGCCATCCTTTTGGCTCTCTCCTTGTTTCTGGAACTGGTATTTTTCTTTTTCCACTTAAGTACTGCCCTGTAATAGATTCTTTCACTTTCATAATTTCTTCTACGGTTCCTGCAGCTACTACTTCTCCACCATGTTCGCCTGCTCCAGGTCCGATATCCACAATATAATCTGCTTCTCGCATTGTTTCTTCATCATGCTCAACAACCAACAATGAATTTCCCAGGTTTTTTAGTCGCTTAAGTGTTTGAATCAATTTATCATTATCACTTTGATGTAAGCCAATACTTGGTTCATCAAGAATATAGCATACGCCCATTAATCCAGACCCGATTTGTGTAGCAAGTCGAATTCTCTGTGCTTCTCCACCTGATAAGGTAGCAGTCGCTCTAGACAAACTCAAATAATCCAATCCTACATCAATTAAAAATCCTAATCTAGCAATAATTTCTTTTATAATTTGTTTTGCAATTTCTGTTTTTTGATTTGATAATTCAAGTTCCTCAACAAAAGTTTTTAGTTTACGAAGTGGCATTTCAGTAAGTTCAAAAATATTCTTATCTCCTACCGTTACTGCAAGAGATGTCTTTTTCAATCGTTGACCTCCACAAGTCTTACACGAAGTGATTCGCATCAGTGATTCATAAGAGCGCTTAGAATAATCGGAGGAAGTTTCTCGATATCTTTTCTGTAAATTGCTAACAATTCCCTCAAAAGTAATATCATAATTTCCTTCTCCACGCATCCCTTTATAATGAACCGTTACTGTCTTTGCACCTTTTCCATACATCAATAAATCTTTGATCTTTTTCGGTAATTTTTCATATGGTGTAAATAGGTCGAAATGATATTCTTTTGATAATGCATTTAAAATGGCATAGGTAAAACTTTTTTTATCATTTGCTGATTGCCATCCCATTGCAGAAATCGCACCCTCCATTAGGCTCAACGAGGTATCTGGTATAATCAATTCTGGATTAAACTGCATAGTATAACCTAATCCTGCACAATCTGGGCAAGCCCCAAATGGATTATTAAAAGAAAAACTCCTAGGTTCAATTTCATCAATGCTTATTCCACAGTCTGCACAGGAAAAAGATTGCGAAAAATGAAGTTCCTCTCCATCAATAATATCTACAAGTAATATTCCTTTTGCAAGATGCAAAACATTTTCAATGGAATCTGTTAATCGACTCTCTAATCCTTCTTTAATTACCAACCGATCCACTACAATTTCAATCGTATGTTTGCTATTTTTATCAAGATTAATGTCTTCTCCAACCTCATACATATTTCCATTTACGCGCATACGAACATATCCACTTTTTGCGGCTCTTTCAAAAACTTTTTCATGTGTTCCTTTTCTTCCACGCACAACGGGTGCTAAAAGCTGAATTTTCGTTCCCAAAGGCAGTTTCATAATCTGATCCACCATCTGGTCCACACTTTGCTTACTGATTTCTTTTCCACAGCTCGGGCAATGTGGTGTTCCAACACGTGCGAAAAGAAGACGAAAATAATCATAAATCTCCGTTACCGTTCCCACCGTCGAACGTGGATTTCTATTGGTACTTTTTTGATCAATCGAGATGGCTGGAGATAGCCCTTCAATTTTTTCTACTTTTGGTTTTTCCATCTGTCCTAAAAACTGCCTTGCGTAGGAAGATAAGGATTCCATATATCTTCTTTGCCCTTCCGCATATATGGTATCAAATGCAAGTGAAGATTTTCCAGAACCTGACAGTCCTGTCAGAACAACGAACTGATCTCTTGGAATTTCCAAATCTATGTTTTTCAAATTATTTTCATTTGCGCCTTGTATTCGAATACTTTTTCCTTCAAATTTACTTATTTTTTCCATGAAATACTAGCCTTTCTTTTTGTGTTCCCTTAACCATTATTATGTAAATGATTCCATTTGTTTTTTTATTTCCACCATGCGATCTCTTAGCATTGCTGCATCTTCAAAATTTAATTCTGCTGCTGCTTTTCGCATTTTTTTCTCCATTTTTTTCATTAAATCCTTTAGCTCTTCTTGACTCATAGATTCAGGGTCTTTATCAAAACGCATTTCTTCTTTCGATACTTTTTCCGATATTCGAATCAAATCTCGCACGGCTTTTTTAATGGTCTGTGGCGTAATTCCATGTGCAATATTATACTCTTTTTGAATACTTCTTCTTCGATTCGTCTCAGATATTGCAATGTCCATAGAATCTGTAATCTTATCTCCATACATAATTACATGTCCATCCGCATTCCTTGCCGCACGACCAATTGTCTGAATTAATGACGTTGCGGAACGCAAAAAACCTTCTTTATCCGCATCTAATATTGCAACCAATGATATTTCCGGAATATCCAAACCTTCTCTTAATAAATTAATTCCCACCAAAACATCAAAGACATCCAAACGCATATCACGAATAATTTCTGAGCGTTCCAACGTTTTGATATCCGAATGTAAATATCGCACACGAATTCCTGCTTCGTTTAAATAATCCGTCAAATCTTCCGCCATTCTCTTCGTAAGCGTGGTCACAAGCACTTTATTTTTGTTTTTCGTTTCTTGATGAATTTCGTGAATCAAATCATCTATCTGTCCTTCTACTGGGCGAACCTCTATTGGTGGATCTAATAATCCCGTTGGACGAATAATCTGCTCTGCACGTAATTGTTCATGTTCTGCTTCGTAATCCGAAGGTGTCGCAGAAACAAATAACATTTGATTAATATGGCTTTCAAATTCCGGAAAATTTAACGGCCTATTATCTAGTGCGGAAGGCAAACGAAATCCATATTCCACTAAATTTGTCTTTCGAGAACGATCTCCAGCATGCATTCCTCTTACTTGCGGAATGGTTTTGTGGGATTCATCCACAATAATCAAAAAATCTTCTGGAAAGAAATCCATGAGTGTCGCTGGTGTTGCGCCTGGCTCTTTTCCACTTAATACTCGAGAATAATTTTCTATTCCCGAACAAAATCCTGTTTCTTGTAAAATTTCAATATCAAAATTTGTTCTCTCTGCAATTCTTTGTGCTTCAATCAACTTATCTTCCTGCTTAAAATAGCGAACACGTTCTCGCAATTCTTCTTTCAAAAGTTTACATGCCTCTTGGATTTTATCCATCGAAACCACATAATGGGAAGCAGGAAAAAATGTTTGATGTTTTAGTACCAATAGCACTCTCCCCGTTACGCGTTCCACCTCAGCAATTCGTTCAATCTCATCTCCAAAGAATTCAACTCGTATGATATTTTCTCCACCTTCTGCTTTGTTTATCTCAAGCACATCACCGCGAACGCGGAAACTACCTCGATCAAATTCCACATCACTTCTTTCATAATGTATCGAAATCAATTCTTGAATCACTTCATCCCGACCTTTTTCCATTCCCGGTCTAAGAGAAACCATCATTCCCTTATAATCATCCGGGCTTCCCAATCCGTAGATACAAGAAACCGATGCAATTACAATCACGTCTCTTCGCTCTGCAAGGGATGATGTAGCTGATAATCGTAGCTTGTCAATTTCTTCATTTATCGCAGAATCTTTTGCAATATAAGTATCCGAAGACGGAATATATGCTTCGGGTTGATAATAGTCATAATAGGACACAAAATATTCAACTGCATTGTTCGGAAAATACTCCTTAAACTCTGAATACAATTGCCCTGCCAATGTTTTATTATGTGCAATAATTAGCGTTGGTACATTTAATTCTTGTATGATATTAGCCATGGTAAATGTTTTTCCAGAACCCGTTACTCCAAGTAATGTTTCAAATTGTCTACCTTCTTGAAATCCTTTTACCAGTTCACGAATTGCGGTATCCTGGTCTCCCGCTCTATCATATTCTGATACCAGTTGAAAACGATCCATTTTGTACCTCCTTACTATTATTGAGAAGATTATAGCATGCGTTCCTTTTCATGTCTATATTTTATAGAACATTTGTTCTTTTTTCACATTAAAAATAGGCTGAGAATCTATCTCTCACCCCATTTTCTTTTTTATATTATCCCATTTTCTATATTTATTCTTTTGGTAATTTATCTAAAGTAATTGCATATGGATGTTCATACATTGCTTTTAATTTATCAAAGGAAGAGTAATCTTCTGTCAAAACAAATTCCTTGGACCAAACCATGTAATATGCCCAATCTGTTTTCTTTTTTTCTAGTTTTACAATATCTGGCAATACTCCACATTCTGCAAGCCCTGCCACCTTGTCTTTGGAGGTGTTATTTTGAAGTTCCAAAAGCTCTTTTTGATAATCCGTTTCTTTTGGTGTTTCAATATAAACATCGGTAGAGACAACATCTACATACGCATCTCCCGGATAAGCTTCTTTTATGTGAGAATTCCATACCCACAGTAAATGATTCAAACCACATTCTTTCACGAAGTATTCGTACATAAGCAGATATAACTCCTTGGCTACAAGATTTCCTTTTGCTCCCCACCAGAACCATTCTCCATAGGATTCATGAAACGGTCGCCAAAGTATTGGGATTTTATTCTTCTGAAAGGCTTTTAGTTCGTTTGCCATATATTCCATATCCGCATAAAAAGCTTTTCTTTCTGCGGTGCCTTTTTTCAATATCTTTGTTGCATCAAATTTTGTGTTTTTTGTATAGAAACTTTTATTTTTGCCGTATAAGGGCGAAAACCAATGCCAAGTAAAAGTTACAATCCCCTTTTTTTGCATGCCCCATTCCATCGCCTCTTCCAACGTCCCTTTATTTTCTTCCACTTCTGTCTTTGCTTCTTCATCGAGAAGTATCCGTTCTGCATTTGGAGAGTAACCTAATAATTCAAATCCACAAAGTGCAGGATATTTCCCAGTTTTTTTATATATAAATTGTACTTCTTCCATCGGTTTTGTCTGTGTATGTTGACCAGTAAGAATTCCATTTCCTCGAATTTTTTGAAGATATTGCAGTAATTGAATGGCTTCCTTCGTTGCCTTCTCATTACAAGGCATATGCACATTTCGTTCGATTATTTCTAGACACATTCTGCCATTATGATATGGACATTTCCAAGCATTTACCATATCTTTTTTAATTGGTTCTTTATTATTTCGAATTTCCGAAAACCACTCTGAACCTACTCGAGAATCAACCATATTCTTCATAATATATTGAAATGTATCTTTTGCTGCGTCATAATATTTCTTTTGCTTCGGAAACTTTTGATATGCATTTAAAAAACCAACCACGGTTTCCGCTTGAACCCACCATACTCTTTTGGTATCCTTTACGCCATCTTCGCTTTCATTGTACAGGGAATGCTCGTGATAAGCGTTTTCCATAACGGTATCTACCAATTTCTTAGTAATCTGCCCAATCGCTTCTTTTAGCTTTGTATCTCCTAACACATTGGTTGCTTCATCCATCAACCACGAAGTTTCGATATCATGCCCATACGAATGAATATTTGCTATTGAATTCCATTTTTTGTCAAAAAACACTTCCTGTCTATGTAGTTTTTTATTATACACCTTGGATGTAAAATAAGATAACTGTTCTTCTATACAAATCCTTACTTTTTGTTCCTTGCTTACCTTAAATAGTTGTGTGTATGCTTCAATTAAATGTAAAAGTGTATTCATGGTTTTATCTGCAACCACTCCATTTTCAGAAAGGTTTTCGTTTGGCATACTAGTAAAATCCTTATAAAATGCCTCTCCATACCCAAATTCATCCTTACACTTTTTTTCAATCGTATCAAAAATAGCAAACGCTAAATCTAATGCTTCCTTTTTTCCTGTCAATTCATAGTACGCGGATAACCCGTAAATGGAAAACGCTTGATTATAGGTGTATTTATAATCTTCCTTACATGTACCATCATAATTAAGCGACCAATATACACCTCCGTTGGTCCTATCCATTCCATGATTTTTTAAAAATTCATAGGCATGGTCTGCATACAACCTACAGCTTTCGTCTTGTAAAATCCTCGCACAAGATGAAAAAAACCAAAGAATACGGCTATTTAAAATCATTCCTTTACTGGC
>JBFHIZ010000032.1:0-24757 GCA_041596215.1 Lachnospiraceae bacterium
AGCAACTTATGATTATATTTTCGTATATTATCATCACGTTAGACCACATTCTACAAATGGTTATTTAACTCCATTTGAGAAAAGATTTAGTTATTGTTAAAAATATCAGTGTAAGTGTTACAATTTTGCTTGACCATCTCAAGGTCACGTTCTTTCTCATTAGCATCATTCATAAACTGTGGAAACATGAGATGAGGTGCAAGTGGAATATTTCCTTCATCTAAGGCAAAACGGCAAAATTCCTGTGCTCGTTTGATATTGCCCTTGGTATCACCACTATAAGGAGAGCAAATATATACCAAGGGAAGAAAAGCAGGTTTTGACGCTGCCTTTTCCTCACGATTGATATTTGATAAAGCTGCATGTGGAGTTGGGTCGATGTACCCTTCAGAATTTCTAATATCGATACCCATACTTACACCTCCATCTCAATCTGCGGATAAATATCATCTGCCTTTAGCTGTTCGTAAATGAATAGTCTGCCTTTTTGAGTCCACTTAGTATGAACCTTAGTATGTTCATAACCCTTACTATCCTCGTAAACATGAGTATTTGTTCTCGTATAGCCTTTGCAAGCATATTTTTGATACAAGAGCCAAGTATTACTTTGTTTGAATTGAATACCATTTTTATGAAGATATTCATTCATCCTTCTAGCACTCCATCCATAATCTTTAGCAATAACAGAAATATTTACGGCATCTTTACATTTAAGAACCACATCAAAATATGTAGCCTTAGGTTTCATCTCTGCTATTTGCTGTTGCCCAATCGCAACGGCTGCCTCAAGAGCCTTATTCTTTTCTCGCTCTTCTTTTAAAGCAGTAAATGCAGCAATTGCGACATCCGGGTTAGCAACTAACTCTGCTGTTGCATATAAGCCAAACTTACAAATTGATGGAAGAACTTCGCTTGTAACCCAGCGTTTGAACTTTTTGGCATTAGGCATTTTGCTTGAGAGGATAAGACTATAAAGACCGGATTCATTGATGATAGTCAAATCCTGTTTCCCACCAAGGGTGTCACATTTCGTTACCCCCTTATCCTCTTCATCAACATGGTCAATTAATGCTTTTCGGGTATTTGTATAACCGAGAATGCTTGCTACATCCTTACCTACAAAATATGGTTGACCGCCAATCGTTGTAGTACGTACAGAACCGAACTCTACATTTTTGTAAACTTGTAATTCCATTCGAATTACCTCCTTAATTTTATTTGGAGGATTGACCTCCTACTTAGTAGCCTTGAGAGAAGATCAAATCTGACGGTTTTGAAAAATTTCTCTAAGTTTTTTCTCTGCTCTTTTTAATTTTTGTGTGATATTGTTTTCATCAGCTCCAATTGAAGCAGCGTATTCACGAATTGGGATACCATCAATACGAACAGCAATAAACATGTCTGCCCAGTCTTGTTTTTTACCAAGTGCCTGACGTATCCTTTGGCATACATCCTCATATTCATCCTGATAATTGCGCTCTGTTTCTTGAGAATTATCAGCTAAAGTATCCATGACATCATTTTCGTCTTCCGATTCATCATCTTTTCGATATTGAGTCTTGGGATTTCCAAGATGTCTATGGTACCTACGCCAATGGTTGTATTCCTTTTTGCTCATAAGGTCGAACATTTCTTGCACTGTTTCGCAGCGCTTTACTTCTTCATGTTTTTCAGGCTTTGCCTCTGCAAGACGCTGCTCATAGTCGATATCCAGCATGACACTGTAATCTCCATCTGGAATTTCAATTGTTGTGTAATTCTTGTGACCATTTTTGATGTTGTCTTCATATAAAACTCGAATCTTCATTAAGTATTCCTTTCCGTCCTGGCATTGACGGCGGAATACAAAAAGAGTCTATGGTTTCAGATACACCACAGACTCCGCTTGTCCTAAAAATGGGCATAGGAAATCACGGTGGGTGCATCTTCATTCCAAACACAGTCTTTATTACTGTGTTCTGAACTCTTATGCATCCCGCCGTCCTAATGCGCATCTCGGACATTGAGATATTATTTTGTTAAGCTGTATTTTATAAGGTTTTTAAGGTCAATCTGGTATCCATATATCAGTGAAATCAACGGATTCTATATACTTACCAACGTTAAAATAGCTTGTAAGTTCATACATAATGCTATATAATTAAGAAGGTTTATGTATGAATAAGTTGATTTTAGTTGAATTAGTGATGATTAGACTTTATACGTCTACACTAATTCATTACATAAACTCTTATAAATCCAAATCGTCCACGTAGGCTTTGTATATACAAGAGGTATTAAACTGTTTTCAAAAATTCAGTACATATTCAATATTTCTTGCTCAATACTTTACCTTGTCCAACCTTATAATCTAATTATAGAAAATATTGCTTCTATCTTCACTGACTTGGATTTAGACATTATTCGGACAAGCTAGGACATTATTGGGACAATTCGGACAAGAATATAAATTAACAACTATGAGAGGGGCGCTAGAATGAAATATACGGATTTTTTCTCAAAATTTTATATGGGTAGAAGTTCTGGTGGAATTTTGGGATACAAGTCTAAAGAAAAAATACCGGAATACTTCATGAAAGCCGCACTGCTTGAGGAGTTCCATGATTGTTTACCTCTATCTAATAGCACTTATGGAAAATGGTTCAGCGGAAATCGCAACCCCGAAAGTACGCTTTGGAACACAGTTGTATCTCATTTTGATGAAGATGGTTTTATTAATAAAGTTTCAAGAGATCTAAACGACAGTGTACTGCGTAATATCATGATTGATTTTAAAATTGAACTACAAGAAAGCGAAGGCCCTGACAAACGGCTCTTTGCATGTGCTTTAGCTAAACAGTTTTATGCAATTGCTCAAGGTAACGGTAATGCTGATAATATAGTTAAAGATTATTACAAGCCAGAAGCCCATATAATCTCTTTTCCTGAGTATGCAAATAGAACAAAAGCAAAATATGATAAAACAAAAACGCCCTTCTCAGATGAAGAAGAACGTTTACTAGATGATATTTATGTTTGTAATATTTTGAGTAGTCGCCTTACAGCTACAAGAAACAGGCATAATAGAACTCGAGAAAAAATTATTCAGAATGCAAACCTAGAATTGATAGCAGAATATTCAAAAAAAGTTATCCTTGTTGCAAATGGAGGAATGGGCAAATCTATGATGCTTCAGCATCTATTTCTTGAATCTATAAATAAACATATGCAAACAGGTTTGCTACCTATAATACTAGAACTACGTGACTTTAACGAGAGCAATGATTTATTTAAGGATTATATTGTAAAGACCGCCGAGATATATGACACTCATCTAACTACCAAAATACTTGAAAATTTGATGTCCTCTGGTAAATGCCAAATTTTGATGGATGGTGCCGATGAAATTGATCCATCGGATGTAAATGCCTTTCAGCGACAAATAGATGAACTTGCTGATAGATACCCCTACAATCAATATATCATTGCATCGAGAGAATGCGATATAATAAAAGCCGTCAAGGGATTTTCTAAGATGTATCTTCGTCCATTTAACAAGGAACAGGCTTTTTCATTAATTAATAATCTTTTAGATGATACTGAAGAAGAGTCAATCAGGAATGAAATTACGGATTATATTGAAGGTGATTATCTTCAAAAGCATAAAGTTTTTGCTTCAAATCCAATGCTTTTAACTTTTGTCATCATGAAATATCCAATAGTAGATTGTTTTGATGGGAAAAAGAGACTTTTTTACAGAACTGTATATGATGCAATTGTATATGGCCATGATGAAGAAAAGAAAGGTTATTCAAGAGTATTTAGAAGTTCACAAGATGTCGAGGAGTTTACAAAAGTATTTAGAGAATTTTGTGCTATTACATATTTAAAACATGCCATAGAATTTGACCATGACACGTTTGATGAGTACTTTAAAAATTTGACTAGCAAGGAAACTCTTGAAAATCCAAAAATTATGACCAGTAAAAATTTCATCCATGATGCTTGTGCAACAGCCTGCATGATGTATGAAGAAGATATAAAGCTTTTATATATTGACCCTGGCTTTCAGGAATATTTATTTGCTCGATACTATTATTCTGTCAACCCTAAAGAATTGGAAACTCTTGGACAAAATCTTTGGGGTGTAGCTGAAACTGAGTTTGATGGAATTGATGCATTCGAAATGCTAAAAGAGTTTTCAGAAGAAAAATTTGAGAGGTGTTTACTTAAGCCCTACTTACATAATATTTTTAATGGTAAAACTGAAGATAGTTCGCTCATCTCTTTTTTGAAATATGGATACAAAGAAATAACATATCATTTAATTAATTCTGATATGGTAACAAGTTATACCAAAAAAAATAATGCAGAATGGGTACCACCTCAAAATATTATTTCTGAACCAGCAAATATTATTTATTCTATTCTTTTGCGACATCTAAAGATTTCTAACATGTTATGTTTGAACCTCTTTGAAAATGCACCTGATTACCAAGAATTTATAACAGCAGGAATATTTGGAGAACGTTATTTTGGCCCACATGACGGCAAGGAAAAAATCCTTCCTCGTAGATTGTTGCAACATGAATTTGATGACCTGCAATTATACGAGAGGACACATAATGTTGAAAATTTTATTCGCGATAATGATATGCATTTAGTTTGCTTTGGATATGAATATACAATTGACTTTGATAAGGTTATGAAAAGTCCAAAAAAATACAGTGATTTAATTAATATCTTGAAGGATCCAGAAAAAGATATTTGCAAAATCTACTGCAACGTAAAAGAATATTATGAAGCACTAATAAAAAAATATGAGATTAATTCTTAGAGAGGAGTTTTATTTAACATGAAAAATAATAAACTGGATGAACTTGAACGTTGGCTTAGCCTTGATGAGATTTCAAAACATGTTGGTTGCAGCAAGGATACAATTAGAACTTGGATAAAAAAAGAAACTATACCATATTACAAAGTTGGTAGATTGTATAAATTTAGAGCCTCTGAAGTTGATTCTTGGATTGAGAGTGGTGCTAGTGCAAATGCAGATAAACAAAACAATTTGGAGGTTATAGATAATGATTGAAAATAATAAGAAACAAGAACGTGAAGAATTACACCGTGCTATATGGGCAATTGCTGACGAACTACGAGGCGCTGTTGATGGATGGGATTTTAAGAATTATGTGCTTGGAACAATGTTCTACAGGTATATTTCTGAAAATTTAACAGCATATATCAACGATGGTGAAATCAAGGCTGGAAACACCGAATTTGACTATGCCAAATTAACTGACGAAGAAGCTGAAGAAGCTCGTGCCGGCTTAGTCGAGGAAAAAGGTTTCTTTATGCTACCTAGCGAACTTTTTTGTAATGTCCGAGCAATGGCAATGATAGATGAGAATTTAAATGAGACATTAGAAACTGTGTTCCACAACATTGAAGATTCAGCAAAGGGTGGCGCATCTGAAAACAGCTTTGCTGGCCTTTTTGATGACTTTGACGTTAACAGCAACAAACTTGGTAGCACAGTTGCCAAAAGAAACGAAAGACTAGCTAAACTTTTAAATGGTATTGCCGCAATGAACCTTGGTTCTGTTAAGGACCATAATATTGACGCTTTTGGCGATGCATACGAATACTTAATGACCATGTATGCGTCCAACGCAGGTAAATCAGGTGGTGAATTTTTTACCCCCGCCGATGTTTCCGAACTACTAACACGTCTTGGCACAGTTGGTAAGAAAACCATTAACAAGGTATATGATCCTGCTTGTGGTTCTGGTTCTCTTTTGTTGAAAGCTGTAAAAATTCTTGGCAAGGATGCTGTTACCACCGGGTTCTATGGTCAAGAAATTAATATTACCACTTACAACCTTTGTCGTATCAATATGTTTCTTCATGACATTGGCTTTGATAAGTTTGATTTAGAATGTGAGGATACACTGACAAACCCTCAGCACTGGGATGATGAGCCCTTTGAACTCATCGTTTCAAATCCTCCATACTCTATTAAATGGGCTGGTGACGAAAATCCTTTACTAATCAATGACCCCCGCTTTTCACCTGCTGGAGTTCTGGCACCAAAGAGCAAAGCTGACCTTGCGTTTATTTTACATAGCTTGTCTTGGCTTGCGTCTAATGGTACTGCTGCCATTGTATGTTTTCCTGGCATTATGTACCGTGGTGGTGCAGAAAAGAAAATTCGTAAATATTTAATTGATAATAATTACGTTGACTGTATCATTCAGCTACCGAGCAATCTATTCTTTGGCACTTCCATTGCCACATGCATTATGGTAATGAAAAAAAATAAAAATGACAACAAAACACTTTTTATTGATGCAAGTAACGAATGTGTTAAGGTTACAAACAACAATAAGTTAACACCCAATAATATCGAGCGTATTGTAAACACATTTGCAAACCGTGAAGAAATAGAATATTTTTCTCATCTTGCAACCTATGACGAAGTGGCCGAAAATGATTATACCCTTTCAGTTTCTACTTATGTAGAAGCAGAGGACACGAGAGAAAAAATTGATATAAAAGTTTTAAATGCTAAAATTGAAAAAATCGTCAAACATGAAGATGAACTACGTAAAGCCATTAGCACCATCATTGAAGAAATTGAGGTGAGCAAATGAGCAAATTAGATGAATTAATTGAAGAACTTTGCCCAGATGGGGTAGAGTATAAAACACTTGGAAAAATTTCTCATGTAAGTTCAGGTAAAAATATAAGTAAATCTTTTATACAACAAAATCAAGGAAATTATCCTGTTATTAATAGTGGAAAAGAACCCCTAGGCTATGTTAATACTTATAATGTAGAAAATAATGAAATAGGAATTACAAGTCGTGGTGCAGGTGTAGGATTTGTATCGTGGACAGAAGGAAAATTTTTCCGAGGTAATTTAAATTATGGCTTAACAATATATGAAAATATAAATTTAAATAAGAGATTTTTATATCATGTTTTATTAGAAAAAAAATTTGATATAGAACAATTATGTATATTTAGTGGGATTCCTGCATTGAATGCAAGTAATCTTAAGAAGCTGACAATCCCCCTCCCACCTCTACCCGTACAGGAGGAAATTGTACGTATATTGGACAATTTCACAGAGCTTACAGCGGAGCTTACAGCGGAGCTTACAGCTAGAAAAAAACAGTATGAGTATTATAGGAGTGAAATTCTACGTTCGAGTAAATCAGCTCAGGCTAAAACGCTAGGAGAAGCGTGCAATTTTGTAAGAGGACCTTTTGGTGGAAGTTTAAAAAAGGAAATTTTTACAACAGAAGGTTATGCCGTTTATGAGCAACAACACGCTATCTATGGGGAATTTAAATTTAGATATTTTGTTGATGAACAGAAATTCAAAGAAATGAAAAGATTTGAAGTTAAGCCAGGTGACTTAATCATGAGTTGTTCTGGAACTATGGGTAAAATCACCATTATTCCAGATAATGCCCCTGAAGGAATAATTAATCAGGCGTTGTTAAAATTGACGCCTAAAGAAGGAGTTAATAATAGATTTTTAAAGTATTGCTTTGAGGATTCCATAGCTGCTCAGATGAACGCTAATGCAAAAGGCGGGGCAATAAAGAATGTTGCATCTGTAGCAGTTCTTAAAAACATTGAAATTCAAATACCATCTATTGATGAGCAATTAAGAATAGTAGCATTACTTGATAAATTTGATACTATTTGTAACGACATTTCAACAGGCCTACCTGCTGAAATCGAAGCGCGTAAAAAGCAATATGAATATTATCGAGATAAACTTTTGACATTTAAAGAATTTTCCTAAGGAGGTGAGCATATGCCATATTTTAATATTGTAGCAGAAACAAATGAAAATACCGTTGTTACTGAGTATGAACCAGTTAAAAATCGCTCTGATAGCTATCAAAGCGAGGCCGCACTAGAACAAGAGTTTATACGTCTGCTTTGTGAACAAGGCTATGAGTATCTTCCTATTCACACGGAAGCAGATTTAATTGCAAATCTTCGTACGAAACTTGAAGAACTCAACAATTATCAATTTTCCGATAGCGAATGGGAAAGATTCTTCGCTGACTGCATCGCTAACAAAAATGACGATATTGCAGATAAAACTCGTAAAATTCAAGAAGACTATGTTCAAGTACTTAAACGTGATGATGCGCTTTCAAAAAATATCAAATTGATTGATAAGACAAACATACACAACAACCGTCTACAAGTTATCAACCAGTATGTCAACGGCAAAGAACAAGGCGCAAAATACGATAATCGCTATGACGTGACCATTCTTGTAAATGGGCTACCTTTGGTTCATATTGAATTGAAGCGCAGAGGAGTTGCTATTCGTGAAGCCTTTAATCAGATAAATCGCTATCAGCGTGATTCCTTTTGGGCAGGAAGTGGCCTTTTTGAATATGTGCAGCTTTTTGTTATCTCTAACGGAACAAACACCAAATACTATTCGAATAGTACACGTTTCAACGCAATTAAGGGTGCAGCTTCTGGTAAAGTAAAAAAAGGTAAAACCAGCAATAGCTTTGAGTTTACATCTTTCTGGGCTGATGCTAAAAATAACGTCATATCAGATTTAATAGACTTCACAAAGACTTTTTTTGCAAAGCATTCTCTTTTAAACATTTTAACAAAGTATTGTGTTTTCACTGCAGAAAATATGCTGATGGTTATGCGCCCATATCAGATTACTGCAACAGAACGAATTCTTAACCGAATTGACATTGCTCATAACTATAAAAAATACGGAAACATTGCTGCCGGAGGATATATTTGGCATACAACAGGCTCTGGTAAAACGCTAACGTCATTTAAGACTGCCCGACTTGCCTCTCAGCTTCCATACATAGATAAAGTGCTGTTTGTGGTTGATCGTAAGGATTTAGATTATCAAACCATGAAAGAATATGACCGTTTTGAAAAAGGAGCTGCCAACAGCAACACATCAACGGCTATTCTTACAAAACAACTGGGTGATAAAAAGTCCCGTATCATTATTACAACCATTCAAAAACTATCGACTTTTATTAAGAAAAACAAGGAACACCCGGTTTACAATAAACAAGTTGTGATTATCTTCGATGAATGTCACCGTAGCCAATTTGGTGATATGCATATCGCCATTGCAGGTGGTGTTGATAAAGATGGGAAAAAGAAAAAAGGTGCTTTCCAAAAATATTATATGTTTGGTTTTACCGGAACCCCGATCTTTTCTACGAATTCGGGTTCAAGTAGAAATGGTCTATTATTAACTACAGAACAGACCTTTGGCGACCAACTCCACACATATACTATTGTTAATGCAATTAACGATAAAAATGTTTTGCCGTTCCGTGTAGATTATATCAAGACAATCGACTCAGACTATGATATCGATGATGAGCAAGTATGGGATATTAATCGTGAGAAAGCATTTATGGCACCAAAACGTATTTCTCTTGTTACTCGTTACATTTTGGAACACTTTGATCAGAAAACCTACCGAGGAGATAGATCCTATATCTTTAATCAACTAACAAATATTTCCGATGTCGCTTCCGCAAAGAGAGGTGCCATTGAGGAGATAAAACAAAAGCAACGTGTTAGCGGATTTAACTCCATTTTTGCGGTTGCTTCTGTTTCTATGGCAAAATTGTACTATGACGAGTTTCGCAAACAGATGAATGCAGACCCAACTAAAAAACTAAAGATAGCTGTGATTTATAGCTATGCACAAAATGAAGAAGAAACTGATGGCCTTCTTGATGAGGAAAACCCTGAGGATACTTCTGCTTTAGATAAAAATTCACGTGATTTTTTGGAAAAAGCTATAGATGACTATAACAAAATGTTCAATACTACTTATGATACATCTTCTGATAAATTCCAAAATTATTACAAAGATGTATCACTCCGTATGAAAAACAAGGAACTCGACCTATTAATTGTAGTCAATATGTTTTTAACCGGCTTTGATGCAACAACCTTAAATACACTCTGGGTGGATAAGAATCTTAAAATGCACGGGCTGATTCAAGCCTTTAGCCGGACTAATCGTATTCTCAACAACATCAAGACATTCGGTAATATTGTGTGCTTCCGTAACCTGCAAAAACGTGTTGATAGTGCCATCTCTTTATTTGGTGATGAAGATGCTGGGGGTATTGCTCTTCTTCACAGTTTTAAAGATTACTATCAAGGATATATATCAGAAGATAAACACGTGCCTGGATATGTAGATTTAATTAAAGATCTTTCAAATAAGTTTCCGATATCCGAATCACAGATTATAGGTGAGAAAAATCAAAAAGATTTTATTGCTTTGTTTGGCGCAATATTACGTATGCGAAATTTACTAGTGTCCTTTGATGAATTTGCTGGTAAAGAAATCATTTCAGAAAGAGATTTGCAAGACTACTTAGGTAAATATCAAGACTTAAGGGACGAATGGAAGCGCAAACGTGAAAATGGAGAAAGTACTGATATTATTGATGATATCGTATTTGAAGTCGAACTCATTAAGCAAATTGAAATCAACATAGATTACATTCTCATGCTGGTTAAAAAATATCATGATACGCACGGTGAAGACAAAGAAGTTATGATTACAATAAAGAAAGCCATTGATGCCAGCCCAGAACTCCGCAGTAAAAAACAATTAATCGAAACCTTTATTGCCGGAATCAATGACGTAGATGATGTTCTAATTGAATGGAATAATTTTGTTGCCGAACAACGTGAAAAAGACCTTGAAGAACTCATTAAAGACGAAAAATTAAAGTCAGAAGAAACTCGAGTTTTCCTAGACCAATCATTCAAGCAAGGTGAAGTAAAAACAGTCGGTACAGACATTGACAAAATCATGCCGCCCATAAGCCGTTTTGGTGGTGGGACCCGTGAAAAGAAAAAGCAAACAGTGATTGACAAATTAAAGGCCTTCTTCGAAAAATATTTTGGAGTAGGTAACTCAAATAAATTTACACAATAATTAAACTACCAGAATAAAACACCCATTTTTATTAATGTGGGCCGTCTGAAAATAACACATTATAAAAACTATTAGTCAAAATTAAAACCGACATATAAACTTTTCAATTTATGTGTCGGTTTTTGCGTTATTATTTTAATGTAATATCTCTATATTTTTAATTTAATCGTTTATGCATTTAAAATAGCTTTTATACAAACAGACATTTATATATTATATTCTTTTAATTTCTTTCCTGATGCATCAATCCAATACTCCATACCTGAAACATAGCTCTGCAAAACAACATCTGCTGCTGCAGTCGGTGATCCAAAAGTGTAATCTTTTTCAAAAATAAAATCGATAATAATCTTGTTTTCAACTAACTTGTCTAAAGTTTTAGCATATTTATTCATGAATGTCTTTGATGAGCATTTACTTGCTATTTTGCTACCCGCACAAACGGTAAAACCATTTTCTGAAACATATCCCTTAGCATCAGTTCCTGTCTTTGACCTACAATAAAAATATGTTTGTGAAGCTGATTCATTTTCCTTACTCTTTTCTAAAATATTGTATCCAATCGTACCCATTAACATATCAACGTTATCTGTGAACTCATCCATTGCAGCCTGCTCTGCTCTTTTAAGAGTCATATTAGGTGACGACTTTCGAGTCAACAATTCATATTTACTAGATGATTTAACCTGTTGACAGTAATAATTCTCTAAGTACTTAATGAGTGCTTTATTTAAATCCTTTCCTGAGACGCAGACTGCGTTATTCCAGAAAAATTTCTCTTTGCCTGCATTATTACTCTGAATATGTTGTTTAAGCCTTAAAAGCAGATTTTCAGCCTCTCCAACGTATACAGATTCGCCATCTCCGTCATCTTTACAAAACAAAAAGTAGATTCCTGGCTTATCCAATTCAACATCCGAATATGTACTTACTTCCTTTCTTGGAATCTTGATTATCATCCCATTCCAATTAAGCATTTCAAGCTCTATAGGCCCATCAGAAGCTCCTGTAGGCAAGAATATATTTATTGATTTTGAATACGACATAGGAAATCTCCCTCCATTTATTATATCAATCTTATCAACTCACCACCAATTTGACAACAATTTTGTCCACTCACAAGGCTAAAAGTAATCCTGTCCACTCAACCCCATATTTTTGTGGTTTCGGATATATTCCCAATAAAAGGAAAATCTGAGAGTCAAACTCATCTGAATGACAAGTCTTAACTCTCGGAAAGCCCTTATTTACTTATATTTCTACACCCTTACTTTTCTACCCTTGACATCAATACTACCGTCTCCACGTGAACCGTCCCTGGAAACATATCCACCAAACAGACTTTTTTAAGTTGATATCCACGATCCAAAAACACTTCCAAATCCCTCGTAAGACTTGTTGGCTTGCAAGAAATATAAAGCAATTGCTCCACACCATAATCGATGATTTTTGTCAATGCCTTTGGATGAATTCCATTTCTAGGTGGATCTAAAATAATAAAATCAGGTTTCTCTGTTACTTCATCTAAAACCTTTAATACATCTCCCGCAATAAAATGACAATTTTTTATCGCATTTAGCGTTGCGTTTTCCTTTGCTGCTGCAACCGCTTCCTCTACAATTTCCACACCAACAACTTCCTTTGCAACGGGAGAAAGCATTTGAGCAATGGTTCCCGTTCCACTATATAAATCAAATAACACCTTATCTGCTTTTCCTTCTGCATCTGTCAATTTTCCTATGTATTCTCTTGCCGTTTCATATAAAACTTCTGCTCCTAAAGAATTGGTCTGAAAAAAAGAAAATTGAGAAATCTTAAATTTCATTCCTAAGATTTCCTCGTAAAAATAATCTCTACCATATAATATGTCCGTTTCATCACTTTGAACAACATTTGCAAGAGAATCATTTTTTGTATGAAGGATTCCTACAATTTTCCCCTCTATCTTTCCTTCTTGTTCGAGTAATCTGATACGATCACGCCATGCTAAAATATCCACTCCCGATTGTGTCGAGGTAATCAACGCCACAAGTATTTCTCCCGTACGTTTTCCTTTTCGAATTAGTAAATTTCTTAAAAATCCTTCGTGACGCATACAATGATAAAAAGAAGCATTTTTCTCCTGAAAATAAGATAGTGTTTCCTTCGCAAGTAACGAAAAATCATCATCTACAAGATTACAACCATCAATATTTACAATATCATAATAACTTCCTCTTTTATGCATCCCTAAAGAAAGTGGGCCACCTAAATAGGCATCTCCAAAAGAATATTCCATCTTATTGCGATATGCCTCTTGTAAAGGACTCTTTCTAATTCCTTCAAAAGAATACTCATTTTCAGGAATTTCTCCTCTTTGTATAAACACCTGATCTAAAAGTTTTTTCACCTGCACACTTTTTAAGTTTAATTGTTCTTCATAAGGAAAATTTTGATAATTACACCCACCACATACTCCAAAATAAGGACAATTCGAACCGATTTCTTTTGGTGCTCTCTGTAAGACTTCCATAACAACACCTTCTGCTCTTCCTTTTTTCTTTTTACGAATTTGAACAGAAACCCTCTGACCTGGGAGCGTGTTTTTTACAGTAATTTCACGGTCTTCGAACTTAAATTTCCCTTTATTGGGGAAATCCACTCTCTCAATTATACCCTCTATGATATCTCCTTTTTTCATCTGTTACCTCTCATTTTTATTTTTCATCTTTATTTCATAAATAGTCTTTATCTATTTCACCCTCAAAATTAGCATTACATAAAAAATGGAATACTCAAAAAGTATCCCATTTTTTATAAACTTAATATGCCAAAAAAATACCTTTAGTCTTCCACTTCTGATTCATCTTCAAAATAATCATCATCTAATTCCTCGTAATCATCAAATCCATCATAAGAATCTGATGAAAAATAACGATAAAGTGCATATCCAATTCCAGCCGCAACAACAACTGCTCCAACAACTACAAGAGCAACGACCATAGGAGATTTTTTCTTTTTCTTTTCTTTTCCAAATAATTCGCTTAATTTATCCAGTTTTAAATAATCCTCTAATTTCCCTAATTTATTCATAATCTTACTCCCTTCGTATTTGATATATCCGTTTCTTGATAATTTAAGAATACCACTAATTCCCTTTTTTTTCTACTGTTTCATGAAAATTTTACTCTTTTTTTAATTTTGCAAACGATGCCAATAAAATTCTCGTTCCAACTTTTTCGAAATCCACAGAAACTTCATAATCCCTCGGTTTTTTTTCTATCTGTTTCACAGTACCTTTTCCGAACTTAATATGTGAAACTTGATCCCCCACATTATAATCTGGTTTCTCCATTACTTTAGCTATCCCTTTTTGTACACCATTTAAATTTTGTAAACTACCTAATCCTTTCGCGATATATGGTTTTTTACTTTCTGGTGTTGCAGGTTTTTTATAAATTGCTTTTGGTCTACTATCATAACTTCTTTGATAGGAACTTCCCTGAAATCCACTGTTACCTGTTTCAAAAGGAAAATTAAATTCCGTTTCCATTTTCTCTTCTCTACTTTTTGCATGCGGAATTTTTTGACTTAATAATTCTGGTGGAATTTCATTTACAAAACGACTCACTTTATTATATTGTGTTTCTCCATGTAACATTCGTTCTCTTGCACAGCTAATTGACAAATACTTTTTTGCTCTTGTTATCCCTACATAGGCAAGTCTTCGTTCTTCTTCCATTTCCATTGGGTCGTCCGAGGTAATCGTCATATATCCTGGGAACACACCGTCTTCCATTCCCGTTAAATATACCCTTGGAAATTCCAACCCTTTTGCACTATGCAATGTCATAAGCAATACGCGGTTCTCATTTTCATCAACTTTATCCAAATCAGAAACTAAAGCGACTTCCTCTAAAAATTCTCCTAATGTAGGATTATCATTTGTTTCTTCATAAGAAACCACTTTATTAATAAATTCCTCTATATTTTCGATCCGGTCTTCCGCATCTTCATCTTCTGATATTTCCAATTGGTGGAAATATCCAGAAACATCCAAAACATCCCTTACCAATTCTTGTAACGATAAAAACTCTGTTTTTGCACGAAATGCATGCATCATTGTTACAAAAGGTTTTAATTTTAAATAACTTTTTCCAATTGTCATAATCTGCTCTGCTTCTTGTAATGCATGAAAAAAACTAATATTTCTTTCTGCTGCATAATCCTCTACTTTTCCAATTGTAGTTGCACCAATCCCTCTTTTTGGAGTATTAATAATACGTTTCACAGACAAATCATCATTTCCATTATCTATGGTTTTTAAATATGCTAGTACATCTTTAATTTCTTTTCTTGCGTAAAAATTCGTTCCACCGACTACTTTATATGGAATTCCTTTAATGACAAACCGTTCTTCAAACAGCCGAGCTTGTGCATTTGTACGATATAAAATAGCACAATCCTTAAACTCAAATTCACCTTCTCGTTCCCTGCTACGGATTTCATCCGTAATATAGTCAGCCTCACCAAATGCAGAATCCATTTGTTTAAAATGAATTTTATCTCCTTCTCCTTGATTTGTCCATAATGCTTTTGCTTTTCTTCCAATATTATTTTTAATCACAAAATTTGCTGCATCTAATATATTTTGTGTCGAACGATAATTTTGTTCTAATTTGATTACATGTGCATCTGGATATACTTTTTCAAAATCTAAAATATTTCGAATATTTGCTCCTCGAAATTTATAAATTGACTGATCGTCATCCCCTACAACACATAAATTTCGATGTTTTTTGGCCAATAGTCGTATTAATTCAAACTGCGCTGTATTTGTATCTTGATATTCATCCACACTAATATATTGGAAGCGATTCTGGTAATTTTCTAACACTTCAGGACAGGATTTAAATAATTCAACGGATTTCATAATTAAATCATCAAAATCCATGGCATTATTCTTTTTTAAACTATGTTGATATTCTCGATAGGCTTGGGCAATTTTTTTCTTTGAATAATCTCCCATTACCTGCAATTCATAATCCGTTGGTGATTGTAATTCATTTTTAGCAGAAGATATCTGTGATAAAATAGCACGTTCTTTCAACATTTTTGTATCGATTTGAAGTTTTTTAATTACTTCTCGCATAAGTTTTTTTTGGTCATCACTATCATAAATCGAAAAATTCGTATCATATCCAATTTTGTCTGCATAACGACGCAAAAACCGTACACAGGAAGCATGAAAAGTAGATACCCATATACTGTCTGATCCAAATCCGACAATACTGTCCACACGTTCTCTCATCTCACCTGCTGCTTTGTTTGTAAAAGTGATTGCCATAATATTCCACGGATTCACCTGTTTTTCTTCAATTAAATAAGCAATTCTATGTGTCAAAACGCGAGTTTTCCCCGAACCTGCACCTGCTAAAATAAGGAGCGGTCCATTTGTATATTGAACCGCTTCTTTTTGTTTTTCATTTAATAAATTATGTTTGTTCATTTATTTTCAACCAATCTTATTTATTCCATTTCTACTGCTAAATCTAAAGCAATTTCCATCATTGTCGTAAACGTTGTTTGTCTTTCTTCTGCGGAAGCAGCTTCACCTGTAACAATATTATCCGAAATCGTACATAATGCCATAGCATTTTTCCCTGCTCTAGCTGCATTCATATATAATGCTGCAGCTTCCATTTCTACTGCTAATACACCCATTTTTGACCATTCCAAAGCACTTTGTGCATCATCATAAAATGTATCTGAAGAAAATAGATTTCCCACTTTAAAGTTTACATTTCCTCTTTTTTCCGCGAGTTCTACCCCTTTTTTTAACAAATCATAAGATGCAATTGGTGCATACGTTCCAGGAAGATTATATTGCATTGCATAACTTGAATTTGTACATGCACCCATACCAAATACCAAACTCCTTACTGGTAAATCTTTATGAATTGCGCCAGCCGTTCCTATACGTAAAATATTTTCTACACCATACGCATTAAAAAGTTCATAAGAATAAATACCCATTGATGGCATTCCCATTCCGCTTGCCATAACTGATACTTTTACACCCTTATAATTTCCTGTATATCCATTCACACCACGAATGGGATTCACTAATACTGGATTTTCTAAAAATGTCTCTGCAATAAATTTTGCACGCAATGGATCTCCAGGCATTAGCACTGTTTTTCCAAATTCTCCTTCTTTTGCTGTAATATGTGGTGTTGGTATTTTCATACTCATTGCATTCACCTAAACCTTTCTTTTATTTTTTTCATTTTTTATTCTATTTAGAACTTCCTCAGAAATATCTTCCATGGTCGTTACTTTACTTGAAGAATCATCTTTTGTACCATTGTTAGATTCATTTTTTCCATCTTTTTTAGATTCTTTCTTTGTCTCTTTCTCGTTAGATTCTTTTAATGGATCCTCTTCTTCTGATTTTTTGAAATACATATCAATCACTCGTTCTATTAGTAATTTTTTTACATACACTTCAAAACTAAGCGTACAAATAAATCCAAACATTTGTAAAAACTCTTGATCATCCGTTGGTGCATCCTCAAATTTATCATTTGCTTTTGAAAAAGATCGCATAATATCTTTTACCAAATCCTCTGCTTTTCCATACTGCAAATCAAAAATACTTTTATATATTTTACTCAAATCATAATCTGATTTTGGATCAAAAAACCGTTCTCCCAAAGGCCCAATAAAACTTTGTATATCTGATATTGATAGAAATCCTTTATAATAAAATATAAGAATCATCAGTAAAATATGATCTTTAGAATACTTTTTTTTAATGGAAGGAGGTAATAAGTTGTTTTTTGCATAGTTATTAATCATCGTTTTTGTGAGAATTTTATCTTCTCCTGGTTTCCTCGTTGCATTTTCCAATCGGCTATCCATAAACGTAGTTACCTGGTCCATATATAAAGCAATTTCTGGCACTTCATCTTCTTGAATATAGTCAATTTTATCCAAACCTTTTAATAATTTTTTCAACAATTCTCTTTGTGTAGATTTCATAAAATCCCCCTTACACTTTCTTATGTGTAAATCTATTATATAGTATTTGAAACTACATGACAAGCATCATAAAGTTGAAAAACCGAATCTATTATGCTAAGATAAATTGTTGATAGATATTGATTTAACAACCTTAGGAGGAACATATGGATTACGTTTTAGACACACACACACATACCCTTGCAAGTGGGCATGCATATAGCACCATCCCAGAAATGGCTCAGTCTGCAAAAGACAAAGGTCTTGAACTTCTTTGTATAACAGAACATGCGCCACAAATGCCAGGAACTTGTGGATTATATTATTTTGAGAATTATCGTATTTTCGACCGTTCGGCCTATGCCTTGCCACTTATGATGGGTGTAGAATTAAATATACTAGACGAAAAGGGAACTGTCGATCTTCCAATAAGTACCTTAGAGGCTCTCGATTTTCGAATTGCAAGTATTCATCCACCATGTACCTCAATTTCTACAAAAAAAGAATGCACCAATGCTGTTCTTCATACACTGCAAAACCCAAACATTGATTTGATTGGACATCCTGATGACTCTCGTTTTCCTCTTGATTACGAACTCATTGTAAGAACCGCAAAAGAATATCACAAAATACTAGAAGTAAATAATTCTTCTTTGCTTCCGACAAGTTATCGTCCTGGAGCAAGAGATAACTATAAAATTATGTTAAAATACTGTGAAAAATATGGTGTTTCTGTTCTTGCAAATTCAGATGCTCATATCTATACACAAGTTGGTGCACATCATGAAACCTATACATTATTTGAAGAATTAGATTTTCCAAAAGAATTGGTTTTAAATACCAATGTTGAGAAATTCAAAAATTTTTTCATGCAAAATCATGAATAATTTTTGTTTTCCTTTACTTTCATATTTTACTATGCTACTATAAATTTACATTGCAACTGTAGTATTTTACAGTGCGAAAGTGTCACTCTTATATTTGGAGGTTTAATATGAATAAAAAGATTAAAACAGAATCTGTAGACCATTTATTTAATGCTATTTTGTGCTTAGAAACCAAAGAAGAATGTTATGATTTTTTTGAAGATTTATGTACTGTGAACGAACTTTTATCTCTTTCGCAACGTTTTGAAGTTGCTACTATGTTAAAAAACAAAAAAACATATTTGGAAATTGCGGAGAGAACTGGTGCATCCACTGCTACAATCAGTCGGGTAAATCGATCTTGGAATTATGGAACGGATGGATACGAACTTATTTTTGAGCGTTTGGCGAAAAAACAAACGAACAATCAATAACCTCAAAAAAAAACAGCCATTTTCATGGCTGTTTTTTTATACCTATTTATTCAATGATATCAAGATCATCTTCCTCATTTTTAACATTCATTGCACACTGTCCTTGGAATACAGCATTTTCATCAATCATTAAACTTCTAGTTACTAAATCTCCATAGATGCGACCCGTTGCTGCAACATCAGTTTTTCCTTTTGATTGAATATTTCCTTTAATTTCTCCTGCAACCATAACATCTCTTGCAAAAATATCCCCAAATATTTTTCCTGTTTCTCCAATAATTAACATTCCGTTTGCATTAATAGTTCCTTTAAACTCACCGTCAATTCTAGTTGTTTCATCTGTATTTATAATACCTTCAAATCTTGTTTCTGCACCTATAATGCTTTTAATACTTACTTTTCTTGCCACTTGAATTCCTCCTTAATTAGCCATAGATTTCCATAATATCTGTTGGATCAATAAATAAATCGTCTTTTATTATTTGGAAATGAATAACACTATCACTTTCCACCTCAAATAATACAGTATTCTTTGTAACTTCTTCATTTTCTTTAACCAACATTTCACCGTTACACTTATATATTGAAATATATCCATTCCCATGATCAATGATAACCTGTTTTCCATATTGATCCACATTTCCCGCAAATGTAACAGTTCCCTGTCCAGCAGCTAATACATTTGTTTGTGACTTTGTTGTAAATAAAACAACCGGAACTTCATTTCCACTCGTTCCAACTTCTGTTCCAACACTCATTGAAGCATCTGTAATGAGTGGTACTCCTGACGGAATATACAAAGCTTCTTCTTCCGCTTTTGCTTCCTCTTCTGCAGATATTTTAATATTTAAGGTATCACTTAATAAGGTTACCTTTTCAGTTAATTGCGTATTTTCCTCAAGTAACTCTGCATTTTGCGTCGTTAACTTTTCCACTTGTGTTCGTAAAGAAAAAATTGCACCTTGTCCATCACCTATAACTAAAATGGTATAGACACCGTAGGTAATTATAACCACAAATAAAACAATCATAAAATAAGTCAAAAAGGTAAAGGCTCTTGTGCTCATACTATGTTCTCTAATTTTACCTTTTCCATTATTCGATGCAATAATAATAGTGTGCTGTTCATTTTTTTTCTTTTTTTTATCTTTCACTTTATAATACTTGGGTTTCATTTTAGTTTTCCTCCACAGTAGTAATTATTTTACCATAGAACAACCCTATAATTCAAGAAAATCCTTTGTTTTTCGTGTGAATTCTTTGTTATTTTACTTGTTTTTTACGAAAAACACAAGATATTACTTCTCATTTCCAATTGTCAATTTCATATCGCCCTCTTTTACAAGCTTTTTCTTTCTTAAAAAAGTAATCACTAGCCACGCAAAAAAACCTGGGAGAATAAAATGCAACACGCCAATTTTCATTAATACCTGCCATGCAACCTCTGTTTGTACCATCGTTTGATATGTTGTGATTTGACCTACCAATCCTGCCGTACCCATTCCACCACCAGTTGCATTATTTGTCATTTTAAATACAACGGTCGCAAGTGGTCCAAGAATTGCACTTGAAATAATAGCGGGAAGCCATATAATTGGTTTTTTTACAATATTTCCAATTTGTAACATACTTGTACCAAGTCCCTGTGCCAATAATCCATTCATTTTATTATCTTTATAACTAGCAACTGCAAATCCCACCATGTTTGCGCAACATCCAACCGTCGCCGCACCAGCTGCTGCTCCACTTAATCCTAATATAATACTAATTGCAGCTGATGAAATTGGTAACGTCAAAAAGATTCCCATAAAAACAGATACAACGATTCCCATAAAAAATGGTGCTTGTTCTGTTCCCCAATTTATTATACTTCCTAACCATAACATAAATTCACTTATTGGAGGGCCTACGAACAACCCCACCATGCTCCCTGCTATAATACATATAAATGGAGTGATTAAAATATCCACCTTCGTTTTTCCGGAAACTAATCTACCCACATACAACACAACAAGTGCTGCAACAAAAGCACCCAACGGTTCTCCTGGCCCTTGTAACTGAATAGAACCGTCAACCAAAACCGTTCCAGCTATTAGTTTTCCAGCAAATGCTCCAATTTGTCCTGCAGCAATAGCCGATACTACAACAAGTGGTGACCCCTTTAATCGAATAGCCACTCCACAACCAATTCCAGCCCCAGTTAATGACGATGCCATATTACCAATCAATAGTAAATAATTAGAAATTGGATCTGGGAAAAAATTTCCTACTTGAATAATTATAGTTCCAATTATTAAAGTAGCAAACAAGCCTACTGCCATTCCACTTAATCCTTCAATAAATATTTCATGTAATATTTTTTTTAATTTTTTCATTCTTCCCTTATCCTTCTATTTTTTATATGACATGACAACTGTCTTGTCATATAAAAAATAGCATATTCCTGGATATTTAGCAAGTTTTTTATTTATATATTTTTTGTTAACATTGATTTCACTTGTACTCCACCAATTCGCCCAATACGGCCTGTCACAGAACTAATTTCATCATTACTTCCTTGACAAATCAAAGTAATAACCGACAGTCCTTTTTCCTTTATTGGAAGACCCATTCTTCCTAAAAACAATTCCGAACTCTCATGTAAAATTTCATTTACACTTGCGGTTTTCTCTAAATCTTCTACCACAATTCCTATAATTCCAATTCTTTTATCCATAGTATCCTTTCTTTATATTTTTCAATACGCTTCCTTTAACATGTCTTTATTCAACCTACTCATTTGTTTCTAGCAAATACCCTTTTCTTGCAAATTCGCTTTCTATCCTATCTAATATTGTTTCATTATCCCCTTCCACCGTATGATAGTGCTCCCCATCCGTTAAAGAAGTTAATGGTTTCGTATGATATTTTTTTACTGCTGAAACAAAATGATCGGCATCTCTTCTATTTCTAATTACTAAATCGACGAGAATTTGTCCATAAATCGGATGCTCAACAACAACATTGATCATTTCTCCCCCAGCGTCCACAATTGTATATAACTCATCTAACATATCCTCATTTTTATGTTTCACTTTATAAACACGTCTTATTTTTTGGTTTTCTTCATTATGAAACAAAATATAGCCTTTATTCGTGGAGAGAATTTGTTTATTTGTCGCACGAAGCAAAGCAATGTCTTGCACAATAATCTGTCTACTCACTCCTAGTTTTTTTGCTAGGGCATTTCCTGAAATTGCATTTTTCTGAGCATTCAATATTTCTAAAAGTTTTTTTCTACGTTGTTCGCCTTCCATTTTCCACTCCTTTTTATGATTCTATCATGCTAAGTTAAATATAATTATACGTATTCTTTCTATTTTTGCAATTTTTTGTACAAATTTTATAAAAAAGCAGAAAATAACTTTACTTTTCTATTCTATTATGATATTATATCTATGTTGTAATAGTGCAACATATATAATATATTGGAGGAATAGCAATGAGCAAAGGTACAGTAAAATGGTTTAACAACCAAAAAGGTTATGGTTTCATTTCAGACGAAGAAGGAAATGACGTATTCGTACATTACACAGGATTAAACATGGACGGATTCAAATCTTTAGAACAAGATGATGCAGTAGAGTTCGATATCCAAGACGGAACAAAAGGACCTCAAGCAATCAACGTTGTAAAAGCTTAATAAGCCGTAGCAATTATTTAATCGGTTATTCGATGTGCCTTTTCATAAAATAAATTTTTTTATTTAAGGATTCGCAATATTGTTTTACAGATTAAACGACGAAAGTCTAAAAAACCAATCCATATGGATTGGTTTTTTTATGCATGTTTTCCAAATTTAATTACATCATCAAATGGCAACTTTCCACCAAATATTTCCAAAGCACTTCCCACGGTAAAATTCACTCTACCTCTGCCAAGATCCTTAATTTTCTCAATATCTTCCATATTACGAATACCTCCTGCATACGTTACAGGTCTATTATGAAAGGAACCAAGAATTTTTACTAACTCCTCTTCTATGCCAACACACTTTCCTTCCACATCTGTCGCATGCAATAAAAATTCATCACAGTAATTACTCAGTTTTTCAAGTAATTCTCTTGTTACAATGGTATTCGTTTTTTTTTGCCAACGATTTGTCATCACAATATAATGATTGTTTATTTTCTTACAACTTAAATCCAACACAATTCTCTGTTCTCCAACCGCTCGAATTAATTCCTGTAAATTATCCATTCGAATCTCTCCATCTCGAAATACAAACGATGTTACAATCACATGTGTAGCTCCTGCACGAATATATGCCGGAGCTGTATCTGCTGATATTCCACCTCCGATTTGCAATGCATTCGGATAGGCATCCAAGGCATTTAAAGCTTGAAGTCTCGTTTCTTCATAGAACGGACTCTCTTTCCCATTAAGTAAAATAACATGACCACCTTTTACACCATGACTCTTATAAAGGTTTGCATAATAAGCTGCGTCCTGTTTTGAAACAAAGTTTTCCTTCACATGAATTCGGTCATCCTTTAAGCTCCCACCGATTATTTGCTTAACTTCGCCATTGTGTATATCAATACAAGGCCTAAATTCCATAAACTCTCCTTTTATGATGTTTTTTCAACAATAATTCCTTCTCGATATGCATGCAATAGTTTTTCAAGATATATAATACTATCTCCTAATTCTTTCCCGATGTCCGTATCTGCCACACGAAGACGTCTAGAAAAATTCTCCACAACTAATTCCCCTGAAATAATTTCTGATTCTTTATGAATTGCATCTTCTAAGTTTGTAAATGGTTTAAGTGCCACTAATTTAATTTCATGCGAATTGGAAACAAGTGTATATCCTGCAATTCCCGTTTTTCCTTGATATGCTTTTGAAAATCCACCATCAATAATTAATAATTTTCCATCACAATGTACGGGAGACTGTCCTTTTTTTTGTTCTACCGGGACATGTCCATTTACAATATGGGAATTTTTACAAGCAAGACCAAATTCCTTTAATATTTTATCCATAATTTTTTCATCATCCACATATTGATAATATGAATTCTTATTCTCTTTATGTAATTCTGGATCTGCAATAAAATAGCGTTCAAATGTTGCCATTTTATCTTTTCCAAAGACTGGAGAATTGGGCCCTGTCCAAATATACCAAATCATTTCCTGTCCTTTTATTTTCTCGGCCTCACCAATGGACGCATAAAATCCTTTTCTAGCATAAATCTCTAACATATCATATAGTTCTTTGCCCTGATAAAGTTTACCTGCAATATTCACTTTTAAAAATTCGCCTTTTTCATCTAACGGAACACACCCATGATATAGTAAATTATTATTATGCACCCGATAAAAGCTCCCTTTAGAAAACAAAAACTTTACATGATTCTGTAATTTTTCAGAATGTAAAAATGCAGACTGCACACGTTCCATTACTTCCTTTTCTTCTTTACTTAATTCATATGGATTTTG
>JBFHIZ010000033.1:0-23157 GCA_041596215.1 Lachnospiraceae bacterium
CGGGAGTAGAAACTGTAATGGAACAATTATCAGGAATGCAAATTGAAAATTTTTCTATTGGAGGGTCTAGTGCTGCCTTTCAGGAGGAAGCTCCAGAAAATTTCACACAAAAAGTCAATGCACTTCTGCTCCAAGAGGAGAGACCAAATCCGGATTATATATTTATTGAATTTGGCTTAAATGATTATTTTTCACAAGTGGTGATAGAAAATGAAACAGATACATATGATATCAATACGTTTAAAGGAGCACTAAGAACCGGTATTGAAAGATTACGAGACAATTTTCCACAGGCAGAAATTGTTCTGATTGGGCCAACAACTATAATGTTACTTGATAGTGGTACAATAGATATTGCTGGAGAAGGAAACTTACGTGATTACGAGCATGCATTAGAGGACATTTCCGAAGAATATGAGATTTCATTGATTCATAATTATATGATTAAAGAATTACATAAAAGTAATATGGAACAATATTTACGAGCAGATCAAGTACATTTTAATGAAAAAGGTATGTATGTGTATGCAAAACGTATTCTTGCATATCTTTTTAGCGAAAACGAAAATGACAGTGCAAAATGGTATGAGGAATATTTTTATATTGCACATGCTTGTGGTGGAATTGATGATGCTGCTTATACAAATAGTATGGAAGCATTTATTTATAATTATAATTTAGGACATCGAGTGTTTGAAATTGATTTAGCATTGACTGCGGATGAAGAATTGGTTGCGATTCATAACTGGTCAAATCAAACAATAGAGGAAATATTCGGAGTACAAAGGGATTTTGAAAAAGATAATATGCCATTAACGAAAAAAGAATTTATAGAGTTATCAGAATATCAGAAGTACACACCATTATTATATGAGGATGTATTAGATTTATTAGAAGAATATTCAGATGCTTATATTGTATTAGATACAAAAGAGAGTGAAGAAGAAATCATTCAGAAACAATATAATATCATTGTTAAAAATGCAATGAAGAGAGATCATATTATAGAAAGAATCATTCCACAGATATATAATGAAGAAATGTATGATGTAATCATGAATGAATATTCTTGGGATACTTTAATATATACAATGTATGGATTGCTTGAATTTGAACCCGAGGAAGTGGTTTCATTTTGTGAAGAGGAAAACATTGATGTAGTAACTACTTTTCCAAGTAGGGCAGATAAAACATTTGTAGAAGAATTAAAAGAACGAGACATTAAGATTTATATGCATACATTTAACACAGAAGAAGAAGTAAATGAAGTGATACAATTAGGAGCCGATGGAATTTATACTGATTTTTTGTATTAGTTTAAATAAAAGATAGATATGGGAGAAGAGATGAAAATTTCAAGTTCAAAGAAAAGAGTGATAATTTCAACAATAGTATTGTTGTGTATGGTACAAATTTTTTGGATGTATCCCAATTTTGTAGAAAATAAGGGAAACCTGAAATTTATATTTATCATATTTTGTCTTAGTCTCGTATTTTCTTATGTGAAATTTGAGTTTCAAGAAAGTGTAAAAGGATTGCTTTCAATAGGAACTTTGATAATTCTTCCATTTGTTCTATTTTCGAATTTACAAAAACCATTAGGAGCTATGAGTTTTTTAAACTCCGGTGCAATGATACGTAATGTGGGATTATTACTAATTATTGAGCTGGTATTATTTTTGTTGATTAATCGAACAAGAATCGTAGGTATAATCATGACGATAGGCTTGCTTTTCTTATCGTTTTTAAATATGTTTATTTATTATTTTAGAGGGAGACCAATTGCTCCAACAGATATTCATTCTTTAAAGACAGCAATGGGAGTGGCATCAAATTATTCCGTATGGTTGAATGATTTTGTTGTTAAAGATATTCTGTTTCTTTTTTTCTTTCTTATTCTCTTTTTACAATTTGATTTTCGTGTGCGAAAATGGATGCGAAGAGGAATTGTGACAGCAATTAGTTGCCTACTTATAATTATTTGCTTTTTAACGGTTTATCAGATAGATAACTTAAAAGAAAAATCTTTTACCTTGCAGCAATTTGTTCCCATTGAAGGAGTAAAAACGAATGGATATATATTAGATTTCTATTTAAATATGCAAGGACTTTCGGTATCGAAACCAGAGGGCTATTCCGAAGAGAAAATAGAAACCTTGCTTGAAGAACAAACGAAAGAATTAACAAAAAATGAAAATATTCCCAATATTATCATTATTATGAATGAATCTTTTTGTGATATGAGTAGTCTGGGAGAAATTAGTTATTCGGAAGAGCCATTAGCGTTCTTTAATTCTCTGGAGGAAAATACAATTCGTGGGAATTTAATGTCTTCTGTGTTTGGCGGAAACACACCGAATTCTGAATTTGAATGCTTAACAGGTGGCACGTTAGCATTTTTCCCCAAAGATATCATTGTATATCAACAATATCTGTTTTCAAAAATCCCAAGTACCATATCTCAACTTTCTAAACTGGGTTATGAGACACTAGCAATTCATCCTTATAATAAAATTTATTGGGATAGAAATCGTGTGTACCCAGATGTGTTTGGGTTTGATGAATTTATTTCCGAAGAGTCAATGGAAAACCCAATTCGAGTAAGGGAATATATTTCAGATCAAGAAGTTTTTGAAATACTTCTTGATCGAATGAAGAATGATGAAACTGGAGAAAGTCTTTTTAATTTTACAATCACGATGCAAAATCATGGGGGATATTATTTTGGGATGAAAGATGTGACCGCTCCAGAGATTGATAATGCTTATGTAAATGAGTATTTGTCGTTAATGAAAATTACAGATGAAGCATTTGAAGAATTTTTGAAAGAATTAGAGAACTTTGAAGAACCTACTGTGGTATGTATGTTTGGCGATCATCAACCTAGATTTGAAGACTCGGTATATGAAACGATATGGGAGAATAGCTCCTATTCAGAAGCGGAAAAAGAAATTAGAAAGCATATGGTACCATTTGTTATCTGGGCAAACTATGATATTGAGGAAAAGGAAATTCCATTAACAAGTATAAATTATTTAAGTCCTATGATTTTTGAGACGGCGGGAATTGAATTATCACCATACTACGAATATCTACTGGAATTACAAAAAAAATATCCTTCCATTTCAGCTTTGGGTTGTATGGATTCTGAGGGAAATTTTTATTCTAGAGGAGATGAGATGGATCAATTATCTGAGATTCAAACATATCGTATGGTGCAATATAATTATTTTCATGATGAAAATAATCGAAATGAGAAGTTTTTTGGGTTAATAGAGTAGTATTCGATAGGGGGGGATTATGAAATTTACAAAAGAAGATACGTTAAAAGTAAAAGGAGTTGCCATTCTTATCATGTTGTTATATCACTTATTTGGCTTGCCCTATAATTTTATTAATTATGACGTACAGTTTATATTTTTAAATACAGAACATGCAATTGAAATTGCACAAGTTGGTAATGTTTGTGTATCTATTTTTGCTTTTTTATCAGCATATGGAATCACTAAAAAAATCAATGGAATGAAATCGGTGAAAGAAATTTCTAAGAACTCTATTATGCAATATGGCAATCTATTAAAAACGTTTATACCGATTTTTATCACCTCATTATTAATGTTTTCACATTGGATTTCTATACGCGGGACTTATGGAGAGGGAATTGGAAGATATATATACATGATTCTTGATTTTTTTGGTTTATCCAATTTGTTTGGAGGGGCTATATATAATCCAACCTGGTGGTATATGACGCTTGCGATATTGATTATATTTATCACACCATTATTTCTTGCAATGTATGATAGGGTGGGCATTCTTCTAATGCCAATTATGGCATTGTTACCATTGTTTTTTGAGACAAATTTTATGATTGCACAATACAGTCTTATTGTCACATGTGGTATATGTTTTGCGAAAGAGAATTATTTGGAAAAGGTAAAGGAATTTCGATTTATAGAAAATAAATATATAAATAAGAGTGTAAAATTTGTAGTTTTAGTTGTTGGTATGTTTATGTTTTCTGTGTTAAAACAAAGCCTTACGGTTCCTATAAAAACCACATATTATGCAGAGCAAATATTAGCAATACTAGTTATTTGTTTTGTTTATGAATTTTTGACGGATATAAAAATAGTTTCCCTAATACTTAATTTCTTAGGGAAACATTCAGCTAATATATATTTTACACATACCTTTTTCATTATATGGGTTACACCAATAAAAGATTTTATATTTCAATTAAAATATGCACCAATTATATTTTTTGTTACGCTTGGAATTTGTCTTATATATTCTTTCCTTTTAGAACAATTGAAAAAAGTAGTAAAGCGAGTTCAAACCCTTATTTACGGTAATAAGAAATTACTTTCTTAACGGCAAGTATGGTATCATTTTTTTCGCTATCGGTTAAAGAATAATAAAGAGGAATACTCATGATTCTTTCATAAAGGGCTTCTGCATTTGGGCAGAGGCCTTTTTTATATCCTAAACTTTCATAGTAAGAATGGTAATAAACAGGCATATAATGTACCTGTGGTTGAATGTTTTCAGCGGATAATGCATCAAAAAATTCTCTACGTGTACAGGTTAGCTTATCAAGATCTAGTTGAATAACATATAGGTGCCTACAAGTGTCAGATTCAGGAATCTCTTTTTGAACAATAATTTCAGGTACTTTTGAAAAAGCTTCATTGTATGTTTTGACAATTGCCTGACGTTTTGCTTTAAAAACAGGTAGCTTATGTAATTGGCTAGTTAATAAGGCTGCTTGAAAATCGGTTAAACGATAATTATATCCTAAATCTATTTGTTCTTGGTACCATGGATCGTCAGTAGGATGTTTCATTTGTGATAAGTCCCTGGTAATACCGTGGTTTCGTAAACGATATAAATCTTTATATAATTTTTCATTATTGGTTACAATGGCTCCACCCTCACCAGCAGTTGCTGTTTTGACTGGGTGAAAACTAAAACAAGTCATATCGGCAAGACTTCCTGTGTTTTTTCCATTATAGGAAGTACCGATTGCATGAGCAGCGTCTTCAATAAGAAGCAAATTGTGCTCATCACAAATATCTCTTATTTCCTTATGCTGAATGGATTGCCCTGTAAAATCGACTGCAACAATTGCTTTTGTATTTTTGGTTATTTTCTCTTTAATGGAATCGGGAGAGATATTATAAGTTTCTGCATCAATATCAGCAAATACTGGAGTACCACCACAATATAAAGTGCAATTGGCACTAGCAGCAAAAGTGATAGAAGAGGTAATGACTTCATCTCCAGACGTGATTCCCGCTGCAAGTGCTGCAAGATGTAAAGCAGCCGTTCCGTTACATACAGCAACCGCATATTTCGCACCGGATACTTCGCATAATTTTTTTTCTAAGGCTTCAACTTTTGGTCCACAAGTGATTAAATCACCTCTAAGGACATCACAAACTGCTTGGATATCGTCTTCATCAATGCACTGTCTTCCATAATATATTTTATTTTCGCGGATAGGGGTACCGCCAAAGATTGCTAATTTTTCCATTTTTTTCCCTTTCAAACGAGATAAATTGTAAGTTTTATAATCGCATAAAGTATAGCATTTTTTCTCTATATATTCAATATGACAATAGAGATAGCATGCGGAAACTTCAATAATAAGAAATCTTTTTTAAAAATATTTTCTGTATTTGATAAGGATGTGGTTAAATTGTACAAAAAAAACAATTAATTTCCCGAAATGTTATATAAACATACGGTTGAATTAAGAAAAATCATGTCATATAATAAGCATTAATAAATCTAATTAAGAATTCTTAAACGGCAAAGGCGCTGTTGCAAATGCAACAGCGCCTTTTTTAGTTTTTCTATTTTCCTATCACACCAAAATAGAGAGTATTTAGTTTTTTCTATTTTCCTATCACACCAAAATAGATTTTTATAACAGTCAATAAAACTTGTTAAAGGAGATTTTGGTATGGACTTATTAATCAAAAATGTAACAATTTATACCGTGAATGAAACAGATGACATATTGCAAAACGCAAGTATTGCAGTTGAAAATGGTAAATTTAAAAAAATATACCGTGCAGAAGAGCGTATAAACGAACCGTCCTTGAAAGTGATTGACGGAACTGGAAAAGTCGTGTTTCCAGGATTTGTTAATACGCATATTCATATTTTTCAGTCATTATTAAAAGGGCTTGGAGCAGATCATAGGTTAATTGAATGGTTAAACCTATCAGCGCTGCCTTATGGTGAAAAAATTGAAAGTGATTTACAGTATGAAGCAGCTAGGTTAGCTTCTATGGAAGCCATTCAAAGCGGTTGCACAACGCTATGTGAGTTTTTTTATACAACGCAATCGGAAGAACTAGCACATGCAGTGATCAAAGGAATGCAAGAAATTGGGATTCGAAGTATTTTTATCCGAACATTTCAAGATACGGGCTTAGAATATGGGATGCCAAAATGCTTTATAGAAGATAGCTCACTAGCTATGAAAAAAGTAGAGGTACTTGTAAAACAGTATCAAGGGAAAACGGATTTGCTTCAAATTTGGACAGGTCCAGATGTCACATGGTCAACTACAAAAAAAGGATATCAAACCATGCTTGCATATTGCAAAAGCGAAAACATCAATTATTCCATGCATATACAGGAAACAGAAGTAGATAATCAAATGACACAAAAACATTATGGGAAAGATGCGGTTGCACTTTTAGATGAAATTGGGTTTTTGACGGAACAATTTTTGGCAGTGCATTGTGTGAATTTGACAGATGAAGAAATAAAGTTATTTCATAACTCGGGCGTAAGTATTTCTCATAATCCTATGGCCAATATGTATTTGGGTTCTGGATATGCACCAATTGTAAAATGTTTAGATCAAGGGGTAAGAGTTACCTTAGGAACTGATGGAGCATGTAGTAATAATACCACCAATATGTTGGAAACAATAAAAATGGCTACGGTAACACAAAAAGCAAATTACAAAGATGCTTCCATAATAACAGCAAAACAAATATTACGTGCAGCAACAATTGAAGGTGCAAAAGCAATTAAACAAGATCATTTAATTGGCTCGATAGAAGAAAATAAAAAAGCAGATTTCTTTATTTATAATCCATACGAGTTAACATCGTTTCCGATGCATGATCCACTTGCATCTTTAGTATATTCATCAACCATTAGAAATATTGAAACAACAGTAGTTGATGGGAAAATTATTTGTCATAAAGGTATATTTTCTTCTGGAATAGACATGGAGCTATTTTATAAAAATATTGAAAGTGGTCTAAAAGAAGTAAAGAAGAAATTGTAAAAAAACATGGAACAAGTAAACCGAAAGCTAGAGGAGAAAATTATGAGAATGAAAAAAGTAGCGGTAGCAATGTTGAGTATTATCATGGTATGTGGAGTAATTGGATGTGCTAATTTAGAGGATCCAACAAATGTGGAAACAGTTGTTGAAGAAAGCGCGGTGGAAGAAGCCACAGTAGAAGAGACGGCGACAGAAGATGAATTTATTGTCGGATTTTTATATGATTCCTATGCCGATGATGCAGGGTGGGGATATGAACATAACCTTGGTCGTTTAGCACTTGAGGAAGCAGGAATAAAGACAATTTATAAAGAAAGTGTTCCGACAACACAAGATAGTGAAAAAGTAATGCAAGATTTTATTAATCAAGGTGCAGATGTAATTATCGGTTGTTCTTTTGGGTTTATGGATTACTTAGATGAAATGGCACTTCAATATCCGGATTTGACATTTTTGCATTGTGGTGGATATAAGAATGAAGAAAATTTTTATAATTATTTAGGAAGACAATATGAGTCTAGATTTTTAAGCGGAATTGTAGCGGCATCCGTTTCTCAAACAAATAAATTGGGATATGTTGCAGCGTATGAAATGCCAGAAGTAATTCGACAAATAAATGCATTTACATTAGGGGCACAATTAGTGAATCCGGATATTGAAGTTGAGGTTGTTTGGACACATACATGGAATGATGCATCAATTGAAAAAGCAGCAGGACAAACCCTAATTGATAGTGGATGTGATGTCTTGACTTGTCATGAAACGACTTCTGCATCATTAATGCCTGCAGAAGAAACCGAAGGTGTTTATGCAATTGGTTACACAACAGATATTTCAGAATTATTACCAACATCTTATTTAACATCATCTGCATTTAATTGGGGAGCTTATTATGTACCAACACTTACTGCAATCAAAGAAGGTACATGGGAAAAAGGAAATGCATGGCTAGGACTTGCAGAGGGAATGGTTGAATTAACACCTTATTCTGAAGTCGTTCCAGCATCAGCAATCGCCCTAGTAGAAGAATATCAAGAAAATATTATTAATGAATCTTATCAAATTTTTGCCGGACCTATTTATGGACAAGATGGAGAAATTGTAGTAGAAGAAGGAATCACATTAACAGATGAAGATTTATCAAATATGATGTACTTTGTAAATGGAGTAATTGGAAATATAGAATAAAAATAATACTAATCTATGTGGCAGCCATGCTGCCACATAGTAAAAAAAGGAATGGTGAAGATATGGAAAAATTAGCATTGCAGATGGAAAAAGTCACAAAAAAATTTGGAAATTTTTTTGCTAATGAAGAAGTGGATCTTTCCGTTCGAAAAGGTGAAATTCATGCTTTAATTGGAGAGAACGGAGCAGGAAAAAGTACATTGATGAATATTGTTGCTGGCATATATAAACAAACGTCTGGTCATATTTATTTAAATGAAGAAAAAGTAGAATTTAATTCCCCCAAAGATGCCTTAAATAAAGGAGTTGGGATGATCTATCAGCATTTTAAATTAGTAGAAAATATGACAGTTCTAGAGAATGTGATTGCAGGAACCACAAAAAAAGTATTTGTGAATAAAAAAAATGAAGAAGAAAAAATCGAAAAACTTTTTCAAAAAACCAAAATGAAGGTATCGTTAAATGGATTTGTAAAAGATTTAAGTATTAGTGAAAAGCAAATTGTTGAAATTGTAAAAGTATTATACCGAGGAGCAGAGCTATTGATTTTAGATGAGCCAACTGCAGTATTAACACCTCAGGAAACAAGAAAATTATTTGATGTAATACGAGCCATGAAAACAAATGGAGCGACAATTATTATCATTACACATAAATTAAATGAAATAATGGAAATTAGTGATCGTGTGACCGTGTTAAGAGGAGGGAAAAAGATTACAACCGTAAATAGTTGTGATATTTCAATACCTAAATTAACCAATTTGATTGTAGGGAAAAGTGTACATTATGATATCTGCAGAACTCCATGCACAACGACAAGAAAAGACACAACCTTAGTGGTATCAAATCTTACGTATGTAAATAAATACAAGGTGAAAGAATTAAATAATATCGGATTTTATATAAAAAAAGGAGAAGTTTTAGGAGTTGCAGGAGTTGGTGGAAGCGGACAAAAGCCACTTTGTGAAATTTTGGCAGGAATTCTTCCGATTTCTTCGGGTAATGTTATTTTTAACGGGTATAGCGCAGTAAAATCATCCGCAGATAAATATTATGTAGATGTGTCTAAAATTAAAGTGGGATTTGTTCCAGAAAGTAGATTGAAAATGGGTTTGGTTGGAGAATTAGATATGATCGATAATTTAAATATGCGTTTTATCGATGAGGGAAAAGGAATCCTATATAAGAAAGGAAAAGGAACGGCGCTTTGCAGTAGTTTAATTGAAAAATTAAATATTAAAAGTATGGGGCCAACATATCCAGTGAAGATGATGTCCGGGGGCAATATACAAAAAGTACTATTAGGAAGAGAAATGAATCGAGATATTGATTTATTAATTGTAGCGTACCCAGTAAGAGGATTGGATACGCAAACAACACATTTAATTTATGAATTACTAGATAAAATAAAACAAACGGGTATACCAATCCTTTTTGTAGCAGAAGATTTAGACCATATTATGGCTTTTTCGGATAGAATTATGACCATCTGTCAAGGGGAAGTTATGGGAGTTGTAAAAAATGGAGAAGCAACAAAGGATGAAATTGGTCAAATGATGATAGGGAATAAGGTGAATCCAAATGCAAGTTAGATTAACTGAAAAAATGGAATGTACAAAGAAAACCTATATAAAAATAAAAATATTATCGTTAGTTACGGCAATTTTAGTCATATCGATTTTAATAAGTATACTAGGATATCCGGTAATAGGTATATATAAACAAATGGCAATTGGAGCATTTGGATCGTTATATTCATTAAGGTATGTTCTTATAAAAACGGTTCCGCTAGCGTTATGTGCAATTGGGGTTACTTTTGCATATCGGATGAAGTTTTGGAATATAGGGGCAGAAGGACAGCTTATGATGGGTGCTTCCGCAGCAACGGGTGTTGCATTGTTTTACAATCAACATTCAAAACCAGCCACGTTATTGGTGATGGCATTTGCAGCGATTATGGCAGGAGCAATTTGGATTGTTATTCCTGCAATCTTTAAAATTTTTTTAAATGTAAACGAAACGATTTTAACCTTAATGCTAAATTATGTCGCGATGCAATGGGTTACGTATTTGCAATATAGTAGGTGGAAAGATCCAAAAGCTTTTGGATTTACGAAAATTGCTACTTTTGAAAAGAAAGCATTACTACCTAACTTATTCGGAATTCATATAGGGTTTTATGTCATGCTTGTTGTAGTGATAATAGCTTTTGTAATCTTTAAATATACGAAAATAGGATTTAAGATGAAAATCATTGGTGAAAGCAGTGCTACTGCAAAATATTTAGGATTGAAAAAAAACAAAATTATGTTTGGAATGGTTGCGCTAAGTGGAGCAATTTGCGGATTGTGTGGAATGATTCAAGTTTCAGGAGTAGAACAAACATTGCATACCAATGTGGGAAATAATGTGGGATTTTCTGCGATTTTAATAGCATGGCTCAGTGGATTACATCCAATTGCAATTGTAATGGTGTCTTTCTTATTTGCAGGGCTCACAGAAGGTGCAGGATACTTGCAAACGGTTTTTCAGATTCCTCAAGATATCGCAATTATTATTCAAGGAATTGTGTTATTTTGTGTAACTGGTGGTGAATTTTTCACAAAGTTTTCTGTTCGATTTTTATGGAAAAGAAAGGAGTTGGCATAATGACCGAATTCATTGCGATTTTAGTAGCGGGACTATCTGTTGGGACTCCCATTCTTTTTGCAACTTTAGGAGAAACGATAACTGAAAAATGTGGAAATATGAATCTTGGTGTAGAAGGAGTAATGACCATAGGAGCAGTGATGGGATTTATAGGCGGATATCAAACGGGAAATCCGCTTGCAGCAATTTTCTTTGCAAGTATAGCAGGAGCGTTTGCTGCTTTGATTTTTGGAATTTTGACGATAACGCTTCGGTGTAATCAAACCGTAACGGGGTTGATTTTATCAATTTTTGGTGTTGGGTTTGCAAATTTTGTAGGAAACACGTATATGGGAAATCGGTTACCGGATAGTGTATTGAAAAGTTTTGTATCAATAAAGATACCATTATTAGGAGACCTTCCTTTTTTTGGAGAAATTTTATTTCAACAAAATATTTTAGTCTATGTAAGTTATGCCCTAGTTATTGTTTCTATTATTTTTATGAACCGAACAAATGTAGGACTCAATTTAAAAATAGTAGGAGAGAATCCAGCAACAGCAGATTCGTTAGGTATTAATGTAACAAAATACAAATATTTGAGTGTGATAATTTCCGGAGTATTATGCGGAATTGGTGGTGCATATATATGTTTGGTAACTATACCAACTTGGCAAAATAGTATTGTTGGTGGCAAAGGGTGGATTGCTGTTACCTTAGTGATATTTACAAATTGGAGTGTAAAGAATGATTTTTTAGGAGCTTGGTTATTTGGAATTCTTACAATTTTAGGAGTATATTTACAAAAATACAATTTGCCAATTTCACAATACTTTTTTGATGTGCTTCCGTATTTAATGACAATACTTATTATGTGTATAGGTGGATTTAGTAAAAGAAAAAAAATAGGAGAGCCAGCTGCATTAGGAACATCGTACTTTAGGGAAAGTAGATAAGGAGTGCATAGAATGGAAATTTACAAAGGAAATATCGTGTTTACACCTGAAAAAGATGAATTTAAAGTTTTTAATAAAGGGTATATTGTTGTAGAAGATGGGGTTATTTGTTTTGTAGGAGAAAAATTACCTGAAAGATATGCAAAGATTGAAGTTAGGGATTATGGAGAACAACTTATCATTCCCGGATTTGTAGATATACATGTGCATGCGCCACAGTGGTCGAATGTAGGGGTTGGATTTAGCATGGAACTTTTACCTTGGCTAGAAACATACACCTTTCCAACGGAAGCAAAATTTTCAGATATGAAATTTGCAGAAGAAGAATACCATAGATTTGTAAATGAGTTATTATTCCATGGGACAACACGTGCAGTTGTTTTTGCTAGCAAACATAAAGAAGCAACCAAAATATTAATGAAACAATTAGAAAAAACAGGAATTAGGGCATATGTAGGAAAAGTGAATATGGATCGAAATTCGATTCCTGAATTAATAGAGAAAACAGAAGAATCCATTCGGGATACGGAAGAATTAATACGTTGGATGGAAAATAGTGGAGTGAGTAAGGCGATAGAATATATTTTGACACCGCGTTTTGTTCCTTCTACAACAGAAGAACTAATGCAAGCACTTGGAGCATTAGGGAAAAAATATAATTTACCAGTACAGAGTCACTTGGATGAAAATAGAGATGAAGTAAAATGGGTGCAGTCGCTTCATCCAGATAGAAAGAACTTTGCTGATGTGTATAATCATTTTGGATTAATGAGAAAAAGACAGACAATTATGGCTCACTGTATTTATATGAACAAAGAAGAAATGAGATTGTTAAAGGAAAAAGAAGTGCTTATAGCACATTGCGCAATGTCAAACGCAGATTTGGCAAGTGGAATCATGCCACTTCGAAAGTATCTTGATTATGGATTGAAAGTTGCTATTGCGTCTGATATGGGAGGATCACATTCTGTTAATATGATGGATCATATCGTAGAGACAATAAAATGTTCGAAATTGTATTGGATTAACCATATGGAAAATCGTCCGATTACTTTTGCAGAGGCATTTTATTTAGCAACAAAAGCAGGAGGAGAATTCTTTGGAAAAGTGGGTTCTTTTGAAGTTGGATATGAATTTGATGCACTAGTGATAGATGATTCTTCGATTCAAAGTAACTTTTCACATTCAATTTTGGAACGAGTTGAAAGATTTGTATATTTAGGAGCTTCTAGATGTATAAAAAAACGCTTTGTTGCAGGGATAGAAAGATAAAAAAAGAATCATAAAGTTTAATCCATTTATAGACAGCTTCTTCTATTATGCCATATTTACTTGCGAGATTCGCAACTGATGTTTTAGCATTGTAGAGACCAATGATTTGCTGCTTTTTTTGGCTGTTAAATTTTCCTACAAAAACTTTATGATATGTGTTTTATTAAATGGTAGATTTTGACACGAAGTATATTAAATGATAAAATATGTTGAAAAAATATGTTTTGAATTGATTTTGCTGTAAGGAGAAGAATGAAGAATCGAATTTATATTTGCCATACATATTATCATGTATATATTACTATTTTAAAAGAATTTGCATTGGATAGAGAAAAACAAGGAAAGGCATCCATTGTTTTAAGTAAGATGTCGAATGATTTTGATAGATTGCATGAAAGACTTATTAAGGAAAATTTGTTTGAAGAAGTGTTTGTTTTTGATGAAAAGAGAGATGATTTTTTCCCGGAACTTATGAAGTGGAAGAAAAATCGTAATTCTGTGATAAAAAATATGTTGGCGAGAATAAAATACACGAAATTATTAGGACAACTACAAGAAGACTATGTACCGACAGATTTTAAGCAGTATAAGGATGTCTATGTGTTTTGTGATAGCGACCCTATTGGATATTATCTAAACTATAAGCATATTAAATATCACGCAGTGGAAGATGGATTGAATGCCATCGCAAATTTTGATACGGCTAGGTATGACAATTTAAAACATTTTAAATTAAAAGTTCTTTTTTCAAAAGTAGGACTTATTTTCATTCAAAATGGTTATGGGAAGTATTGTTTGGATATGGAGGTAAATGATATCAGCAGACTGCTTTTTCCTATGAAAAAGCATCGAGAAGAACCGAGAGCAAAATTAATGGAACGAGTTACCAAAGAAGAAAAAGAAAGGATGACTCGAATTTTTATTAAAAATTTTGCACAATTAAAAGAAGAAATAGCAAAGCAAAAACAAGGGAAAGATACCGTGTTAATTTTGACAGAACCACTATGTTCATTAGATGTTCGAAAAACGATATTTATGGATTTAGTAAAGGAATACGGAAAAGATGCTTCCATTACGTTAAAACCACATCCTCGAGATGTGTTAGATTATGAACCGATTTTCCCAGATCTGCCAATAATTGACAAAAAAATCCCGATGGAAATATTAAATTATGTTGAAGGATTGCATTTTTCAAAAGTAATCTCTGTTTTAACTGAAGTAAAAGCAATTCAGTTTGCAACCGAAACCATTAAATTGGGGCCAGATTTTATGGATAAATATGAAGCACCAGAAATTCATAGACAGAATGAAAAAATAAACGAATAGGTATAAAAAGATACGAAAATATAAAAAAAGGAGCGATGCTTCCTTTTTTTATGTAGTTAAAGGAGGTAAAAGCATTTTATTTAACAACATAAGTAGAATATAATTGGTTTTTCATAAGTTACATGATAAAATATAAAAGGTATGAAAGAATAGAAAAGGAGAAATACAAATTCTAAGTTAGAATGGTATGGTATAAAAGAATGATGCAAAAAGTTTCAAAAAAAGCAATTAGTTTTTATCTCATAAGTTCCTTTTTTACAATACTGGCTTTTACAATGGAGTATTCAACTAGTTTGCAAAGGGAGGGATATCTTTCAAGCTTTGGTTATTATAAAGATCGCTTTATTGAATCCTTTTTTTCTTATCAGTTTGATTATTATCTATTATTGCCATTATTTGTATGCGCATATTTTTTTGTGGAACAAAATACAAAAAAAACAACAAAGGGAATTCATATACTCAGTATATTTTTTTCCGTGATGTTAGTGCTTAGTAACAGTTTTCGTAAGACCAATTCTTGGGATTATTGTTTTTATGATGCAATTTCAATTTTAAAATCGTTAATTGCGGTAATTGGGTATTATTTTGTTTTACGGGCAATTTTGCGATTGATTTATAAATATATGGAGCGTTCGATTTTAAAGAGGGAGGGAAAAGAAAATTCTGTTTTCCTTTGTTTATTTCATTCAGAACGGGGAGTCGTAAAAAGTGTTTTATTAATTGCGGTAATCATTGTAATGGTATGGCTTCCCATACTTATTCTGTGTTTTCCAGGAGGATCTTGTGTTGATGTAACCTATCAAATTTCACAGGCATTAGGAGATTTACCATATTCTACCCAACATTCTATTTTATATACATTATTCTTGAAAGTAGGATTAGCGCTTGGACAGGGAGTGTTTCATTCTTATAATGTCGGGATGTTTTTTATAATTATGGTGCAGACAAGTATATTTGCACTTGTTCTAGCGTATAGCATTTATCGATTAAACAAAAAAAAGGTTAATAAAGGTGCATTATTTTTTGTTTTATGTATTTATTGTTTGACACCTATATATTCTAACTTAGCAACCATGGCGATTAAGGACACGTTGTTTTGTGCCGCAATATTATGGTTTGTAGTAGAACTTGTGGGAATATTATTAGACACCAAGGTATTTCTGCGAAATAAAATGCGATGTGTTTCCTTTATTATGAGTGCTATTTTTGTAACAATACTTAGAAATAATGGGATATATGTAATTTCTATTTCACTTTTTGTACTTATTTTGTTTTTGATAAAAAACAAGGTGGGGATAAAAAATATCATATCGTTAGGAATCCTACCTTTGGTTGGATTTTTTCTGTTATCTAATGTATTGATTTTTGCAACAGATGCAAGCAAAACAACTTCAAAAGAAATGCTTTCTATTCCATTTCAACAGACGGCGAGATATCTGTCCGAATATGAAGGAGAAATAACGGAGGAGGAAGAACAAGCTTTAGAGGGAGTGTTTATAGATGTTTCTTTACTAAAGGAACAATATAATCCGAATATTTCCGACCCCATTAAGAATTTATATCGAGAGGAAGCAACACAAGAAGAGATAATGGAATATGCCAAGGCGTGGATTTCAATGGGATTACGTCATCCGGGAATTTACATAGAAGCTTTTTTAAACCATAGTTATGGTTGGTTTGATCCGGGTTCTAATAATTGGATACGATACCAAGGAAGAATGTCAATCTTTACGACACCAGAATATTTGGGTACACCGGATAAAGCCTTGTATTATGTTTATAATTTTTTAAATCGGCTACCAGTGATTGGTTTGTTGGAGAATGTGGGGATATTTGTCTGGGGGATGCTTGTTGCATCTTGTTATCTTCTTTATAAAAAGAAAAAAGTATTGTTAATTGCATTTACACCACTTTATGTTAGCTTACTTGTGTGTATCGCATCTCCTGCATTTTGGCTACATCCAAGATATGCATTCCCAATTATTTTAAGTATGCCATTTTTATGGATTCATATGCGAGTTGTAACCGAAGAAACAGAATAGATTGGATTAAAAAATAGAATGTAAATGAGGTTTCAGATGAACTTTGGGAAAAAAGAATCATTAACAATTAAAGGCGTTGCCATATTATTATTGCTTTTTTATCATTTGTTTTCACAAACTTATGTATATGCAAATTTTAATGTGGAATTTTTACTTACTAGAAATCAAGTGCTATCGCTTTCTTCGTTTGGAAATATTTGTGTGGCCATATTTTTATTGATTAGTGCCTATGGAATCACGGTTTCACAAACGCAAACAAAAAATATCGCGAAGCAAAGTCTTCTGCGTGTTCTTGTTTTGATTTTTCATTTTTTTGTAATGTATCTGAGTATTTGGGTTATTTGGTTTTCAAAACTCCACTATACTTGGGTTTATGGAGAAGGAAAACAAAGTATCATATTTGCATTAACTGATGCATTTGGACTTGCTGAAATATTTGATACACCGACGATATGTATGACGTGGTGGTATATGGAAATTGCGATTATATGTATCGTTTTAGTGCCAGTTTTTCAAGCAATATATCAAAAAATAAGTGTGCTTATGTTGATTCTAATACTCTTGGTGCCCTGTGTGGTTTCTATGGATATGGATGTTTATAAGTATATTTTTGTAATTGCGTTGGGAGTTTGTGCAGCGAATGGAAACTGGATAAATCGAATCAAAGAAATGAAAATACATGGAGTAGTGAAATTAGGCTTTGCAATATTACTTATGGTTTTTATGTTTTTCCTTCGAAGCAATGCAATTGTGGATGACTATTACGCATTTTTTATAGAGGGAATTGTTGCTTTTGTTTGGGTAGTGGGACTTTATCTTATATTTGGAAATATGTTTGTGATTACAAAAATCTTGCAATTTTTAGGAAAGCATTCCATGAATATTTTCTTTTTCCATACGTTCCTATATTTAATCTTGTATCGAGACCAAATTTATTCCCTAAAATATGCAGGGTTCATCTATATAGTAGTACTTGGAATTAGTTTATTATATTCCATTTGCATTGAATTTATAAAGAAAAAAGCAGGTTTTTATTTATTAGTAAAGAAAATTAAGGGGGACAGCAATGGATAAAATAGCACTACTCATTCCATGTTATAATGAAGAACTTACAATTGAAAAGGTACTTTCTGATGCCAAAAAATATATTCCAGAAGCGGTGGTATATGTTTATGATAATAATTCGACGGATCGAACAGCAATGCTAGCAGAAAAGGCAGGAGCCATTGTTCGAAAGGAGTATCAGCAGGGAAAGGGAAATGTTATTCGTAGAATGTTTCGAGAGATTGATGCAGAATGTTATCTAATGATTGATGGGGACGACACCTATCCGTTGGAATATGCAAGAGAAATGGCTAGTAAGGTACTAGAAAAAAATGTAGATATGGTCATTGGGGATCGTTTATCTTCCACATATTTTCAAGAGAATAAAAGACCTTTTCATAATTTTGGAAATTCGCTTGTTCGGTTTGCAATCAATCATTTGTTTCAAAATAAAATTAAAGATATTATGACTGGATATCGCGCATTTTCTTATGGATTTGTAAAAACGTTTCCGGTGCTATCAAAAGGATTTGAAATTGAAACAGAAATGACAATTCATACCGTGTTTAATAATATGCAAATTGAAAATGTAATTGTTGAATATCGGGATCGCCCAGAAGGAAGTGAGTCCAAATTAAATACGGTGGGAGATGGTGTAAAGGTATTATCTACGATCGTAAAACTATGTAAAAATTATAAACCGTTCGCATTTTTTAACGCTATCGCTATTGTATTAACGGTAATTGCAATTATTCTTTTGATTCCTATTATTATAACTTATGTACAAACGGGATTAGTTCCGAGATTTCCAACATTATTTGCTTGTTGTTTTATAGAACTTGCAGCGATTCAAGCTTTCTTTTCGGGTCTTATTTTGTCAAATATGACAATGAAAAATAGACGAGATTTTGAATGGAATCTTATGCAGGTAGCACAAACGAAGAAAAGTTTGAAATAGGAGAAGAATAATGCAAACAAGATTTAAAATTTGGAGAACATTATGGAAAAAAGAGTTGCCAATCAAAGGAATTGCAGTGGTTTTCACACTTCTGTTTATTCTTAGTTTACTTCCGATTTTTCGCATTGCATTTTATGCACATCCGTTTGCGGATGACTATACCTATGGGTTAGAAGCACATGAAACTTATGAATCCACAGACTCAATCCTTCAAACGTTGGTTGTTGCAGGAAAAACTGCAATAAACACCTATAATACATGGCAAGGAACGTTTTCATCTGTATTTTTTATGGCATTAAATCCGGCTACATTCGAATCAAATATATATTGGATTACACCATTCCTTATTTTGGGAATGCTTGGTATGGGTGTATTTTTCTTTTTGAGAATATTATTGACGGAAGTATTTTCTTTTGACAAGTGGTCTTCCTATGTCTTTTTTATAGTGGTTATGACGGGGATAATTCAAAATTTCTATTGGCCCGCACAAGGGATTTATTGGTACAATAGTTCTATTCATTATACGTTTATGTTTGGGTGCATGCTTCTCATGCTTGCGTTACAAATGCATAGCTATTATATCAATCGAACATCAAGATTTATAATAACAATGATTTTATCCTCTATTTTTGCAATACTATGTGGAGGAGGAAATTTCCCAACAAGTATGGTTGGGCTTTTATTGAATTTATGTGTTTTTCTTTTTGGATTATATACCAAAAAAAGAAGGGTTTGGTTTACCTCGATTCCAATTGTTATCAATGCAGTGGCATTTTTTATAAATATATTGGCACCAGGAAATACAGTAAGAAAAGCATATTTTGTACAGATGGGACCAATTGCCGCAGTGAAAGCCGCTTTGCAATATATGTTTGTGGCACAATATGAATGGTTTACAATTACGATATTACTTTTAACAGTGCTTGCAATTCCTATCTGCTGGAAAATGATTGAAAAAACAGAGTTTCAATTTCCATTACCAGGGATTGTGTTTTTACTAAGTTTTTTATGTTGTGCAGCAATGGCAACCCCAAGTTTTTATGCAACAAGCGAAGAACCATTAGCAAGAGTTGTTAATGTAATACGAATAGCATATCATTTGCTTTTGTTTATTAACATATTTTATTTGCTTGGTTGGTTTCAAAAAAGGAAAAAATTAAATGTCAATCCCAAAATTTCATTTGGATTGTTATTTTTAATAGGCATACTCGGTGTATTTAATTATCATACAACAGAAATTCCTCAAAGAGAATATATTACATATGGGGCATACTGTAGTTATATAACGGGTGAAGCACAGACTTTTCATCAGGAATATTTAGAAAGAGAAGAATTATTAAATTCCGATCAAACGGTGGTCACGCTAAAATCTTTTAGTGTAAAACCATTTCCTTTTTGGACATATGATATTTCAGAGGATCCATCTGATTGGAAAAATCAAGCGGTTGCAGCATGGTATAAAAAAGAAATCGTAGTAATGGTACAAGAATAAAATCTCAGCAGAAGGGGATGCTCATGAAAGCGTTAGCAATAATTACAGCAAGAGGTGGAAGCAAAAGAATTCCACGAAAAAATATAAAGGAATTTTTAGGAAAGCCAATCATTGAATATTCGATAATGGCAGCATTAGAAGCAAAAGTTTTTGATGAGGTGATGGTATCTACCGATGATTTGGAAATTGCAGAAATTGCAAAAAAGGCAGGCGCGGCGGTACCTTTTTTCCGTAGCAAGGAAAATGCAAATGATTTTGCAACGACTGCAGATGTAATAAGGGAAGTAATTTTAAATTATGAAAAACAGGGGAATGAGTTTTCTCATATATGTTGTATATATCCAACAGCACCATTTGTGACACCACATAGATTGAAAGAAGCAATGGATCTTCTGATTGAAAAAAATGCGGATAGTGTGATTCCAGTAGTGGCATTTTCTTATCCAATTCAAAGAGCGTTTTTTGTAAAAAATGAAAAGCTAGAAATGAAATGGTCGGAGTTTATGCAAACAAGATCACAGGATTTGGAAATAACATATCATGATAGTGGGCAGTTTTATTGTTTAGAAAAAAAACAATTTTTAAAAGAGAATAAACTGTTTATGAAGAATACTAGGCCCATCTTTTTGTCGGAACTAGAAGTACAAGATATTGACACCATAGAAGATTGGAAGTTAGCTGAGCAAAAATATAAGTTTTTGCATTTCTAATGGAAAGAGGTAAAGAATATGGGTATGAATGAACAGAAAAGAAAGACGAGTAAATTTTATATTGGTGAACGAGAGATTGGAAATGGAGAACCAACTTATATTATTGCGGAAATGTCTGCAAATCATGCAGGAAGTATAGAACGTGCAAAAGAGATTATTCATGCAGCAAAAGAAGCAGGTGCAGATTGTGTTAAAATTCAAACCTATACTCCGGATACGTTGACTATATTGTGTAATAATTCTTATTTTCAAGTAAAAAATGGAACTTGGAAGGGAGAAAATTTATACTCTCTTTATGGAAAAGCATCCACTCCGTGGGAATGGCATAAGGAACTTTTTTTAGAAGCGAAAAAAGTGGGAATTGATTTCTTTTCGACGCCATTTGATAAAACATCCGTTGATTTTTTAGAAGAATGTGGCGCAACATTTTATAAAATTGCATCGTTTGAAATGGTTGATTTGCCATTACTTCAATATGTGGCAAAAAAAGGGAAACCGATGATTGTTTCGACGGGGATGGGTACGCTAGAAGAAATACAAGAAGCCATTCACACAATTTATGAAACAGGAAATAAACAACTTGCAATTTTAAAATGTCAAAGTGCATATCCAGCAACACCAGAAGACATGAATTTAGCCACAATTACAGATATGAAGAATCGGTTTGATATACCAATTGGTTTGTCGGATCACTCGATGGGCTCAAAAGGAGCGCAGGTAGCGGTAGCCCTTGGAGCAGATATTATTGAAAAACATTTTTGTATTAGTAGAGATATCGAAAATCCGGATGCTTCTTTTTCAATGACAAAAGGTGAATTTGCAAAAATGGTTAGAGAAATCAGAGATGTTGAGTCTATGATAGGAAAAGCAAGATACGGTGTTACAAAAGAAGAAGAAGCAAGTGTCGTCTTTAGACGTTCTCTTTTTGTCATAAAGGACATGGAAAAAGGAGAAGTGTTTTCGGAAGAGAATTTACGAAGCATTCGACCTGGATATGGAATGAAACCAAAGTATTATGAAGATATGATAGGATTACATGCTTCACATGCGATAAAAAGAGGCAATCCACTTCAGTTTTCAGATCTTAATAAAAACAGCATTTTGTTTTTGACAAATAACGAAAACACGAATTCTTTATATCAATGGTTATGTCAGAAAGAAAAAGAAGTAATTCGCTTTCAAAACAAGCTTACGTTAGATATAGTAAAACAATTAGCTCCACAATTTATCATAAGTTTTAATTATAGTCATTTCATAAAAAAAGAAGTCATTGACTATATGGGAGGGAAGATAATTAATTTGCATATTTCCTATTTACCATATAATAGAGGAAGTGCACCAAATTTCTTTTCGTTTTATGAGAATACGAAAAAAGGCGTAACAATCCATCGCTTAGATGAAGGTTTGGATACGGGAGATATTCTTTGTCAAAAAGAATTATTTTTTGATGAAAAAAAAGAAACATTTTCATCCTCTTATGAAATACTTATTGATGAAATAAAGAAATTATTTAAAGAAAATTGGGAAGCAATAAAAACAGAAAAAATCATAGGAAAACCGCAAGTAGGTGAGGCAACATGCCATAAACAAAAAGAACTGAAAAAGATACAAGAAAATACATCTTTTTCATGGAATGAAGTGATTGCAGAGGTAAAGAAAAAAATAAATGATACAATAAATGGAGAATAATATGATATTAATTCGAGCAGATGCAAATAGAGAAATTGGAACAGGACACCTTATGCGTTGCTTATCAATCGCTGAACAACTAAATAAAGAGGAGATAGTTTTCTTAGTAGCGGACGAATATGGGAAAGAAATCGTAGAAAAAAGAGGATTTGCATCCTTAGTTCTTTATACGGATTATAAAGATATGGAGAACGAAATATCGATGATTGCACAACTAACTTGTCAGCTTCCGGTAGAGATGATTTTAATTGATTCCTATTATATAACAAGGAATTATATTTCTGAAGTTTCAGAACTGACATCGGTAACGATTATTGAAGATGTGTTATCAGAAGTATATCCTGCAAATAATATTCTGAATTACAATATATACGCGAAGGAAGATGCTTATCGAAAAAAATATGAGGAAGAAGAAATCGATAGAAAACCAAGATTTTTGTTAGGAGCAAAATATGCACCGTTAAGGGAACAGTTTTTAAATGTAAATTATCAAATAAAAGATAAAGTGTCTTCGATATTAATTACCAATGGAGGGGC
>JBFHIZ010000034.1:0-22354 GCA_041596215.1 Lachnospiraceae bacterium
GGAGTAACTACAATTCCTAAAATTGCAACTGCAATAATTAGTTCCACTAAGGTTACTCCTTGATTATTTGTACTTTTGAGGATTCGTTTGCTTCGTTTGTTTTTTAATCTCATCTGTATTTTTCTCCCAAAAACATCCCTATTCCTCTAGACTTGGGTCTTCTTCATTAAAAGTAGGATCAATCGTACCAAATATATTTTCCAATCCTGTTTTTACTACTGGAATATTTGTCTTTGAATAAATCCCATCCGTTCCAGTCAAGTAATATTGATTCATACTCATGGATCCTAATAGTAAACCACTCGTTGAATCAAATGACAATGTGATACTTGTAATGTTTTTTTTCACACCTACCCCATTTATATAATCCAGAATATCTTTGATTCCATCATAAGAAACTTTATACCCTGATTCCACGGAATTTTGAAACATTTTTATACCATTGTCTACGACTTCTGGTTCTTGGAAAGCAAGCACAGCGTCTTCCGTTGGAGTTTCTACGGGAACTTCTTGTTCTATTTCCGTTGTTCCAAAATTAATTTCTTGGTCCATTCCCATATTGAAAAAATTCAATTCTAATTCCCCTAAAAAGCGATTTTCAAGATTTGCCATAAACATAATCTGATCTTCTCGGCTCAAACCCGTTGCATATTCACTAATTATTTTGTTGGTTTCAAGATTCATTTTTTCTGTTTCTTCTTTATAAACCACTTCATTTTCAGCAATTTCTTGATATTTATTTAAGGTTTGCATCAGTATTTGATTCTCAGTTTCTATCGTTTCCGTTTTTTCGATATATGGTTTATATACAAAAAGAAATATGGAAACCGCAAAAATAACTCCTAATGCCCCCAACAAAACTGGGATTTGCTTATTCTTATTCATGTTCTCCCCCTCTATTCTTCTGAAGTTTCTTGTTCGCTTGTTTTATATTGTAACGTAACAGAAAATGTGTTCTTTTCTCCACTCGCATCATCTTCTGAAACTGTCACCGCTGTAGTATCTACAAAGCTTAGACTATCAAATGTTTTAAACTGTTCAATGGTCTTTGCTACCTCTTCCTTTGTTTCTACCGTAACTTCCAAAGTAATTCCATCTACATTTGCACTAAAAGACACAACCCGCAAGGTTGAAGGCATTTTAGCTTCCATTTCTTCAATAAACGATCGCAAATCATCCAATCTCGATTCTGCCAAACGATCTAACATAATCATCTTACTATTATCCGCTTCTGCTTGTTTATAAAGTGCATAGGTTTCATATGCTGGTTGTAATGCTAGAATTTGGCTTTTCAAACTTTCATTTACATTTTTTTGCATATGATACGGAATGATAGAAGCCGCAAGTAATGCGGTAGCAATTACCATTCCTGCAATCAATACAATCATTCCTACGCGTTCTTGATCCGCTTTTCCGATTCCTTTTTTCTTTTGTTTTTCTTCACCATCATGAAACCCTAATGGTTGAATTGCTGCCCCTATACAAGTAAGATATTCCCCAAAACTAACTTCTTTCAATCCTTTATCTAAATTGATTCCTTTGATTTCAGAAAGCACTTTTACTTTCGTTCCAATTTCATTTGTCATTAATTTGGATAATCCGGAAAAATCGCCTCCCAAACCTGTCAGATATATTTTTTGAACAATCGAAGAACTGTTTCTTGAATTCCAATAATCAAGAACACGAGCAATTCCACCTACCAAGGAAGAAAAACAATTTGTTACATCTTTTCTTGCCAGGGAAATCTCTTCAATGGAAGAACCCATAAAATCCATCCCATCTGTTGAACTCTCCTCCATTGATTTATGAATACATGCTTTTCTCCGAGATAATTCAATAGCATCATGGTAGCTTAGTTCTTTCCCAAACACATCATTTTCCATGATTGCATAAATTGCTTGATCGATTCCATAAGGCACATTTCTACTAAGAACAATGCTCCCAGCTTCCAATATTAAAACAAGTGCAGAACGTTCATCCACTTTTACAATCATGTCTGTTCCTTCTACTGACTCCCTTTTTACGACATTATAAACACTGTTTGCTACGTAATCCATTTCTGCAATTTCTAAGTTTAAGGTTTTTGCCATTACACGATAACTATCTAACAAATCCTTTGGTGCCGCAAGCAACATCAAACGATATTTTTTATTATCCTCTTCTCCTTCGGTTCCTAGAACAATATGTGAGAGTTCATAGGATGTTAAGTCAATTGGAAAATAATCGCTTGCATTGGAACGAATCAATAAGGGCAACCGGCTTTCTTTTACAAATGGAAGTTTTACCTCTCGACTTGCAATCTTTGAAGAAGAAATAGAAAACACAATCTGCTTACTTCGTATCCCCTTTTCATTTAAATTTTTCTGAAATTTTTCAGCAAATGCTTCGGTACAATTCACCGTTCCATCTTCTGCAAGTACTCCCTGTGGAGTTTCCATTACAAAGCTATTGTATACTTTTGGATTTTGCACTTGATAATCCAACTCACATACTTTTGTAATTGAGAACCCCATCTCCATACTAATTACTTTTCCCGCCATAATATACCCCTTTCAAGAATGCATGTAATCTATTTTTATGCGCAATCTTTGTTGCGCGAATTTTCAACTTTATTGGTTAATTAAAACCCACTAACTTGTAAATACCAACGTATCATTTGTTCTCCCCAAAGACTAGCAATAACAATACCAGTAGCTAAATATGGTCCCATTGCAAGAACATGATCTACCTTTGTAACTTTCATCCGAATAACATGAATTACCGCTCCAAGGATACAACCTAATAAAAAAGCCAAGATAATTAATTTCCACCCAAGAAGCAATCCAGCGGCGGCCATTAATTTCATATCTCCACCTCCAATTGCTTTCCCTTTAGAAATCCAAATAAGAGCATATAAGAATACACTGACAGCAAAAAAGCCAATTACATGATCTAGGAAATTTGTAGTGTCTATCAATGTTGTAATTAGCCCTAGTGCCAGTATAAAGATGTTGATTCCAAGTGGAATCTCATAAGTTTTAAAATCAATAATACTAAGTACAAGTAATGCCGATACCAACAAGCAAAGAATCAAAGATTCCCAGACCCATCCACTCACCAAGACAATTACTACATACAAGATTCCGTTTATAGCCTCAACAAGAGGATACTGGACGGACAATTTCTTATTACAATTTCGACATCGACCTCGCAAAAATAGGTAACTGAAAAGTGGAACCAAATCGTTCCACTTCAGTTGATACCCACATCCCATACAATGGGAACGTACTGTTACTATATTCTCTTTTTTAGGAATCCGGTAGATGCATACATTTAAAAAACTACCAATAATCATTCCAAATACAAATACCATTGTATAAAACACGATAGCCATAGGGATAATGTCCTTTTTACATATTTTTTATTTAGAATCCAAAATCATCATTATATGCTGATGTATCAGATGATGTTCCTGCTGTAAAACTTGGTGCTCCGTTTGTATCTATGCTCACAGTAATAATTGTGTTTTCATATTTAGTACTAGCCGCGGTATAAGTTGTTGGCAATCCAGCTTCAGTAAGCGCTGTTGCTAATTTTCCTCCTGCAGCTGCTCCAAGCGTAATTGTTCCTGCATCTGACGTTTCAAAACCTCCGTCAGGATCTGCTGCATATACTTGAATTGCAACCACCATTTCTTGTACATTCTTAATATCTGTAGACTCTCTAGATTTTTCTACATACTTAATAAATTGTGGTGCCAAAATTCCTACGAGTACTGCCATAATGGCAATAACGATAATTAATTCTACTAATGAAAAACCTTTGTTATTTGTTTTTTTCATATCTTTTCCCATCCTTTTCTTTTTTTGTTTAACTACTTTATCTTACACACTTCCGTCCCTACAACGAAAATGAATAATTCGATTACCTTTATAACGCATCAAGCCCACTGTACATGCTAAGCATTGGTGCCATGACTGCTGCGATTAAAACCCCAACAATTACTGCTAACACAATGATGATCATCGGTTCCATTGCTGCCATAAGAGATTCTGTTGCGATTTCTACTTCCTCTTCATAGTACTCTGCTAATTTATCTAACATTTCCTCCGTAGATCCGGATTCTTCCCCAATTCGAATCATATGAGAAACCATTGGTGGAAATAATCCCGACTCTTCTATCGGCGTAGAAAGTGGAATTCCTCGAATGATCTCTTCCTTTGCATCTTGCAATGCATTTTTAAATAGCACATTAGCCATGGTGTTTCCAGAAATGCCTACCGCTTCTACTAATGGTACTCCTGCCGCTAACAATGTACTTAGTGTTCTTGCCAAACTTGCCGAAGCCGTTTTTACTGAAAAATTTTTAAACATTGGAATTTTTATTGCCATTCTCCCAATTGTTAATTGTCCTGCTGGTGTTTGAAGAAAATACCGAATTCCCCATATTAAAACCACAACCAAAGGAATTAAAATATACCAAAAATCCACCAAAAAATCACTGGCATTTACAACTGCTACTGTAATGGCTGGAAGTTCGGTTCCCAATTGGTCAAACATTTCCGTATACATAGGGATGATTTTTACAAGCATAACAATTACAACAGCAAGTGCTACCACTGCCACAACAATCGGATAAATCATTGCTTTTTTTATTAATGCTTGTGTTTTAGAAGACTTTTCAAAATGGGTTGCCATTCTGTCAAATGCGATATCCAAACTTCCTGAAGCTTCTCCCGCTGCAATCGTCGTTACCATAAGCTTTGGAAAAATCTTTGGAAATTCACTCAAAGAATCGGAGAGACTTTCTCCTTTTTCTATTTTTGCCTGTACTTCTCTTGCTGCTTTCGCGAGCTTTTTATTCTCTGTTTGATCCGTAAGTAAATGAATGGTTTCTAAAATGCTAACACCCGCACGATACATACTTACAAACTGTCTACAAAAAATACTCAAATCCCTTGCCTTTGGGTTTCCCCCTATTTCTATATTTAAATCCCTTGTTAAAAGATTTTGTTTTGAAATCTCTAATATGGTTAATCCCTGTTTTTTTAATTCCACACGCAGTAAATCTTCTGATTCCACATCCATGCTTCCTTTTTTCTCTTTTCCTGTTTTATCAACTGCAATGTAACCAAATGTAGCCATATAAACTCCCCCAAATAATTATTTGTAAAAAACAAAACCCAATAGTTAAGACATCCTATCTTTATAAAAAGGTTCATTTCATCGTTATAATTTTTATTTTTTTAATTTATTACCTGATTATTTTTTTGTTAAGAATCAAACGATACTTTTTTCATTTCTTCCATCGTTGTGATTCCCTCCATCACATAACTGCTCGCACTCATTCGTAAGGTACTCATTCCTTCCTTTAACGCCTCTTCTTTGATTTCATCAGCACCTTTCCCTTTTGCAATGACATTTTGCAAGTCATGGGACACTTCCATAATTTCATAAACACCTACACGCCCTTTATATCCAATATTATCGCATTTGCTACAACCAATCGCATCATAAACCCTATATTCCTTTTCTTCTTCTACTCCTAACAATATCTTTTCTTCCGTTGTCGCTAAACGCTCTTTTTTACAATCCGGACATAATCTACGTACCAAACGTTGTGCAATAATTCCCACCATAGAATCTGCTAACAAATAGGATTCAATTCCCATATCTTCTAATCTAGTAATCGTACTTGCAGAAGAATTTGTGTGTAACGTACTTACCACCAAATGACCTGTTATAGACGCTTGCACCGCAATCGAAGCCGTTTCTTTATCTCGAATTTCACCAATCATAATAATATCTGGATCCTGTCGTAGAATCGAACGAAGTGCAGTAGCAAAGGTTAAGTCTGCACGATTATTTACCTGTACCTGATTGATACCATCTATATTTGCTTCCACCGGATCTTCTACCGTAATAATATTAACTTCATCACTATTTAATTCACTTAATGCAGTATATAACGTCGTTGATTTACCACTTCCCGTAGGTCCTGTAATCAAAATAATTCCATGTGGATTAGATAAAATACGATCTATTTTTTTAAGTTCTTCCCCACGCAATCCTAATTGCGCTTTGCTTTTCGTTAATCCCTGTTTGGAAGTCAAACGCATAACAATTTTTTCGCCAAATACCGTTGGTAAAACGGATACACGAATATCATACTCTTGGCGGTCCACGATTTGTGTGATACGACCATCCTGTGGCTTTCTCTTTTCCGAAATATCCATTCCACCGATAATTTTAATTCGAGCAACAATAGCTGGAAGTAACCTTGTCGAATATGTTATTCTTTCATATAAAATGCCATCAATTCGATATCGAATGCGAAGTTGTCGTTCCATTGGTTCAATATGAATATCGGATGCATTCTGCCTTACTGCCTGATCAATCATAGCCTTTACCAACTGTACGATTGGAGAATTGTTCACATCTTCACTATACATATCCTCTTTTTCAACCAGTTGATCTTCTTTTTCTTTTGCATACATATCTGCTGCCGAGAGTGCATCATCTTGCCCATAATACTTATCAATGGCAAGCATAATACTTTTTTGTGTGGAGACAAAGGGTTGTACCATAAGATTCGTAACTAACATAACATCATCTGCTGCCGACATATCCATCGGATCCGCCATCGCAACACAGATACTATTCGGATTATCTTCCGCAAACTTGAATGGAAATATTTTATCTTTTTTCAACATCGATGAATTAAACATACCTAATATTTCACTTGGAATTTCTTCATTTTGTAAATTCACTAATTCATACTTCAATTGTACACTTAAAGCTTTTGCAATCATTTCATCTGAAATAATTCCTTCATCCACCAAAATATTTCCCAGTCTTAGTCCACTTCCTTTTTGAATTTCAAGCGCCTTTTCTAACTGTGCATTGGTAATTACTTTTTGCTTAATTAACACGTCGCCTAATCTCAGTTTTTTTCTTCCTAGCTCCATTTTCCATACGTATAATCCAGTTTCTATATAGATTATATTTTCCTTTCGCTAATATTTCTTTCCTTTTGCATTGAAATTATGTAAAATTACTCTTTTATTTTACCATATTTTACTATATTTATATACTTTTTTAAAAATCCCCTATTTCTTATATAAATAAGAAATAGGGGATTATCATAATCAACTTTATTCTCCTAATAAATCTAAGCCTACAAGTTCAAGATCAATTTCCGATTCAATGTATCCTTCTTGTGAATATTTTTGAATTTTTAAAGTAACGACTTCTCCTTTTGCATAATATTGCAATTCCGTTTGTAATTCTTCCATCGTAGAAATATTCTTTCCATTTAACTCGGTAATAATATCTCCCTTGGCAAGACCTGCAATATCCGCTCCCGTTCCCGGATAAACACTTGAAACATACACTCCAACTGGAAGTTGATAAAGTTGACTAATTTCCTCGGTTACATCTGCGCCTTGAATTCCTATGTATCCTTTTTCTGCATCTGCAATTTTGATTCTTGTTTCATATTGCACCAATTCACTAATAATTGGTATCGCTTTTGAAATAGGAATTGCATATCCCATTCCTTCAATCGAAGAACCACCAATTTTATTTGAATTAATTCCAATTACTTCGCCCTTGATATTTAATAATGCTCCACCAGAATTACCAGGATTAATTGCTGCATCTGTTTGAATCAAATCATCGTAAATACCCGTACTTTCATCTCCTACAGTTCGTCCAAGAGCACTAATCACACCTGTTGTTACCGATTGTCCATACCCTAATGCATTTCCAATTGCAATTGCAGGCTCTCCAACTTTCAATTCATCAGAATCTCCAAATCTCGCCAATGCAATCTCATTTATGGTGCTTTCCTTAATATCGGTCAACTGAATAGCAATAACAGCCAAATCAATGGAACTATCCACACCCTTTACCTGCGCTTCTACTAACTCTCCGTCAATAAATTGAACCATTAATTTATCACTTCCATCAACCACATGATTATTTGTAACAATTAATAACTCCCTATCGTTTTGTGCAAAAATAATTCCCGAACCGCTTGCTTGTGATTCTCCAGAATATATTTCTCCATCAAAGGGATTCATATACTGCTCATAATAAGAATTCGTAATGGATACAATCGATGGCATTACTGTTTCCACAACATTTGTTACATCCGTTACAACCGCCCCAGAGTCAACCGAATCCGTTATCTGAAGTTGAGAATCCTCATTGTCAGAAAAATCTTCCGATGTTTGATCCTCTAACATTGCATACTCCTCAATCGTATCCATTTCTTCTGACAATGCGTCCTTGGTTCCATCATATATTCTGTGATAAGCGAATTTAAAACCATCCTCTGACAATAATCGATTGATTCCTCTAATTCCCACAATGGTACTCGTTAAAAAAACACCACACACTAAAACCACTAAAAAAAAGATGGATAGCCCAGTACGTACTTTTTTCTTTTTATTTATTTTCTTTCCTTCTTCATCCATTATTTATTTCCTCCTTATAAATCCATTTCGTATTATTAAGATAAATATAATAAATAATTGTGAAAAGAATGTGATAAATATGTTATTTTTTTATTAAAAGACTTTATTATTTCTCTTCCATTTTCTTTTTTGACATTTGATTAATTAAGGCTCTTAGCGTTTGTAAATATTTTGAAAAGGCAACTTCTTCTTTCCCATAGGTAACATTTAACTCATGCTCTAATGGAAGCCAAGTAGAAATGTCCGCCTCATTATGTTGAATTAAACACTCCATTTTATCAAGCGCCCATAAAAGTTTTGCTTCTTCTGTTTTTCCGGCATTCATCTCTTCAAATAGAAGTGCAACCTCCGTTTGATAAAAAGCTGGAAGGGATTTCACCCAATCCGTAACACTTTTTTTCTCTAACACTTCATCGTTTTCCACTTTTTCAAAACTTGGTATATCTCCTAAAAACGCTTCTCCCATATCATGAAACATACACATCTTTATCACACGTTCCATATTTACCTCTGGAAACTCATCCTTTACAAAAAAAGCCATAAGCGTTAAGCGCCAACAATGTTCTGCAACACTTTCCTTTCTACCCGTGGAAGTCCAAGAATGCCTCGTGAAATTTTTCAATCCTTCTGCTTGATCCATTATTTTTATTAAATCTTCTGGTTTCATATGCTCTTTAGATTTCCTTTTCATTTTTTTTCTTTTTATTTTAGATTCCTTTGTTTTTTAACGATATGTTCATGATTTGTTAATTTTAACAACACGGTTTCATAACAAATTAAAGATATACTTAAGTTGTTAAAAAGTACAAAAACTTTTTCATAACACTCCCTCAGAAAATGGATGCCTTGGCATCCATTTTTATTTTAAAAAATATCAGAAATAAATTTTGACAACGCATTTTGATATTCCACTGGATTCTTTAAAATACTTCTCGCATGTTTAGCACCTACAATATAGATTAATGAGACATATCCTTTTTTTACAGCTTTAATTCTTTCGCTATGTTTCGGCAAAATAAAATCATCTGCATCTCCATGAATTAAAAGCAAGGGAATATTTTTTACCCCATTTTCCATTCGCATTGCTTTTTCTGGCGAAACATCCCGAATCGAAAATCCAACTCGCTTTTTAAAAATCCAGTCTGCCACCCAATACACCGGAAATTTTGGAAGATGATTCTTTTTCGTAATAATATATTTACATTCCTCTTCCAAATCAGAAAACGGACAATCTGCAACCACGGCATTGACACGTTCATCCATTGTCATATGTAAAAGAACCGTTGCTGCTCCCATGGACTCTCCATAAGTCATGATCTGACAATCCTGCCCAAATGTTTCTTTTGCAAAATCAACAACATCCGATAAATCCTCACTCTCATATGCCCCCATCGTACCATAACTTCCTTCACTATTTCCACAATTCGTATGGTCATATACAATTACATGGAAATGGTTATCCAGTATTGCTCTTGCATATTTGTACATTCCAATCCGATTTGATGTCCACCCATGGCATGCAATGCAAATTCGATTCGTTGGTTCTTCACAATATAGTATTTCCCCTTCTAATTTTTCATTTCTCCCATTTCGAATAGAAAATGGTTCTTTGAGAACTCCTGTAAAATCTTCTTTTTTATATTCCCCTCTTAGCATCGCATCATTTCTTTCTTTTTCTACATCACATCTTTTTGACGATGTGAGCTGGTCTACCAAGATTTTCCCTATCCATAACGTTAACAACCCTAAAAACAAAAGAATTCCAAAGAAAATAATCAGATACTTCATTGCTTCACCTTCTTTTCCTATTTATGCTTCTTTTTCAACTTATTCTTCTTTCTCCTCATCAATAAATGTACAGGTTGATTTTACTGCTTTTCTCCATCCTGCATATTTTTCTTCTGCTCTCTCTGGCTCCATTTCTGGATGAAATGTTTTATCAATCTGATAATTTGTAATTAATTCGTCTTTATTTTTCCAAAATCCAACGGCAAGACCTGCCAAATATGCTGCACCTAATGCCGTAGATTCCTTTCGTTTTGGTCGTTCAACATCCACTTGTAACATATCACTTTGAAATTGCATCAAAAGTGAATTTGCTATCGCTCCTCCATCCACTTTTAATTTTTTAAGAGGAATACCTGATTCTTTTGTCATCGCATCAATAATGTCTTTTGATTGATATGCAAGCGATTCAATCGTCGCTCGAACAAAATGAGCTCTTGTTGTTCCTCTTGTAATTCCGAAGACAGCACCTCTTGCTTTATCTTCCCAATAAGGTGCTCCTAATCCAACAAACGCTGGAACAATATATACCCCTTCACTATCCGCTACTTCGTTTGCTACACGTTCACTTTCCGGTGTTGTTTCAATCATCTGCATGCCATCTCGAAGCCACTGAATTGCACTTCCCGCTACAAAAACACTTCCTTCAAGTGCATATGTCACTTTGCCATCAATCCCCCATGCAATTGTAGTTAATAATCCATGTTCTGATTTTGCAGGTTTTTCTCCTGTATTCATAAGCAAAAAGCATCCTGTTCCATATGTGTTTTTTGCCATACCTTGTTGAAAACAAGCTTGACCAAAAAGTGCTGCTTGTTGATCGCCTGCCACACCAGCAATGGGAATTCTCTCACCAAAGAAATGATAAGGTGCCGTTTTCCCATAGATTTCAGAAGATGATTTTACCGTAGGTAACATAGATTTCGGAATTTCCATAATTTTTAGCAATTCATCATCCCATGTCAGATCATAAATATTATAGAGTAACGTTCGTGATGCATTGGAATAATCTGTAACATGAACCTTTTGACCTGATAATTTCCATATCAACCAAGAATCAATCGTTCCAAAAAGTAATTCTCCTTTATCCGCTTTTTCTCTTGCTCCCTCAACATGATCTAAAATCCATTTCACCTTTGTTCCCGAAAAATAAGGGTCAATCAACAATCCTGTTTTCTCTCGAATTATTTGCTCATACCCCTTCTTTTTTAGTGCATCACAAATTTCTGAAGTTTGCCTTGATTGCCAAACAATCGCATGGTAAATTGGAATGCCTGTTTTTTTATCCCATACTACTACGGTTTCTCTTTGATTCGTAATCCCAATTCCCGCAATCTGTTCTGGTTTTATTTCGGATTTTGTCATCGCTTCCATATAAACGGCAATCACACTTAACCAAATTTCATTAGCGTCATGTTCTACCCATCCAGGCTTTGGAAAATACTGTGTAAATTCCTTTTGCACATTAGCCACAATATTGGTATGTTTATCAAAAATAATTGCTCTAGAACTTGTTGTTCCTTGATCAATCGCTAAGATGTATTTTTCCATTTTGTATACCCCATTCATTTTATTTCATTTTTTTATACTTTTCTGAAATTGTCACTGCACATGCCCCCGCATGAATGCATTGTTCTACCTGTTCCATGGATTGAATTAATCCTCCGCACATAATCTCACAAGGAACTTGCGACTTAATGCGAGGTATGATTTCATAGGCAATCCCTGGTAATACCTCAACATAATCCGGTAAAATACTATTACAAATCGCAATTCCTTTTTCCAGTGATTTCGAATCAATTAAAAAAAACCGTAAAATTGCTGTTTTTCCACACTTTTTTGCAGATTCAATCACTTTCACCTTCGTTGATATAATCCCATCCACCTGTAGTATTTGACAAGCATATTCACACCCACATACATCCGCTGTTAAACCTCTTGTCAAATCCAAGTGCAATAAAATTCGTTTTTGTTGCCGATGTGCCTCTTTAATAATCCCATCTAGTAATCCTAGATGCAAATTCATAAGTATTCCATAGGTATCCTCACTCTCCAAAAACTTTTCCACTTCCTTCATCGAAGATAAGGCTGGTATGATTTGTTGTTCAATCTTCATGCGTCTCCTTTTCCATACTTCTACTTGCAAGTAAATCCACATGCAATCCTGTTATATTTTCTATAATTATATCATTGATGTGCACTGGTGCACAAACTTTTACCTTATTTATTTCTTCCATAACATGAAAAATTTCCCCTTTTGGAATCATTCCCGACAAAATTACGGGAAGTCTTTTATAAGGACCATCTTTTAACACTACAGTACTCGTTACCATTCGCACTGGATTTGTCATTTCTGCACGTGCATAAGCTTCTCCTCTTGGGCATGTATTCCCAGAAACCTGTAGTACCTTTCCGTTTTCATCCAACTCTACTTTTAGATGACAACTCATTGGACACACAATGCAGGCCATTTCTTTTACTATCTTTTTTCCCATTTTGCACCTTCCTTTCTATTCTATTACCGAAATGGTAAGCTTTTCTTTTACGCCTAATAGTTCCTCTTTTTTACAGACTAATTTTTCCATTTCTGCAGGTGCCATATGCGGCTTTTTCATTTCTCGAAGTAATTTACCATCACTATAAATCCCAATTTTCACATTCTTATATTTCTTTCTTACTCGAAACATAAACTCTATTTTATCTTCCAAATTATCCACGTTTACTTGTGCTGGCAAAATATATCCAATTCCTTCTCCAGCCTCCGTTTGAAATCCCTTCCCAACCACAAGTTCTCCTTTTATATACTTAACTGCAGCTTTTCCGGCTTTTTTCCCTTCCTCACTAACAAAGTCCACCAAATCATGAACATGCAATACATTTCCACATGCAAAAATTCCAGGCGTTGATGTTTGATAGGTTTCATCCACAATCGCTCCCTTTGTTCTAGGATGTAATCGTATGCTTGCTTCTTCACTTAATGCATTTTCCGGAATCAATCCAACAGAAAGCAATAAGGTATCCACATCAAAATGTTTTTCACTACCTTTTATTGGCTGCATTTTGTCATCAACTTCCGAAAGTTCAATTCCTTGGATTCTCTGTTTTCCTTCTATTTTTGTTATGGTATGCGATAAATATAGAGGAATATCAAAGTCTTCTAAACATTGTTTCATATTTCTAGGTAATCCATTTGAATATGGCATAAGTTCTGCCACACCTAGCACTTCAGCTCCTTCAAGTGTCATTCGTCTCGCCATAATCAACCCAATATCTCCACTACCAAGAATAAATACTTTTTTCCCGACTAAATATCCTTCCATATTCAAATATCTTTGTGCGGTTCCTGCCGTCCATATACCGCTTGGTCGAAATCCCGGTATGGCTATTGCTCCTCTTGTACGTTCCCTACATCCCATTGCTAAAATAACAGTCTTTCCTTTAACCTGTACATAGCCATCTTTTGGATTTACATATTCTACCACTTTGTCACTTCCCAAATGAGTTACCATACTACCGGTTTTATAAGAAATTCCTTTTTCTTTTAATTTATCAATCCATCGTTCTGCATAGGATGGTCCGGAAAGTTCTTCCCCAAACATATGAAGCCCAAATCCATTATGAATACATTGTAATAAAATCCCACCTAATTCTTGATCTCGTTCAATGACCAAGATATCTTTGCACCCATTTTCATATGCACTAACAGCAGCTGCTATTCCTGCACTTCCACCACCAATTACGACAATCTCATATTCTCTCATCCTATTCTTCCTCCTTTGTCGTATCCACTAACATCGTAGATTTCTTCGAATCCAGTCTTACATCAAGTGGTGAAATTCCCAATTCTTTCGCTAAAATATCAACAATAAGTGGCTGACAAAATCCGCCTTGACATCTTCCCATACCCGGTCTACATCGTTTTTTTACTCCTTTTACTGTAACTCCACCCACTGGCCTCCGAATTGCATCTAGGATTTCTCCTTCTGATATTTGCTCACAACGACAAACAATTTTTGCAAAGGATGGATCTTTCGCCACAAGTTTTTCTCGTTCTTCTACTGTCATATGTTTTAAATTAATATAGGGTTTTCTTCTTTTTATTTTGGCTTTTTGTTTCCATTCTTTTTTTGTTTTTAAAATGGTTTCCATCACATATTCCGAAACAGCTGGAGCACTTACCAAACCAGGCGATTCGATACATGCAACATTAATAAAATTTTTCGTGTCCGCAGCTTCTTCAATTACAAAATCATGAGTATCTCCCGTTGGTCTAAGTCCGGCAAACACCCGAATCACTTTATCCATTGGTACATTTTTAATTGTTTTTTTCAATTCTTCACGCACATAATCAAGAGCTGTTTTGGTACTATTATTTCCTTCTTTATCTTCAACAAAATCCGAATTGGGACCTAGCAAACAGTTTCCATGCACGGTTGGTACAACTAATACGCCCTTTCCTTTTTCCGATGGAACTGGATAAATCACACGCTTCACAAGCGGCTCTTTTAATCGATCCAACACATAATATTCTCCCTTTCTCGCTTTAATCGACACTCTAGTCTGCTTGTCAGATACCATAGAATAAATCTTGTCCGCATACACACCTGCTGCATTAATTATAATTTTTGCTTCAAATATCCCTTTGCTTGTTTTTATTTCAAAATAAGTTCCCTTTCTATTCTCTTTTTTTACGATTCCTTGCACTTCACATTCCAATTGTAAATCCGCCCCATTCATGACCGCTTCTTCCATCAATGCAATGGCTACTTCCCAAGGATTAATCAATCCAGTCGTAGGCAATTCGATTACTTTTGTCACCATATCACTTAAATTTTTTTCTTCTTTTCTCGCTTCTTCAACAGGCACATATGTTACAGGTACCTTTCTTTTTTTTGCTTGTTTATATAATCCATCCAATGTTAATTCTTCTTCTTCCGATGTAGCTACAACATATGCTGACGTTCTTTGAAATTCTACACCCAGATTTTTACAAATCTCCTCATACATTGCATTTCCCCGTACATTTAATTGCTCTTTTAACGTATGATCTTTCGGGTCATGTCCCGAATGAATAATCGCACTATTTGCCATTGTTGCTTCATTTGCAACATCGGCATCTTTTTCTAATACCATGACACTTCCTTCATACATGGATAAATCATGTGCCAAAAATGAACCGGTAATTCCAGCTCCAATAATTGCTATATCAACCATATCTTCTCCTACCTGCGTTTTGGTCGCCACCATATTTTTATTTCCTTCATTTCCCATCATGCAAAAAAGAGCAAGGTAAATGAATCTGCTTCATTACTTTGCTCTTGATCTCTCTGCGTTTATTAACTTATTTAAATTATAGCACGGTGTCCATGCAATGTCCACCGATTGCCTTCACTTTCTCGTTATTCTCTCTATTCCAAATTACTATATCCCATTAAAAACACATCCACATCTCTTGCCACTTCACGACCTTGTTTGATTGCTCTTACAACAAGGGATTGTCCAATGTGCATATCTCCTGTGACAAATACTTTTTCAATATTTGTTGCAAACTTTCCTTGCTCCGTTTTTACGTTCGTTCGATTATCCAATTCTAGTCCAAACGCATCGGTGACATATTTTTGCGTTCCCAAGAAGCCAGCTGCAATAAATACGTAATCACATGGTAATTCAAATTCACTTCCTTCAACAAATCCCAAATCCATACGACCTGTTTTTTCATTCTTTGTAAATTTCACTTTTACACAAACAAGTTTCGAAAGCTTTCCATCTTTGTCTTTTACAAATTCTTTCACCGTCGTTTCATAAATTCTTGGATCATTTCCAAATTTATCGATTGCTTCTTCTTGACCATAATCAGTTTTTAAAGTTTTTGGCCATTGTGGCCATGGATTATCATCCGTTCTATTTTCCGGTGGTTTTGGCATCATTTCTAATTGCGTAACCGACTTACATCCCAAACGAATCGATGTTCCCACGCAATCGTTACCAGTGTCTCCGCCACCAATTACTACAACATTCTTTCCTTTGGTGTTAAGGAAAGATTTATTGGTCAATTTAGAATCCAATAAACTTTTTGTAACTCCTGTTAAATATTCCACTGCAAAATGAATCCCCTTTGCATCTCTTCCCGGTGCATTAATATCTCTAGGGTTGGATGCTCCACATGCAAGAACAACTGCATCAAATTCTTTTAAAACACTGGACACTTTAACATCTTCTCCAACATTTGCATTGGTTAAAAAAGTGATTCCTTCATCTTCCATAACTTTAATTTTCCGGTCAACAATATGTTTTTCAAGCTTCATATTTGGAATGCCATACATAAGAAGTCCACCCACTCGGTCAGATCGCTCAAATACAGTAACTTCATGTCCTCTCATATTCAACAAATCAGCTGCTGCAAGTCCAGCTGGTCCGGACCCAATAACTGCCACTTTCTTTTCCGTACGAATTTGCGGTGGTTTTGGTCCTGCATAACCATGTTCATAAGCATATTCAATAATTGTTCGTTCGTTTTCTTTAATACATACCGGATCACCATTCAATCCACATGTACAAGACTTCTCACAGGGTGCCGGGCAAACTCTTGATGTAAACTCGGGAAAATTAATTGTTTTAATCAATCTGTTATAAGCTCGTTTATAATTCCCTCGATATAATAATTCATTCCATTCAGGAATCAAATTATTACACGGACATCCTGAAACCATTCCCTTTATCACAAGTCCAGACTGACAAAATGGAATTCCACAATCCATGCAACGTGCAGCCTGCTCCTTTTGTGAAGCAAGAGGAAGCGGTGTGTGAAATTCATCAAAATTTTTAATTCTTGTTTTTGGTTCTACAGCTTTGCTTTCTATTCGGTTAAATTCTAAAAATCCAGTTGGTTTTCCCATTTTTTTCTTCCTCCTTTCTTATTTCTTCAATTCATAAAATGCTTCGATTTGCGCCTGCTCGATAGATAGCCCTTTTCGTTCCATTTGCACCATTTGACTTAGCATTTTCTTGTAATCACGCGGCATAATTTTCTTAAACTTAGGTAAATATTCACTGAAATGATCCAAAATACGTTTCCCTTTTTCAGAATTGGTATATGCAACATGTTTCTTTATCATTTGTTTCAATTCCAACACATCGTATTTATCCGTTACTTTTTCAGAATCCACTAATTCCTTATTCATGTTCAAATAAAGTTTATTCTCTTCATCTAGCACATAAGCAATTCCTCCACTCATACCTGCAGCGAAATTTTTACCAGTATTCCCTAAGATTACCACACGTCCACCTGTCATATATTCACATCCATGATCGCCTACGCCTTCAACTACCGCTTTAACGCCGGAATTACGAACACAAAATCTTTCTCCTGCTACTCCGTTTATATAAGCTTCTCCACTGGTTGCTCCATAAAAAGCGACATTTCCAATAATAATATTTTCATCATATTTAAAATTAGATCCTTTTGGAGGATAGATAATTAATTTACCACCGGACAGCCCTTTTCCAAAATAATCATTTGAATCACCAACGACTTCTATCGTAAGACCTTTTGGTATGAAGGCTCCAAAACTTTGTCCTCCATTTCCATTACATTGAATCGTATACATATCGTCTTCCAACGTATCCTCATATAGTTTCGTAATTTCTGCTCCAAACATTGTACCAAAGGTTCTACTATTTGTATTCTTTATATCAATTGCAAGACTTCGCTTTTGTTTTTTCTTTAATGCAGGCATTAATTCCTTCATAAGAATGGTTTGATCCAATGTTTTTTCAAACTCAAAATCATATGGATTCTTTTTCTCATATTCCATTTTTTCGGTTTGTGCATATGGATTATTAATCAATGCGGACAAATCGAGTTTTCCAACCTTACCATTATCAAAGGAATGTTTCTGCGTAATCAAATCACTTCTTCCACACATTTCATCTAAATTTCGCAAACCAAGTTTTGCCATATATTCTCTTAATTCTTCCGCAATAAAACGCATAAAATTAATAACATATTCTGGTTTCCCTGCAAATCGTTTCCGTAGCTCTGGATTCTGTGTTGCAACTCCAACTGGACAAGTATCCAAATTGCAAACTCTCATCATAACACAGCCAAGTGTTACTAATGGTGCTGTTGCAAATCCAAATTCTTCTGCTCCTAACAAACAGGCGATTGCAACATCACGTCCGGTCATAAGTTTTCCATCGGTTTCAACCACTACTTTATTTCGAAGTCCATTTTTAATCAATGTTTGGTGTGTTTCTGCAAGCCCTAATTCCCATGGAAGTCCAGCGTTATGAATGGAACTCTTTGCTGCTGCTCCTGTTCCACCATCATATCCGGAAATTAAAATTACTTCCCCACCTGCTTTTGCAACACCTGCTGCAACGGTTCCAACACCTGCCTCCGACACTAACTTTACAGAAATTCGTGATTGACTATTGGAACTTTTCAAATCATATATCAATTGCGCTAAATCTTCAATCGAATAAATATCATGATGTGGTGGTGGTGAAATTAAGGAAACACCCGGTGTAGATAATCTGGTTTTTGCAATCCATGGATATACTTTTCCTCCTGGCAAATGACCACCTTCACCCGGTTTTGCACCTTGTGCCATTTTAATTTGAATTTCCTTTGCGCTTACCAAATATTTTGATGTTACGCCAAATCGTCCAGAAGCAACCTGTTTAATTGCGGAACATTTATTGACTCCATTTTTTCCTACCGTTAATCGCTCAACACTTTCTCCACCTTCTCCAGAATTTGATCTGCCTCCAATGGTATTCATTGCAATTGCTAATGCTTCATGCGCTTCCTGAGAAAGCGAACCATATGACATTGCGCCAGTTTTAAATCTTTTCACAATAGATTCTACACTTTCCACTTCTTCTATCGGAATTCCTTTTTCTGGATAGAGAAAATCCATATTTCCTCGAATGGTAATAGGATCCATTTCCTCATTTATTAATGCAGAATACTCTTTAAATGTTTTATAATCATTATTTCTTGTAGAAAGCTGTAGTAAATGAATTGTTTTTGGATTGTAAAGATGTTCTTCTTTTCCACTTCGATATTTATGGTTTCCCACACTTTCAAATTTTGTATCCGTTGTTAACCCCAAAGGATCAAATGCGCTGGTATGTCTTTTATTAATATCATTTTCAATATCTTCCAAAGAAATTCCACCTACTCGACTTACGGTATCTGGAAAATATTCTTCTATTACATCTTTAGATATACCAATCGCTTCAAATATCTTAGCTCCTTGGTAAGATCGAAGAGTTGAAATACCCATCTTGGATGCTATTTTTACTATTCCCGAAATAATCGACTGATTATAATCTTCCACTGCCGCATAATAATCTTTTTCTAAAAGACCAATATTGATTAACTCCTTAATAGTATCCTGTGCTAAATACGGGTTGATAGCACAAGCACCATAACCCAATATGGTTGCAAAATGGTGAACAGTTCTTGGTTCTCCACTTTCAAGAATCATCGATACACTGGTATATTTCTTTGTTTTCACCAAATGCTGTTGCATGGCAGAGACAGCTAATAGTGAAGGAATCGCAATGTGATTTTCATCTACACCACGGTCACTTAAGATCAATATATCCGCGCCTTCATTTTGTGCACGATCGGCTTCCACATTCATCCGGTATATTGCTTTTTTAAGAGATGTGTTTTTATAATAAATGATTGGTATTGTTGCCGTTTTAAATCCATCTTTCTTTAAATTCTTAATCTTTAGAAGATCCGTGTTCGTTAAAATTGGATTATTTACACATAGCATTTTACAATTTTCAGGTTTCGCTTCTAAAATATTTCCATCCTTGCCAACATAAATCGTCGTTGCTGTAATAATCTTTTCTCGAATTGCATCAATAGGAGGATTGGTAACTTGTGCAAATAATTGTTTGAAATAGTCAAACAAAGATACATGTTGTTTTGAAATTGCTGCTAAAGGTACATCTGCTCCCATTGCTGCAATCGGCTCCGAACCATCTCTTGCCATATTTAAAATACTGCTATAAAAATCCTCATATGTATAACCAAATGCTCTTTGCAATTTTGCACGCTCATCTTTTTTATACTCTATTATTTTTTCATTTGGAATCTTTAAATCTCTAAGTTGGATCAAATTATTATCTAACCATTCTCCATAAGGCTGTTTTGCTGCATATGTTTCTTTAATTTCTTCATCATCAATTACTCTTCCCTGAATAGTATCTACTAAAAGCATTCTTCCTGGGCGAAGTCTTTCTTTCACCTTTATATTAGAAGGATCAATATCAAGCACACCAACTTCTGATGACAAAATCAAGTAATCGTCATTGGTTATATAGTAACGAGATGGACGAAGTCCATTCCGATCAAGTACTGCTCCCATAATATCACCATCACTAAACAAAATAGAAGCCGGTCCATCCCATGGTTCCATCATTGTAGCATAATATTGATAAAAATCATGTTTTTCACGACTCATCAACTTATTATTTGACCATGGCTCTGGAATCGTAATCATAACTGCTAAGGGGAGTTCCATTCCACTCATCACCAAAAATTCCAGCGTATTATCCAACATTGCAGAATCCGAACCATTGGTGTCTACCACTGGAATAACTTTTTGCATACTACTTTCAAAATACTTGCTTGCCATATTTTCTTCCCTTGCAAGCATTTTATCCGCATTTCCACGAATGGTATTAATTTCACCGTTGTGAACAATCAATCGATTTGGATGTGCTCGGTGCCAACTCGGATTCGTATTTGTACTAAATCTTGAATGTACCAAAGCAATTGCCGAATCATAATCCTTACTACAAAGATCTGCAAAAAACGTTCGTAACTGTCCTACCAAAAACATTCCTTTATAAACAATCGTTCTACTTGATAAAGAAACCACATAAGTATCATCATTGCTCTGCTCAAATACCTTTCGAATAATGAAAAGTTCGCGATCAAAAGCAAGCCCTTTTTCAACATCTGCTGGTCGCTTTATAAAGCCTTGCCAAATAGAAGGCATAACTTCAATTGCTTTGCTTCCTAACACATCCGGATTCGTAGGAAGAGCTCGCCATCCAAGAAATTCTAATCCTTCTTTTTCTACAATAATTTCAAACATCTTCATTGCTTGTTTACGCTTAAACTCATCTTGTGAGAAAAAGAACATACCAATACCGTAATCTTTTTCTTCTCCGATTTCAAATGCAAGTGATTTACATGCTTTTGAAAAGAATTTATGTGAAATTTGAAGTAAAATTCCTACTCCATCTCCAGTTTTTCCTTCCGCATCTTTTCCCGCTCTGTGCTCTAAATTTTCAACGATACTAAGTGCATTCTCCACCGTTTCATGTGTTTTCTTTCCTTTTATATTGACAATTGCTCCGATACCACAATTATCATGCTCAAATCTCGAACTATATAAACCCTGTGTTTGCTGATGTGCATTCTTCATGATCGCATCTTTCCTTTCTAAATGATATTTAATTACCCTTGCTTTTTGCAACTATTTATACTAATATACTATTATTTTTTCAAAAAGTAAATAAGAAATTTCTTTAAATTGTCTGATAATTAGACTTTTCAAAATCTATTCGTATATTGACAGTTTTTTAACTCATTTTTTTCTTCATTTTATACAATTCTAACTTAATATGCCATCCTTTATCTTGTTTCTAGAAAAGAAACCATAAAAAATGCGAACCGCAATACTTTGCGTTTCGCATTTTTTCTACTATTGATCCCTCAGAAAGACTATTTCAATCCGATTTTCCTGAAATGCATTTCAAACACTCAATATTCGTTCTTTTTACTTGAATCATAAAAAAGAAAAAATAGTAAATTTTTGAAATGGATACATTAATTCCCTACAAATAATATATCTATCTCTATCATAATCCCCTCTCGCAAAAATAGTTGTTGGTTTTTTACGTTGGTTTTTGTTGGAAAATGTTGCTTTTTAGATAGCGCTATGATATAAACAAAATAGAATATTTCATAGGAGGTAATAATATGCGAATTCTTCTAGTTGAAGATGATACAAATTTATGTACAGAATATATATCTTACATTGACAAATTTGATGATATTTTGCTGGTAGGAACAACAA
>JBFHIZ010000035.1:0-21699 GCA_041596215.1 Lachnospiraceae bacterium
AAAGTGCCTTTTGTACTTAGTACAATTTCAGCAACCAATTCCATTCCACGAGATATCTATGCTTCGGTTTGTGTAGACGATTATCAAGAAAGTTACAAAATGACAAAATATTTATGTGATTTAGGGCATACTAAAATTATGCATATTACAGCACATAAAGGAGATCAATCCATTGGGCGCTTACGATTAAATGGATACTTAAAAGCATTAGAGGATTGTGGGATTATAGTGGATCCGGATTTGATAGTTCCTATGGAAACAATATATGAAGCATATTCCATGCAAAATGGATATGAAATCACTAAAAAATTTTTAAAGAAAAAGAAGGAAATCACTGCAATTTTTGCAATTTCAGATCAACTTGCAATTGGTGCTACAAGAGCAATGATTGACGCTGGCTATCGTGTGCCTGAGGATGTTTCGATTGCGGGTTTTGATGGAATTGATTTGGGAAGATATTATTGCCCAAGAATTACATCATTAAAGCAACCAGTAGATCAAATGGCAAAAGAATCGATTCAAACTTTGTTTGATGCAATTGAAAATAAAAATAAACATGAGCATAAAATCTTTGAAGGGGAAATCATAGAAGGTGATTCCACAAAAAGAATAAAAAAGAGGTGACGCCTCTTTTTTTATATATAGTTATTGACATATGTTGGAAATGATAGTAAACTTAGGTTCGTTATGAAGGAAATATAAATGAAGAAAAGTTTCGGGAGGGAAAATATGATAATCGCAATTCCAGTATATGATGATAACAAAGAAATTTGTGTGTCTTTTGGACGTTCTCCAGAATTTTTGTTGGTGGATAGTCAAACAAAAGATAAAACATATCTAAAAAATCCGGCAGCAGATGCTCCAGGAGGTGCAGGAATCAAAGCTGCACAATTTATTGTGGATAGTAAAGCCGATGTTTTGTTAACACCAAGGTGTGGTGAAAATGCTGCAAATGTTTTAGAAGGTGCAGAGGTAAAAATTTACAAAACAGAAACGACTGAAGTAGAAGCGGAATTAAAAAAATATAGGGATGGGAAACTTGAAATGTTATCTAATTTTCATGCTGGATTTCATGGAAAACAACCAACAGAATAAATGGAGTGAAAAATGAATATAGCCGTATTAAGTGGAAAAGGTGGTACAGGAAAGACGTTTGTCTCGGTAAATCTTGCTGCAGCGATGGGGCAGAATGTGTATGCGGATTGTGATGTAGAAGCACCAAATGGTGACCTCTTTTTCAAACCTAAAAATTTAATCGAAAGTAATGTAGCAGTCAAAGTGCCTTTTTTTGAGGAAGAAAAATGTAATGGGTGTAAAAAATGTGTGGATTTTTGTAATTTTAATGCACTTGCATATGTGAAGAACAAACCATTGTTTTTTCCTTCGGTTTGCCATTCTTGTGGGGGATGTTCCATTATTTGCCCCGAAGGTGCCATAACGGAAATCGATCGCACGATAGGAAGTGTTTATCAAGGAACAACAAAGAATACAATGTTTATTTCAGGAAAATTGAATATTGGAGAAGCCTCTGGTATGCCAATTATTAGTGAAATTATGAAGCGCATTAAGAATTCAGGAAAAAATGCGATTATTGATTGTCCTCCAGGAAGTGGATGCATGGTAATGGAAACTGTACAAAAAGCAGATTTTTGTATTTTAGTTGCAGAACCGACTAGTTTTGGGTGTCATAATTTAAAAATGGTAGTGGATCTAGTAAAAGTGTTTGAAAAACCATTTGCGGTGGTGTTAAACAAATCTTCGGATGAAAAAAATCCTACCGAAGAATTTTTAAAAGAAGAAAAGATTCCGATTTTAATGAAGATACCTTTTGAATCCGAATTGGCTAATCGTACAGCAAAAGGAGAAATTGCAGTAGAAAATTTGCCGTGGGTAAAACAGTTATTTGATACCGCAATCGACCAACTGAGAAAGAAGGTGGGACGATGAAACAAGTATTAGTTTTAAGCGGAAAAGGTGGTACTGGAAAAACAACGGTTGCCTCTTGTTTTATTGATGTTATTCACACAAAAGCATATGCAGATTGTGATGTGGAAGCGCCAAATTTACATATTACATCGACACCAAGTGGAGAAGGGACCAAAGCAGATTATTTTGGATTGCCAAAAGCAAAGATAAATATGGAGAAATGTGTGGGTTGTTTAAAATGTTTGGAGTCTTGTCGATTTGATGCGATTTCAATTTCCGGAGAAAGCGAGATACCACAGATAGAAGAATTGCTTTGTGAAGGATGTGGAGTATGTGAACTGGTATGTCCAGTGGACGCTATCGATATGCTAGAACATAAAAATGGAGATACGATAGTATATAAACAAGAGCCTTATTTTTCAACTGCTAAATTAAAAATGGGAGCGGGTGCTTCTGGTCGATTGGTCAGTGAAGTAAAAAAGAATTTAAAAGCAATTGTACCGAAAGAGTGGATACGCGATGAGGAAAAAATTGCAGTAATTGATGGGTCACCAGGGATTGGTTGTCCTGTGATTGCATCGTTAAGTGGAGTGGATATGGTTTTGATTGTAACGGAACCAACGCTATCCGGGAAAAGTGATATGATTCGGATTCTGGATACTGCAGAGCATTTTAAAATAAAAACAGCAGTCTGTATTAACAAATATGATATTTGTGAAGAAGTAACAACGGATTTAACTCAGTATTGTGAGAAAAGAAACGTGCCGATTCTTGGGGTGATACCATATGATCCGATAGCATCTCTTGCAATTAATGAGGGGAAAAGTTTAATTCATTATCAATCGCCAGCAGGAAAAGCAATTCGATTGATTTGTGAGAAAGCAATAGAAATCTTATAATTGGGTGAATGTATTTCAGTCCAAGATAATATAAAAAGATGAAAAAATTAAAGAGAATTAACAGGAGGAAATGGAATGAAAATTGCAGTAGCATGTGAGGGAACAACGATTACACAACATTTTGGACATTGCGAAAATTTTACTTTTTTTGAAACAGAAGGAAATAAAATTTTAGGAAAAGAAGCTTTGCCTAATCCAGGACATAGACCAGGATTTTTACCGAAATTTGTAGCCGAAAAAGGCGCAAAAGTTATCATCGCAGGTGGTATGGGCGGTGGAGCAGTAGATTTGTTCAACGAAGCAGATATTGAGGTGGTTGTTGGGGCATCAGGAGATGCAGAAGCAAATGTATTAGCATATTTGGCAGGAGATCTTGTTTCGACAGGTTCGATATGTCATGACCATACGATGGAGCATTAATAAAGAAGTTACATATTGCATATAAAGATTAAAAAGAAAGAAAAACTTTTGGATATTTTTACTCCTAGGTTTTTCTTTTTTTGATTTAATTAAAACTTTTAAAATTTTATTGGACCTTTTTATTGTTTTAAAAATTTTTTCCGTATATAATAAACTAGGAAAAGGATTTACATATTCTTTACAAAGACTTAACGAAATAAAAAGAAATAATTGATATAATAGTATGAATAGTATCAATTGGATGGAGGATTTATGAATTTAGACGATTTGGAGATGCTATTTCAGTTTATTGGAGGGTTAGGTTTATTTTTATATGGAATGAATATCATGGCAGATGGTATTCAACGCTCTGCCGATGCGAAACTGAAAAAACTCATGGGATTTCTTACAAGAAATCGATTTATGGGTGTTGTGGTAGGCGCTATTATCACAGCAATTATTCAGAGTAGTTCAGCGACAACGGTTATGATTGTCGGTTTTGTAAATGCTGGTGTTTTATCATTGGTACAGGCGACTGGAGTTATCATGGGAGCCAATATTGGAACGACAATTACAGCATGGATTGTATCGATGAATGAATGGACGTCTCTATTTAAACCATCATTTTTTGCCCCTCTTCTCTTAGGAATTGGTGCGTTTATGATGCTGTTTTCCAAAAAAGAAGGCAGACGTAAACTAGGAGAAATTTTAGTTGGTGTAGGAGCGTTATTTATTGGGCTTTCCTTTATGTCAGGATCTATTTCTCCTTATCGAGATTCCGCAGGATTCATTAATGCTTTTACGGTACTTGGGAAAAATCCAATGCTTGCAGTACTTGCAGGTGCAGTGGTAACGGCAATTATTCAGAGTTCTTCAGCATCAGTTGGTATTTTGCAAACACTGGCAATTGGAGGAATGGTAAATTGGCAATCAGCCGTGTTTATTACGCTAGGACAAAATATTGGAACCTGTGTTACTGCGTTAATATCAAGTGCGGGTGCAGGGAAAAATGCAAAAAGAGCTTCCATCATTCATTTATTATTTAATTTAATGGGAGCGATATTTTTTGGAATTATCATGTTTATTATTTTTAAAATTGATACGGTCTGGGCAAGTTCACGAATTGATAGTATACAGATTTCCATTTTCCATACTATATTTAATTTGTTAAATACGATGATTCTTTTCCCGTTTGGAAATAAACTGGTTAAGCTTTCTATGATTATTGTAAGAGATAAGGATACGGACGAAATGAAGACATCGGATGTAGTAGCACAAGTTGAATTACACTTAGACCGAAGAATTTTATCGAATCCAGCCTTTGCAATTCAATCGATAACAGAACAAGTTTCTATTATGGGGAATTTGGCATTGGAAAATGTAAAAGCTGCCGTTTCTTTATTTGAAACAAATGAGAAAAAAAATACAGAGATGGTATTTAAAAACGAACAAATCATAAATCAATTAGAAAAGAAATTGTCAGATTTCTTGGTTGAAATTGACAATGAATCGCTAACAGAGTATCAACATGAATTGATTAAAAATTTATTTTATACAATTTCAGATTTTGAGAGAATTAGTGACCACAGTGAAAATCTAGCAGAACTTGCAGATGGAAAATTTAAAAATGAAGTGGATTTTTCAGAAGAAGGTTTAAAAGATATGAGAATTATTTCGGATGCAGTCGTTCGCACCTTGGAAAAAGCGTTAGAAGCAATTGAAAAACAAGATTGTTTGATGGTTGTGGAAGTTGTACGCTTTGAAAATTCTGTCGATTTATTAGAAACGGAAATGAGAGAAAAGCATATTCATCGTTTATCGGAAGGAACCTGTAACTCAGAAGCAGGTGTTATTTTCCTAGATGCAATAAGCAATCTTGAAAGAGTGTCTGATCATGCAAATAACGTAGCAGGATACATTCTTTCTAACTAGGATAAGGGAGGATTCCATGCAGAAAATATTTGTAATTGAAGATGATGAGAATATTCGTAACTTGGTAAAAGTGGCATTGGAAGGCTATGGTTATACGGTAGTCACGTTTGAAAACGCCGAAGATGCGATGCAAGTATTACAAGAAGAAAATCCAGACATGGCAATTTTTGATTTGATGTTGCCTGGTATGGATGGGTTATCTGCAATTTCAAAAATACGTAAAGAGTATACAAGCAAAATACCGTTAATCATTCTAACTGCAAAAGACAAGGAATACGACAAAGTTGTTGGATTAGATGGTGGAGCAGACGATTATATAACAAAGCCATTCGGGGTTTTGGAATTGGCGGCAAGAGTTCGTTCCTTACTTCGAAGAGCAGAGGAAAAAATAGAAATTCCTTCTTATGAAACTGGAAAAGTATCTTTGAATTCAGACACAAGAGAGGTATTTGTAGAGGATGAAAAAATTTCTTTGACTTATAAAGAATTTGAGTTGTTAGCTTATCTGATAAAAAATCATGTCAGAGTAGTGTCAAGAGAAGAATTATTAGACCGTTTATGGGATTACAATGCAGAAATTGAAACGAGAACATTGGATATACATATTCGTACATTAAGACAAAAACTTGGCAAAGAAGTAGGAAATTATATTAAAACGGTGCGTAGTGTTGGTTACCGATTTGAAGTGAATGAAAAATGATTTGAATTGTGAATAGGAGAAGCGTTGAAAAAAGCTTTATTAAAAAGAATAATTGGAGTATTGGTTTTAGTTCTTGTTTTAAGTAGTCTAATTGTATTTAAAGCAATTTGGAATGTCAGAGTAGATTCAGGTGTGGAGACACTTACGAATTCTCTTTGCATGTTGGATTATGCCTTGGATTATGAGGATGCAGAGATCGAGGGAAAAATAGAAGAGATATACGATGTGCTACCAGAACCCAAATCTAGAATTACAATTATCACCATGTCTGGTGAGGTGGTGGCAGATACCAATACAGAAAATCCGTCTGCGATGGAAAATCATTTAGGACGAATAGAAGTACAGGATGCCCTTGCTGGAGGTGTTGGATATTCCATACGTTATTCTGAAACATTGAAAGATGAATTGATCTATGTTGCAACGATTTCTAACGACGGAAATTATATTCTAAGGATGGCGCTACCTTTTAATGGCTTATTAAAAGAAATGTTTTCGGTTTTTGGAATTCTATTTTTAGCAATTCTTTTTGTGCTGATACTTGCAGTACTCGCGGTGAATCAATATATGAAAAAAATTACCAATCCACTATCGGATATATCGGATCGCATGCAGGAAATCACAAAAAATAATTTGCAAATTGATTTTCCGGAATATCAATTTACAGAAATGAATATTATTTCAAATACAACCCAAGAATTAACGCATGAAATCCGAAAGTATATTATGAAAGTAAAAAAAGAGAAGCAAATACGAGAAGAATTCTTTTCCAATGCTTCACATGAATTAAAAACTCCTATAACTTCCATCAAAGGATATGCGGAGTTATTGGATAAAGGATTTGTAAAAGATAAAGAGATGGAAAAAGACTTTATTCGTAGAATTTTAAGCGAAACAGAAAATATGAATAAGTTAATAAATGATATTTTGATGATTTCTCGCTTAGAAAGCGAAAAGATTAAAGTTACATATTCCATGATTCGTATAAATGCCATGTTAGAAGAGATATTTGAGACTTTAGAGCCTTTGGCATTAAAGAAGCAAGTTACATTACATAAGGAATGTAAACCGATTGTATTAGAGGCAAATATAAAACAAATTCGAGAACTATTACTTAATCTAATTGAAAATGCAGTAAAATATAATCAAATGCATGGAAATGTATGGGTTACTATTTTTTCAGATCATGCAAACATTGTGATCACGATCAAAGACGATGGGATTGGTATTTCCAAAAAAGATCAAGCTAGAGTATTTGAAAGATTCTATCGGATTGATGAGGGACGGCAAAAACAAATTGGTGGAACCGGATTAGGGTTAGCAATTGTAAAACATGTGGTAGAATACTACAAAGGTGAAATAAAACTTGAAAGCGAGTTGGGAAAAGGCAGCACATTTACTGTTAAAATTCCAAAAGAACGAAATAAGTAGCATTTTAAAAAGAAGACAAAGACAACTTTTGTTTTCTTTTTTTGCTAAGATATTCAAGTTTATAAATATTTTATAGATAATAGGTTGACATTGAAAAGCGAACATGATAATTTATTTAAAGAAGCAATTAGCACTCCTAATTAACGAGTGCTAACAAAATACAAAAAAAGGAGACGAGAGATGCAGTTGGATGATCGAAAGAAAAAGATTTTACATGCGGTGATTAGAAATTACCTCGAAACCGGCGAACCAGTTGGCTCTCGTACGATTTCTAGATATACGGATTTGAATTTAAGCTCGGCGACAATTCGGAATGAAATGTCTGACTTAGAAGAAATGGGTTATATTTTTCAACCACATACTTCTTCTGGTCGAATTCCCTCGGATAAAGGATATCGACTTTATGTAGATTCCATGTTAGAAGAACGAGTAGCAGAAGTAACACAGATGCAAGAACTTCTATTAGAAAAAGAAGATAAAATGGAGCGGATACTAACAAACTTAGCAAAAGTATTGGCGAATAATACAGAATATGCGACGATGGTCACTTCACCTTCTTCTTTTGGAAATAAATTAAAATTTATTCAGCTTTCTAGAGTAGATGATTATCAATTGGTAGCGGTTATTGTAATTGAAGGAAATATTATTAAAAATTCAATAATTGATATTGATAATAAATTAGATGATGAGACACTTTTAAAATTGAATATCCTTTTAAATACTAATTTAAATGGAATGGCAATTGAAGAAATTAATTTAGCGATGATTACCAAATTAAAAAACCAAGCAGGGATGCATAGTGAAATTGTGGGTAATGTGATGGATGCAGTTGGTGAATCGATAAAAGAAGAGGATCTTGAAATATATACAAGTGGTGCAAATAATATTTTGAAATATCCGGAATTAAGTGATTTAGGAAGAGCGAGTGGAATCATCAATGCGTTAGAAGAAAAGAAGCTTCTTACGACCTTGCTTACTACATCAATGGGTGAGGAATATGCGGAAAATGGAATCAAGATATATATTGGAGAAGAAACGCCAATTGGATCGATGAAAGATTGTAGCGTAGTTACCGCAACCTACGAATTAGGAGAAGGAAGGCAAGGAACGATAGGAATTGTAGGACCCAAAAGAATGGATTATGAAAAAGTAGTTGAAACCTTAAAAACGGTTCAAAATCAACTAGATTCATTATATAAAAACAAGAAAGAAGGAAAGGAAGAAAATAAAACGTGAATAAAGAGGAACTTCAAAAGGAAGTGAAAGACTTAACAAAAGAGAAAGTTTGCACAGAGTCAGAAGAAGCAAAAAAGAAGGATGATGGAGCTTCGGAAGAAGCAAAAAAAGAAGATGTGAAATCAGAAGAAAAAAAAGAGAATAACTCTTCACAACAAGGGAAAAAAGGTCCAAGAAAAAAGACGGACAAGGCAAAGGAAAGAATAGATGAGCTTGAGGATAAATTAAAACGACAACTTGCAGAATTTGAAAACTTTAGAAAGCGAACAGAATTAGAAAAAACAGCAAGATTTGATATGGGAGCAAAAAGTGTATTAGAAAAGGTACTTCCAGTTGTAGATAACTTCGAACGTGGACTAAATGGAGTTGCAGAAGATAAAGAAGAAGATTCTTTTGTAAGTGGCATGAATAAAGTATATAAACAACTAATGACAGAACTTGAGACGATTGGAGTAGAGCCAATTGTAGCAATAGGTGAGGAATTCAATCCGGAACTTCACAATGCAGTAATGCAAGTGGAAAGTGAAGAATATGAAACAGGTATAATTGCACAAGAATTATTAAAAGGATATAAATACAAAGGTATGGTATTAAGACACAGTATGGTGGCAGTTGTTAATTAAAAAAGAAAGTAAATGAAAAATGGAGGAATAAAGAAATGGGAAAAATAATAGGTATTGATTTAGGAACTACAAATTCATGTGTTGCAGTAATGGAAGGTGGAAAACCAACCGTAATCGCAAATACAGAAGGGATTCGAACAACTCCCTCAGTAGTTGCATTTACCAAAACAGGAGAAAGACTAGTTGGAGAACCAGCAAAACGTCAAGCAGTAACAAATGCGGATAATACGATTTCATCAATTAAAAGAGAAATGGGTACAGATCATAAGACGACGGTGGAAGGAAAAAAATATTCTCCACAAGAAATTTCAGCTATGATTTTACAAAAACTTAAAGCGGATGCAGAAAGTTATTTAGGAGAAAAAGTTACGGAAGCCGTAATTACAGTTCCTGCATACTTTAACGATGCGCAAAGACAAGCAACAAAAGATGCTGGAAAAATTGCAGGATTAGATGTAAAACGTATTATCAATGAACCTACGGCAGCAGCACTTGCATATGGTCTTGATAATGAACATGAACAAAAAATCATGGTATATGATTTAGGTGGTGGTACTTTCGATGTGTCGATCATTGAGATTGGTGAAGGGGTTATTGAAGTATTGGCTACAAGTGGAGATAATCGTTTAGGTGGAGATGACTTTGATGCGAAAATTACCAACTATATGATTGAAGAATTTAAAAAACAAGAAGGCATTGATTTGTCAAAAGATAAAATGGCATTACAAAGATTGAAAGAAGCTGCAGAAAAGGCAAAAAAAGAATTGTCTACAGCAACAACGACAAATATCAATTTACCATTTATCTCAGCAACGGCAGAAGGACCAAAACATTTTGACTTAAATTTAACAAGAGCAAAATTTGATGAATTAACACATGACTTAGTAGAAAGAACAGCAACTCCTGTACAAACAGCATTGAAAGATGCAGGTATTACTGCTTCTGAACTTAAAAAAGTACTTTTAGTTGGTGGTTCTACAAGAGTGTTATCGGTACAAGATAAAGTAAAACAATTAACAGGACATGAACCAAATAAAACATTGAATCCTGACGAATGTGTTGCACTTGGAGCATCAATTCAAGGTGGAAAACTTGCTGGAGAAGCAGGAGCTGGAGAAATCTTATTATTGGATGTTACACCATTATCTCTTTCCATTGAAACTATGGGTGGAGTAGCAACAAGATTAATTGAAAGAAATACAACCATTCCTACAAAGAAAAGCCAAATCTTCTCTACCGCAGCAGATAATCAAACTGCAGTTGATATCAATGTAGTACAAGGAGAAAGACAATTTGCGAAAGATAATAAAACACTTGGACAATTCCGTTTGGATGGTATTCCAGCTGCAAGACGTGGAGTTCCACAAATCGAAGTAACTTTTGATATTGATGCTAATGGTATTGTAAATGTAACTGCAAAGGATATGGGAACGGGAAAAGAACAACATATTACAATTACAGCAGGTTCAAATATGTCCGATAGTGATATTGAAAAAGCAGTAAAAGAAGCAGCTGAATTTGATGCACAAGATAAGGCTCGTAAAGAAGCAATTGATACAAGAAATGATGCAGATTCTTTTGTATTCCAAACAGAAAAAGCTTTAACAGATGTAGGAGATAAAATTTCTGAAAGTGAAAAAGCTAGTTTAGAAACAGATTTACAAGAAATGAAAGATTTGTTAGAAAAAACAAAAGACGTAGAATTAACACCAGAGCAAGTAACAGAAATGAAAGCGTTACAAGAAAAACTTGCAACGAGTGCACAAGCATTATTTACAAAAATGTATGAAGAACAAGCAGCAGCTAGTGGTCAAGCAGGTCCAGATATGGGCGGTGCTGCAGGTCCTGACATGGGCGCCGAAACACAAGCGGAAGACGACGTGGTTGATGCAGATTTTAGAGAAGTTTAAAAAATAAATGAATAACGAATTTGGTGAAGGGCAATGCTCTTCGCCTTTCGTTGTCATTATAGAAGGAAAAAAGAATGGCAGAACAAAAACGAGATTATTATGAGGTGCTTGGCGTAGATAAAAATGCGGATGATGCAGCCTTAAAAAAAGCATATAGAAACCTTGCAAAAAAATATCACCCAGATATGAATCCGGGAGATAAAGAAGCAGAGCATAAATTTAAAGAAGCTTCCGAAGCATATTCGGTGTTATCAGATCCAGAGAAAAAACAAAAATATGATCAGTTTGGTCATGCAGCGTTTGATGGAAGTGCAGGCGGTGGCGGCTTTGATTTTAATGGCGCCGATTTTGGAGATATTTTCGGAGATATTTTTGGAGATATCTTTGGGGGTGGTTCTAGAAGTAGCAGAAGAAATCCAAATGGTCCTAGAAAAGGAGCATCGCTTAGAGCACATGTGCAAATCACATTTTTAGAAGCGGTTTTTGGATGTGAAAAAACATTGGAAATTTCCTTAAAAGAAACATGTACCACATGTAAAGGAACAGGAGCAAAATCTGGAACAAAACCAGAAACATGTAGTAAATGTGGTGGAAAAGGACAAGTCGTATTTACACAACAGTCCTTCTTTGGAATGGTGCGTAATGTGCAAACCTGTCCGGATTGTGGGGGAAGTGGAAAAATTGTACGCGAGAAATGTCCAGATTGTAATGGGTCCGGGTATACATCGAAACGTCAACGTATTACAGTGCCAATTAAAGCAGGTATTGATGAAGGACAAATGGTTATTATGTCCGGCATGGGTGAACCAGGAATCAATGGAGGGCCTAGAGGAGATTTACAAGTTGAAGTTATTGTAAAGCGACATCCAATTTTCCAAAGAAACAATATTGACATTTATTCTTCTGTTCCGGTCTCTTTTGCAGTTGCGACCTTAGGAGGAGACATTGTGATTGAAACGGTGGATGGAAAAGTTATATATACCGTAAAAGCAGGAACACAAACGGATACAAGAATTCGTTTAAAAGGAAAAGGCGTACCAAATTTACATAGACCAGATTCGAGAGGAGACCATTTTGTGACACTAGTGACAGAAACTCCAACAAAATTAACAGCAGAAGCTAAAGAAGCACTTAAGAAATTTGACGAACTCAGTGGAAATAGTTTGACTGCAGCTGAAAAAGTGACGGTTGACACCAAAGAATCAGATAAAAAGAAAAAAGGGTTTTTTAAATAAAGAAGTAAATAAGTGACCGTTTTCGCAAAAAAATCAATAGAATATTTGCGAGAGCGGTTGTTTTTTGTGAAATTATGGTATGATATAAGAGTTTAAAAGGAGTCAATGATGAAATGGAAGAAAATTAGAATTAAAACAACGACAGAAGCGGAAGATATTATTATTAGTGCGTTGTATGATATAGGATTAGAAGGTGCTCAGATAGAGGATAAAGTTCCGCTGACGGCAAAAGATAAAGAGCAAATGTTTGTTGATATCATGCCTGAAATTGAAGCAGATGATTCCGTTGCCTATTTAAATTTTTTTGTAGAAGATGAAAATGTGGATATTCTACAATTGATTCAGAAAATAGAAGTCGAGTTAAAAGAAATTGCTAAGTATATGGATATTGGAGAAGGAGAGGTTATACTTTCCGAAACAGAAGATAAAGATTGGATTAACAATTGGAAAGAATTTTTCCACCAGTTTGTAATAGAAGATTTACTAGTGATACCTTCTTGGGAAGAAAGAAAAGAGGAAGATGCAAGTAAAAAGGTGCTTCATATTGATCCAGGTACGGCTTTTGGAACAGGAATGCATGAGACCACGCAGTTATGTATAAAACAGTTAAAAAAATATGTCACATCAAAAACCACAATATTAGACATTGGATGTGGAAGCGGTATTTTAGGAATTGTTGCACTTTTATTTGGGGCAAAATCCGGGAAAGGAACGGATTTGGATCCTTGTGCCATTGAGGCAACAAAGTTAAATATGGAAAAAAATGGATTTCCACTTGAAAAATTTCAAGTTCAAATAGGCAATATCATTACAGATACATCGATTTCTGATTCGGTTGGATATGCATGTTATGACATTGTAACAGCTAATATTCTGGCAAATGTGTTAATTCCTTTGACTCCAATTATTGTGGGGCACTTAAAAAAAGATGGAATTTATATTACTTCTGGAATTATCAAGGAAAAAGAAAAGGAAGTGGCAGCAGCTATTCAAGATGCGGGATTAACAATTATAGAAATTACCTATCAAGGGGAATGGGTTAGTATTACATCGAAAAAATAGGAGAATTGTATGCATAGTTTTTTTGTGGAACCAGATTGGATTATGGAAAAGGAAATACGGATAACGGGTAAAGATGTAAATCACATAAAAAATGTTCTTCGTATGCAAATTGGTGAAGAAATTACTATTAATAATGGGCAAGATGCCATTCATTATCAGTGTGAAATCAGTTCTATAGAAGAGGAAGAAATACGATGTCACATTCTTTATAAAGAAGAAAGTGATTTTGAATTATCCGCAAAAATCACTTTATTTCAAGGTTTGCCAAAAGCAGATAAAATGGAACTGATTATTCAAAAATGTGTGGAATTAGGGATTTATAATATTGTACCTGTACAAACAAAACGAGCAATTGTGAAATTAGACGAAAAGAAAGCAAAAGCAAAAATTGTGCGTTGGCAGGCAATTTCAGAAGCTGCAGCAAAACAAAGCAAGCGAAAAAGAATTCCGATAGTTGACATGCCTATTTCTTTTCAAGCTGCGATACAAAGTGCAAAAACGTATGATATCGTATTAATTCCATATGAATTAAAAGAAGGAATGAAAGAGACAAAAAAAGCAATCGAATCTATAAAAGCAGGTGACCGGGTTGGCGTTTTTATTGGACCGGAAGGTGGGTTTTCAGAAACTGAAATTGCTCAAGCAACAAAGATGGGTGCCATACCTATCTCGTTAGGAAAACGAATACTTCGTACGGAAACGGCAGGATTTACAACACTTGCACTCCTAATGTATCAATTAGAATTGCAAGCGGAAGAAGAAAAATAGAAATTACGACTTTTTTCGTGATGGTAAAATAAGATAAGAGGACAGAAAATGCAAGTATATTTAGACAATTCAGCAACCACAAAATGCTTTGAAGAAACGTGTTTGAAAATGAATAAGGTGTATTTAGAAGAGTACGGAAATCCCTCTAGTTTACATCGAAAAGGAATGTTAGCGGAAGCACAAATTCGGGAAGCCAAAGATATCTTAGCTAACATATTAAAAGTAGAACAAAAAGAAATCTATTTTACTTCCGGTGGAACCGAATCCGACAATTTGGCAATCATTGGATGTGCATTGGCAGCAAAACGAACGGGGTCACATTTAATTACGACAAAAATCGAGCATCCTGCAGTTCTTAGAGCGATGGAATATTTAGAACAACAAGGGTTTTTAATCAGCTACTTAGAAGTGGATGAAAATGGACAAATAGATAGGAAGGAATTAAAAGATTTAATTTCCGAAGAAACCATTTTAGTTTCTATTATGCATACGAATAATGAAATCGGTTCTGTTCAAAAAATAAAAGAAATTGGAACTATTATAAAAGAAAAAAATAAAAAGACCTTGTTTCATGTGGATGCAGTGCAGGGGTTTGGAAAATACAAAATATATCCAAAAAGAGAAAAAGTAGATTTGCTATCGGTAAGTGGACATAAAATTCATGGACCCAAAGGGGTGGGATTTTTATACTGTAACGAAAAAGTACATATCTTACCAATATTTTATGGTGGCGGACAACAAAAAAATATTCGTTCCGGAACAGAAAATGTGCCAGGAATTATTGGGATGGCATTTTCTGCAGATAGAATTTATCGGAATTTAGAAGTAGAAAATTTGAAAATGAAAAATCTCAAGAAACGTTTTTTAGAAGGTCTTTCTAACATAGAAAATGTCGTTATCAATTCGAAATTGACGGATGACTTTGCACCTCATATAGTGAGTGTTTCGGTAAAAGATATTCGAGGAGAAGTCCTCTTGCATGCCTTGGAGGAAAAGGGAATTTACGTATCATCAGGAAGCGCGTGTGCGTCGAATAAACCAACGACATCAAAAACCTTGCTTGCAATAAAGGTCGAAAAGTGGCAGTTGGAATCTACTATTCGATTTAGCTTTTCTGTTTTTACGACGGAAGAAGAAATAGACTATACATTAAAACAAATGTATGATATGATACCATTGCTTCGAAGGTATACGAGGCATTAATGAGAAATTTGTTAATAAATATAGAATTAAAACATGGAAAGAATAAGAAAAAAGGATTGTAAAGATGGAAAACAATAAGATGTTTAAGGCATTTTTAATAAAATATGCAGAAATAGGTGTCAAAGGAAAAAACCGCTATTTGTTTGAAGATGCACTCGTTAGACAAATTCGTTTTGCACTAAAAAGTGTGGAGGGAGAGTTCTTTGTTTTTAAAACGCAGGGACGTATATTTGTTGAAGTAAAAAGTGAATATGATTACGATGAAACGGTAGAAGCATTACAAATGGTCTTTGGGATTTCAGGAATCTGCCCAGTGGTTTATACGGAAGATGAAGGGTTTGAAAAATTAGCAGAAGATGTGATTGCTTATATGAATAATATGTATCCAGACAAGAAGAAAACATTTAAAGTGCTTTCTAGAAGGGCAAGAAAAGACTATCCAATGAATAGCATGGAACTTAGTGCAGCCATTGGGGGTGTGGTTTTGGACGCATTTGAAGAAATGAAAGTGGACGTGCATAAACCGGAAATCTATCTTAATATCGAAATAAGACATAAGATTTATATATATTCAAGAGTGATACCGGGTCCTGGTGGGATGCCAGTCGGAACCAATGGAAAAGCAATGTTATTGTTATCGGGAGGGATAGATTCTCCAGTTGCAGGATACATGATTGCTAAGAGAGGGGTATCTATTGAGGCAACATATTTTCACGCACCACCTTATACAAGTGAGCGAGCAAAACAAAAAGTGGAAGATTTAGCAAAACTAATTTCTCCATTTACGGGACCAATTCGTTTACATGTCATAAATTTTACAGAAATTCAAATGACGATCTATGAAAAATGTCCACATGAAGAATTAACAATTATTATGCGAAGATATATGATGCGAATTGCAGAAGAAATTGCGAAGCAAACAGACTGCTTAGGACTTATTACGGGAGAAAGCATAGGACAGGTTGCATCCCAAACATTACAGAGCTTAGCATCCACAAATGAAGTATGCACGTTGCCAGTATATCGCCCGTTGATTGGATTTGATAAACAAGATATTGTAGATATTTCGGAAAGGATCCATACTTTTGAAACTTCGATTCTACCATATGAAGATTGTTGTACTATTTTTGTTGCAAAACATCCAGTAACAAAACCAAATTTAAAAATCATTCGCCGACATGAACAATATTTGGAAGGCATTATTGAAGAAATGGTAACAAAAGCAATTGAGACAAAAGAAGTAATATATATTAATAGATAAACATACAAAAAACGCTATGACTTCTCTATTGTCAAAGCGTTTTTAAATAATTTGTAACATTCACAAATCGTATTCTATATCATAAATTACTTACTCTACAACGTAAGGATTAAGAACGTCAAGAATATCTTGTGCATCGCCATCAGCATGGATGTTTAAATTGATTGGTTTTGATAAATCCAAACTAAAAATACCCATAATTGATTTTGCATCAATCACGTATCTTCCTGACACTAAATCAAAGTCATAATCGAATCTTGTGATATCGTTAACGAATGATTTTACTTTATCGATAGAGTTTAATGAAATTTTAATTGTTTTCATACTTCTTTCCTCCTTTAACAATAATTGTTTATACAACTATTTTATATGTATCAAGAGAGAAAGTCAAGATGGTAACATCACGAAAATAAGAAAGGAAAACCATATGAAAGTAGCATTACACAACCTTGGTTGTAAGGTAAATGCATATGAAACTGACGTCATGCAGCAAAAATTGACGGAAAATGGTTTCAAAATTGTAAATTATGATGAAAAGGCTGATATTTATATCGTAAATACATGCAGTGTAACAAATATGGCAGACCACAAAAGTCGCCAGATATTACATCGCGCAAAAAAGAATAATCCAGAAGCGATTGTAGTTGCCGTTGGTTGCTATGTGCAAATGAATGAAGAACAGGCAAAAGTGGATCCAGCAATTGATATTATTATTGGTAATAATCGGAAAAAAGACATTGTTTCAATTTTACAAGCGTATCAAAAGAATATGGAAAATAAAATAATCGATGTATTTGACATCAACAAAGAAAAAGTCGCTTTTGAAGAAATGAAATTGAAACACGCCTCCGTTCGAACAAGAGCGGATATCAAAATACAAGATGGATGCAATCAATTTTGTAGTTATTGTATTATCCCATACGCAAGAGGGAGAGTGCGGAGCCGAAGCAAGGATAATGTGATGGAAGAAATCACAAGCTTAGCGGAAGCAGGTTATAAAGAAGTTGTGCTTACGGGAATTCATATTAGTTCTTATGGAACCGATTTTGCAGAAAAAAATCCTTTTGCTTTGATTGAATTAATGGAAGCAATTGATAAGATAGAAGGAATCAAGAGAATTCGAATTGGATCTTTTGAACCCCGAATTTTAACGGAAGACTTTGTAAATCGACTTGTTAAGATTAAAAAAATATGTCCACATTTTCATTTATCCTTACAAAGCGGTAGTAATGCAACCTTAAAACGAATGAACCGACAATATACGGCCGAAGAATATTTTGAAAAAGTAGAACTTTTAAGGAAGGTGTTTCTTAATCCGGCAATAACGACGGATGTCATCGTTGGATTTCCAGGGGAAACGGAGGAGGAGTTTTTAGAGACGTTAAAATTTGTAAAACGAGTCGAGTTTTATGAAATGCATGTGTTTAAATATTCTCGTAGAAAAGGAACGGTAGCTGACCGGAGTCCGGAGCAGATTCCAGAAACGATAAAGACAAAACGAAGTAAAGAATTACTTGCTTTAGAGAAAATCCAATCGGGAAAATATCGGGAACAGTTTTTGGGAAAAGAAGTGGACGTGTTAATTGAAGATGAAAAGATTATACAAGGAAAAACTTATAAAATAGGATATACAAAAGAGTATATAAAAGTCGCATTTTTGACGGACAAAGATATCAAAAATCAATTCGTACAAGGGAAAATTGAAACGTTTTTAGGGAAAGATCTTATGTATGCTTCTTGTAATTTTGACTTAGATAGAGTAAAATATATTTATATGTGAAAATATGTTCGAAAGATTTTTTTAAGGGATATGGGAGAAAAAAGATGAGTGATTTAGGGAATACACAATATTTTAAAGTTGAAGTAGAGCCAGAAACTGGTGTAAAGATGGTGCTAGAGACTGTTTATGAAGCGATGTTGGAAAAAGGATATAATCCAGTGAATCAAATCGTAGGTTACATTATGTCAGGTGATCCCACCTATATTACCAGCTATCATGGGGCTAGAAATCTAATTATGAAGGTAGAACGAGATGAATTAGTGGAAGAGTTATTAAAACAATATATTAAAAATAACAATCTGCAGGGAGATAAAAAATGAGAAAAATTGGCTTAGATTTTGGGTCGAAAACAGTAGGTGTTGCATTAAGCGATCCACTAGGCTTTACCGCGCAGGGCGTTGAAATTATTCGACGGAATTCGGAAAATAAATTGCGTCAAACTTTGGCACGCATTGAGCAAATAATTACGGAAAATGAAGTGGATACGATTGTTTTGGGTTATCCCAAAAATATGAATAATACATTGGGTGAACGTGTTGAAAAAACGGAAGCCTTTAAAGAACAATTAGAACGTAGGACAGGTCTTCCCGTTATATTATGGGATGAAAGGCTTACAACGGTTGCAGCGGATCAAATTATGATAGAATCAAAAATTCGAAGAGAAAATCGAAAACAATATGTGGATAAAATTGCAGCAATGCTTATTTTACAGGGGTATTTAGATTTTCAAAGCAACCAAAAAGAAAAGGAAGAATAGAATGGATAAGATTTTATTTACAGAAGATGACGGAAATAGTGTCGAATTCTATGTAGTAGAAAAAACAAAAATTAATGAACGAGAGTACCTCTTAGTGACAGAACAAGAAGAAGGGGATTCGGAAGCACTAATTTTGAAAGATATGTCAGATAACAATGCAGAAGAATCATGTTATGTATGCGTTTCTGAGGATGAAGAGCTACAAGCAGTAGCAAAAGTTTTTGAGAATTTATTAGAGGACATAACCTTTGAGTAAACAAAGGAAACAATAAATGAAAGAGAGAATCGTGCCCCTGCCAATTTTTCTGGATAGAAGCCGTATCTCTCTTTCTTAAATAACGATGGAGGAAGAATATTGAAAAAAGAAAACAGTGACCAAACTTCGAAGCTGAAGATTATACCACTTGGAGGGTTGGAACAAATAGGGATGAACATTACTGCCTTCGAATATGAAGATAGTATAGTTGTTGTGGATTGCGGATTAAGCTTTCCAGCAGATGATATGTTAGGAATTGATTTGGTAATTCCAGATGTAACGTATCTGATTGAAAATCAAGAAAAAATCAAAGGGTTTGTATTTACTCATGGACATGAAGACCATATTGGAGCAATTCCATATGTGTTTAAAGAATTAAAAGCGTCAATTTACGCAACACATTTAACAATGGCTTTGATTGAAAACAAATTAGAAGCACACAAACTTATGAAAAAAGTTCGTAGAAAAACCGTTAAATTTGGACAAACGATTACGTTAGGAAAATTCCGAATTGAATTTATTAAAACAAACCATAGTATTGTAGATGCAGCAGCACTTGCAATCTATTCACCGGCTGGAATTGTTGTACATACTGGTGATTTTAAAGTGGATTATACCCCTGTATTCGGGGATGCAATTGATTTACAAAGATTTGGAGAAATTGGCAAAAAAGGTGTCTTAGCACTGCTATGTGATAGTACAAATGCAGAACGCCCTGGATTCACACAATCTGAAAAAACTGTGGGGAAAGCATTTGATGAAATTTTTACAGAACATCAAAACTCAAGAATTATTGTGGCTTCCTTTGCATCAAATGTTGATCGTGTGCAACAAATTATAAATACGGCATGTAAATTTAATCGTAAAGTTGTGGTAGAAGGACGTAGTATGGTTACAGTCATTGATACGGCAAGAAAGATTGGATGCTTAAATGTACCGGATAATACGTTGATAGAAATTGAAAGAATAAAAGATTTTCCGTTAGAGCAAACTGTATTAATTACGACCGGAAGCCAGGGAGAAAGTATGGCTGCTTTAAGTAGAATGGCAAATGGTAGTCATCGAAAAGTAACCATCGGTGAATCCGATACCGTTATTTTTTCATCACATCCGATACCGGGAAATGAAAAAGCGGTTACAAAAGTTATTAATGAATTATATCGAAAGGGTGCGGATGTAATTTTTCAAGATGCACATGTTTCCGGACATGCATGTAGAGAAGAAATCAAATTGATTTATGCTTTAACGCAACCCAAATATTCGATTCCAGTTCATGGAGAATACAAGCATTTAAAAGCACAAGAAAAATTAGCATTAGAATTAGGGCTACAAAAAAGCAATATCTTTATTATGAATTCTGGGGATGTGTTAGAAATTGATAAGCAAAATGCAAAAGTTGTGGATCATGTTCAAGCGGGAGGAATTCTGGTAGATGGATTAGGTGTTGGAGATGTAGGAAACGCAGTATTAAGAGACCGTCAACATCTGTCTGAAGATGGTATCATAATATGTACCTTGGCATTGACAAGAGGTACTAATATTTTGGTATCGCAACCTGTACTTCAATCGAGAGGCTTTGTATATGTTCGTGAATCGGATGAAATTATGAAAGATATGCAACAGGCGGTATTAGTAGCGGTAGATCGTGTAATTGAAAATAATATTACGGATCGAAACAAAATTAGAAATAGTTTAAAAGATGCGGTTAGTGAATTTGTATGGAAAAAAACAAAAAGAAGACCGATGATATTACCAATTATTATTGAGGCAGATTAGACGGAGGCTTGCAGTAAATGAAACAAATCGTACAAACAGTTGTGGTAAATGTATTAAAAATCGTACTTGCAATTATTCTTATCATGCTCGTTTATCAAGGAGGCGTAAAAGCGTACCAATTTGGTTATGCGGTATTTGCGGAAGAAGCTGTTGATATTGAGCCGGGTAGGACGTTTGAAGTGACCGTTGTGCAAGGAAAAAGCGTAAAAGATGTTGCAGTTATGCTAGAGGAATATGGCTTAATTAAATCTTCAGAAATCTACCAAATTAGAGAATGGTTTTCAACGGAACAAGGGGATATGAAGCCAGGAGTTTATGAATTAAATACGGCGATGCTTCCTTCGGAAATGATTACGATTCTAGCAGGAGATACGGAAGAAGAAGTTTTAGAATAAGTTAGGGGAATGTGAATGATCGTAAATGAAAGAATGGTTTCATTTATCAATTCCTTAGATAGGGGAAATACGAAGGAGTTAGATGAACTTGAAGCATATGCGCTAGCAACCTATGTTCCAATTATTCGAAAAGAAACGCAAAGTCTTTTGAAA
>JBFHIZ010000036.1:0-20975 GCA_041596215.1 Lachnospiraceae bacterium
TCCCGAACAACAAGCGAAGGTAACGTAATATATGATTGTACATATAAATTTGGTTTTTTTATTTTTCTTAAAATTTGCTTTCCAGCTTGCCTTCCCATATCAAACACATCAATATTTACAACCGTAAGTTTTGGTTTTAAAATCTGAGAAAACGGATAATCATCAAATGTTAAAACACCCATTTCTGAAGGAATTTTTATCCCTTTATCTAATAATGCATGCATGCAACCATATGCGATATAATTATTTGCACAAATAATTGCATCTGGTTTTTTTTTGAGCTCCAAAACCTCTTCCGTCATAAGATATCCACTATCACAAACCGATTCCCCTCTCTTTACATAATCCACTGGTACAATTAAATCTCTATCATTTAATGCGGAAAGCACACCTTCTAAACGATGAGAAGAGATTTGATCATCCTCTTTCCCGCCGATATAAGCTAATGATTGGTACCCTTGCTTTAACAAATGATTCACTGCAATTTCTCCTGCTAAACGATTGTCGATATCGATCCAAGAAAAATGATTCGTAAAATTTGGATTTCCAATTACAATATGTGGAATGGTTTCTTCATAAATAAGTGCATCTAATTCTTTTGTTATTACCGATGCGTGAAGAATCATTCCATCTGCGAGCTTTGTATCATTTGCATCTTTAATATAGTTACACGCATTTTCTTTTGATATACTTTTTATAATTAGAGAATAATTTTTTTCAGATAATGTATTTTCAATTCCTGATAACATTTCAAACATGTGCGGATTTGAAAAACCTACATTAACTCCAAGTGTCGTAAGAAAAACGATTGTTTTTGTTGATTTTTTTGCAAAGTTTCTGGCCCTAATATTGGGATGATAATTTAGCTCTTCCATTGCTTTATGTACTTTATCAATGGTTGGTTGCGAAATTGTATAGGATTTATTCATGACTTTTGAAACCGTTGCCGTAGAAGTACCTGCTAGTTCTGCCACATCTTTTATCGTAGGTGTCATTCGCTTCTTCCTTTCTTTTTAGCTACATCGAATTATGACATAGCCTTTTTTCTCCAAATTCCCCTCTGTGTAATTATATTTATTTAAAATTTCTCCCGTTGTTAATTTGGAATCCACTTTTATTTTCTTGTTTTCCATGTTTAAGAAAATACGAATGCAATCCTTTTCATTATACCTTTCATAGATATACAAACGACTGTTTTTTTCTGCTTTTACGGTTCTAAATTCTCCTTCACAGAGAACTTTATTTTTAATTCTAAGCGCAATCAAAGCTTGATAAAATGGAAACAGGACCTTTTCTTCCTCCCAAATCATTGCTTGTCGATAATCGCATTCTTCTACTCCTGTGAGTCCTTTTTCATCCCCATAATAGATGGATGGCATTCCCGGAAAGGTAAGTTGAAATACAACTGCTAACCGGAATCGTTCCTTATCCTCTTCACAAATAGATAAAAATCTACTTACATCATGACTATCCAAAAGATTTAATTGGGCAAATACATTTTGCTTTCGGTAACGCATTCTCATATTGGTTACTCTACTATCGAATTCTAATGCATCAATTTCTTCTTCCGCAAAAAATTTTTTACAATGCCTGCGAAAATCATAATTCATTGTCGAATCAAAAATCGTTCCATCTAACCATTTATTTGCACTTTCCCAAACCTCACCGATTAAAATGCAGTCCGGATTTACTGCTTTTATTTCCTGATAGAACTTTCTCCAGAAACCATCGTTTACTTCACTAGCAACATCCAATCTCCATCCATCAATTCCAAATTCCTCAATCCAATACTTCCCTACATTACAAAAATATGTGGCTACCTCTGGATTTGCAGTATTTAATTTTGGCATCAATCTTTCGTACCCAAAGCATTCATAGTTCGGATATGTTTCTTGATCCGTTGGTCTTATCACTGGAAAGTTCAAGCGGTAAAACCAATCCTTATATTTTGATTTTTCTCCTTTTTGAACAACATCTTCAAATGCAAAAAATTTCCAACCACAATGATTAAACACTCCATCTATTATTACTTTCATCTTTTCCTTATGAAAAACACTTACTAACTCTTTAAAATCTTCATTTGTCCCAAAACATGGATCAACCTGAAAGTAATCGATTAAATCGTATTTATGATATTCCCCTGCGGCAAAAATAGGATTAATATAGATTGCATTTACGCCAAGTCTTTTTAAATATTCCACATTTTCTTTTATTCCGTTGATCGTTCCACCTAATTTTCCATTAACTTCAATTTGATGAATTTCTTTTTTTGTCGATTTTTTGCTGATTTCCCCTTTTTTTGTAGCAAAACTATCTGGAAAAATATTATAAATCACTGCATTTTGCGCCCACTTTGGTGGTTTTACAATATCTGCAACATGATGAAATGGATATTGATAATACTCCGAACGATCATCTACTGTATATGTTGAAAATTGATCTCCGTAATAAAATATTTGTTCCTTTCCATCATTTAAAGAAAAGTAGTAGCAAAGTCTTTTATAGGAATCCACTAATTCCACTTGAAAATAGTCGAATAGTTCGGACTGTGCTACAATCTTCATTTTTACTTTAGTAAATTCTACTGGTGTTTTTCTACATGCCCGATCCCCATAATACAGCATACACTCTTTGATATCGTTTCGTTTACAACGAATTCTTATAATCATATGTGTTTCATCTAATGCAAACGCATATTCTGAAAATGGGATATGTAGTATTGCTTCTTTATTCATATTATACCTCTTTTTTATTTATTTAGCCTTTTACTCCACCCGATGTTAAACCGGTCGTCATGTTTTTTTGTAATGCAAAAAACACAATTAATATAGGGATTGATACTGCAATGGATGCTGCTGAAAAAACTGGCCAGTTTCCACTCATTTCTGTTGCTTGTAAGGAATATAATCCTGCTGCTAACGTATACGTATCTGCTCCTGTCAAAAAATTCGTGGCAAAAATATATTCATTCCATACAAAGATAAGTACCATCATTGCTGTTACAACAATTGTCGGTTTCGCTAATGGCAAAATAATTCTACGCACTAATTGTACGGATGAAGCACCATCGATCATTGCTGCTTCTTCTATCTCTACGGGTATTGTATCGAAATAACCTTTCATGTTCCACAATGCAAAAACTGCCATTGTTCCAGTATAGACAACAATCAATCCCATTCTTGTATTTATTAATCCTAGTGGCGTGAGCAATCTATATAAGGCAAGCATAGAGAGCAAGGAAGGAAATGCATACAACATAATTAACAAGCGTAATATTATCTTTCTTCCGGGAAATTTCTTCCTTGAGAAAGCATATGCTGCTGGAATTCCAGTCCCTAAAGAAATTACAAGGGTAATCACTGCCAAAATCAAACTATTCTTCAGCCATAATAATATGGGCTCTTCCAAAAACAAGGTTTTATAATTATCAAATGTCAAATTCTTTGGAATAAAAGAAAAATTCGAACTAAGCAAGCTGTTTTCTGCATTTAACGACACGGAAAATGCATACAAAATTGGAATTAATACAAAAAAGGAGATTACAAGAAAAAATAAGTTTACAAATATTAATTGAATGGTTTCTTTTTGTTTTTTTTTCATCCATCTCTCCTTTCTTCTTTCGGTTTCATGTTTATTATAAGTGCGAATCCAATGAGCATTGCAAAAATTATCATGGATACCGCCGAACTATATCCATAATTATTCGTAACAAATGCTTTTTCATAGGCATATGTCAGAATAGTATGTATATTTGCACCTGATTTTGAACCCACTTGCTGTGTGAGCAAATAAATCACATCAAATTGTTTAAAAGTTGTAAATATAGTAATAATTACGGAAGGTGCAATAATTAATCGAATCATGGGAATGGTAATATAGAAAGTGCTCTGTATCCATGAAGCTCCGTCAAGTTTACCACTTTCATAGTAACTTTTATCGACACTTTGTAATGCTCCATCAATAATTGTAATCATAAACGGTAAAGCAAGCCATAGATTAACCACCGTACAACATATAAATGCCATCATATCTGTGTTTAACCATCTTACTGGTTCAAAGCCCATTTTTTGCATCCATTGATTAAGAAGTCCAAATTGTGAATTAAACATTCCTGTTTTCCATAATAGAATGGAAACGTATCCAGGCATTGCCCATGGAAATATCAAAAGTGTTTTATATATATTTCTTAATTTTAGTTTTTTCATATTTAGTAAACTTGCCAATAAAAACGCAATTACTAATTGTAAAACAATATTCACAACAGTCCAAACTATTGTCATTAATAATGCTGAAATAAAGCCATTGTCAAGAACAAATAAGGCATTTTTATAATTATCAAACCCCTGGACTTCATAATCCGTCCAATGGTATATATTCATATTGGTAATTGAAATATATCCAGTATATAAAATTGGGAATACAACAATCAACAGAATTAATACTAAAGAAGGCAAAGACCAACTATATGCAAATGCTATATTTTTTCCTTTTTGTTTTTTGTCTCTCTTTTGCCTATCCATCTTTTTCTCCTTATTGCATATTCTCTATTAATTGCAGTGCTTCTTTTTGAGCTTTTTTTGCACTTTCAGATACCTCTTCGCCTCTCATATTAATATCTGTTAGTAAGTTTCCAACAACATTCCACATGACATCCATTTCTGGTACATTTGGCATAGGAACCGCATTTTCTGCCGTTTCCTTCATCGCCATAACCACTTCATCCGCTTGGATACTCTCTCTTGTATAACACTCTTCATTTGCTGGTGCGCATCCACTTGCAAGAGCAAGTTCAATTTGAATTTCTTCATCCATTAATACTCTTAATACTTCTGTCACTGCTTCTTTTTTATTTTCTGCCGCATACGTAAGCACCTGTATTCCCTGAACTCCCATATAAGGAGAAATTGGATTTCCGGTCGTATCAATAATTGGCATCGATGCAACTCCTACATCAATTCCTGCTGCTTTAATAGTGGGTATTAACCAAGGTCCTGCAATCGTTGAATGTGCCATCCCTTCTGTAAACAGTGTATTTACAGTTGCATATTCTGTTTCTCCAGGCATATAATCTACAAATTTTTTATGGTATTCTAATGCCGCAATTGTATTTTCTGAATCTAGTTCTGGTTCCCCTTCTGCATCTAATATATTTCCACCAAATCCATTAATCCATCCTGCTGCATAGTATGGAGTACTATGCTGTTCTATAAATCCATAATGTCCTCCACTTGTTTTTTCTTGCATGTAAGCATATAATTCTTCCGTTGTATTGGGGACTTTTTCATCACTCATATATAATTTATTATATACAAATAACAGGGTCTCATAATATATTGGTAATTGATATATGCTTCCTTTATACGTTGCCGCTTTTATTGTATTATCCATATAAATGGATAAATCTTCTTCCGGTATCAAATCTGTAATTGGAGCTAAAATGCCCATTTCTGCATATACACCAATTTTATCATGTGCAAAAAAATACATGTCCGGTGCAGTATTCGGGTCATTTCCAACCATCTTTAATGCTTCGGTAAGATTGCTTTTATATTCCAATTCTACATGAATTTCCGGTTCCAAAGATGCAAAATATTTATTTAAAATAGAGACCACTGCCTCCTCTTTATCATGCCATATTGTTAACGTTATTTCTCCAGAATCATCAGCTGGCTGTGAATTATTTCCACAGCCACCTAACATTCCTGTTAAGATAACGCTTCCAATGAATAATAAGATTAATTTTTTCATTTTTTTACCCTTTCTTTGGAAGACACTTTTACTATTTTTTCTTTTTCTTAGATATAAGCACAATAACACTTACAAGTATCGCCACAAATACAATCGCTAAAACAACATATACTATGATTATGGAATTGCTGCTTTCTTCCACTTCTGTTACCTCTACTACATCTTCTACTTCTTCTACTTCTGAAACCTCTTCGGTTGCAATTTCCGGTGCTTCATAATACACTTCATAATCTTCCGCATCTTTTACAACAACCCAAATATTTTTCCCTGTATCTACCGAAATATCACTTGTTTGTATCGTTCCCTCGTTTGCATTTACAATAATAGAATTTACCCATCCTGGTATTTCTAGTGTGAGCCAACCTTCTTCGCCTTCCAATAAAGGTTCTCCAGGCCATGTAGTATATACATTGGTTCCATCTGGTGCTGACCATGCCCAAAGGCATGCACTTTCCCATTCTTCAGGAACCATAACATTTACGGATACATCAGCAATATCTTCCTGCATCGGATCTGTATAACTTAATTCATACGTGCCATCTGCTAAAATGGTAATCCAAATTTCTGCTGGATCAATTGTAATATCTTCTGTTTGTACCGTTCCTTCATTTGCATTTATAATTATGGAATTGACCCAAATTGGTACTTTTACTGAAAACCAACCATCTTCTCCTTCAGTCATTGCTTTCCCTGGCCACGTTTCAAAAGCATTTGTTCCATCTGGCGCTGACCATGCCCATATACTTGCGTCTTCCCAAGTTTCATCAACTTGTGCATGCACAACAAATTTTTCTACATATGCTGGTGTTTCTTCTTGTGTCATCTGCTCATAAGAAATATCGGTTGCATCTTCCGTTATTGTTATCCATGTATCAACACCATCTAAAATTAATTCATCGGTTTGCACGGTACCTTCATTTGCATTAACAATAACATGCGTTGCCCATTCAGGAATCCATACATAATACCAGCCTTCTTCTGAAGAATTCACTTCCATTTCTCCACCCGGCCAAGATTCAAATGCATTATTTCCATCTTCATCCCACGCCCATATACTTGGATTTTCCCAACCTTCTGGAATTTGAACGTTAATTGCTACTTTTGTTTCTTCCTCTGCATGAACTGTCGTTGGAATACACGCAACAAAAAACAATGCAATCATTACAAATGAAATGTGTTTTAATAATTGTTTCATAATTTTCCCTCCATTTTACGATTTGATTTTCTTTGCAAATTGTACAATTTCATTTCTAGTTGAGTTGATTATATGAAATATAAATTGGTACGTCAATTACAATTTAGGTAATCGGTTTCCTTATATTATGTATAATTTTTACATATATTTATTTAATTTTTATGCATAATGTATATTTTTTTGCTCTTAATTTTTGTATTACAAAAAATTTGTTTAATTTTACGAAACTTTTTCTCATCATCCAATTTATTACAACTTTTTTATTAGAATAAGTTTTGTTTTTTAAACACAAAAAAATGTTATCATTTCTGATAACATTCTAACCTTTATAATAAGTCAACTCTTTAAATTTATATCTTTTCCAACCACTTGCCAATTTGTTAATGCCGGAAATGGTGATTTTTCTTCAGAACAGACTAAATTCTTTAATTTTACCCAACTTGCCCTTTTCTTTGAAAATTGATAACTTTGCACTTGTTTTGTTTTTATAAACGACAATCTATATTGACTTTTGTCCGAGAACAAGAGTGTCGCCTTTTTCCAATAATTATCATGCGGAAAATCTGCACGTAGGAGAAAATTTATTTGATTTATCTCTACCATTCTTCCAAAAGCAATTATGATTTCTGCATGCATATTTTCATTATCTCCCCACGATGTATATGGCCAAATACCATGACAATCATTTTCAGTCCTACCATCAATTGTATTACGCGCTGCAAAAACAGACTCATTTCTAGTTTCTACATTTGCATAACAATGTGGATAATATGATGTCTCCCCTCGCCTATCCCATGGATTTAAGCTAATGTCACGAATCTTCTGATACTCTTCTTTTTTGGTTTTACAAACAGATATTCTATGAATATTCTTTTTAAAAACTCCTGGTTTATAAGCATCTTCCTCTTCCCCATATGGAATGGGAAATTCCATTCGATCCGTTGTTAAATATATAATACTTTTTCCTATTTCTTCTTCTAATTGTATTGTAAGATATATGGGCCATTGTTCAACCTCCAAAATCAGTTTATCACCCTTTGCATATTGATAGAATAATTCTTCTTTTATCTTTTCTCCACATAAAGATTTTACTATTTTCCCATTTTCATTTTCAATATTTAATAGCATTCCATTATCCTTTTCTCTATAATTGTTTGAGGTATTCTTCCATAATACTAACACTAGACGTTGACCCTATCCTTGAAACTCCAAGTTCTATCATATTTATTACGCTTTCTAAATCTCGAATTCCACCAGCTGCTTTTATTTTGATTTCATCTTTAACTATTTTTTTCATTAAAATAATATCATTTATCTCTGCTCCACCAATACCAAATCCCGTCGATGTTTTTATATAATCCGGTTTTATATTTAAAGCAATTTTACATACTTCTTCTTTTTCTTTATTTGTCAAATAACAATTTTCAAAAATTACTTTTGATAGCACATTTGCATTTTTACACACCTCTACAATATCTGCCATTTCTTTTTCAATATATGTATAATTCTTTTCCTTAAGTTGAGTGATATTTATAACATAATCAATTTCGTCACTTCCATTTTTTATCGATTGTGTTGTTTCAAAAAGTTTCATCTCTGACGTTATTTGTCCTAAAGGAAATCCAATTGCTGCACCTACATGAATATCTGTACCAGTTAATAGCTCCTTGCATAATTTTACTGGTGCCGGATTAATTGCTACCATTTGAAATCCATATTTTTTGCTATCTTCGCACAATTTCACAAAATCTTCTCTTCTTGCATCTGCGTTAAGTTTTGTATGGTCAAAGAATTTCGCTAATTTTTTTTGATTTAACATCTTTAATATATCACTCATTTTATCCCCTTCTTGGTTCTGTTTTATATGCAATTTTATATATTTTTTCTATATCTTTCTTATTAAGTTTCATTAATGCCCCTATTTCCCCATTGTTACATGCTTTTTGTGCCATAATCTCAAATTTCGAATCATCTATACCACACTCATACAGTGTGGTTTTTAATCCAATTGCTTGAAAAAATTCTTCTAATTTTTTTATTCCTTCAAAAGCAATCCTTTCTTCATCCATACCAAGTATTTTTACATCAAACACACGCACCGCGAACTGAACAAACCTTGCTATATTATTTTTATATGTATATTTCATCCACGCCGGAAATATAATTGCAAGTCCAGCTCCGTGTGCAACATCGTATATTGCACTTATTTCGTGTTCAATTGCATGGCTTGACCAATCTTCTTCTCTACCTTTTCCAATTAATGTATTATGTGCTACATTTCCAGTCCACATAACTTCTGCCCATGCATCATGGTCTTTCTTATTCTTAACAACTTTTGGTAGATTATTTAATAAAGATTTCATTGCACCTTCACATAATCTATCCGATAAATCTGTGTTTTCTGTGCAAGTAAAATACCTTTCCATAATATGCGATAAAATATCTGCACCACCTGCTGCAATTTGAAATTTCGGTAGAGTTTCACAAACTTGAGGATTTAAAAATGAAAATTTCGGATATAATAGATCTGAACAAAACGATTTTTTATCTGGTCCCTCTTCATTTGTAATCACTGATCCATTACTGCTTTCACTTCCAGCGGCCGGAATTGTTAGAATTACTCCAATATCTAATACTTTTTTAGGAGAAATTTCTTTAGTATAAAAATCCCATACATCTCCATCATAACAACTTCCTGCAGCTATTGCTTTTGCTGTATCTATAACACTACCGCCTCCTGCCGCTAAAATAAACTCTATTCTTTCATTTTTGCAAAGTTCAATTCCTTCTTTTACTAAACCTAATCTAGGATTAGACATAACCCCCCCAAGCTCAAAAACTTCAATCTTTTCCGCCTGCAATGAATTGGAAATTACATCATAGATTCCATTTGCTTTTAAACTCTTCCCTCCATATAACAGCAGTATTTTCGTGGAGTAACTTGCTACTGTTTTCCCAATTTTCTGATAGCAATTTAAACCAAATATTATCTTTGTTGGATTATAAAATTCAAAACTAATCATTTTTTCTCCTTCTTTTATCTATTCTTTAACCGCCGCACTTGCTAACCCACTAATTAACTGTTTTGAAAATGCAGCAAATAAAATCAACATTGGAATTGTTGCAATTGTAAGTCCTAATATTTGTGCACCTATATCTGAACGAAATTGAGTTGCTAATTGTCTAATGCCAAGTGGCACTGTATATAATTCTTCATTGCTCAAAATTATCATCGGTGTCATAAAATTATTCCAAGACCAAAGAAAAGACAATAATGCAAGGGTCATACACGCCGGTTTCATAAATGGGAATGCAATACTGAAAAAAATCCGAAACTCACCGCATCCATCAATTCTTGCACTTTCAATAACCGAATCTGGAATTGAACCTTTTGTAAACTGCCGAATCCAGAACACTCCAAATGCACTTGCCGCCGTTGGAATAATTAGCGGAAGATGTGTATTTAACCATCCAATTTCTTTCATTTCAATTACAAAACCTACTAAACTAAGTTGTAATGGAACCATCATGGTTAACATTACTAAATTTATAAGTAATTTTCTTCCTTTAAATTTATATTTTGATAGTGCATATCCGCACATTGCACAAACGACTACTGTTAAAATCGCACAACTTCCAGCAACAAATAAAGAGTTTAAATAATAGTGAAAAAAATTAATTGATAGTAGCGATTTAAAGTTTTCTATCAAATAGTTACTTGGAATCAGTTTAATTCCGCTATATAACTGGTTTGACTTATACGTTCCCATATTTATCATAAAATAGAAGGGAATAATTGCAATTACCGTTATTATTACCATGATAAAAAATAAAACCTTTTTTTTAATTTTCTTTTTCATATTATTTTTCCTCCTTTCCTTCCATAAGTCTATTTGCTGAAAATGATATTAACGCAATGACAATAAACAAACTTACTGCAATCGCTGCTGCATAACCGTTTCGTAATTGATTACTAAAGGCTGTATCGTAAAACAGCCAAACTCCTGTTAATACAGAATCATTTGGTCCTCCAACTAAATTACCCGCTACTGAAAATATCATAAATGGCTCTTCAAATATTTGAAAGCATCCAATTAACGTACTTAAAACAATAAATATTCTAACTGGTTTTAACATAGGTAATGTAATATAAAACATTTTCTGTAAACCATTTGCTCCGTCGATTTCACTCGCTTCGTATACGGATGTATTTATATTTGTAATTCCTGCCATAAACATTACAGCAGTATATCCTACATATCTCCATACAGTTATCATCGCTACTAAAATTCTGGCAGGCCACACTTCTTTTGTCCAGTTAATTGCGTTTATTCCAAGTTTTCCCAACACATAATTCACACTCCCAAACGCTGGATCAAATAGTATTGCAAATATAATACCTAATGCAATGGGTGTTGTTAAGTACGGCAAAAAATTGAAAAGTCGGAATGTTTTTTTTAATACCATTACTTTACTATTTAACATTACTGCAATTAAAAATCCAAGTATTAGCTGTATTGGCACAATCATCACCATCAATAAAAGTGTATTAAGTAATGCTTTATAAAAGCGTGCATCATTAAAAACTTCAATATAATTATTTATTCCGATAAATACCGCATCTGTATAACCATTCCAATCGTGTAAACTTATGTAACCGCTATATAAAATCGGGAAAACTGCAAAAGCTATAAATATGAGAAAATAGGGTGCAATGAATAAATATGGTACTATTTTCTGTTTTAACATATAACTGTTTCTCATTATGTCACCTGCCTTAATTTTATGAGTTATTCGCTTAAATTTGGTGCCTTAGAAATAATATCTTCTTTTAACTTGGCATATGCTTCTTCTGCTGACATTCCTGCTTCAAGGTCTCTTAATGCTTGCGAATTACTGTCTTTAATTATCAAATCATATTCTGTCATAGGTCTAGCCTTTGTATTTGGATTTTTTGAAATTTCAATCATTTTTTCCGTCACATTTTGTCCAGCAAAAAATGGATCTGGCTCTCCCTCATATAAATCCGTCTCATATGCTGGTGCATACAATGTTGGTGTAGCGTGTGCTTTATAAAAACTCTCTGCACCTTCTTGTGACATTGTCAACCAATTGATATATGTCCAAGCCAATATCTTGTTTTCTTCTTTAGCATCTTTTGGAATTGCATAAGCAGTACCACCATTACTAAATCCACCTCCTGGAGGTGTTATAAATCCCCATTTTCCTTCAGATTCCATGTCGTTTGGTTTCATCATAAAGCTAATGAACCATGCTGGTGCTTGATAAAATAACACCTTATTGCTCGCAAAGGATGTGTACCATGCTGGTGTCCATTCCACATAAGGTCCGACTGCATTATTTGCTACTAACGTTTCAATAAATTCATATGTTGGTAATATAGAATCATCCATGGTAAGTTTTTCATCTGTTACAAATGGATTATCTGTAAATAATGCGTTTACTGCTGAATAAGCATCATCTACACTCGCAAACATATAATCTTCTCCAGATTCACCAATCACTTTACTCATTTCTTCGAAATCTTCTAAAGATGTAAATATTTTTTCCATTTCTGTAGGGTCATCTGTTCCATAATATTTCTTTGCAAGATTTCTATCATATGCATATCCACCTACACAATTATCCACTTGCATGCAAACCACTTCACCTTTTTTATTTGTAATTAATTCTTTTGCTATCGGCAATATTTCATCCATGTTTAAATTATATGGTTCAGCATCTAATCTTTCCCATATATCCATATTCGTAAGCTGTCCTCTTGCTGCGCTTTCAATATTAATTACATCTGGCATATCTAAACCTGTGGTAACTGCTGCTAATACTTTTTGTTCATACTCATCTGATGGTACGGATACATAATTAACTTTAATATTAGGGTAATATTTGTTAAAATCTGCTGCACCTTTGATTTCATAATCTCCCCATACCCACTGCGTAATTTCCCCAGATAATTCCGTGTTTACTAAAGACGGATCAATTTCTGTTTCCTCCACATTTTCTTCTACTGTAGGATTATTATTGCCTACAATTTCATTATTGCTTCCACAACCAGTAATGCTGCTTGCAATTACTGAAATTGCTGTTAACAGTGCCAAAAATCTTTTTCCTTTCATAATATAACCTCCTTTTATTTTTTCAGGTTTCCCTGATTAGAACCACTTGTAATTATGACTTATTGTCATTACATTAGAATACAAAAATTAATTTGCAGCACTTTCCATTAATATGTAAAATGCATTTCCTTCAGGAGCAATACCTGGTTTATCAAAAGTTGGCGCGCCACATACATCCAATACAAATCCATTATTATTAATTTTTTTTTGCACAGCTCTTCTACAGATATCTGCTTCCACTCTCATTTCCTCCGATAACCATTTATTTTTTATTCCTTTATAGATAGTATATGCTAACATTTGTGCAAGATTTGTTTCCACAAAGCTATTTCTTTCATTTAAGATATCATGAAATAATCCATCTTTTGTTCGATACCCCAAAACACTATTTATTAATTCCGTAACCATTTCAACTAATACTTTTTTCTCTTGTTTCATACTGGTAGGTAAAAGTTCAATTACTCTAGCTATTCCCGCCATAGTCCATCCATTTCCCACACCCCAAAATTTATCTCTATTAAATTCAGCTTTTTCATCATCCCAAATGTGCCGCATAAGTTTCTCTTTTGGGCTATACAATGCTTTCCAATACTCCATAATATTAACTAATGATTCTTTATAATGTCCTGACACCGCTAAAAAAGGCGGAAGCATGTACATAGAATCTGCCCAAAACTCTTTTCGACTTAGTAAATGGTATATTCCACCATTTTTATTTTTGGGTGCATCATAAAGCGCCCAATTTAACAGTTTTTGATATCCTTCTTTTAGTTCCGGAATATCTGTGTTTTCCGAACACCAAAATAGTGCTTCTCCTGCCGCACATGGATCTGTAACAGCATCTGTTTCATCTATCATAGCGACACGTCCGTCATCTATACTTCGATTGACTGCTTCATACGCTAAAGCTATAACAACTTCTTCATCTCCCGCTTCTAAAAAAGCTTGCATAGTTACGCCTTGCTCCCATGAATATCTCTGCATACACAATAATGCTTTTTTTACTTTATATAATCTTTTATCATTTCTTATATCCATGTTTATCTTTTCCTCATTATCTATACAATTCAACATTAAACCGGCTTCTGTCTCCTCGATATCTTGCAATTGAGTATTCCACCGGACGCATTTCTTCTGTGTATGCAACAGTATGAATCAGACAAACTGCCTTTCCTTTTTCAATTTTTAAATATTGTGCAATATTTGAAGATGCATTAACTGCTTCTATTTCACGTTTAACTCTAGATACTTTTATCTGGTATCTTTTTTCGAGAACTTCATATAATGATTCTTTTGACATATCAACATTAATTAAATTTGGAACCATATCATATGGTAAATAAGTTTCTAAATAAACAATTGTTTCGTCGTCAGCAAAACGCAAGCGCTCCAAATACAATAATTTTTCTCCTTTGGAAATTTTCAATGCTTCATTAATTTCTTCACGGCTATTCACAACCTTAAAATTAATTACTTTTGTTGATGGCTTTAGACCTTTTTCTACCATCTCATGATTAAAGCTTTGGAGAACATTTAAAAATCTTGCCTCTATTTTAGGTAAAGAAACAAAGGTTCCCTTTCCTTTACATCGATATAAGTATCCTTCTGAAACTAATTCGTTTAGTGCCTGTCGAATAGTCGGTCTACTAACCTGACATATTTCACATATTTCGTGTTCAGTCGGTATCATATCTCCGCTTTTTAATATTTCTTCTTTTATTGCCTTTAGTAAAGACTGTTTAATCTGATAATATAATGGTATTGGAACATTTTTATCTACTTTAAATAAATTATTCATTTTCTGATTCATTTTTCTCCCCTTTTTGTAGATATGTACACTTATATGGTTTTATCAATGTCCGCCATATTGTTATATACTTTTATCAGGCTTTCATATGCTTGATTGAATATATGATACATTTTATTATACGTTTTATAATTTTCTTTATTTGGTTTAATTCTTTTTGAGACGGTATTAAACATACTTACTGCACTAAAATCTTTGTAAAGGCCAATTCCTACTCCAGCACAAACTGCCGCTCCCATACTAGTTGCTTCCTCTGGGTATTCAGAAACAACAAGTTCTTTTTGCCAGATATCCGATAGTATCTGTAACCAGATTTCTCCTTTTGCTCCCCCTCCTATTATTGTGATCTCTGTTATCTTTAACTTGTCATTTAGTGTTTCTAAAATAACTCTTAAATTATATCCTACTCCTTCTAATATAGCTCTTGACATATCATTTTTATTTGTTGTAATACCCATACCAATAAAGGCACCTCTTGCATTGCTGTTCCATCTTGGGGACCTTTCTCCAAGTAAATATGGCAAATATAACACTTTATTTGCACCTGGATTTGATTTTTCAGCGCCTTTATTAATCATCTCATACGATGTTGAACCTATTTTCTTTGCCAACTCTGTTTCCATTTCACACAGTGTATTTTTATACCAGCTATAGGAATATCCAGCCGCCTGCATTGTTCCACAAGGTGTATATAATTTGGGATCTAAATGTACCCAGTTGAACGTTCGCATTTCTTCATCAAATAGGGGCGTTTTTGATGCTGCTGACATCCATGATGAAGACCCCAAAACATTATAAGCAGTTCCAGGTTTTATAACACCTGCTCCTACACATGCACAACTACCATCTCCACCCCCTATTACAACAGGTGTGCCTTCTTTTAATCCAATTTTTTTTGCAACTTCTGATTGTACTCCACCCGCAATATAAGTGGATGGATAGACATCTGGCATAAGTTCAAGTGGAATATTTAATTTTCGAAGTATTTCTTTTGACCATTTTTTTTCCTTAATATCAAATAAATTTGTCCCCGATGCATCACTATAATCTGTTACAAATTTTCCTGTCAGTCGGCAAATAATAAAGTCTTTTGCATTCAACATCTTATATGCTTTGTTATAAATATCACGTTCATTCTCACGTATCCATAAAAGCTTTGCTGCCGAATATGATGCGCTTATACGATGCCCTGTTATCTGATATGCACGTCTCATACCTACATGTTTTTCCATTTCTTTTTCTTGTTTATTTGCACGCGTATCAGCCCAAATAATCATGTTTCTCAATGCGTTTCCTTTTTGGTCTACAAGAAGGCATCCCATCATTTGCGCACTAAAGGAAATCACTGCCACATTTTCTTTATTTATATTTTCTTTTTTTAATAATTTTTTTGTTGTTTTACATACAGCGTTCCACCAATCTTCCGGATTTTGTTCTACCCAATTTTCTTTTTGATAAAAAGTTTCATACTCATATACCATGCTAGAAACCAATTCACCATTTGTCTCGAATAGAGTTGCTTTATTTCCTGTTGTTCCCAAATCATGTGCCAAAATATATTGTTTCATAGACGTTTCACCCATTCATTTGACCGTATTTATATATCAATAAAAACTATAATTTCAATTCTACTAATGTTGCTGGAAGTTCATGCTTTAAATTCACCTTACCTGGTCCAGTTACCAAATCAAAACAAGATGCAATAATTTTATCATTCCATATTATCGTTTCTCCCGGTTGATCTAGCCCTCCGTCAACACCTGTGCAATCCTCACTTTGTGCTAAACGTTTCACAACCCCATCAGGTGTTACTTTTACAATTGCATTTGCACAAAAATCGGCAATATACAAATTATTTTCTTTATCAAAACACATTCCATCGGTACTTTTTAGTTCTGTTTCATTTTTTGCAAACAACTCTTTACTTTTCAAACTTTTATCTTCGTTAAATGTAATCTTATATATTTCTCCATCACCAAAATTTCCCACAAATAAGTTGCCGTTTTTGTCAAATGCAATTCCATCTACTCCATACTGACATTCCGGGTTATTTGTTACAAAAGTTGTAAATATATTCCTATCTTTTAATGTATTTGTTATATTTATTTCTTCATCATTTAAATCGAATCGATATATACAGCTTACTAAGCTACCATCTTCTCTTTTTACTGGATGCATGTAGCTTTGCGTTACATACATATATCCATCATGTATACGAATTCCATTTGGATGTTCCATATTTTTAGCAACGACTATTGTTTTCAATATATTTCCTTTGTCATCTACTGTTAATTTCAAAATTCTTCCTTTATATAAAACAGATTCTTTTTCACTCCACCCTTGATTGTCGCATAAGTATATATTCCCTTCATAATCTAACGCAATTCCCATATTTCGCGCAACTTTTGTTTCCGGATGTACAGGTACATCAAACCACTTCTTTACATTTCCATCTTTATCAATTTTAACAACACAACCTGACATTTTTTCATTTGCAAAGTTTGGACAAGATAAAATAAGTGTACCATCGTGGTCAATTTCCATTCCATCAGGTGTGCATATATAATCTGGTAATATGGAAAATAATTTCGTATTTATCATTTTCTCTCCTTTTACTTATCTTCATATTTAATAATTATTTTTTTTGTTTTACTTTTTCGCTCATTTACTAATTTAAAAGCATCTAAAATCTGCTCAAAAGGAAATACATCGGATATAAAATCGTAAGGGTCTAAAACACCTTGATTAATCCATGCCATTATTTGTGAATGCGCTTCACCTTCTTCTTTTTTCGAGGGCCATTGAACAAAAGACAAATTCCAATTATATGGAGCTTTGCTCCAATCTAATTCCATACCAAGTTTAGGAGAAATTCCATACCCACAAATTTTTCCGTTATTCTTTACAAGTCCCATGGCTTGATTGATAATTTGATTAATTCCAACAGCATCAACAACGAAATCAACGCCTTCTGGAAATAATTTTTTTAATTCTTTACTAACGTCACATTTTGTGCTATTCCAAACAATGTCTGCTCCCATTTCTTTTGCAGTTTTTAGTTTCTCATCAACAATATCAACTGTAACAACTGTTTTTAATCCTAAAAGTTTTGAAAATTTTGTAAAACATAATCCTACTGGACCAGCTCCAAAAATTAATAAATTTTTGTTTGCTTCAAATCCAAATCGTCGAATTGCTGATAAAACTTCACGAAATGTAATAATCATACTTGCAGAAACTTCATCCACTTTATCACTTTTTTTAATTATTGTTTGCGCCAAATAACTTTCATTAAATTTTTGAGTTCCCATACCCATTCCATTTTCTGCACAAGCTTCTGCATCGCCTATAATTGCATATTCACTATACGCGCCCCATCCACTATAATATTTCCCTGTTTTGTTCTCTAGGAATGGCAATAATACAAGATCACCTTTTTTATATTTTTTAACTTTCTTTCCTATTTCTATAACTTTTCCTACGCCTTCATGCCCTAAAGCTGCTGGATAATCATCAAAATTTTTAAAATTTCTATGAATTAATTTCATATCTGTTCCATTGCAAACACCACAACTTACAACCTTTACTAGCGCTTGACAATCTCCATACTCTGGTTTTGGCATTTCTTCAACAGATAACTCACCTTTCTTATCTACAATTAAACCTTTCATTTTCACTCCTATTCGTAATTATGTCCTTATGTCATTACATATTATATCATATAATTTTTGCTAGGCCTTGTAAATTGTAATACTTTACAATTATAGTCTGATTTTTTTAGTACAATTTAATAATGGTCTGTTTTCTTTTTTTATTCTCTCATTTAAACAAACACCCTTATTTCAATTCTTTAGAATTGAAATAAGGGTGTTTAAGTTATTCTAGACAATTAAAAGGCTTGTTCTAAATCAGCAATGATGTCATCGATATGTTCTGTTCCTATCGAAAGGCGAATGGTATTCGGTTTAATTCCTTGATCAAGTAATTCTTTCGCATTCAACTGTGAATGGGTAGTACTTGCTGGGTGGATTACCAATGATTTTACATCTGCTACATTCGCTAATAATGAAAAAATCTCTAACTTATCAATAAAAGCTTTTGCTCTCTTAGCATTACCTTTTATTTCAAAAGTAAAAATCGATCCAGCTCCATTTTTAAAATATTTTTTATACAATTCATGATCCGGATGATTCTTAAGTGCAGGATGATTTACCACTTCAACTTCTGGATGGTTTGAAAGAAATTCAACGACCTTTAGCGCATTTTCAACATGACGTTCTACTCGTAAGGAAAGTGTTTCCAATCCTTGTAAAAACAAAAACGAATTGAACGGACTAACTGTTGCCCCAGTATCTCTAAGCAAAGTTACTCTTAACTTAATTATATATGCAAGATTCCCAGCTGCTTCCGTAAATATAACCCCATGATAACTTGGATTTGGTTTTGAGAGCCCTTGAAATTTGTCACTCGCTGCCCAATCAAACTTTCCAGCATCAATAACAACACCACCAACTGCTGTTCCATGCCCACCAATAAACTTTGTCGCCGAGTGAACTACAATATCTGCTCCATGTTCAATTGGTCGAAATATATAAGGTGTTGCAAAGGTATTATCTACAATCAGTGGTATCCCATTTTTATGTGCAATATCTGCAAGCGCATCCATATCAACAATTGTAGAATTAGGATTCCCTAATGTTTCTATAAAAACAGCTTTTGTATTAGGTTTAATTGCTTCTTCAAAATTTTTCAAATCCCTACCTTCAACAAAAGTAGTCTCAATTCCAAAATCTGGAAGCGTATGGGATAGCAAATTATAGGATCCTCCATATACATGTTTATTAGACACAATATGGTCTCCTGCGTGTGCAATGTTTTGTATTGCATACGTCACTGCTGCAGCCCCGGAAGCAGTAGTAAGTGCTGCCACTCCACCTTCCAGCGCTGCAATACGTTGCTCGAACACATCGGATGTAGGGTTCATAAGTCTTGTATATATATTGCCCCCTTCTGAAAGTCCAAATCTGCCCTCTGCTTGTGCCGAATCTTTAAAAACATATGAAGTAGTCGCATATATTGGGACTGCTCTTGCATCAGTTGCCGAATCTGGAGTTTCTTGACCAACATGTAGTTGAAGTGTTTCAAATTTATATTTATGATTTTTCATTGTAAGTTACCTCTTTCTTTTTTTAATTTTGTTTGCTTTTTCCAGTTACTTACAACAGCACATTCGTCCATTTCTGAAATTATGTCGTAACATGATAAAAATAATTGAATGCATGAATGCACCTCCTTCGTTATACTACTTGTATCAAATGATCAAGATATAATTCCTCCACCAACTACATAATCGTTATCATAAAAAACAACGGATTGTCCTTTTGTAATTGCTTTTTGTGGTTGATCAAATTCAACTTGAATCCTATCTTCTCCAATTTGTGTAATCGTTGCATTTTGTTCCTTTTGTCTATATCGAATTTTTGCTTTTACTCTTCGTGGAACATCAATTCTATCGCAGTCAATAAGGTTAATTTGTTCTGCAATCAAAATGTTTTCGTAAAGCTCTTCTTCCGTTCCCAGAACAATTATATTTTCTTCCGGTAAAATATCGCATATATAAAGGGGCTCTGGTGATGAAATTCCAAGTCCTTTTCTTTGCCCAATCGTATATCGTATAATTCCCTTATGTGTTCCTAATACCGTTCCATCCCTACGAACAAATTTTCCCTCTGCATACGTTTGCTTTGTATATTTTTCTATAAAACCTGCATAATCACCATCAGGAACAAAACAAATATCTTGGCTATCCTGTTTATTAGCATTGATAAAACCATTTTCTTCTGCAATAATACGGACTTCACTTTTTCTTAACTTTCCAAGCGGAAACAAAGTTTTTGAAAGCTGCTCCTGCGTAAGGGAATACAAAAAATAACTTTGATCTTTTGTTTCGTCCACTGCTTTTTTAAGAAAGTACCTTCCACTTTGCTCATCCTTTTCAATGACTGCATAATGTCCAGTAACAACGTAATCAAAGTTTAATACCATTGCTCGGCGCATAAGTTCTTCAAATTTAATATAACGATTGCAA
>JBFHIZ010000037.1:0-19454 GCA_041596215.1 Lachnospiraceae bacterium
AACATATGGCCCTAAAACAATTCCTGTTAGAAGCATACCTATCAAACGTGGTAATTTAATTTTTTCAAAAATCCAAGCAAGCGCCATGCCTAAAACAAAAATCAGTGCAAGTGATGTTAACAATTTTTATCCTCCATTCCACGTTGTTTCTTCATTATTTTTTTTCGTCGATACATTTCTCCATCTGCCCTTTTTATCGTATCAAGAATAGAAGAATCCGGTTCTAGAATTGCATATCCCCACGCCACTTCCATTGGTAATTTAAATTCTTTCTTCCTATTGATTTCTCTTTCTCGAAGTTCAAATTTTTCTATTGCTTCATCAATTATATTCTTATCTTTTGAAGGAATTACCACAATAAATTCATCTCCACCATAACGAAAGCATTGTCCCTGAAAGAAAATTTCTTTTATAATACTGGCGACTTTTTTTAATAAGCGATCCCCTTCCACGTGTCCAAATTGATCGTTCATTTCTTTTAAATTGTTTACATCCATTTCTATAATTGAAAATTCTTTTACTTTGTGATTCCTTGCAATTTTAATGTATTCTTCGAATGCCATTCGGTTTTCAATTCCTGTTAATCCATCAATATATGCTAATTTTTCCATGATTTTTGAATTTTCTGCAAGTCTCATATTTTCAAGAAATTGCAAAAAGAAATCAATTCCTACACATACCGAATAGAAAAGCAATGCGATTCTTGTATTCTTTGAATAATCTTCCGTTCCCAATGTATAACATCTAAAGGTATCCCAAACTGCCATTGTTAATAATGCTGTGTTTCCAAAAAGATATATTTTTTCGTTAAATTTAAGTTCTTTATATCGTTTCAAACTATTGATTAATTGGATAAAAATATACCCCAAAACAAGAATAATTAAGTATTGTGTAACCGAAACCGTTTTAACATAAGAAATGGTCTTTGTCATATCAAGAACCATAACCATACTTCCCCAAAAAACGCAAGCTCCCGCAAAGATAAATCCATAGATTTGCATTTGTTTTTTTGAATCTCTTTGTAAAAAGAGAATGCCAAATGCCAATACAAGTGGTAGCATTGCATAGGATAAAATACGTATTTCTATGCCATTTCCTAGCAATTTATATACAATGGTTGTTTGCCCAACACTCCAAAGAGAAAGAAAAATAGAAAGTAACGCCCAAAAGAGAAGTGTATATTTACCATTTTGCTTACGTATAATAAAAACATCCAACAAAATATATATAAATGCAAGCAATAAAATCATAATGCAGACAATAAATCCGAAAATTCCTTGCATAACAACTTCTGTAATTGCAGTATCGATTGTGGCATAATGAATTGAACGTAATAAATTACTTCCCTTTTCAAACTGAACTTCCATTTGAATCTGAATCTCTTTCCCATCCGAATTATCTGGAATCACAACCACATTCCATAAATCTCCCGGAGTCAATCCCGTATTTAGATTTTCCATTTGATAGGAATCAATTAACTCTCCATCTACGAATACTTTCCAATATAAGTTTTCACTTTTAAAAACAAGTGCTTTGCTTTCTGAAAAAGAAAAAGGGAGTATATTCTTCACAAGATATACATCACCTTCTTCGGTTTCCATATCAAACGGCATAGATAAGGTTTCTTCCCCTAATTTCCATCCCGTTTCAAAAGGAACCAAATTGTGAAATCGTTGGTTTTCTTCATAACTTCCAATATATAGAAAACATAGTGCAAGCAAAATAATAATTAGGGTGATTTTTCGTTCTGCAGACTTTCCGATTGACACATTGGCTCCTTTCTCATATCTTACGTATGAAAAATTCTTTGTTTAATCCATATATAAATATATTCATATACATCCATTTTATCTAATTCATTTAATATTTCATGCCTATCATTTGCAAATAAATGCATTTCAAGATCTAGTAAACCCGCTTTTTCATATAATGAATGTGCATCTTTCACTGTTTTTCCAAATTCACCAATCGGATCCCTTTCTCCAGAAGCAATTAAAATCGGTAAATCTTTTCGAATCTTCTTTACATTAGACAAAGATACCACATATTGAATTGTATCTAACATTGCACGTACCCCATTCATTGTAAATAAAAACTGATTTGCCGGATTTGCAACATATAAATCTACAATTTTCTCATCTTTCGTTAGCCAGTCTGCGGATGTTCTTGGTTTATCAATTTCTTTTAACACATCTCCCAAGATTAGTCCATTCATAAGTTTCGATTTATAGCGGTCTCCTCGAAACAATCGAATGATTCCTGCCATACCACGTGCTGCAAAAACAGCTGCTGGTGGTAAATTTCCTGTTCCTGTAATGATTACGGCATCTACCAAATCCCCATATAAAATTGCATATTTTCTTACAAAGAAAGATCCCATGGAATGACCCAGAATACAATAAGGTAATCCCTCATATTCTTCTTTTGTTTTTTTGGTAAGTGTAACCATATCTTGTAATGCATCTTCACTTCCATTTGGTGAGAAATAACCCCAATCATCTTCTGATTCCACACTTTTTCCATGTCCCAAATGATCATGTCCAACAACAACAAATCCTTTTTCATTTAAAAATCTAGCAAAACAATCATAACGATCAATAAATTCTACCATCCCATGTACAAGTTGAACAACACCAACCGGCTTTCCTTCTGGCAACCATTTCATTGCATGTATTTTATTTACACCATTTGCGGACAAAAAATAAAATTCTTCTACTGGTTTCATATCGTCTCCTCCTAATTTTCAATGATTTGATTAATTCCTTTTTCATTATAGAACAATAAAACAATACCACCTAAAGCACAAAGTACGCATGCAATGACAGAAATCAAGCGATACCCAGTTCCATTGGTTCCTATCGTAGCAATTGCAGTAAATAGTAACATAGATACGCCTTGCCCCAATTTAAAAGCAAAGGTCCGTGCTGCATAAAACATACCCTCTCGACTCTCTCCTGTTACTATTTTATCACTTTCTGCTACATCTGCAACCATTGCTTGTGGAAGAATTCCGAAAATAGCCATAGGCACCGCTGCAAGTGCAACCAAGATATATCCTTGTAGCATAGGGTCCATTGGTAATAAGTCTCCTAAAAATATGCTGTAAAAATATACGATTGTAAAAAGTAAAAATGCTGTACATACCATTTTTTTCTTTCCCACCTTTTTTGTAATTATATTTATCGGCAGATAAAATAGTAAAGATACTGCTGTTAACAAAACAAAATATAAAGAGCTCATTGACTCCGATAGTCCCAAAAGCACTGTTACAAAGAATACCAATCCGGTTTGAAACATTGTAAGCGCAATAAAATATAAAATATCAGAAGCAACAAAAATACGGAAATTTCGATTTTTAAATGTTTGTTTTAATGATGTAATTGCAGAAACTTCTGAAGGCTTAGTTTCTAATACATATTTTTTTTCATCAATCAAGAATACTGGTACCATTAAACAAATAAACGCCACGACTGCTAATATAGCAAACGTTAATCTTACCGCAGGGATTTTGCCCATGGACGTTTCAAACATTCCCCAAATGACTGGTGCAACATAGGCAAATGCAGTACCTACAATAAATGTTAAAGAAATTGCTGTAGAAATATTCATTCTTTCTTTTTGTGTATGTCCTAATTCTGCAATCAATGCATTATATGGAGTACAATATGCTGTAATTGCTAAATAATAGATAAAAACAAAGGCAGCCAACCATAAAGCATTGATCCAACTTGTTTGATTAATTGGAGCACAAAAAATCATTACGGTAGAAAGTGCAAGTGGAAATGCAGCTTTTTTCATAAATGGTATTCTTCTTCCTTTCGGATGTTTACTTCGATCCGATAGAGATGCAATCCAAGGGTCTGTAATTGCATCTAGCACCCTTCCTAATGCTGTAATTGCCCCAATAATAGTAGCAATTCCTAAAACAACTAATCCTTGTGGAATAAACAAAATACTAATTGCTCCTACTTCTCCAACCTCAGGCTGATAAAAAAACACCAACCAACTTCCAATACAACCGGATAAAATCGACCACCCCAACTGTCCAATTGCGAATGCTACTATTTTTGATTTTGGTAATACGTTCATCTTCTTCCTCCCTTAACTGCTAACTCTACAACTTTATATGCGCCATTATAGATTCCCATATCTTTATTCTTTTTAATCGCTTCACACATTGCTTTTACCATTTCTTTATCTGTTATAAAAAGATCAATCATTTGTAACACATGTGGTACATCTCTCAATTCAATCGTTCCATCCCCAATTTCTGCAGCATGAATAGCACCCCATTGTTCATGTCCACCCACTCTTTTAATGAATAACTTAGGAACTGGATAGAATGCTAATTCACTTGGTTTTGTAACAAGCACATCCGTTACTCGCATCAAAAGATTTGTGGTATATACTGCTTCAAAAATATTGTTATGATAAAACCCATAAATGCCTTCCACTTCCTCTGTCATTGCTTTTTCTGCGAAAGATTTTGTATCGTCCCAAGCATCAAAATAAGTGTTTGCTTCTTTTAACTCTGAAATTCTTTCCTCTAGTTCACTCCATACGTTGAAGTAATCTCCTACATTAATAAATAGACAAGCTTTTCCTGCTTTTATAGCTGGTAATAAATGTTTGATTATGGCCTCAAATATTTCACGTTGTGCTCCCGCTCCACCAATCGTCAATAAAAATCTCATGGGTTTTCCTAACTCTGCACGCTGTATTCTAGCGCCACAGTCCGTCTCTATATTAGACACCAGTTCATGGTCAATATAATGCCCTGTATAAGCAATATCTTCTGCTTCCATTGGTCTCAGTGTCTCTTGTCCATTCATTCCATGTAAGGTTCGATATCCAAGATAGGAAGAGTGTGTCTGTACTGTATGTAAACTTCCTGGCGCTAAATGCAAAGCCATTGGCCAATTGTCTGGAATCGCATTTACTACTTTTTTCATCCCTGCTAACGTTGCCGCTTGTGCTGGCCAAACATGAGTCCCAATAAATGGAATTTCTTTCGGAATGTGCTTAAAAACAGAAGTCATTAATTCTGCATTTTTTAAATCACATGCATTATAGGATATTTTTCGAAATCCTTCATAATTCAATGGCTCCCAATAAAATCTGTTAAATAGTTTACTCTTTCCCGAAAGTCTCGATCCAAAAGAATACAATTCATTTTGCGCTCCTATTATTTTTCCACCTGTTGTTTCCTGATATGAATTCAAATCCATCCAATAAGGTGTATAACCTAATGCTTTCGCTGCCGAAGCGATTGCCATAGAAATTCGATAATGCCCAAATCCCATCCGAATGTTTCCCACAATAACTGCCTTTTCGTTCTCCAAATCTTCCTCTGCTTTTTCGTTTATCACAAGATTTTTTACGCCTAAAATAGGTCCTATTACTGGATTTTCCTCCAAACTTAACCGATAATCCGTTGTGCTATCTTCGCCAAATTTTCTCTTAAATTTTTGTTTACTTTTATTTGCTTTACGAACGGTTTTATTCGTCATTTTATTTCCAAATATTTCCATGGTTTTCCTAGCCTTTCTTTTCTTTTTATTCTTCTTTTCATTCTTTCTTTTTATGCAAAACATATAACCTTGAAGAAAAATCGCCCATTAATCTTGTATTTGCATTGTATCCCGTTCCAATAAATCGTTGTTTCAATTTAATTCCACCATACATTAGCAAATCTCCTCGTGCTATATATTCTTCTTCCTCTCCCTCCATCATATAAACCTTATTTACTAATGACTGCATCATTCCATCCTCCGTGATATGCAATGGAGAAACCATGTTTACTAACGATCCAAATTCTTTAATCGAAATGGCTATCTTTCTGGCTTTGATATGATATTTTGCAAATGGGTCCAGTCCTGGTACCCGCAATATATCGGAAGAAGTATTTGGTTTTGATATCGCCTGATACAAAAGTACAATCGCTTCTTCTTGATCAGGTGAAACCGAAGCCCAAATCGTATTTCCATTTGCTACCTTTTCTCTATAAAAATCGCCAAACTGAAGCGTTCTCCGATATTTCTTATAAAATGCGATTTGATTCTTAACGATTTTCTTTTCTTGTCCAGTTAATTTCGTCAGATCTAATTCGTACCCTAAATCTCCAAAGCAAGCGACTTGAAATCTTGTTTCAATTGATGAGTGTCTAAGTGTCTGATGATTTGGTGCTGCACTTACATGCGCTCCCATTGCAGAAATTGGATAGCCGTATGATGTTCCTTCTTGAATCATAACTCTTTCATTAGCATCCGTATCATCGGAAGTCCACGTTTGCGGCATATAATAAAGCATTCCAAGATCAAAGCGATTACCACCAGATGAACAACTTTCAAATAAAATGTCTGGAAATTTTTCTACAATTCGTCCCATTACATCATACAAACCTAATACATATCGATGATGGAACTCTCTTTGTCTGTCCCCTAATGTTTTCGAATACGCATCACTAATATGTCGATTCATATCCCATTTCACATAAGAAATATTTGCACTTCCAAGAATATCACTTATAACCTTAACAATATGGTCACAAACCTCAGGATTTGCATAATCTAGTACCAATTGATTTCGCCCAAGATACGATGTGCGATTTGGTATTTGAACCGCCCAGTCAGGATGTTCTCTATATAGATTTGAATCTTCATTTACCATTTCCGGTTCCATCCAAAGCCCAAAATCCAATCCTAACTTATTGATTTTCTCTACAAGTGCTTGTAATGATCCCCCCATTTTCTTTTCATTAACATACCAATCACCTAATCCTTTTTTATCATCACTTCTCTCGCCAAACCATCCATCATCAAGAACAAACAACTCCATTCCTAATTCTTTCGCTTCCTTCGCGATTGCAAGAATTTTTGCTCGATTAAAATCAAAATACGTTGCTTCCCAATTATTTACAAGAATTGGTCTTTCCGCATTTGTCCATTGTCTATGAATAATATGATTTCTTGTAAACGCACTTAACTTCTGTGACATAGCATTTGTTCCTTTAAAACTATAATTTAAAACAGCTTCTGGCGTATAAAAAATTCCATTTTTTTCTAATTTCCAAGAAAATTGTTTTGGCTGAATTCCTGTTAATACTCGCAATTTCCCATATTCAGAAACTTCAACCGACTCATAATGATTTCCCGAATAGATTAAATTAATCCCAATACACTCACCTAAATCCGAAGTACATCCCTCTTTTTCTAAACAAAGAAAAGGGTTATGTCGATTGGAACTTGCTCCTGTTGTTGATTCATTAATATAAGCTCCAGATACTAATTTTTTCCGATTTTTATGACGTTCCTTAATCCACAATCCATCAAAGGTAGATAAAGAATAATTGGTTTCTGGTAAATCTAATTGGAGACTCATTAACTTTTCAATTGTAATTTCCATTTCTCCGTTATTTATTAAAACACTTCTTCTCGTAATTACATCTTCCTTTGGAAAGATGCTATATATCAGACGTAATTCCAATCCAAAATACGTGTCTTCTAACAAAATTTCTAAAGTTTGTGTATCCGCATCCGCGTATGCATATGGCATTTTTGTATCATTTGCTTCTTTGAAATTACCGGAATATTGTTTGTATTCTTTATAGTAGAAACGTTGTGAAGTTGTATGATCTGGCATAATCATTTCCATTGGCAATTCACGATAATCTCCAATGCCAGCAAAGGAATATTCCATACATAAATTATCATAAGTAACGAATTGATCTTCTCCTTTACCATGTGAAACAATACTATTTCCATATTCGTTCCCAAATTTTTCTTTTAAAGCACTCCAGTCCTCTACATCTCCTAATTTTCTACCATAATATAAGTTTTCTAAGATGCCTTCTGCTCGAACACCCATCACATAGGTTGTATTTTCCGTTTCTAAAACAAAACTATTTTCTTTCACTTGAATCATTTTCATCTCTCCTTTCCTTATTTTCCACTAAAATACCATGAAATATGATAGACATTGTCTCTTGTATTGCTCGTTCATATGAAATATTATTTTGAATCAAACGTTCTCCATCAATCAGCTTTTCAAACACATCCACCAGCAATAGTCGAAGTACCACAATATCTATCTTTCTAATCACGCCTTCATCCATTGCACGTTGAATTAATGTCGTTGTCGCATCCCAGTCATTTTCTAATCCATCCTGCACTTTTTTATGCAATCTTGGATAGGTTGTTTTTAGCTCTTCCACTCTTCGAAAATCTAAATTATTTGAATATATAGGAACAATAAGCAACATGTTTTTTAATTTCTCAATCGTCGATAACTTCTCTTTATGTATGATTTCATTTTGTTGTCTTTTAATATCTTTAAATGTTTTATCAATCACCAATTCTAACAATGCTTCTTTTGATGACACATTTTCATATAATGTACGTTTACTAATTCCAATTCTTTTTGCCAAAGAATCCATTGTAAATTTAAATCCTTTTTCTTTAAATTCCTCGATTCCTTCAAAAAATATACGATCAATTAATTCCATATTCCCTCCTATTAAAAAACTCAAAAAACTAATTCAGTTTTATTGGTTTTATTGTATCACATTTGTATCTTTTTACAATTATTTTCTTCTTATATTTGGTTGTTTTGTATATCTTTGTGAAAAACAAACAAAAAAAGACCTCGTTTGAAATAAACGAAGTCTTTTTCTTAGTAGATATTTCCTATGTTTGCAAACCAACAATAAGCATGCTATTATATTTTAATAAAACAAATACATAAAGGAGTCTTCATGAAAAAAAACATAAAACGGATTTTGGCAATCCTGGCAATCCTTTTACTCTTAGCATTATATGTTACCACTTTAGTTGCCGCATTAATTGGAAGTGATGCTGCCATTAATCTTTTTCGTTCCTGCGTATATGGAACCATTTCCATTCCCATTCTTCTTTGGATTTTTATTTCTATTTTTAAACGTCTATCCCCAGAAAATACCGAGGATAATCAAATCTCTACGGATTCCATTGAAAAAAAGAATTAATACACTCCAAGTTTTGTCAATTCTTGAATTGCATGTTCTTGGTCCGTATAAAGAATAGTTTCCATTCCTAATTTCTTTGCCGTTACCAAGTTTTTTTCGGTGTCATCTAAAAACACACACTCATTTGCCTTTAGATGATACCGTTCCATTAATAACTTATATATTTCTGGTTCTGGTTTTATTACTTTTTCTACGTAAGAGAGAATTCCACCATCTGTGTATGGAATAAAACGCATTTCCTGATAAAACTTTTTATGAAATTCTCTTGGCCAATTGGATAGATATAATACTTGGTATCCTTTCTCTTTCAATTCTTGAATCCAAGGTATGGCATACTCTCTTAAATCCAACAAACCTTCAAAATCATTAACCACTTTATCAAGAATATCTCTAATTTCCAAATCCTGCTTAAGAAATTCTTCCTTAATCTCTTCTGTGGATAATACCCCTCGATCAAATTCCTTCCAAATCGGTCCATGTAAGGTTGCTTTATATATTCTTGCTATGAGGTTCTCATCCATTGTATGTCTTTGAAAGCATTCTTCAAAATGCAAATTTACCAAGACACCCCCAATGTCAAATATAATTGTCTTTATCATATTATGATCCCTTCTATAAAGGTATAATCTATGGTTTTACTTTAATTTACTTGTTCGATAAATAATATCATCTCTACCAGGTCCATTGGAAACCATAGTAATTGGATACCCAATATGTTCTTCTGAAAACTCTATATATTTCCTACAATTTTCTGGTAACTCTTCATAATTTCTGATACCACTAATGTCTTCTTTCCATCCTGGAAGCACTTCCATCACTGGTTTTGCTTTTTCTAATTTTGTTGTAGTTGGAAATTCCGTGGTAATCTCTCCGTCTATTTCATATCCCACACATACTGGAATTTCTTCCAGATATCCAAGTACATCAAGCACCGTAAATGCAACATCCGTTGCTCCCTGTAATCTGCAACCATATTTACTAGCTACGCAATCAAACCATCCCATACGTCTTGGTCTTCCCGTTGTAGCCCCATATTCTCCACCGTCGCCTCCACGTCTTCTTAATTCATCTGCTTCTTCGCCAAATATTTCAGAAACAAAAGCACCTGCACCAACTGCGGAAGAATACGCTTTGCATACCGTAATAATTTGTTTGATTTCATATGGAGGAATTCCTGCGCCAATTGCACCATATGCTGCAAGTGTGGAAGAAGAAGTAACCATTGGATAAATTCCATGATCTGGGTCTTTTAACGTTCCTAGCTGTCCTTCTAATAAAATATTTTTTTCTTCTTTCATTGCCTTATCAAGATATGCAGATACATCACAAATATAAGGTGCAATCATCTCGCGATAAGATAATAGGGTTTCAAATAATTCTTCTTCATTAATTTCCGGCTTATGATATAGATATTTTAATAATACATTTTTCTTCACACAGATATTTGAAATTTTTTCTTTTAATTTTTCTTCATCAAATAATTCACTTACTTGGAAACCTATTTTGGCATATTTATCCGAATAAAAAGGTGCGATTCCACTTTTCGTAGAACCAAAAGATTTTCCCGCAAGTCGTTCCTCTTCATATTGATCAAATAAAATATGATATGGCATAACAAGCTGCGCTCTATCCGAAACTAAAATCTTTGGCATAGGCACATCTTTTTCAATAATCGACTGAATTTCTTTAAATAATACAGGGACATTTAAAGCGACTCCATTTCCAATAATACTTGTTGTATGATCATAAAAGACGCCGGATGGAAGGGTATGTAATGCAAATTTTCCATAATTATTTACAATGGTATGTCCTGCATTTGCTCCTCCTTGAAAACGAATAATAATGTCTGCTTCTTTCGCAAGCATATCGGTAATCTTTCCTTTTCCTTCATCTCCCCAATTTGCTCCAACTACTGCTTTTACCATATTGCCTCCTTCTTCATTTGAGCGTTCCCAAATGTGAATATTCCAAATTTTCAATACGATATTATTTTACACGATAAATCTTTATAAGTAAAATCAATATTAGTTATATTGATTATAACTTCTGCTTATATTCATGCATTTCTTTCACATATCTTAATAATTCCTTTGCCGCTGGTGATAAATAATTTCTTTGATCTTGTACCAAACAAATATTTCGCTTAGGAATTCTTTTATTAAAACGCAATTTAAATAATCTTCCTTCTTCTAAATATTCCTCTGCAAAATCCGACATTACACATCCCACCCCTAGATTTCGCAAAGCAAATTGTACAATCATATCACTTGTCGCTAATTCAAATTCCGGATCCATCTTCACTCCATTTTTCTCTAAAAAGGATTCCATATACGTTCTCGTACTTGTTTTTCCCTCCAGTGAAATCAGTGGCATATTTTCCAATTCTTGCAAATCAAGTGTTTTATTTTTATAAGGAATAAACTTTCTTCCTGCTATAAAAATATCTTCAATTTCTCTAACCGGTGTCGAAATTAAATACTCCGCCTTTTCAAATGGTGTACTAATCACACCAAAATCAATGACTCCCTCTTTTAGATTCTTTAAGGTTTCTGGAGTTGGTGCATTTGTCACACTCACTTTTATATACGGATGATCTTCATGAAATTTTTCAAGATATGGTAACAAAAAATATTGTAATGTCATATCCGATGCACCAATTCTAAGTTCACCTGCATCAAGCTCCAACAATTGATTCATTTTCACTACACCATTTTCAAGAATTTCATATCCTTTTTTCACATAAGAATAAAACGCTTCTCCTTCTTTTGTAAATTTGATTCCTCCAGAAGAGCGTGTTGTTAGTTTGCATCCTATATTTTTCTCCAATTGCTTTATTGACTGACTTACTGCTGGTTGTGACACATGCATAAGTTCCGCTGCCTTTGTAATACTCTTTACTTTTCCAACATAGTAAAAAGCTTTCATATATTCCAAATTCAAGTCAATCGTTCCCATTTTTCTCCCCTATTCGCATAAATATATTTAGATTTTCTTTTTTATCTTTTCTGCTCACTTTAACAATATATACTACTGGTAATATTGTAAGCACTCCCAAAATTCCTTCAATAACCAAAATAGAAATTGACAAAATTGCCAGATATGCTAACACCGCATCCAAAAGTGCATGCGTAATAAATGCTATGAGTAGCAGCATCGGCTTTCTATTTTGTATTGCTTTCATAATCATAAGTGACCATGCAATATGAAAAACCATTGTAAAAATTCGTTCTCCGCCCGCCAAAAACAAATTGGAGATTACCGCGGTCTCTTGATTCGCTAAATTTCCCATCCATATATTTACGAACATGATAATGGCATTGATTCCCACAAAAAGAATTGCTTCTATTCCACCATGTCCAATTCCAAATGCAATTCCATCTATATCGGTATGTTCATTTTTTAAAAAAATGTGCATAACGAGATATCTTCCACCTTCTTCAAAAAGTGCAGCCGTTCCACCTAAGAATATGCAGTACCATAAATTTGGTTGTGCAAGCCAATCTGCGTAAAGTGGCCATACCACACCTAAGACTTGTAACAAAGGCATTCGAAGTATAATTTGCATTGCAATAAAAGTCATTATTCCAAAAACAATTGCTTTTCCAGTTCCCTTATAAAATTTTTGAAAAAGAAAAAAAGAAAGAATCGGTAAAAATAAACTTACAAAAACAGTAAAACAAATGGCTATATATAACATAATTTCTCCTTCCAACTTCTTTATTTCTTATTCTTAGTATATTCTAGAACTATTTATCTAACAAGTTTTTTATAAATTTATTGACAAATGTTTTTCTTCTTTATATAATTGCATTAATTGATATGAAAAAGCAATGATAAGAACAAGTATTATTTTGTGGAGTAAACAGAAAGTTACCGGTTGATGAGAGGTGCGTACAATACTTAATAAGAATACATCTTTGAGCTTCACACCGAACCCTTTAGTAGGCTGTGACGTTTCCCGCGCCCGTTAACGCGCTAGAGCATATATGTGCTTAAAAAGGTAGGCTATGTAAATAGACTATAAACTAAGGTGGTAACACGAGATTTTATCTTCGTCCTTTTCGGACGGGGATTTTTTTGTTTTTATCATTAAAAACCAGAAACAAAAAGGAGAATAAACATGACAGTATATGAAGATTTAAAAGCAAGAGGCTTAATTGCCCAGGTGACAAACGAAGAAGAAATAAGTAATATGATAAATCAAGGGAAAGCTGTTTTTTATATTGGTTTTGATCCTACTGCAGACAGCCTTCATGTGGGTCACTTTATGGCTCTTTGCCTTATGAAACGACTTCAACTTTCCGGAAATCGTCCTATTGTACTTTTAGGCGGTGGTACTGGAATGATTGGAGACCCAACGGGCAAAAGTGATATGCGTAAATTACTTACCATCGAGGATATTAACCATAATATTGCCTGCTTTAAAAAACAAATGAGTAACTTTATTGATTTTGGAGAAGGAAAAGCAATCATGGCAAATAACGCCGATTGGTTGTTGCCTTTAAACTATGTTGAATTGCTTCGTGAAGTAGGCCCTCATTTTAGTGTAAATCGCATGCTAACTGCGGAATGCTATAAACAACGTATGGAAAAAGGCCTTAGTTTCTTAGAATTTAATTACATGATCATGCAAAGTTATGATTTCTATATGTTATTTCAAAAATATGGTTGTAACATGCAATTTGGTGGTAATGATCAATGGAGCAATATGCTTGGTGGTACAGAACTCATTCGCCGAAAATTAGGAAAAGATGCACACGCTATGACCATTACGCTTCTCTTAAATGCGGAAGGAAAAAAAATGGGAAAAACAGAGTCCGGTGCAATATGGTTAGATTCTGAAAAAACATCACCTTTTGAATTTTTCCAATATTGGAGAAATGTCGCAGATGTAGATACCATAAAATTTCTCAAACTATTAACCTTCCTTCCTCTCGAAGAAATTGTAGCTATGGAATCATGGGAAGGCAGTGATATCAATAAAGCAAAAGAAATTCTTGCATTTGAGCTTACACAAATGGTACATGGTACAGAAGAAGCAAAGAAAGCAAAGAAAGCTTCTCATACTCTTTTTTCAATGGGAACGGCAGATAACATGCCTACCTATACTTTAACAGATGACGACTGCAAAGAGCCAAAAATTGATATTTTAACATTACTTACTATTTCTGGATTAGTAACTTCTAAATCGGAAGCCAGACGTGCCGTAGAACAAGGCGGTGTTTCTGTAAACGATAACAAAATTAAAGATATCAAATTTTCTTTTTCCATTTCTGACCTTAAAGAAAACGGAGTTATTTTAAAACGGGGCAAAAAGAATTTCAGAAAAATCGAAGGGTAACCTTCGTCCATACCTTTTAAGTTTTAAAAAATCCCACGTAATAATTACGTGGGATTTTTCTATTTATTCCAACTCATCGTTCTCCTTTTCTTTCTTTAAAAAAAATCCAGAAGAAATCGCATTCGTAGGGCATACCGCTTTACACTCTCCGCAACGAATACATTCCGTTGAATTAATATTTTTCAATACATCAACTTGCATCTTACATTGTTTAATACAAGCGCCACAGGAAATGCATTTTGAATGATTCACGTGCATTTGATACAGACTAATTTTATTAAACAATGCATAAAATGCCCCTAAAGGACAAAGATACTTACAAAAAGGACGATATACCAATATCGATGCCACTAAAATAATCACTAGTATAGATATCTTCCATACAAATAAAAAACCAATGCTTGCACGTAATGATTCATTTAATATCGTCAATGGAATTCCTGCACCCAAAGTCCCAGCTGGACAGATATATTCACAAAAATAAGGCGAAGCAATCCCATACTTATTTGTCAAAAACATTGGCAACAGAATAACCATAACTAGTAACACTACATACTTTAGATAACGCAATATAGAATCTATTTTTTTTGGTATCTTTCTTTTTTTTATTTTTATTTTATATATCAAATCTTGAATCCAACCAAATGGGCATAAAAATCCGCAAATAAACCGTCCAAGTAATAATCCAAATAACATCAAAAATCCTAAGATATAAAATGAAACTTGATGTTTTTTCCCACCAACAACAGCTTGCAAAGATCCGATCGGACAAGCGCCTGTTGCACCTGGACAAGAATAGCAATTCAATACTGGGACACATACCGCCTTCATATTTCCGGTGTATATCTTCCCACTAATATATCCAGATAAATGTGTGTTTACAGCAAGGGTTGCTAGTGCTTGAATAAACATCCTCTTTATCGTATGTTTTCTAAGTTTTTTCATCATTTACTCCTCCATATCTTTATATAAAAATATAATCATGCATCTCACCCAATTCCAATACACTCCAAACATATCCTCATTGCTTTCGAAAGCACTTCTATATGTTCTTCCCGTAAGATGCCAATTCCTATAAACGAAATGGATATCACTAGAATTGCTATTTGTAGAAATTTTCTTTTCGTTTTCTCTTTCATCCTTCCTCCACTTTCTAAACATTATTGACCTGTTTTTATTATACTGGTTTTTCAACTATTTTTCATCCTATTCTCTTTATCTTCATAAAATGTTTTTCCCCTTCCCCGTTTCCTCTTTCTGTAAGTTCTTAACTTCTTCAAATATAATTTGCAACTAAAAAAGAGACACCTTACCAGGCATCTCTTTATCTCAATCAATTCTTTCTGATATCCAAATGATAGATTATACTTCAATGGTTACTTCTACACCAAGTAATTCTTTGTTATTCTCTAATAAAGGCTCTATTTTTGTTTTTATAAATTTTTCAACTTGTGCTGCAGCACATCCTACATATTTGCTTGGGTCCATGGTTTTCATAAGTTCTTCCATGGTTAAAGGAAACTCTTTATCCGCAGCAATTAATTCCAACAAATTATTCTCTCCACCATTAACTTTTACATTTTTACCAGCTTCCATAGAAAGTACTCGTATCTTTTCATGTAGTTCTTGACGATCGCCACCTTTTTTTACAGCATCCATCATAATATTTTCTGTGGCCATAAATGGAAGCTCTGCTAACAATCTTTTTTCAATGACTTTGGGATAAACTACTAATCCATCCACTACATTTAAACACAAATCTAAGATTCCATCAATCGCTAAAAATCCTTCTGGAATAGAAAGTCTTTTATTTGCCGAATCATCTAAGGTACGTTCAAACCACTGGGTACTTGAGGTCATTGCAGGATTTAATGCATCTACAATAACATATCTTGCCAAAGAAGCAATTCTCTCACAACGCATAGGATTTCTTTTATATGCCATTGCAGATGAGCCAATTTGACTCTTTTCAAAAGGTTCTTCCACTTCTTTTAAATGTTGAAGCAGGCGAATGTCATTTGACATCTTGGTTGAAGTTGCAGCAATTCCAGCTAATATATTTAATACTCTAGTATCAATCTTTCTAGAATATGTCTGTCCTGAAACCGCATAGCAATCTTCAAATCCCATTTTTTTTGCAATTAAAGGATCAATTTCTTCTATTTTTTCCATATCTCCATCAAAGAGTTCTAAAAAACTAGCTTGTGTTCCCGTCGTTCCTTTACATCCTAGTAGCTTTAAACTTCCTAAAACATATTCCAAATCTTCTAAATCAAATATAAATTCTTGCGCCCATAAACTTGCTCTTTTCCCAACAGTTGTTGGTTGAGCTGGTTGAAAATGCGTAAATGCTAAAGTGGGAAGTTCTTTATATGCATTCGAAAATTTACTAATTTCTGCAATAACGTTTACTAACTTCTTCTTTACTAATTGCAAAGCTTTTTCCATAACAATAATATCCGTATTATCACCTACATAACAAGATGTCGCTCCTAAATGAATAATACCTTTTGCTTTTGGGCATTGTACTCCATATGCATAGACATGGCTCATAACATCATGACGCACTTCTTTTTCTCTTTGTTTGGCAACTTCATAATTAATATCCTCTTGGTGTGCTTTCAATTCTTCTATTTGCTCTTCCGTAATCGAAAGCCCCAGTTGTTTTTCTGTTTCCGCAAGTGCAATCCATAATTTTCTCCAAGTACGAAATTTCATATCTGGTGAAAAAATATACTGCATTTCTTTACTTGCATATCGTTCTGAAAGTGGACTAATATATTTATCTGTATTCATTCAATTCCTCCAATATTTGATAAAAAAGCAGACTCGAACTTCTCCGAACCTGCCTTTTAATTATAAACCTAAACGCTTAAATACTTCGTTGTAAGCCTCTTCAACATTTCCTAAATCACGTCGAAAACGATCCTTATCTAACTTCTCATTGGTATCTGCATCCCACAAACGACAGGTATCTGGTGATGTTTCATCTGCTAAAATAATCTTTCCATCATACCGTCCAAACTCTATTTTAAAATCAATTAATTTAAGATTTGCCTGTAAAAAATATGCCTTTAATACTTCATTTACTTTAAATGCATATTCTTCAATTATTTTTATTTCGTCCCAAGTTGCTAAATTTAGTGCTACTGCAAAGTAGGAATTAATTAATGGATCCCCTAATTCGTCATTTTTGTAGCTAAACTCAATAGTGGGTTCTTTAAATACAACGCCTTCTTCGACTCCCAAACGTTTTGAAAAACTTCCAGCTGCTACATTTCGTATGATCACTTCTAATGGAACAATTTCAACTTTTTTAACAGCCGTTTCTCGATCACTTAATTCTTCTATATAGTGTGTTGGTATCCCTTGTTTTTCTAATATTTGAAACACATGATTGGACATTCGATTGTTGACAATTCCTTTTCCAACAATGGTCCCTTTTTTTATGCCATTAAATGCTGTCGCATCGTCCTTATAATCAACGATTAAAACGTTGGAATCTTCTGTCGTATAAACTTTTTTTGCTTTACCTTCATATAACAAATCAATTTTCTTCATTTGGATCCTCCTATGGCACACCTTATTTTACATTCTTTAAAATTATACATGAGTAATTATACAAAATCAACGATTTTTTTCATACGAATCAATAATCGTAAGGATTTTTTTTGCATTTTCTGGATATTGCTCTACCAATTTTTTTATTTCTTCCTTCGATGATTCTGCCACTTTTGTATTATATCCTATTTGGTCTCTTAGTTTCTGTCTTCTATTATTTAAACCATGACGGACTTCAACCATTTCTCTTGCATCAACAAATGCATCTGTTTGATGTAGCCAAACGGAGGTATCCGAAATTTTATTTCTTGTCAAAATACGCAGTACTTGTCGATACAAATCTTCCAAAGCATTCTTTGTCTTTTCAAATTGTTCTTGTTCTCTTTTTTCTTCTTGATAGAATTCCCATAATTTTCTAAGCTCTTTCCCGCTAGAAACTGCATACTTAATATATAGATAATCAAGAAGATTCACATTATTAACATATCTGATTTTCACTCTATTTTGAAGCAATATCAATTTATTAATATCTTTTTCTATTCGTTTGACTTCTCCTTGATAATCCAAAAATCTCGAAAAGAAAACGGTAATGGCAATTGCTGAAATCGCAATGGCAAGCAATCCTCCGATTTGAATATCCATTTCAAAAAATCCTTTCAAGGAAAATAAAATCAAAAAACAAATAATTAATGCCACAAAACATATTTTAGCCATTCCTTTTGCATTTTCAATTCCTACATACAATTCATCCCGTCGATATATATATGCTTGTTTTTCACCATTTAGTTTTACGAGGTCTCGTTTAATCTTCTCCTGGTAGTTTTCCGCTTTTTCAATTTTTTCACAACCTTCTGGCATCTCATGTTCCATTTTTTGCATTTTCAAAAATTGTGAGCGTGTCATTTTACTATTTTTGCTTTTTTCCTCTGTTCGCATTTCATTTAATTTGGCTATTTTTTTACCCAAATCTCGCAAATCGTCTTTTTCTAATTGTGGAAAACTTTCAATCGCGTCACAATCCAATAAAGAATTCGACACAAAACGATACTCCATTTCTAATCGTTCTAACTCACTTGTTGCCTCTTTTATCTTTTCACAATGCATTGTTACGACTTGTTCTCTTTGCGCTACAGTATTTGTATTAATTAACAAAGATTCTACTTCGGTTTTATCCAGAAAATCTTCTGCATCTTGCGTTTCTATTTTATTTTTCTTTGTAAATAATCGTTTTATCAACCCCAAAACTGCCTCCATTACTCCTCTATATGCATCCGATATTCTTCTTTCCATTCAGAAACAATTTGCTCCATTTTATTTATTCGCTCTGTTCGATTTACCATTCTTGTGTCATAAACTGGATTTTTTAATGTACCTGGCATTTCACTATCTTGCCACTGTTCCTTCATTTCTAACAAAACACTATCCAATTCCGAATTATGCTTTTGGAAAAGTGGATTTATTCGTAAAGCTTCTTCGTATTCCCCATCTTCGCCTATCATTTTCCAAGCTGCTAAATAACAAAGTAAACTTTCCTCACGCTCTCCCATTTCG
>JBFHIZ010000038.1:0-18973 GCA_041596215.1 Lachnospiraceae bacterium
GCATCGATCACTTTGCTGTTTTTTGCCAATCGATAAAGTGTCATTTTAATTGATATTACTTCTTCATCATTTGTTGCCTCATACAACATTTCCAAAAACGGTTTGATCGATTCATAAGGATAACTAAATAATAAATCTCGTGCCTCCACTTGTTCTAAAATGCGACCATCTTTTTTTACATCGAGGGACCAATTTGATACAAATTTTGGATAAAACAATTCTTGTTTGTCTCTTAAATCATCTCTTATGCTAGAAACAAAATCCATATTTAAAGGCACTTTCGATAAAAAAACCTGCGAATGATTTAATCCAAGATTCGAGCATAATACTCGTATTACTTTCATATCCAGTTTTCTTGTCATATCCAATTTTACGGGTGCCAGTTTTTTTCTTCGTTTCATAGCCTCACGCATTACATCACTATAATTTAAATCTTCATCATTAATTGCATCAATATCAATATCTGCGTTTCTTGTTAATTTAACTAAGGATTTTGCTTTGATATGATACTTCGGAAATATTTTTTTCACAAAATGCAAAATAATTTCTTCTACTAATATATATGTGGATGGATTAGGTGGAATCGAAATGATTCGCTCAATCCCACTACTTCCGCATGGAATAATCCCTATTTTTTCTTTTCCCTTCGTTGTTTCCATTACGACAACTGCGTAGATTGCTCCATTTGACATAAATGGAAAGGATTGCTGCTTTCCTACAATCATGGGGGATAACAAGGGCGCAATCTCAGTATCAAAATAGATTTCTAGAAAAGTCGCCTCTTTAATTGTCAACTCATAAAATTTCATTTCTTTTATACCATATTTCCTGATTTCATTTTTTAATTTATCATAAATAGAATCTCTAATTTCACATAATCGGTTTGTTTCTGTAATAATCGCATCAATTTGTTCTTTGCTTGTCATCTTTGTTTTATCTTCTTTTATTTCTTCATCAATAAGCATTTGATCTTGTAACGTTCCTACGCGAACACGAAAAAATTCATCTAAATTACTTTGAAAAATTGACAAAAAGAATAATCGTTCACACAAAGGTACTCTTTTTTCTGCGGCTTCTTCCAATACTCTTTCATTAAATTTTAGCCAAGACAATTCTCTATTTGCAAATATTACTTTTTTACTCATATCATAGACTCCTTTCCGTATTTTTCTTTTAAAAAAATTTACAATCTTTTCTTTTAAGCATATCATATATCCAACCCTCTAATGCCATTCTTTTCTATTTTTCAATAAGTTTAGTATCCCCACAATACTATTTTTTTAGTGTAATATTTCGTTTCATTTATATCTATCTTTTTATTGTAAAATATTCCTAAGAAATATGTAAATTTTTTTATTTTTGCTTCTCTTTGTATATTTCCATAAAAAAACCCAAAGCATTGCTTTGGGTTTTTCATTCATTTTCTACAATATAAAATGATCTACTTGTTTTTTTAATTCTTCTGCATATTCTGCAAGCATCGTTGCGGTTGCTGATATCTCCTGCAAATTAGCCGATTGTGTAACTACAGATTCTGTTACATTACTTACGGAATCTGCGCTTTTTGTTGAAACTTTATCAATTTTTTCTACCGATTCAACCACATTTTTGATCTCTTTTGAAAAAATTTCCATTTGTAAAGTCACATTTTCAATGCTATCATTTACTAATTTTGTACCTTCTTTAATATCTTTAAAATTTGTTTTTGTAATAAGGGAAAGTTTATTTCCTTTTTCAAGCTGTTCTAATCCCTCTTCCATATAGGAATTCATTGCAACCGATTCTTTTTGCACTTCTTTTACAATATCACCTATTTGATTTGCCGCTTGCTGCGTACTATCCGATAATTGTCGAATTTCATTTGCTACGACTGCAAATCCTCTTCCTGCTTCCCCGGCTCTTGCTGCTTCAATCGAAGCATTTAAAGATAACAGATTTGTTTGAGATGAAATTTCTGTAATTGTTTTTAATATTTGATTCATTAAATTGGAACTCTCCGCCAGGTTTACTGACTTTGCTGCCACTTGTTTAATCACATGATTCACCTTATTCATTTGCTCACTGTAATTCTCCATTGCTTCATTTCCAGTATTCGCATTTCCTAAGGATTCTTTTGAGTTTTCTTTTATAAATTGAATACTCTGCATAATATCTTCTGATATTTTTTCCATATTCTCTACTTTTTTAATTGAATTTTTAGAATTTTCTTGCTGCTCTTTTACAAAAGTATTCATTTTCTCCATGATTTCTGTAATATGAATACTTTGATCACTATTTTCATTTACACTACAGCTTACAATTTTAGAAGAATCATGTATTTGTTCACTTACTGAATCCACATTTTCTATGATATCTTTTAGATTTTTACACATCAGATTAAAATCTTTTGCTAATAATTGCACTTCGTCTTTGGATCGTAATATAATTTCTTCTCCACTTAAATCGCCACTTGCAACATCAGAAATTTTCTTTTGTACCTTATGAATCGGTGTTACAATGCTTCTTCTTAAGAATATTGTTAAAACAACACCAATAAAAATAATTAGTAAGGAAAAAATAATCGTCTTATTTACAATGCCTGCCATTTCTTGATTAATCGTATTTTGTACGGCTACACTTCGACTAATTTCAGTCTCTAATAAAGCATTGCTATCAATAATAATCATGGACCCAATACTTGCCATTGTATTCGCATATTCTAGCCCCGTACTATCGTATATTTCTCCCGTATTTTCTAATAACTCTTGATAGGTTTCTTGATAAGTTTCTAATTCTCGAAGTAATGCTTCTGCCTGCATTTTATTGGAATTGTAAATCGGATCTTCTCCAATATTTCCAACAATATCAACTGCATAGCCAACCATTTGGTTTACAATACTTAATTCTTCTGGATCCACTTCTACTTTAGCATAACAAAAATTCTGAATTCTTGTGGACTGATTTCCACTCTCTGTTTTAATATAATTGATATGATTTACATTATCTAATACCGATTCATAACTTTGCCGAAACTTCACAAGTGAATTTCCTAAATATAAAATCAATAACAACATAAGCAAGAGCAAAATCATAATCAATCGAATTATTTTTTTCCCAATTGTTTCGCGAAATAATTTTCTATCTTTTTTATTTTTCATATAATTACTCCCTTTTTAGCCTAAAAAAGGCCAAATGGGAATGCGAGGAAGCATTCCCTGTTAATTGTAACTAATTTGGGTAGTGGGAGTGGATTATTTGGCCTTTTTTCTTGAACGCACATCAAATGCAACCGCAATAATAAAGATGGCTCCTTTTACAACATATTGATATGCAATATCGATTCCCATTAAATTCATACCATTTGTAAGTGACATGATTACCAAAGTACCGATAATTGTATTGGTAACTTTACCAATTCCACCAGTAACAGCTACTCCACCAATATACGCGGAAGCAATGGCATCTAATTCAAATCCAACTCCTGCTGCCGGAGAAGCTGATTGTAATCTTGATGTATAAAGAATTCCTCCTAAAGCTGCTAGGACACCCATCGAACAAAATGCAAACAGTTTTACAGCTTTTACATTTACTCCGGATAATTCAGATGCTTGCGCATTTCCACCAATTCCATAAATATAACGTCCTAATTTTGTTTTATTTAGCATAAAATTGTAGATCAAAAGTACGATTCCTACAATAACCGCGGTCCAAGGAATTCCTTTATAATTTGCAAGCAACATAATAATTACCATAATTATTGCTGAAACAAATATCAATCCAAAAATAAATAATGGTGTGGAACTAACTTTAAAATTATATTTTTGTTTTTGTTTTCTCGCTCTAACTCGAAAATAAGCAACTAATATAATTGCAACAATCCCGATTATCGCAGTTAGTAAATGAAATTTTTCATTAGTTCCAATATCTGGAATAAATCCATTCGATAATGCGTTAAAGGTCGGATCCGAAATAATAATCGTTCCCGTACCTTGTAAGGACAAACTTAGTAATCCACGAAAGATAAACATCCCTGCAAGTGTTGTAACAAAGGCAGGCACCCCAACCCTGGTGACGATTAATCCTTGGTACATACCAATTGCTAATCCCACTAATAATACAATGAAAATTACCAGCCATACATTAAGTTGTTTCGAAAGTAAAATGGATGCAATTGCACCTGAAAATCCAGCTACAAATCCAACTGATAAATCAATTTGAACTAAAATCAATATCAAGGTCATTCCAATTGCAAGCATTGCTACATATCCTGATTGGTTAATCAAATTCGATATATTTAGGGCTTTTACAAATCCCCCATTTGTTTGTGATGAAAAATATATTATTATCGCTACTAAGACAATATACATCATATAATCTCTTAAATTTGTTTTCAGCAAGTGAAAAAGTTCACCGAAAAAACTTTCTTTTTTTTCTTGTTCTGCCATTTTTTCCCTCCTATAGGCTAGCTTATGGCCATAGCCATTACTTTTTCTTTTGTAGCTTCTTCACTATCTAGTACTCCTGTAATTCTTCCTTCAGACATTACATATAAGCGATCACTCATTCCCATAATCTCAGATAACTCAGAAGATATCATTATGATGCTTAACCCATTTTCTACTAAACGGTTCATCAATTTATAAATCTCATACTTTGCACCTACATCAATACCTCTTGTCGGTTCATCAAGTATAAGTACTTTAGGATTTACAAACATCCATTTTGCCAACTGCACTTTTTGCTGATTTCCTCCACTTAGATTTCCAACAAGTTGTTCAATTGATGATGCTTTTAAGTTCATGGATTCCGACAATTCATTGGTGCATTTAACTTCTTCATTTTGATTAATCACCATACTGGATATTAAATGATCTAAATTTGCAATGGTCGTATTATACTTAATATCTTGAATTAATATCAACCCATTTCCCTTTCGATCTTCCGTTACGTATGCTAATCCATCTTTAATTGCTGCTCTCGGGTTCTTGTAAGACTTTTCTTGGCCGTTCATATAAATTGTTCCGCTTTCGATTTTGTAATTTGGTGTATTTCCAAATACACTTAATGCAAATTCTGTTCTACCAGCTCCCATTAGCCCTTGCAAACCAACGATTTCCCCTTGTTTTACGTTCAAATCTATATTGTGCAAGATTTCCCTTCCATCTCTGGAAGGATCTGTTACTGTCCAATTTTTCACTTCAAATACTACATCCCCAATATTTTTCGTTTCTCTTTTCGGAAAAATATTTGTTATTTCTCTTCCTACCATTTGTTTGATAATCTCAGATTCTGAAATTTCTTCTTCTTTTGCATCAATGGATCCTACCGTTTGTCCATCCCTTAAAATGGTAACCGTATCAGCTATTGCAATAACTTCATTTAGTTTATGCGAAATCATAATGCTGGTAACCCCTTGATTTTTTAATTCTTTAATTAATTCTAATAAGTTTTGGCAATCATCTTCATTCAATGCTGCCGTTGGTTCATCTAAAATTAATAATTCAATATCCTTACTTAATGCCTTAGCGATTTCCACTAACTGTTGATTTCCAACTCCTAATTGCTTTACTTTCATAGAAGGATCAACATTTAGCCGAACTTTTTTTAATTCTTCTCTTGCTTGAATAATGGTTTCATTCCAATCAATCGTTTTTCCATTCATTATTTCATGTCCATAAAAGACATTTTCATAAATACTAAGTTCAGGAATCAATGCAAGTTCTTGATATATAATTGCAATCCCTGCTTCTTCACTATTTGAAATACCTTTAAAGTTTTGTACCTCTCCGTTTAAAACTATATTTCCCGTATATGTACCATGTGGATATACACCTGATAATACTTTCATCAAGGTAGACTTTCCCGCTCCGTTTTCTCCAACTAAACAATGTATTTCTCCACGTTTCACCTTAAAGTTAACATTATCTAATGCTTTGACTCCAGGAAACTCCTTCGTGATATTTTGCATTTCTAAGATATAATCACTCATTGTGTCCTCCTATTTAATAAAATCGGCTTCCTACAATAACTAATAAGAAGCCGATTTTTTATTCTAAGTATCTTTCAACTTAAACTTGCCTTATTCTAATCCAATAAAATCATCAGCACTGTAATATTCTGAGTCAATCAATACAGCTTTAACATTGTCTTGTGTTACTGTTACAATTTCTGTTTGTTTTGCTGGCACGTCAATTGTTGTATTGTTGTATGTTGTATCTGTTGCAGGAGTTTCTCCATTAAGAATAGAAACTGCCATTGCTACAGAATCTGCTGCTAAAGTTCTGGTATCTTTGAATACGGTCATTGATTGTTTTCCATCAATAATATATTGAATGGAAGCTTTTTCTGCATCTTGTCCTGTTACAACATAAGAAGTTACGTCAGCATCTGCTGCAAAAGTATCAGCGATTGAACGAGCGGTTCCATCGTTAGGAGCTAATACACAAACATCACCTTTTTGTTCTGTAGAAGCCGTCGTTAAGTTTGCTTCTGCTAATGATTTTGCTTTATTGAAATCCCAATCTGTTGTAATTTGACCAATGATTGTTCCTAATTCATCACGAGATAACTCTAATGAATCCTGTAAGGTCATTGCTTCCGATGAATTTGCAATTACAAATGTTCCATCTGCAATTTTTGGTTGAAGAACACTCCATGCACCTTCAAAAAATATAAACGCATTATTATCTGTTGCTGCACCAGCATATAGATATAATGGTGTTCCTTCACCTGCTGCATTATCTATTAAATATTGTCCTTGTGCTACACCTACTGAAAAACTATCAAATGTTACATAGTAATCAACCGCATCTGTTCCTGTAATTAGACGATCATAAGCGATTACCGTAACTCCAGCATCTTTCGCTTCTTCAACTGCTGCCGCTGCTGCTGCTCCATCTTGTGCGCAAATAATTAAAACTTCAATTCCTTGTGAAATCAATGTTTCTACATTTGTTTTTTCTGTAGCGGATGAACCTTGGCTAAATAGAACTTGATTGGTAAATCCTGCATCTCCTAAAATTGTTTCAAATTGTGCTTGATCTTGTAACCATCTTGGTTCATCTTTTGTAGGTAATACAATACCTACTTGTATTCCATCCATTTCTTCTTCTACTACTTCTTCTGCTGTGTCATTTGCCACAACTTCATTTGTTGTATCTGCTTCATTTACCGCATTGTTTCCACAACCTACTAATAAGGTTGCAACCATTGCTACGGATAAAACGATACTAAGTACTCTTTTTTTCATTTTTTTCCTCCCTTGATGAATTAAGTTTACTATTACAAGAGAAATCTTATCATGAATATTTCTAAATAAACTTGCTTTCTTCTTCACTTTTTTATCCTATTTTTTTATTTTTTTCGGAATTTTAGCATATTTTTGTCGCACATTTTTGCTTTATACAAAAATGTGCGACTCCTATGTTTATTGATTATTCATTTAATAAGTTTAAATATACATCTTCTTTTGCATGATACCCTTTTTCTATAATTTGTTGATCCATGTTTTCTTTGGTTACAGCGACTGGTGTAAGTATAATTGCAGTAACAAACTCTTCATTTATCTCTTTTACAATGGTTCCTTTTGCTTCTTCCCCTTTTGCAAGCATGACTGCCGCTTTTGCTGCTTTTGTTGCTTCCTGATCAATTTCTTTAAACACAGTCATATATTGTGTCCCTTCGACAATTCTTTGACATGCCTCCAAGTCTGCATCTTGTCCTACAATTACCAAATCATTCTTTATTAAATTTTCGGACAAGCCTCGTATGACATACCCTGCAATTTCGTCATTCCCACACATTATAGCAGAAGCAAGCTCTACTTTTTCCAAATTATTATTCACGTACTCATTTCCAAATTCTCCGAGCCAATTATCTGCATACGTAATGTCTAATATCTGTATCCCTGTTTCTTCTATTCCTTTTTTGAATCCACTTTCTACTTCTTTTACATTTGAATCCGTAGGGGCCCCTCCAATCATAATCACAAAATCTTCTGGACTAAGTTGACTTGCAATTGCATTTGCCATCAATTCTCCTACTTTTTCATTGTCAAAAGAAACGTACAAATCTACATTTCCTCCCGCTATCATACGATCATAAGCAATAATTTTTATATCCTCTTTTTTTGCCTTTTCAATAACCGGTAATAATTTCTCTGCATCGATAGCAATAATTACAATAACATCCATTCCTTCTTCTATAAAGTAAGTAATTTGCTTTATTTGTTCTTCCACATCCCCATTTGCATTTTGTACATTTACATTTGCGCCCAAATCATTTGCTTCCGATACAAATATGTCCCGATCTCTTTGCCATCTTTCAATGACAAAAGTATCAAAGGTAATCCCAATATTCAGTGTTTCCTGTTTTGCTTCCACTTCAGGAATGGTCATTTCTTCAACCTTCCCGCATGAGGTAAGTATGATAAATACCATACAAAGACTAAGTACTTTCCAGTTTTTTTTATTCCTTCTCATTTTATATCTCCCTATAATCCGTTGGTGGCACTCCAATGTTCTTTTTAAATGTCCGACTAAAATAATTTGGGTCTGGGTAACCTACTTCTCTGCTAATTTCCTTTATACTATATGTTCCATTGGAAAGTAATTCTTTTGCTTTTTCCAAACGTAATGTCGTTAAATAATCAATAAAATTTTTCCCTTCTGTTTTTTTAAACAACTTACTAAAATAATAAGGACTAATTGCAATTTTTTTAGATACATCATCTAACGTAATTTCTTTATTATAATTTTCTTTTATATAGTCCCTTGCTTGATCCATTAAATCAATTGACTTCTTTTCTTTTTTGTTCTTCACATTTAAAGCCGCTATATGGATTTTATCCAAAAACCATGCACTCATTTCATTCATAGAATGAAACTCGTATACTTTTCTAAAGTATTCTTCACGATCCGTAAAATGATATACCATTCCTCCACTAAAATATGCTATCCTTTCACATTCCAAAACAAATTCTAGTATTTTTAAACGAATACTCATTTCATTTTTTGCATGGACGTCCTGCATCCAGTCAAAATATGCTTTTGCATTTGTATGTGAAGCTACCAAATCGCCCATTTTTACAGCTTTAAACAATCCTTTTTCCAAATCCACTGGATATCCATCTTCATATCCACATTGTGTTGGTAAATCTGCAGCATGAAGTACCGATCCTTCTCGATATTCCAGAACACTTAATGCTTCTCGATACGATTCATGAATTTCATCTAACGCTTTAATAGTACCTATTCCAATACGAAATTCATAACGAATTCGCTTTCGCAACTCACGCGTCATTTTTCTAGCATTGTTAATAATCTGAATTCGATCCTCATACTCATTTTCCGCTTTCATTTCATGTGGAACGAATACAATGATGGGATTTGCCATTGCTGGACCTACAATTCCTTTCGTATGACGTTTTATGATTTCTTTTATTTCCATTTGCTTCTCACTAGCACGAACACTTGCACCGATCGCATTTGTGATTTCACCATTTTCTTGTTCTTCTCCAAATCTAGCTAAAAAAACATATCCACTTCTTTCTTTAATATCTAACAATTGACGAAATTGCTCCGTATTCTCCTTATTATAATCTTGTAACATCATTGTGTAGACAAATCCACTTTCGATAATCGGCATGATTATTTTCATTTTTTCTCTAACTTCTAAATCACTGCTTCTTTTTTCTCTTTCCTTATCAATTATTTCTTGCGCTCTTTGAATCACTTCCACGATTTCTTCCTTATCAATTGGTTTATTGATATAACAAAGAACGCCTAATTCTAAAGCATCCACTGCATAATTAAACTTATCATAGGCGGTTAAAATAATGAAAACACATTTATCATTCGTTTTCTTAATTTCTCGTATCGCCTCAATGCCATTGATTCCCGGCATCTGAATATCCATAAAAATAATATCTGGTCTGATTTGTTCTGCTAATTCGATTACACTTCGTCCACTTTTTGCGGAAGAAACTTCACACTTATCCCCAAAATTTTTTTCAATAATAAATCGTAAAGCATCGATTACAATTCCTTCATCATCTGCAACTAATATTTTGTACATTCTAGTTCCTCCTATTCTATTGGAATATAGATTGCAATATCTGTTCCCATATCAAATCCTTCACTCGTAATAATTACCGAACTTCTTCCTCCATAAAATAAATTCATTCGTGCAAGTACATTACTTAACCCGATTCCATTTGCTTCCCTTTTTGTTGGTGTTGGTGCAAGCGCTCTACTTAAAATCAAATCAATGGTTTCTTGATCCATTCCAATTCCATTATCCCGAACACTAATACAAACTTCATTTCCTTCCTGCCCTACAGAAAGTGTTAGTTTTTTTTCTCTTTCCAAACTCTCTAATCCATATTTTACCGCATTTTCAATAATTGGCTGTAGTGTCATTGGTGGAATATCAATTCCGCCAAAGGATTCATCTACTTCTTTATAAAAATGAATTTCTCCAGAAAAGCGGACATTTAGAATATACATATAACTATCAATTAAATCAATTTCTTCCTTTATGGTAGAAATATTTTTATTATCTGTTATTTTATATCGGTAAAAATTTGCCACTGCTTTCGTATATTGATAAGTTCGTTCCGCATCTTCAAGCATTGCCAACTGGACCCCTGCGTTCAAAATATTAAATAAAAAATGGGGATTTATCTGTGCTTGTAAATATTTCAATTCTGCTTCTTTTAAATGTGTTTCCATTAAAATTTCATTTTCTCGCATTTTACTTTCATAGACTGCACTTTCCTTAACTTTGACAATATAAGAACGTAAGCTACTAACCATTTCATTAAAAGCTTTTGTTACCCTTCCAATTTCATCACTCGTTGTAATTGGTAATTTCTTAATCTCAAGAGTACCTTGTGAAACAACATCCGCCGCTTCTGCCAACTTCTGCAATGGACTAGTAATACTTTTTCCAAACAGCACAATAATAATAAAATTTAGAAGCATAATTACAATCAAAAAAATTAAATTAATGCTCTCCATTTGCTCTAATAAATTAAGACGATTCTCATAAGTGAGTTTATTTAGTACTAATTGCTCATTATTCAAACTATATATGTAGGAATTAATATAGGAAAAATATATTGTCGACTCTGCATAGATTTCTTTATATTTTTCTACATTTCTTCCTCTCTTATATTCCATTGCCTCGTCAAGAAGAACAAAATATTTATTCGTAAGATTCGTAAGATCCCTCTCCATCATCAAGCAAGCATCCTCTACAATCTTTTGATTAAACCCACGAAGAAGTTGATCTACATTGCTTTTATATTCATAATATGCAACTAAATCGTTGGTATTTTTTGATTCTAAGTAACTAAACATGGAATGATCAATATTTGTTATATTTTCACGTAGTTCATTGATTTCTGCATTGCTATCATATACATTATCTATTTCTTGCACCATCTGGTTTACATTATTATACATATATAAATTAATTCCAAAAATAACTGCGTTTGAAATAAAAAACAACATAATTAATTTGGTTTGCATTTTTGAAGAGAATCTTTTTAATAAAGTTTTTTTTTCTTTATTCATTTGCAGATTCCTCCATATAGTTTTTTACGTTCTTTTGGTTAATCACATCAACTTCTACCGTCATAAAACTATTCACATAACCAGAGGTTTCTATTTCACTAAGCACGGACACACAATCTTCTCCGATTTCATAAGAATCCAAGTATACACTAGAATGAATAATCCCTTTATTAATTGCTTCTAAAATTAGAGAAGAACTTGCTGATCCAATGACTTTAACCTCTCCTGCCATATTATAGTCCACCATGGTTTGAATTGTTGCATTGGTATTTTTTTCATCTAATGCAAGTAATATATCCGGTTTTACTTCTGAATTTGTTAAAACATCTAAAATTTGTTCCTCTGCTTCAAATGGATTTTCTCCAATTTCGACAATTGTCGTGTTAATTGACAAATGATTTCCTTCATTTGTCATTGTTTCCCTATAACCCGAAAAAAACAAATCATTTTCGTCAAGCATATTGCTAGAATCTAAGATATAGACATTTTCTGTTTGTGAATTCGCCACATCAATTACTTGCCTTGCAAATGTTCTGCCAATTTCATACCTACTATTTCCCACAAAACTTTTTCTACTACTATCAATACAATCTTCGGTAATCGTAATTACAGGAATTTCCTCCGCACTGGCTTCATCAATTTTTATTTTTAATGCTTCCGAATTATCTCCCTGTACAATGATTCCATCTACCTTTGCAGCAATTGCTAAATCCAATTTTTCTTCTCTCGTTAAATGAAATGATAATTCTTCTCCAATTTCTTTTACGAAAGTATTTGTTTCATTCGCTGCATCTACAATACCTTGTAAAAGATTGGTTTCATACTCGCTTTTTTCATCGACAAATATAACAGCATAGTATTTCTCATAGGTTCTTGCTGCTTCTTCCGTTTCTTTCAATTCACGATCCAGCTTTGTATAATATATTATCATACTTATAGATAACATAAGTAATAGCATTGTTATCACTAAATATCGATATACTCGATTGCGATATTCTCGCTTTTCTCTTTCCATAAAAAATCCTACCTTCATAAAATTTTATGATAATTCTCTATTATTAAATGTATCATATTTTATTACAATCTACAAAATCTTTTCTTTCTTATTTCTTTTCATTTGACATACCTTATTAATATAGTAAAATTAACATACAAAATACACGGAGGATTTGATACGATGAAATATAAATGTTTAGTTTTAGATCATGACGATACTGTCACAAAAAGCACCCCTTCCATTCACTATCCATCCTTTTTAGAAGCGCAAATAGAAATGCGTCCCGATATGAAACCTTATTCCTTAGAAGAATTTGTAAGCTATTGTTTTGAGCCAGGATTCCATTCATTACGTGATCATATTTTAGGATTTAATCCAATGGAAGTAAAAAGACAACAAGAGATATGGAAAGATTATACCCAAAGAATTACCCCAAAACTTTATGATGGAATTTCCGATATTATTCATTCTTTTGTAAATGCAGGTGGGTATATTTGTGTGGTATCACACTCAGAAGAAAAAATCATTTATAGAGATTATCAAGAACAATTAGGAATGGTTCCTGATCTTGTTTTTGGATGGGGTGGAGAAGAACGAAAAATGAAACCAAATCCATATCCACTAGAAACCATTATGAAAAAACTAAACTTATTGCCTACGGATTTACTAGTCGTTGATGATATGAAGCCAGGTTTAGATATGGCTAGAACTTGCGACGTGGATTTTGCCTGTGCCGGTTGGTCACATATTGTGCCTTCCATAACAGAGTATATGCGAAAACATGCAGACTATTATTTTACAGACGTTCCACAATTAGCAAACTTACTTTTTTAATATGAAATACAGTATTTCTTTTTATGGTTCAATAAATAGAATTACAAAATCTAACACCAGACAAACGGAAAAACTAATCCATGCAAGGGTAATTCGATGTTTTTCTCTGTATTCTTTTAATTCCTTTTTTTTATTTTCCTTTGTATCAATACCATTCTTTGATACAGGAAATAACGCAATGACTAGAAACATCAAAAAAACCACATACGCAACATATCCTGAAATTACCAATTCTCCAACACTTTGTATTCCCATATAACCTCTTACCATAATTGATATAATAATTAAAATAGCCGTAATCCATTGCATAATTCTTTCTCTGTTTGTATATAATTCTCTCATTTGCTCGCTTCCTTTCCATTACTTTTCTATTATTAATTATCCTCTTTGTTAAAAAAAAATCAAGGGATACCCCTTGATTTTACTAATTTCATGAATTCTGAATAAAAATCTATTTTTATACTTTTTATTTCTATGCGTATTTATGATTTTTTTTCTATTTTCATTGTTATTCCTCTTTTTTTTTTAATTTTGACTAATCTAATCATTCTTATTGTTCCATTACTATAACTACTTTCTTACTGCACAATTAGTATTTGGCATAAGCATTATCATAATTCCTGCCACGGTTCCCAAAAGAATATAGATAACGCCTTCTTGCAGTGAAATTGTTTTTAAAAATACTAGGATTGCATATTGAATTAGAATCGCCGAAAAAAACCAAACGGGAAGATTTAAAGAGGTTTTTATTTTTTTGTTAATTCTGCTCCAAAACTTCAAGCTCCAATGATAACGATAGGAAAAAACAGAAAGCATACCTCCGGATAAAATCATTGCAATGATATAATAGTATTTTACACTCATAATATTTCCTTTCCTTTCTTACTTACACCTAGAAACATATCCACTGCTTTATTAAAATCTTTCGCCTTATATTTTGCTATAAAATGGTCCCCTTCTATCCATGCTAACTGAGCGTTTGGAATGGCCTTATATATTTCTCTTGTATGCCTTTCTTTAATCATATCTTTTGTTCCTGCAATAACTAACGTTTCTACTTTTATTTCATGCAATCTCTCTATTTTGATATCTGGATCTTTTACCATCAAACGTAGCATCTCTGCTTTTTTTTTGCTCTTTTTATAAATTTTCGAAATAAAATGCCACACATAAAACGAAAAATCCGTTCGTAGTTGTTCCCAAAAGACGACTCCTTTTGGATTTAGATTGGCTCCATTTATTATTAATCGATTTACTTTTTCTGGATAAGTCAATGCAAATATAAGAGCAATATTAGCCCCATCAGAAAAACCAAAAATCGTTGCTTTTGTAATCTCCTTTTCTTCCATAAAACAAGATAAATCTTCTGCAAATTGACGAATTGTAAATGGTTTCACTCCACGTTCTGTTTTTCCGTGTCCTCTCGTATCTACCGCTATGACTCGAAATAATTTTGCATAATGAGGAATTTGATGTACAAAAAAATCGCTGTCCTCGTTATTTCCATGAAGAAGTATCATTACTTCCCCAGACCCTTTTTCCGTATAATATAATTGTATATCTTTTTGATTTCTCATTTTATGTACTCCTTTATTCAACTCATATTATTGATTGGTTTTAAATTATTTAAGATTAAAAGCAACCAAAGAAATTCCAGAAATAATCAAGATAATTATAACTATTTTTTTTACGATTTTCTCATTTAAAACAGAACTGCTTTTCATTCCACAAAACAATCCAGCTAGCATAACTGGTAGCAGAACAACTGATATCTTGCATGCGTTCCACGTAATAATTCCCGCAATACTATAACTTGTAATACGAAATATATTTTCTACCAAAAATACCATACAAATATTTGCCTTGAACGCCTTACTATTATCTGAAACGCGTGTAAGATAAGCCGCTAACAATGCGCCAATCCCATACATTCCACATAGAATTCCCGAAAATATTCCAATTCCAATTTGTAATATTTTTGATTCTTTTCCACTTTTTTTGGCTGATTCTCTTAATAACATTTCGACACCAATACCGATTACAATTATTCCAAATATAATTTTCACGATTTTTGCATCCACATTTTTTAAAAGAAATATTCCTGGTAAACTGCCCAGAATTACTAATATGGATAAACTAACACATATTTTCCAATCTATTTGCTTTCTTTCTTTCCACGCAACAATAATATTGCTTGGAAATCCCACCAATAATTCCACTGGAGAAATGTATATATTATTCGTTCTAAAGCTAAGAATCGATGTAAACACTAATGTATTTGCAAAACCTGACAATCCTTTTACAAAGAAAGCACAAAAAGTTGCAATCAACAACCATATTTCTATCTGTTCCAACTAGTAATTCCTCCTGCCTACAAATCAAAACTTATTTGTGTATATTCTACTTGCTCTTTTTTTGACAAAGCAGGTAACGTTTCTTCTTCCCTTGTCAGACCCGCATTGAATTTCTGTGGAAAATACGCAATTCCTTCTATTTTTCTTCCACTTATTCCATATTTAGGATGGTAACCAAAAACATTTACATACTGGTGCAAATCATCTCGCTCTTCTCGCATTTTCTTCAACACTTCCATTAGTGCCATTACATCATCAATTGCTCTATGACTATTTACCACTTTATCTTCTAATCCATACTCTTTAATTGCATTTGCAAGTCTATGTGGGTATGCTCTACGATCTTTATAAATTGTCAAGGTATCGACATAAGCAAATCGAGGAAGCTTATAATCTTTTAATAGTTCTAACAAGAATAAAACGTCAAATTGTGCGTTGTGAGCAACCCATATTGTGCTATCCTCTATTAAGTTCAGAATTTCTTCTGCTAATTTTTCTTGTTTTACCCCTTCTTCCTTTAATTTTCGATCCGTAATTCCAGTTAACTCAACAATTTTTTTAGGAAGAACCTTCCCTTCTGGAAGAGAGCAAAAATAATCTAATTCTTTTTCTTTTTTTATTTTTCCTTCCTTATTGATTGTAAACTTTATTGCTGCAAATTCAATGATTTGGCAAGTGCGATAATCCAAACCATTTGTTTCACAATCAAAAATAATCAAACTTTTAAAGTCTTTTATGTGTTTTACATACGTATCCATGATGTCTCCTTTTTATTTTTTCAAATTATCAATTTATTCTTTCTTTTTCTTGAATTTAATTATACAATAAATAGAAAGAATATTATACGATTTTAACAAGAAAGGATATACATTTTGCAAAATTTAAATGAATTACTACTTCTTGAAGATAATTTCCAGGAAAAAATAGAAACTCTAGTTTCGCCCTTTTTAAAACAAATTGAAAAAAAAGGAAATTTTCTTACTACAAAATCAGAAACCATTCATTACGAATATTATAAGCACCCACAAGAAAAAGGGGCTATTGTCATTTCACATGGGTTTTGTGAGTTTACAAAGAAATATAAAGAAGTTATATATTATTTTTACCAAGTAGGGTATTCCGTATATATTATGGACCACTGTGGGCATGGATATTCTACTCGAAGAGTCGCAGATAAAAGCTTAGTGCATATCTCTTCCTACGATGATTATGTATCTTCCTTTCATACCTTTATTTCCGAAATTGTTCTTAAAAACAATGCAAGCCGTTTTCTTATTTTATTTGCCCATTCTATGGGTGGGGCAATCTCCGCTTTATATTTAGAAGCGCATCCTTCCATATTCCATTGCGCGATTTTCTCTTCCCCTATGTTAGAAATTAATTATGGGAAAACACCGTATCCTTTTATTTGGTTGTGGATGACCTATAAGCGTTTACGTAAACATGACCAAGAATATATTTTAGGTAACAAACCTTTTGATAAAACTCCTTATTTTGAAGAAAGTAGTTGTGTATCGAAAGCAAGATTTGATTATATTTTTTCTATGCGTTTAGCAGATGAAAACTTCCAAACATTTGGGGGTTCCTATGCTTGGGCTCATGCAAGTATCAAAGCACTTAAACAGTTGCAAAAAAATGCATCCAAAGTATCTACTAATATCTTACTTTTTCAGGCTGGACGAGACACCACGGTCAAACCTGGAGGGCAAATTCGATTTGCAAAAAAATCAAAACAGACACGTCTTTGCATCCTGTCAGAATCGAAGCATGAAATTTTTAATGCAGATTATGAAACTCGAAAAACATATTATCAAGAAATCTTTCATTTTCTTGAACAAATATAATTCTTTATATCTTATATTTTTTACCAGTATTTTACATAAAATTTATTTTTTGTTCCACGTTTTATATCACAAGTAATGGTACCATTTAATCATGTATTAAGGAGGGAAATTAATGAAACTAACAAAACAAGAAAAATCATGGGTGTTCGTCGATTGCGGAAATTCTGCTTATTCCATCGCCGTTACCACCGCGCTATTACCAATTATCTTTGGCATGTTCGATAACGTAAGTAACAGTATGGATTTAGGCTATTACAATTCTTTTGCCAGTATTGTCGTTGCTTTACTTAGTCCCATTTTAGGTTCCATTGCCGACTATAAGGATAAAAAGAAACGATTTTTTATCTTCTTTACCTTTCTCGGAGTTTTTACAACAGGCGCATTGGCATTTATTCCACCATCAAGTGGTCAATGGCAAATTTTAATTCTTTTCTTTATTCTTTCAGCAATTGGTTTTGCAGGTTCTAATATTTTTTACGATGCTTTCTTAGTCGATGTTTCGACCAACGAACGTATGGATCGCGTTTCTTCTAATGGCTTTGCTTTTGGTTATATTTCAAGTGTCATTCCTTTTGGAATCAGTTTAGGTTTGATTTTTCTTATGGGTATGGATAAAGCGATTGGATATCAAATTGGTTTTATTATTACCGCTCTTTGGTGGGGTCTTTTTACCATTCCCCTTATTAAACATGTAAAGCAAACACATTATATTGAACCAGAACCAAAACCTGTGGCAAATAGTTTTAAACGTCTTTTTCTCACCTTTAAAAATATCAAGCAGCATAAAATTGTCTTCGTTTTCTTAATTGCTTATTTTTTCTATATTGATGGCGTTGATACCATCATTAAAATGGTTGTGCCTTATGCAACTTCTGTTTTAGGGCCAGATGCCCTAAGTACTTTTATGTTATTAGCTATTCTTCTTGTCATTCAAATTGTTGCTTTTCCATTTGCTATTATATATGGAAGACTTGCAAAACGTTTTTCTGCAAAAACGATGATCATCGTTGGAATCATCACCTACATTATTGCTTGTGTTGCTGCCTTTTTTATCACTTCTACATGGCATATTTTCGTTCTTGGTGGTTTGATTGCCTCCGCACAAGGTGGTATTCAAGGTCTTAGTCGTTCCTATTTTGCTAAAATTATTCCAAAAGACAAATCAAATGAGTTTTTTGGCTTTTATAATATTTTCGGAAAATTCTCAGCGATTATTGGAACCTCTGTTATGGCATTCACTACAACATTAACTGGCAATGCTAGATACAGTATATTAGGAATCATTCCCTTGTTTATCATTGGATATTTGATTTTCCGGACCTTACCAAAAGAAGGAATTTCTGAAACTGTTTAATTTCTATCTATTTAACAAAAAAAGGCCTCTTAAAC
>JBFHIZ010000039.1:0-18436 GCA_041596215.1 Lachnospiraceae bacterium
AAGAATTACAAATCCACTTAAAGGATGGTTTAAAAAAAAGACCAAAGGAAGTTAATGATATTATGCAAAAGTCAGCACAGAAATTGATAGAAGGGAAAATTGGACAAAATGCACTTAAGGTAGGGGATAGGATTCCAGATGCAACCTTAAAAAATGCAACTGGTAAATCCATTAAAATTTATGATTATTTAAAAAAAGGGCCATTGATTATTAGCTTTTATAGGGGGTCATGGTGTCCTTATTGCAACATTGAGCTTCGGGCTTATAAAGAGATATTGCCACAAATTAAAGAAAATGGAGCAAACTTTATGGCTATTTCACCAGATTCACCAGATAATTCGTTGTCTCTGATAGAAAAGCAAGAGCTTGCATTTGAAGTATGTAGTGATATAGATAATGTATTTGCAAAAAAAATAGGGCTTGTATTCCGAGTAGATGATGACTTACTTGATGTTTATAAGACATTTGGCATTGACCTTGATAAAGCACAAGGAAATACGAAAAAAGAAATTCCGATACCAGCAACATATGTCATTGATAAAAAAGGAGTCGTGCTTTTAGCATATGTAAATACGGATTATACAAAAAGACTAGATCCGTTCATAGCAGTGGAAGCATTAAAATAGAATTTGAATATACGATTTAAAAAAAGTAGTAAAATTTTATTAGAGTGAATTAAAAATATGAAATATTATTCATTACAAAAGCGAAGAAACATATAAGTATATGTGTGTTTTCTTCGCTTTTATTTAATATTTTCTATCTTAAGTTTTCAAGTTCTTCGTAATTGGTGGAAAATGTTATATCTCCATTGGAAACTTCTTCTATAACTTGCTTCTTTGGTCCGAATTTAAAAACGATTTTTAGTAAAATTGGAGTGACAACGGTAGTAATGACAACTACAATAATAACAGGACCTAAAAAAGCACTACCTAAAAGTCCAATAGCAGTTCCTTTACTAGCTACAATTAAGGCAACTTCGCCTCGGGATATCATACCAACACCAATTCGGGCACTCTGATAGTTTTTGTAGCCACACATTTTTGCTCCAAGACCGCATCCAAGGACTTTGGTTAAAATGGCGACGATTGCAAGCAAGGTTGCATAAATTAAAATGGTTGCATTCATATCTGGAAGTACTACTTTTAGTCCAACACTTGCAAAAAACAAGGGTGAGAGATATAAATATGATAGTACATCAAATTTTGACGCAATATATTGAGATTTTTGTGTGCTAGATATGATTAAACCAGCAATAAAAGCACCGGTAATATCAGCAACACCAAAAAAATGTTCGGCAACATATGACATAAATAGACAAAAAACAAAAGCAATGATGGTATGTCTATGAAGCGGTTGTGTTGTGGATTCGCTCCAATATTTATAAAATTTATAGAAGATTACTCCAGCAATTAAGGCAAATACAAAGAATAGTACAATCTTTAATAGAACAACTATAATATTTACAGAAGTATCAGCCATTGAAGTAATTACGGTTAAAGCTATGATTCCTATGATATCGTCAATGATTGCAGCACCAAGAATTGCATTTCCAGATCTTGTTTTTAATTTTCCGAGTTCTTTTAGTGTTTCCACTGTGATACTAACAGATGTAGCCGTAAGAATTACACCAATAAACATATTTTGTAAAAAGATACTGGCTGTTGCATCAGACAAAATTTGTTCTGGAGTATTAAATAGTTTTGTAATAAAATAACCTCCAATCAAAGGAACAACAACTCCAATGATTGCAATAATAAAAGATGCTTTGCCACTTTTTTTTAATTCTTGAATATCGGTTTCTAGACCAGCACAAAACATTAGAACGATGACCCCGATTTCAGCTCCAGACTGAATAAAACTTGTTTCTTGAATGATATTTAGAAAAGCAGGGCCAAAAATCAAACCTGCTAGTAATGCGCCTACAACTTGCGGCATTCTAAATTTTTTGGTTACCAATCCAAGCATTTTTGTTGATAATAAAATGATGGTAAGGTCAAATATAAATTTGTAACTATCCATAAATCGCCTCCTTTTGCATCTGATATGCATGAGTTCATATGTTGATTTTCAAGTAGTATGATGATAATAACATATGACTGTGGAACCTTAGGTTCGTATAGATAATATTCACAAATTCTCAACAGTAGATTTGTGGAATATTATTTAATCGCTATCAAATCTACCACTTTTTTTATGGATTTGCAAGCATTATTTTTTGCAATCAATGACCTTAAATTTAACGAATAAAATAGATGAAAGAAAGGATTATAAAATCGTTAAAAAGAGACTATAATTTATAAAAATAAAATAAGTATTGACTCTTACGTTACGTAATAGATTACAATGAAATTACACGGAAAGGAAAATTATCATATGATGACAGTAAACGAAGTAAGTAAAGTAACTGGAGTGAGTATACGCACGCTTCATTACTATGATCAAATAGGATTATTAAAACCAACAGCATTTACAGAAGCGGGATATAGGCTATATGACGATATGGCTTTGGAACGATTACAACAGATTCTTTTGTTTCGTGAACTTGAATTTCCACGAAAAGAGATCATAAAAATACTGGCGAATGAACAATTTGATCGAGAAAAAGCTTTAGAACAACAAATTGAGTTGTTAACCTTGAAGAAGGAACATATTGAAAATCTTATTAATTTTGCCCGTGGAATAAAAATGACAGGAGAGAGAAATATGGACTTTAAAGCATTTGATAAGAGTAGAATAGACGAATATACAAAACAAGCAAAAGCAGAATGGGGAAATACGGAGGCCTATAAAGAGTTTGAGATGAAAAATAAAAAACGAACAAAAGAAGAAGGTGAAATCATCACACAAGGACTTATGGATATATTTAAAGAGTTTGGATGTATGATGGATCAAAAAGCAGAAAGTGTTTTGGTGCAAAAGGAAGTTGAAAAATTGCAGAAATACATTTCAAAGAATTTTTACCGGTGTACAAAAACAATCTTAAAAAGTCTTGGAAAGATGTATGGTGCTGGAGGAGAATTTACCCAAAATATAGATCAAGTTGGTGGAGCAGGATGCGCAGAATTTACTGCAAAAGCAATTGAAATATACGGTAATGAATAATGTTAAGTTTGTAATTTATCTATATTTGAAAAATAGAAAATGAAATAGTATGAAAAGCTGTAGATACTATAAGTTATATATAAGAAAAAGAGATTATGAGTCTCTTTTTTTTGTACCTGAGATTAAAATGTAAGAGAAAAGATTTTATAAGCAACTTCCTAGTCTTAGAAATGAATTTATGCATAAACAGATGCTAGATAAGGTATTGCATGAAAAAGGCATATTTGATAGTATGGAATGGAAAGTAACATGAGTGAAATTGGTAGAGAGCGATGAGTGGTCATTATTTTTAAGCATATTGTGTTATTCTTTAGAATTTAGATTATAAGTATAAAAAATTGTATAAAAAGGAAAGGACTTTTGATTTGAATGTTGTTGTTTTGAAATTTAAGGAAGTATTGTTTTCCATTCTTCCAATTACCTTTTTGGTGTTTCTATTACATGTTACGATAGCGCCAATGGAAACAAGGTTGTTGATAAGGTTTATATTAGGCTCCATTTTTGTTGTAGTAGGATTGACAATATTTTTATTGGGAGTAGATATTGGCGTGATTCCATTAGGAGATTTAACAGGGATTGCTCTTGCAAAATCAAATAAATTATGGATTGTATTGCTAGGAGGACTTATACTTGGTTTTTTTATATCAATTGCAGAACCAGGACTAATGGTGCTTGCGAAGCAGGTTGAGTTAGTTACATTGGGAGAAATACCAAGTATAAGAATATTAGTTATTGTATCAATTGGGCTTTCCATTCTTTTGGCACTTGGATTTCTACGTATTTTTTATAACATTCCTTTATATAAAATATTAATGGGCTTATATTTTATTATTTTTGTACTTGCAATATTTACATCCAGAGGATTTTTAGCAATTTCCTTTGATGCGTCAGGTTCAACGACTGGAATATTGGCAGTTCCATTTATTTTATCACTTTCCGTAGGGATATCAAAATTAAAAAAAGATAGTAAAGCATCAGAAAAGGATAGCTTTGGATTGGTTGCAATTGCATCTACTGGTGCTATTATTGCAAGTATGCTACTAGACATTACATCAGAGACGAGCGTGTTTTCAGAAACAATTGGTGCGGGAATCATGAATGAAAACTCTATTTTTCGACCTTTTTTCGAAAGTATACCGATAAATGGGAAAGAAAGTTTTATGGCAATTATACCGTTACTAGTTATCTTTTTGATTTTACAAAAAATATCGTTTCGATTAAGAAAAAAAGAATTAAGGAAATTACTTACTGGATTTTTGTTTGCGTTTATTGGATTGTTTTTATTTCTATTAGGTGTAAATGCTGGGTTTATGGATGTGGGAACCAGTATCGGAAATCAGTTGGTAACATTGAATAATAAAGCATATATTATTATAATAGGATTTATATTAGGAGTGGTAACTATTTTAGCGGAACCCGCAGTTTATATTTTAACCCATCAAATAGAAGAGGTTACAAGTGGATATGTAAAAAGAAAAGTGGTTTTGATTCCTTTAGCATTTGGTGTTGGTTTGGCGGTTGCATTATCGGTTATTCGTATATTGGTTACAGAAATACAGTTGTGGCATTATTTATTGCCAGGGTATTTGATTTGTATAGCACTTATGCGTATTATTCCAAAGCTTTTTATTGGAATTGCATTTGATGCAGGTGGTGTTGCCACAGGACCTATGACAGCAACTTTTATTTTGGCATTTATACAGGGGGCAGCAAATACGTATGAGGGTGCAGATGTAATGGTGGATGGTTTTGGAATGATTGCGATGGTAGCAATGATACCGATACTAACCTTAGAGATTTTAGGGTTGATATTTGCGTGGAAATCAAAACCAAAAGGAAAGGGAAAAAATCATGATAAATGATAATAATTTACATGGCTATGAATTGGTTTATGTAATTGTGAATTATGGAATGGGGAGCCGTGTATTACATAAAGCAAAAAAGTATGGAATTTGTGGGGGTACTGTTTACTTAGGAAGAGGTACTGTAAATAATTTGTTATTAAAATTTTTGTCTTTATATGAGGAAAGAAAAGAAATTGTATTATTAGGAACGGATAGAAACACGGCGTACGATGCATTAGAAAAATTGAATAAAGACTTTCAGTTTGAAAAACCAAATCATGGAATTGTTTTTACAACAAGCATGTTTGAAATAATTGGGTCGAGAAATGGTGGCTGTGATGTAGAAAAGAAAGAAAGAGGTGAAAATAATTCGATGTATCAGATTATTATTACGATTGTGAATAGAGGAAAAGCAGAAGATGTAATTGATGCTGCAAAAGTTGCAGGATCTAAAGGTGGAACGATTATTCATGCAAGAGGATCTGGAATCAATGAAACGAGTAAGTTATTTCACATGGATATAGAACCTGAAAAAGAAATGGTTATGATTCTTTCAAAAATAGAAACTACAGATGCTATTGTTTCTTCTATACGTGAAAAGTTAGAAATTGATAAACCGGGAAATGGAATTATTTTTATTCAAAATGTAAATAAAACATATGGCATATATGAATAAGAGATTATTAATGAAAAGCTTCTGCATACAGCAGAAGCTTTTTTGTTATGATATAAATTCTAAGTTGCTTTTTTAAAATCAATGTATCAATATAATCTATAGCATATCTTTTAACAAATCAAGATTATTTAATAAAATGGTTTTTTTATCAAGAAAAGAAATGGTATCGTCTTTTACTAGTTTACTAAGATATCGACTCATGGTTTCTCTAGTCATTCCAGCAAAATTTGCCATATCTTCTCGACTAAGTGGGTTGTTTATCATGCAGCCATCTTTTGAAACATAACCAAATTTATCATAAAGATGTAGAAGAAGGTAAGCCACTTTAGAATCAGTATCAGTGATGGATATATTTTGTAATTGATTTTCAATCGTAATCATTTTTTTGGAAAGCTCAGTTAACATGGAACGACAAAGGTTTGGATGCAAGTCTAATATGGCATCCATGTCTGTTTTATGTAAGGTGCAAAGTTTTACATCACTGATCGCAATGACTGAAAAATGATAGGGCTCATAGTCACTTAAAAGATAATACTCTCCAAGGATATCACCATCCGAAGGAAGAGATATGATTTGTTCTTTTCCAAGACTACTAGAGCGAACTAATTTTGCAATACCTGAATTGATAATATATAAAGTCGAAGATTGATCTCCTTCATGAACAAAGGTATCCCCTTTTTTTACAGTTATATGCTTTACTTTTTTTAATATGGAAATCATTTCTTCTTGACTTAATTGTTTGAAAATTGAAACTTTACTAATACATAAGCCATGCTTACAATGGCTACAAACATTTGCTTCCATTTTTTATCCTCCACGTTGGTATTTTTTTATTTTATCATAAAAAAGAAAGAATTAGTATACCTGTGATTTGAATCACATACACAGGTAATGAAAATCGATAGAATGCATATATAGTAACTTACATAGGAGAAAAAAAGGAGAACAATATGAAAAAAATGGATTTGAATATGACAATTGGAGATAGCGTAACATTGATTCCTGCATTATCTGGAACGTATATGAAATTTGGAATTGATTTTTGTTGTGGTGGTGATCGAAGTATCGAAGAAGCATTAAGAGATTCGAAAACAGAAAGAGAAATTATTATTCAAGCGATAAAGGATAAATTAGCTTCTTTGGAGCATACAGGAGAAACAACAGTAAAATTACAAGAGTTAAGTAATGAAGAGTTTGTTGAAAATATTATCAATACCCATCATGCATTTCTAAAAAAAATATTACCGGAATTAGGCGTTAGTTTATTTAAGTTAATTGAAATGCATGGTCAAAATCATCCGGAATTGTTTGAAGTACATCATTTAGTTGGTCTGTTACGGACGGATTTAGAGGAACATTTGATCAAAGAAGAAAAAGAATTATTTCCTAGGATAGTTGGGAATAAAACACAGGAAGTAAAGGAATGGATCTATTTGCTTGAAAAGGAACATGATGTGGCAGGGGATGTATTGAAGAGATTGACGGTTGTAACGAATCACTTTAAGTTACCAGAAGATGCATGTAATACATATCGAATAACCTATCAAAAGTTACAACAATTGCAAGAAGATATGTATCAACATGTTCATAAGGAAAATAATATTTTATTTAAACGATTTGAATAGAAGGAATGGAAGAAAGGAGAAAAAAATGAGTGAATTAATAAATAATCGGGAATATCGACAAAAAAAATTAAAAGAATTGATTAGGAGATTGCACGATGGTGCAACTGTTGATGAAGTTAAGGCGGATTTTGACCAATTGACAAAAGGAATTCGTGCGATTGAAATTACAGAAATGGAGCAGGCTTTAGTAAATGAAGGAATGGAAGTTGCAGAAATTCAACGTTTATGTGATGTACATGCTTCCGTATTTAAAGGTTCAATTGAGGAAATTCATGCAAGTGAGGGGAACGAAAAAGAAGATTTTGAAGAAGGCCATCCCATTCATACATTAAAAAAAGAAAATCGAAAGATTGAAAAACATATGGAAGATAAATTGCTTAGGTATTGTAAGGAGTATGTGGAGCAACCATCGATCGAACGGGAAGCAAATTTAATAGATTCTTTACAGAAATTGGAAACGATTGATAGGCATTATGCAAGAAAAGAAAATCTTATTTTCCCATATATGGAAAAATACAATATTACGGCTCCACCACAAGTTATGTGGGGAGTAGATGATGAAATACGTGAGAAAATTAAAAAAGCAATTGCATTATTAAAAAATGAGAAACCTGCAATTATGGATGTTGAAAAGCAAGTGAAGGAATTGGTAAAGCAAGTGAAAGAAATGATTTTCAAAGAAGAAGAGATCATGATTCCAATGTTACTAGATGCTTTATCGAAAGAAGAATGGGTATCTATAGAAAGTGCAAGTACAGAAATTGGTTATACTTTTTTACAAACAGTGAAAAGATGGAAACCGAAAAAAGAAAATAATGTAGTTAATAAGCAAGAAGGGGATACTGTTTTAGATAAAAAGGTATTGTCTGATCGAATTTTATTTGATGCAGGGTCTTTAACGCAAGAAGAAATCAATGCAATTTTAAATACAGTACCACTTGATATGACCTTTGTAGGAGCGGATAATCGAGTAAAGTATTTTACACAAGGGAAAGAACGAGTATTTGATCGACCGCTTACAATTATCGGAAGAGAAGTTAAAAATTGTCATCCACCAAAAAGTGTGCATATTGTAGAACAAATCGTGGAAGATTTAAGAAATGGAGTTAAAGATACGGAGGATTTTTGGATTCGAATGGGTGAAAAATTCGTTTATATTCGATATTTAGCAGTGCGAAATAAAGAAGGTCAATTCCTGGGAACCTTAGAAGTGACTCAAAATATCAAACCTATTACCGAGTTAGAGGGCGAAAAAAGACTGCGTGATGCTGAATAGTTCATGTTATCGTTTTGCTTTATCGGCAGCAATCTTGCCAGTTATAATAGCAGTTGGTAGACCAGATGGAGAAAACGTCCAGTGACCAGCTTGATAGATATCTTTAAACGGTGTTTTTACAGAGCTAGCGATTTTTACAAATTTTTCGACGACGGGGGCGTGTTTTTTAAATGACCAACCGGTAATGGCTCCATCTTTATTATAAAACTGCGTCTGCATGGTTAATGGAGATGCAGTTTTTGTAAAAAGAATGTGCTTAGACATGTCAGGAAGGAGAGTGATATCTAAAGTGGATATCACTGTTTTTTTAAATTCCTCTTTTAATTCTTTGTAAAAGCCCATTTTTTGGGCATATTTTGTAATATCAAAATCAAATACAGAACTAATAACCAATCCCGTTTGATGTTCCGGAGCAAGTGTTTTATCTCTTGCGGCAGGGCAGGAAATTTCATACGTTGTTAATTTTAGAAAAGAAGTGACCCAAGTCAGCACCTTTTCCTTTTTTGGCTGATTAGATAAGTCTAAAGGCATAAGAGAGGAGAGACCGGTTATGCTTGGCGTATAAAAACAGTGTGCTCCTGTTCGATGCGTAATGGTAGAAGTAGGTATGTCAAGTGCCAAAAATAACGTAAATAAAGACTGATTACCCAAGGAGGTTAAAACATCTTCTTGTTTAGTCTTTATTTTTTTATATAAATGTTTTGAGGTAATGTCTTCAATATAAAGGTTTCGATAGAAAAAATCTAAATCAGCAGCCCAAATTAATTTGTCATAGGTATAGGAATGACCATGGTTATCATGGAGTATTTTTTGTTTGGGATGAATTTGATTAATAGTGGTGTTTTTTTTGATTTGACAATTTTTTTCAAGTAAGGAATTTTCCAATGCTTCGATGATTTTTTTGGTTCCTCCAACTGGATAATAGTAATCTAAATACATTTGAAAATAACTTAACGCAAAAAAAGCAGATGAATTTGTAAAAAAATGTTGCGCGATTAAGTCTATCAAAGGAAGATGAGAAGTAAAAGTTTGTAAGTATTCATATACTGGTGTTTTTAGCTTTTCAATTTTACCTATGGTAGTTATGTATTTTTGAAACCAAGGGAACATCGTTTTTAAAGCAGATGGATTTTCTTTGAAATCGATAAATAAAGGGTTGTCCACACCATAGAGAACATCAGAATATGTCATGATTTTTTTGATTTCGATTAAAATGTTAGTAATATCTTTTTTCTGTGCAGGAAAGGCATGGAATAAAAGATTTTTAAAATCTTCGAAAGAAGTTTCATTTGATAAGGAAATTATTTGATCATTGTATCCAATTGATATGTCGTTTTTTATAAAATCCAACTGAATTCCAAGTTGTTTTAAAAAAGGAAATAATGTGCCAGCATTTTCTAAAGCACGGATTCCATAATCAAATAAAAAACCATCTTGCTCAAAACTACCAATAAGGCCACCAAGAGTTTCGTTTTTTTCTACGAGTAGAATGGAGCCAGAATTTGCTAAATAAGATGCTGCAGAAATACCTGCGATACCTCCACCAACAATGATATAATTATATTTCATGATATCCCCCCTATTTATATAATCATACTAAAAATATACCATATTTTGTGATATAATTCTATTAAAATTATCTATGAGGTGAGAGATGGTGATATATAATTGGGGGTTACTTATTATAGGATGCCTGGCGGGATTCGTTTTATTTTATAAAAAAGAAACGCTGGAAAAAGTATCCTATGTAAATGAGGGAAGAAAGCGAAGAAAAAAGATAAAAATATCTATTATCATACCGGTTCGAAACGAAGAAAGAAATATCGGGCATCTACTCGATTGCCTTATGAAAAATAGGTATCCATTGCATGAAATTATTTGTGTCAATGACGGATCAATAGATGAAACGGTTAGTATCATTAGTCAATATCCCGTTCGTATTTTAGAGATTACAGAACCATCGAATGGATGGAGAGGGAAGACATGGGCATGCCAGTGTGGAGCAAAGGAGGCAACTGGTGAATTGCTATTATTTATTGATGCGGATGTCTCTATGAGTGCGGATAGTATTGGGAAATTAGTAAATCAATATGAAAAAGAAAGAAAACCAATTTCCGTACAACCATATCATTTGGTACAAAAAGGGTATGAAAATATATCTTTGATATTTAATCTAATACAAATTGCTTCTACTGGAATGGCTGTCATTCATCATAAGAAATCAATGGGTTTTTATGGACCAGTTCTTATGCTGGAAAAAGAGATGTTTTTTCGTATGGGTGGTTATGAGAAAGTAAAAGAAGAAGTTGTGGAAGACTATTTACTTGGCAGAAAATTTAATGCGACCGGAATTTTTTTCCATTTGTATATGGGGTATCCAGATATTTCGTTTCGAATGTATCCGCAAGGATTGAAACAATTGCTGGAAGGATGGTCAAAAAATTACTCAAAAGCTGCTGGGAAAGCAAAGTGGTGGATATTTATTTTGATTTTTATATGGTTAACTTCTATTACCGCACTTCCATTTTATATTGTAAAATGGGGAATGAATGAAAATTTTATGACATGTGCTATGAGTATTCTTATTTATTTTGGAATGGTTTTTGTGATGTATAGTATTGGTAAGAAGATGGGGAGTTTTTCTATTATTTGTTATCTGTGTTTTCCGGTATTTGTGTTATGTTTTCATTTGATTTTTATATATTCTCTGCTTGCTTCATTTGTTTTTAAAAATACGACCTGGAAAGGAAGAAAATTGTAATGCAAATATTTTATATCCCAGATTGGTTAATGATATTGTCTTATATAATTGGGTGGCCAATATTACAAATTATTATGGCATATATTGGGAATCATTGGCCAGAACATTTTTTTGAAAGTGATAGATTTCCGTTTCGAACGTTTGCTTTTGAAAAGAATGGGGAGATTTATGACAAGATTTTTAGAATAAGAAAGTGGAAACCTTTTTTACCAGATGGAGCAAAAGCTCATAAAAAAGGATTTCTTAAAAAGCATTTAAAAAGTTTAGAAGATGAGTATATAGAAGCATTTATTAAAGAAACTTGTCGTGCAGAATGGATTCATTTTTTAGAAATTCTTCCGTTTTGGATCTTTGGTCTATGGAGTCCAGGGTTTGTTGTTTGGATTATGTTTTTTTATGCAATAATGGTAAATGTACCATGTATGATTGCTCAACGATTTAATCGACCTAGATTGGTGAGATATCAAATTTACAAAAAGAATAATAGGGGAAATTAAATAATAACTAGCTATATATGGAGGGGAAAATGTATATTGCAAGACAACCAATTTTTAATAAGGAAATGAAAGTATATGGATATGAATTGTTGTTTCGAAGCGATGCGATGGCAACAACATTTTGTGATTCAAATGCAACTGTTGCAACGGCATCGGTAATTAGTGGATTGTTTGAAACGGGAATTCGTAAAATTGTGGATGGAACCAAGGCATTTATCAATTTTGATTATGATTTTATTTTATCCGATACAATTGAATTGATTCATCCCAATACACTTGTGATTGAGGTATTAGAAACGGTAAATGCAGATATGAGGATAGCGGAACGATTAGTGGAATTGCAAAAAAAAGGATACAAAATTGCACTAGATGATTTTGTGGAAGATTATGATGAGTATAAATTGGTCCCGATTTCTAATATTATTAAAATTGATATTATAGAAACTCCTTTATGTGAGATTGGAACAACAATTCTAAAAGCAAAAGCGCAACATAAAATGTTACTTGCAGAGAAAATAGAGACAGAACAAGAATTTTTACAAGCAAAAAAAATGGGGTTTGAATTGTTTCAGGGTTATTTTTTTAGCAAGCCAAGTATTATTAGCAAGGTAAATGATAAAAAATCAACAAAGATTATATATGTACGAATTTTGAATGAATTGAAAAAAGAAGAACCTTCTTATCAAACGGTGGCAGATATTATTAATACGGATGTAAATTTAGCGTTTCGATTAATGCGAGTTATTCAAACAAAGCAAAGCGATGAGATGGTAGATTCTATAAAAAAAGCATTATTATTTATGGGATTTAAAGAAATTGAACGATGGATTAGTATTCTTATGTTGCAAGAACTATCCCATCAGAAACCAGAAGAATTATTAAAATTATCTTTAGTGAGAACAAAATTTAGCGAGCTCATTGCATTACATAGTATTTATAAAAAAAGAAAATCAGAGATTTCGATGATGTGCTTGTTTAGTGTGTTGGATGCGATGCTTGATGTCCCGATGGAGGAGGCACTTGTGGATATTGCATTGTCTGAGGATGTGAAAAGTGCATTAATCCATGAAGGTGGAAAGTTGAAGCCAATATGTGATTTGATGTATGCATATGAAAATGGAGAATGGGAGCAAGTAAAACAAGTTTCCAATCAAATAAAAATTAAAGAAGAAAAAGTTTCTGCATGTTACTTAGAAGCAATAACTTTTGCAAATGACATTCTTTCAAATTTTAATTAAATACAGAAAAAGAATCCAGAAATGGATTCTTTTTTCGTTTCAATAAAAAGCGATAGTTGTAATTTATATTTTCATATTGACAAATGTGAATGTGTTCAATATAATATAGTCACATTGATAAATGTAAATGTATTAGAAAAAGTGGATATAGGAGGGAATAATAATGGAAGAAAATGAAAAGAAGGGTATGTGGATTAAAATCATAGTTTTGAGTTTTATTGTTCTTGTCGTTTTCGGTATTTATTTATATAAAAATGTATTAGAAAAGCAAGAGAATTCTTTTGTACAAGAAGAAATTGGAGAAGTAGAAATAGAGGAAATAGAAGAAGTAGTGGAAGAAGCGGTAGAGAAAACGAAAGATGTGAGTACATTAGAAATAACGGAAGTAGATCTTGAGGAAATTATTTCTTCGGGGGTACCATTTGTCATTGATTTTGGATCGGATTCATGTATTCCTTGTAAAGAAATGGCTCCGGTATTAGAGACGTTATATGAAGAACTCCAAGGAAAAGCGAGGATTCATTTTGTGGATGTATGGAAAAATCAATCTGCTGCAGTTGCGTTTCCAGTTTCAGTAATTCCAACTCAGATTTTTTATTATGCAGATGGAACGCCCTTTGTTCCAAGTGATGAACTTGCGGAGGAAATGGAGTTTCTTTATTATAGTTCACCAACGACAAACGAACATCTTTTTACAACTCACCAAGGAGGAGTTACCGAAGAACAATTACGAAAGATATTTCTTGAGATGGGAGTGGAATAATGAGTGAAATTTTAGAATTTTTAGCAATTATGATAAAAGAGAGCGTTTGGCTGGCTCCATTTTTTGCATTGTTTGCAGGAGTTTTAACATCTTTGACACCTTGTTCTTTATCAACGATACCACTTGTAATAGGTGTGGTTGGTGGAAGTGGACCTAAAGATACGAAACGAGCATTTCGCTTATCCCTTACTTTTGCGATTGGGACGGCAATTACCTTTACTGTTTTAGGTTCTTTGGCTTCACTTGCGGGTAATTTAATAGGCACATCAGCTACTTGGTGGTATTTGATATTGGGAATTTTGATGGTTTTAATGGCACTTCAAACATGGGAAATATTTCAGTTTATTCCATCCACCTATTTTATATCTAAAAACACAAGAAAAGGATATATAGGCGCATTGATAGCTGGTATTCTTGGCGGAATTTTTTCTTCACCATGTTCTACACCAGTATTAATTGCTTTGCTTGCAATGGTTGCTGGAAGAGGTAGTATCGTAGGAGGAATTTTACTACTTTTACTTTATTCTGTGGGGCATGCGGTATTGGCAATTATAGCGGGAACAAGCATTGGATTTGTACAGAAACTATCAAACAGCAAAAAATATGGAAAATTCAGTATGTTACTAAAAATATTGATGGGAAGTATAATTTTGTTTTTGGCTTTTTATATGTTTTATTTAGCATTTTAAGATACGAATAAATACTTAATTGATTTCAAAAGAATAGATATAAAAGAAAATTTATGAGAAAGATAAGGAGAAAAATCTATGAAAAAAAATACAATAGAGATGGGATTTTTTCAAAAATATTTAACGATATGGGTAGCGCTTTGTATGATTATAGGAGTATTGATTGGTAAATTCATACCTTCATTTCCAGCTTTTTTTAATCAATTTGAGTATGCAAAGGTATCAATTCCCACAGCTATTTTAATATGGATAATGATTTATCCAATGATGATGAAAGTGGATTTTGAAAGTGTGAAAAATGTGGGGAAGAATCCGAAAGGATTATATATTACTTGGATTATTAATTGGTTGATTAAACCATTTACTATGTTTGCAATATCCTCGTTTTTTTTCTATATTGTTTTTAAAGGACTTATTCCAGCAGAACTAGGAAAAGAATATCTTGCTGGAGCGGTTTTATTAGGTGCAGCACCATGTACTGCAATGGTATTTGTATGGAGTCAATTAACAAAAGGTAATCCTGCCTATACGGTAGTGCAGGTTGCAACAAATGATTTGATTATTTTAGTTGCCTTTGTTCCTATTGTGAAATTTTTACTAGGGGTAAGTAAAGTAAGTGTGCCATGGGATACGTTGATTTTATCCGTTGTTTTGTTTGTCGTAATACCATTAACAGCTGGTGTTTTGACAAGAGTGTTTGTTTGTAAAAGTAAAGGGGTGACCTATTTTGAAACAAAATTTTTACCTAAATTTGATCAGGTGACGGTGGTTGGTTTGTTGTTGATGTTAATATTATTATTTTCTTTTCAAGGTGAGGTGATTTTAAATAATCCCTTACATATTTTATTGATTGCAATACCACTAATAATACAGACTTGCTTTATTTTCTTCCTTGCATATATAACAGCGAAAGTATTAAAACTTCCACATAACATTGCTGCACCAGCAGGAATGATAGGAGCTTCGAATTTTTTTGAATTATCAGTTGCAGTTGCAATTGCTTTATTTGGAATGGATTCGCCAGCCGCACTAGCTACGGTTGTAGGGGTGCTTACGGAAGTTCCAATTATGTTAATGCTTGTAAAGTTTGCGAATAAGACAACGCATTGGTTTCCAGAAATGAATTCAAGTAGAACTAATAATTAATTGATAAAGAAAAAAATTATTGCATAGAAAAACACACCATTTTTTATAGATGGTGTGTTTTTTGAAAAAAAATATGATAAAAAATTTGTTGTATTTGGAAAGAAGTGTTAAACTATGCTAAATATGCAAATTTGTAAAAGTGCAATGTTAAAAGGTTTTGATGGGAATAGGAGAAAGTATGAGTAAATTAGTTGTTATTTTGATTGTGCAGTTATTATATGTTCCAATGTTATCACTTAGAACGATTTCTATGGTAAAGAATTTAAAAGTATTAACCGCTACCTTTGGATTTTTAGAAGCGATTATTTATATATTTGGTTTAGCAATCGTATTATCTGGAGAACAAAGTTATTTGGAAATGGTGGTGTATGCTATTGGATTTTCATTAGGGCTTATTGCAGGAATTATAATTGAACAGAAATTGAGCATTGGCTATTCAAGTTTTCATGTAAATATTAATCATGAAAACCCGATTCTTGTAAAAGAATTAAGAGAAAAGGGTTATGGGGTTACTACCTATGTAGGGGAAGGGAGAACCAGCCAACGTCTTATGCTTGATATATTAATAAAAAGGAAACATGAAGAAGAATTGGTGTCAATGATTTTAAAGTATGAACCCACTGCATTTATCATTTCTTATGAACCCAAAATGTTTAAAGGTGGATACTTAAGTGATATTATGAGACAACGAGCAACAATGTTAAGAAAAATGAAAAATAGATATTCAGAGTCCCCTAATTTTATAGAAAAATCTGTAAAAGAAGTGAAAATGGAAATACAAAAATTTAAGAAAGATTGGAAACCGAAAAAGTAAATGTGTTATCATAGGAATAAGATATGGAGATAGGGAGGCATGTAAGGATGAATAAGAGTAAGTTGCCAATTGCGATTTTTAATGGAACGGTAGCAACAACGAATGGATTATATCGGATTACGGACATTGATGTAGAACATGCAAAAGAATTAGTAAAAAAATATGGAATTGTTTCTGCAGTGGGACATGAAGCAACTGCTGTTATTATGACGGAACTTTTAGGGGTAGAAGTACCGTTAAATAGAATTCAGTTTTTTCAAGAAATCACGCAATTAGCCATTGTATTTAAGTTGCATGTTCGACCACCAGAAGGCACCGTATTGTCTATGGAAGAATGTGAACGTATTGGTTTTGGATTGAAATTAATGGAAAGATTGGAATAAAAGATGTAAGAACATAATGCAATAAAAAAAGAGGATAGAGATCATTTGAAAAATAGTTAACCCACACAAAAATTATGTGTGGGTTTTTTGCAAAAATTAAGTTAGAGTTAAGGCAAATGAATTATAATAGGGCAATAAGAAGAAGTGTTTCAATGATAAGTAGAAATTTGAAAATAAAAAGAATATGAAAAGAAGTAAATATATTGGAAATAAAAAGGAGAATTTATATGATAAAAAAAAATAAAAAGTACATGCTTATGCCAGGAATCATCTTATTGCTTATTGTTACCATGGTTGGTTGTACATCAAAGAATCCCAGTATAGAGAAAGAAACAGAAGTTGTTGAAGAATTAATTTCTTTAGAAGAAACAGGAATATTGCCAAGCAATGATATGGATCCGGATTATGATATCGTGTTTAATCAATCGGAAGTCATGGAAATTCATATTGATATTGAGCCAACAGATTGGGAAGCCATGCAGGATGATTTGGATGAAAATATAGGAAGTGGAAATAGAAGAACACCAACAGTAAGCACGGAGGAGAGTTTCGAACCGATTTGGGTGCAATCTTCTATTACGGTGGATGGAATTACATGGGATCATGTAGGCATACGCTTTAAGGGAAATTCGAGTTTGACGTCAACGTATGGATCGGGCAATAGTAAATTTTCATTTAAACTAGATTTTGATGAGTTTGAGGAGGATTATCCCGAAATTGAAAATCAGAGATTTTATGGATTTAAACAATTGAATTTAAATAATAATTATATGGATGCTTCACTAATGAGAGAAAAAGTAGCAGCTGATTTGTTTCAGGAATTTGATGTTCCAGTTGCAGCCACATCTTTTTGTGTAATATATATAGATTATGGGGAAGGAAGTCAATATTATGGTGTTTATACAATGGTCGAAGAAATGGATGATACGGGTATTTTAGAGCAGTTTGCAGAGGACGAAGGGAATTTATACAAACCAGATGGAGATGCCGCAAGTTTTTCGATAGGAACTTATGACAAAGAAGAATTTGAGAAAAAAAATAACGAAGAAGAAGCAGATTATTCGGATGTAGAAGCATTATATGAAATAATAAATAGCAATTTGAGGATTACGGATAGTAATAGTTGGAAAACCACATTGGAAAATGTGTTTAATGTGGATGGATTTATGAAATATTTAGCGGTTAATAATGTGATACAAAATTGGGATACCTATGGAAATATGACGCATAATTATTATCTATATCAAGATTTAGAAACGGGGCAGTTAAATTGGATTCCATGGGATAACAATGAAGCTTTTTTGAGTGGAAAAGGGAATCGAAGTGCAATGAGTTTGGACATGGAAGAGGTTAGTGATCATTGGCCGTTGATTCGATATTTATTAGAAGAACCTGAATATAAAGTTTTGTATGAAGCTTATTTGCAAGAGTTTGTAGAAGAGGTGTTTACGATGGAAAATATGGTCGAAATATATGACACCTATTATGCTTTGATAAAAGAATATGCATATGCTGAAGAGGATGGATATACGTTTCTTTCTTCGGAAAAAGCATTTGATCAAGAAGTAAGTATTTTAAAAACCCATGCAGAAAAAAGAATAGAAGCTGTGAAAAGTTAT
>JBFHIZ010000040.1:0-17497 GCA_041596215.1 Lachnospiraceae bacterium
AATTTTCCTACTTTAATATCAATAACTAATTCCTCTTTTATTTCCCGAATTAATGCTTCTTCTTTTGTTTCTCCATGTTCAATTTTTCCACCAGGAAATTCCCATCCACCTTGAAAATCTCCATATCCTCTTTTTGTTGCAAGTATTTTATTGTTTTCAATTATGATTGCAGCTACTACTTCTATTGTTTTCAACGTTTCCTCCAAAAATATTTTTTTATAATGTTAAATAATCATATATATCACTTTGTACTTCTTTTTTCAATCTCATTGGTATATTTACAACTGGTAATTCTTTCCCCTTATCATCAATAATCTTTTTTAATTTCACCTCATTAATTTTGGGAAACACTTCCCCCAAATAGTAAAAATCTTTTCCTTCACCATCCGCTTTTTTTACAAACAAGTATATTTTCAGATCATTATTTTGATAATTTAGTATTTTTTTCACTTCTTCATTTTCAAGTGTTCTTCTGCTTCTTGTCATCCAACTAAACGTTTTTTCATTTATAAAGCAATCTTTATAATTTATACTTGCACTTATGTGATTACTTTTATCATAGGTAACAAAAATCGGACAAGTATTATATTTGATCTGATAACCATATAATGTCGAGGAATCATCATGTGACCAATTAAGCAATCTACAAACATCTTTTCTGGAATATTTTTCATACAAACATAAATTTTCCTCGTTTTTTTTATGATAATATCGTAGTTCGTATTTTTTTAATGCATATGCAATTACATCATTTATTAATCTTATAAATTCAGGATTTCTTAATCCAATATAATAAGACATGCATCTCTGATATGCCTCATTTTTTTTATTATTATCACTTAAGGGGTCAAGGAAAATGTATTTTTGATATTTTTTATCTGAACCTGATAAAAAATCACCATTTAAAACATGAATTGCACTTTCTATTGCCTTTTCATTATTTCTTATTCCATATACCGTTTTAAGTTGTTCTGAAATTTCTTTTTTTGTTAAAGTTCCCTTTTCAAATAGCATTTTTAAAATTAATAGCTCATGCGGCCGCTTTCCATTTGCTAAATAAACAGAAATAAATTCCAACATCTTTTCTTCGTTTGTCGACAATTTATATACATATTCTTTATCTACTTTATTTAAAAACGCATAATAATTTTTGGAATATCCAATTATTAGTTCTGGATCAATAGCACCAAGATTATAAAAATCCATTAATAATGGAATTCTACCTATTTTGTTTTTTATATTTATATACTCTTCTTTTAATATTTTAAGTTTTTTAAATCCTGCGTTATTTATAGAATCAAATATTCTCTTTCTTGAAACTTCATCAAAATGAATCGTAGAGCAACCTGGTATTGTTCTATTTCCTTCTACAATATATTTACGTATAGAATCTTTATTAAATGTTCGATCCCCTGATAGCGCAATTGGAATCAAAAAATTGTTTTTATAATTGCCAATAAAATCAATAATAACGACGCACTCTTTATTATGTGCCTTTCGAAGCCCTCTTCCTAATTGTTGTACAAAAATAATTGCTGATTGCGTAGGTCGCAACATAATAATTTGATTTACTTGTGGAATATCAATTCCTTCATTAAAAATATCTACCGTCAGAATATAATCTAAGCCCTCTGCATATTCATCTTTTTCTAATTTTTCTATTGCTTCTTCTCTTTTTTCTTGCGAATCTTCACCTGTTAATGCAATTGTACGATAGTTTCTATTATTTAGTTCTAGAGATAATTCTCTTGCAGCTTCTTTTGTTGCACAAAATATCAGGCCTTTTACCCTGCTTCCACTATATCCATAATATTCCGCTTTATCGATTATATTATCAACTCGTTCATTCGTAACTAAATACTGAAATCCGTTTTCATCTTCTATTTCACTTCCGTTAATTATTACTTCTGATACTCCAAAATAATGAAATGGGCAAAGCAAGTCCATATCCATTGCTTCTTGCAATCTAATTTCATAAGCTATATTATGGTCAAAATCTGAATAGATATCGTACCCATCCATTCGTTCTGGACTGGCTGTCATTCCAAGCAAAAATGTTGGATTAAAATAATTTATAATTCTTTGATATGTTTCCGCTCCACTTCTATGTGTTTCATCAATACAAATATAGTCAAATTCATCTGGTTTAAATTGCTCCATTGTTTCGTTTTTTGACATTGTTTGCACCGTAGAAAACAAATAATTTGCATTTACATCTTTTTGTTTTCCAGTTAATAGACCTGTTTTAATTTCATCTCCTAATACATCTTTATAACTTTCAATTGCCTGTTTTAAAATTTGCTCACGATGCACCAAAAAAAGCATCCTTTTAGGCTTGACATTTCTTACATCAAATGCTGATAAATATGTTTTTCCAGTACCTGTAGCACTTATTAATAAAGCCTTCTTTTCTCCAGATTTTCTTAGTCTATCAAGCGACCTTATTGCTTCAATCTGCATAATATTAGGTTCTAAAGTATATGTTCTTATTCTAGCAATTTTATCACTTCTTCTTACTTTTTTTTGTTCTTCAAATCTAATACTATAATTTTCAATCCATTCCAAGCTTAGAGGTATCGCCTCTTTCCACATTACTTGAAATTCTTTTTCAGTTTCTTGAATTAACTCTCCATCTTCAAGAGAAGAAACTCTTAAATTCCATTCTTTATTTCTTTTTAATGCATTTTGTGTAAGATTAGAACTCCCGATAATAAATGTCCTTATATCTTTCTTTTGTATCATGTATCCTTTCGTATGAAAATATTCTTTTTCATATACATGCACTTCAACATTTGAATATTTCAACAAATCTTTCAACGCTTTTGGATCATTAAAATCCAAATAATCCGTTGTTAGTATTCTTCCTTGTATTCCTTTTTTTTCCAATTCTTTAAATGTTTCTTTTAAAGCAATTAATCCACTCCTTGTAATAAATGCAACTGACATCCAAAAGGATTCACAATCATTTAGTTCTTTTTCTAAATTTGCTAATACGGTATTTCCTTTTTTCGTATCATTATATAACAGCTTTGTTCTAAGTCCATCCTCGGAATCAATTGAAGAATCAATAAAACTTGTTTTTCCTGCCTCTATCATTTTTTCCGCCAAATTATAATTCATACTCTCTCACCCCAAATAATTGCTTTCCTCTTGTTGTTTGAAAAAAGTTGTCCCCTATTTTTTCATTATCTAATCTTTTTCTACTTATAATTCTACCATTTTTCTTTTACTTTATACATAGTTAATCATACTATTTTACCCATCAATCCTTCAACAGAAAAGACAAACCCCATCAGAGAATTTGCCTTTAATGTCACTTTATTATGAATTTATAGCCCCTGCCCTCTACTACATGTAACTTTTTAAATACATTTTTTTAAACACAACTCTTAAAATTTTTACATACATTTTAAAATCTACTCTTCACTTCTAATAATACCTTATAATCCCTTGTTTTTTCTTTTTTTTGCATGAAATGACTTGTTTTACACATGAAAAGAAAAAATTTATAGAATATAAAATATATCTTTATCTCATTTCACGAATATTTTTAATGCTAATAGTTCACATTCTCTAAATACAATGCGCCTGGTAAAACTGTACCCGGAGCTTCTGCTCTATTTTTCTTTTCTAAAATACTTTCTACTTCCGTTAATGTTAGTTGATTTTTTCCTACCGCAAGTAAGGTTCCTACAAGAATACGCACCATATTCCAGAGAAATCCATCCCCTGTAATACGAATATTTATATCGGTTTGATCTTGCTCTATTTCGATACTTCGAATATTACGAATCGTTGATTTTTTATTTGCTTTTAGTGTTGTAAAACTTTGGAAATCATGTTCTCCCTCTAATAACCTTGCTGCTTCTCTCATATTTGATATATCCAAAGACTCTGGAATGTGTAATTTATAGCGACGTGTAAATAAATCACAATATTTTTGATTGTCAATTTTATACAAATACGTTTTGTTTTTAACATTATATCTTGCGTGAAAACGTTCCGAACAATCTTTTGCTTCAAGTAATTGAATATCTAAAGGACATTGTTTGATAAACTGATACGTGATTTCCTCTGTCAACATCTCACTTTCTGTATGAAAATTTAGTACATAAAAAATTGCATGTACACCAGCATCCGTTCTTCCGCATCCCACCACTTGAATTTCTTCTTTTAACACGGTCGATAAGATTTTTTCAATAGTTCCCTGAACCGTTCTGTTATCTTGTCCTAATCGTTGCCATCCTTTAAATTTTGTACCATCATATCGAATGATGCATTTAATATTTCTCATATGTTCTCCAATAAACTTTTCTGTTTTATTTCGCAAACAAATCATTGCGTTTGTTTTCTTTCTTAGTATACACGTTTTCTAATATAAAAAAACACCCTTTCTCTAATTATGTTTTAATTGTACGAACTATCCTATAATTCTTACAAAACATTTAGAAAATGATGTCTTTTTATGTCTTAGATATGATCGGGAGTATATTTCCCATTCTTTTTTCTTTGCTTTACACATTCCGTAAGTAGATATTCAATTTGTCCATTTACAGAGCGAAAATCATCTTCTGCCCATGCGCTTAGCTCTGCATATAATTTTGCAGATATTCGTAGTGGAATTTGTTTTTTTTCATTATCTCCCAATTTATCACCATCTCTTACTTTTTATAATTCTTATGCATTTTTCATCTTCATTCCCATTGGTTGCTCATATCGTTACGTTAATATAAATTTCCTGAATTTACAATTGGTTGTGCATCCTTATTTCCACACAAAACCACTAGAAGGTTAGATACCATGGCTGCCTTTCTCTCTTCATCAAGTTCAATCACCTTATTTTCTCCCAATTTTTTTAATGCCATTTCTACCATTCCTACGGCTCCATCAACTATCATTGTTCTAGCATCAATAACTGCTGATGCTTGTTGTCGTTGAAGCATTACTGCTGCAATTTCTGGAGCATAGGCTAAATAGGTGATTTTTGCTTCCAAAATAGTTAACCCTGCTTCTTCCACTTTTTCTTGGATTTCTTCTTTTATTCGTTGTGCAACCATTTCACTTGATCCACGTAAACTTCCCTCATCTGCTTTTCCATCTCCCGTAGTATCCACATTGGATGCGACATCATAAGGATATGTTCGCACAATACTTCGTAATGCGGAATCGCATTGTAGAGAAAGATACTCTTTAAAATTATCCACCTGAAATACTGCTTTTGCTGTATCGGCCACTTTCCAGGTGACTGCAATTCCAATTTCAATTGGATTTCCCAGACAATCATTTATTTTTTGCTTGTTATTACTTAATGTCATGATTTTCAATGAAATTTTTTTATTTGGCATTTCAATTGAACCATTCATTCCATACGCAGACATTGTCACTGATGATTTAGAACTACTATCCACATCACCACTTTGTTTTAATTTTGTTTTTGCTGCCGGATTTACACTTGAACTAAAGGGGTTCACAAAATAAAATCCTTCCCCTTTCAGTGTCCCTACATAATTACCAAACAAGGTGATTACAAGTGCTTCTTTCGGTCTAAGAATACGTAATCCAAGAATCGGAAACCAGCCAAGCGTTAACCATATCGTTGAAATCGTAATTAATAACGCATTTCTATTCATGCCTCCATAAATACATACTAAAATAAATATTACATATAATAGGATTGTTATCAGCAATACAAGCATGCCGTTTTTTTTCTTATTTAATACTTTTTCTTCCATGTCATTTCCTCCCAAATGGTTTCTAATTGATATCATAATGATATCACTGTGGGGTTTTGCTGTCAATTCTTTTTCAAAAAAAACCATGGAATTATTTCCACGGTCTTTTTTTCTTATTCCATTCCTTTTGGTCCCAATACTCTTTATCAGCAATATTCCATCCCTTTTTCTGAACTAAATGCATAATATAAAAGAATGTTTTCGTTTTTATTCCAATTCTCACTTTTCCTTCTCGCTTAAAAATCCTCTTCGCCAAACGAGTCGTTTGAGTTTCTATTTGCTTCCATATCTTTTCTGAAATTTCTTCATAGGATATAGCTCTTACTGCAACACCATATTTATAGATTTTAGGGATTCCCCAAAAAAACAAGCTATCTGCCATATCTTTATTTGTAGATTTCATTCCTGCACCAGCTGCCGTCGAAATACAAACTGCTTGTTTTGAAAACATCTTTTCATTTGGTCTATGAACCATCCAACGATATCCATAGTGATCAAGAAATGCTTTCATAGAACCAGTCACATGATAAACATATACTGGGCTTGTCAAAATAATTACATCCGCTTCATCCATTGCTTCTGTTATGGGTTTTAATCTATCATAATGTGGACATTTTGTTTCACTTTTCATAAAGCAGGTCGAACAACCCACACAAAAATCCCCAAAATCTTTTGGTAAGAAAATCTCAGTGATTTCTCCCTTTAATTTATCTGCCAATTTCTTTCCGATTTGATAGGTAGAGCCTTTATGATTTTGTCCATTAATTAAAACCACCTTCATTTATTGTCCTCACTTAATCTTTACGGCAGTTCCATAAACAATGACTTCTGCTGCGCCTTGTACAATTGCAGACGAAGCATATCGTATATTTACAATTCCATCCGCTCCTAACGCTTCCGCTTCTTCTACCATACGTTTGGTAGCAAGTGCTCTTGCATTATTCATCATTTCATTATACGCTTTCAATTCTCCTCCAACCAAGGTCTTAAAACTTTGGGTAATATCACGCCCAATATTTTTCGATTGAATAGTACTTCCTTTTACTAAATTCAACATTTCTAATTCTTTTCCTGTAATGTAATCAGTATTTACTAAGATCATCTTCTTCACCACTCCTTATCTCTTTGATACGTTCAACCAGAACATAGACACAAACACCAACAAATACCAGAGGAATTCCTATTCCTAAAATTTTCACTAGCAAAGGCAAGGCCAAATATATACTTAGAAATGCAAAGGAAACGTAATATACGCAAATAAAAATTGTAATTAAAATTGGTGCTACTATTTTTTTACCTTTCATTTTATCTTCCTCCTTTTTTATTATAATATATATAAAATCTAAGTGCAATGAATCCCCTTTAATTAAACTGTGATACGTATAAATTATAATAAACTCCTTTTTTCTCCATCAAACTACGATGATCCCCCTGTTCTACCACATCTCCATGTTCTAAAACAAGTATATGATCTGCATTTTGTATCGTTGATAGACGATGTGCAATCACAAAACAAGTCTTATCCCGCATCAAATCACGCATTGCTTTTTGTACAAAGCGCTCCGTACTTGTATCTACGTTTGAAGTTGCTTCGTCTAATATTAACATTTTCGAGTCATAAAGCATTGCTCTTGCAATCGTTAACAATTGTTTTTGACCTTTTGAAATATTACCCCCATCATCATTAATTATTGTTTGATAACCTTTTGGTAAACGCATAATAAATGGATGAATATGTGCTGCTTTAGCAGCTTCTATCACTTCTTCCATAGTCGCATTTTCTTTTCCATAGGCAATATTATCAAAAATCGTTTCCTGAAAAACCCAACTGTCTTGTAAAACCATTGCATAACTTCCTCGAAGACTTTTTCTTGTGTAATATCTAATATCTCCATTATCAACTTTAATACAACCACCATCCACATCATAAAATCGCATAAGTAAGTTTATAATAGTGGTTTTTCCTGCTCCTGTTGACCCAACAATAGCAACAATTTTTCCCGCCTGTGCATTTAAATTCAAATGGTGAATAATCGTTTTTTCTTTCTCATATCCAAACCGCAAGTTCTGTAATGCTACCTCCCCTTTGACTTCTTTCAGGTCAGATGCATCTTCACAATCAATTAATTCCTCTTTTTCATCTAAAAGACTAAATAGACGTTCTGCTGCTGCCAAAGCAGAATACAACTCATTTATAATATTCGCAATTTCTTTAATTGGTCCAGAAAATTTTCGTGAATACAGTACAAAGGAAGAAATTTGTCCAAGTGAAATTGTTTTTAACATATATAATATTGAGCCAAAAATTGCAATTAAGCTTAATCCTAAATTATTAATACATCCAACTGTAAGTCCTATGCTAACTCCATAATAATTTGCCTCGTAATATGCATCGGCAGCCGCATGATTAATTTGATCAAATTTATCATTAATTTGATTTTCATAAGCATATGCCATAATTGTCTTTTGCCCCGTAAACATTTCCTCTACAAAGCCATTCATAATACCATAATTTTTTGAACGTTTTACATATCTTGGTTGTGTAATCTTACCCATTATTTTTACATATATTATTGTCACTGGAATCAAAATCACTTCTATCAGTGCAAGAATTGGCGAAATATATATCATCATAAAAAAGGAACCGATAATGGTAATCATACTTGTTAAGACTTGCACAATATCGGTGGAAAGACTAGCTCCAATCACATCAATATCATAGGACACCTTACTAATAATATCTCCAGTCGAATTTTTATCAAAATATCCAACGGGTAACCTCATCATTTTATCAAATACATCTTTCCGCATTTTTTGGGTGATCCATTTACTAACATGCATCATAATAATATTAATTGTAATTGTAATTACAAAGGATAAAAGATAACAAAGCAACATCCATTTTGCATAATAAAACACTTTAGAAAAAACGATACTACCAGTACCTGCTGCAATTTCATTAATGGCAGATCCTGCAAAGGTAGGCCCTAACAATTCCAAAATATTACTTACAAAACAAAGAAAAAAAATCACAAAAATAACCAACTTATAATCTCCCAAATAGGAAACAAGTCTTTTTAATGTATGCTTTACGTTTTTCGGTTTTTTTCGAATAGTATCTTGTTTTGCCATATTAATTCTTTTCTCCCATCTGGGTTTTAAAAATATGTTGATACATTTCACACTCTTTTATTAATTGCTCATGAGTCCCATGTCCAATAATTTTCCCCTCTTCAAGAACAATAATATCATCCGAGTTCATGATGGAACTAATTCTTTGTGCTACAATAATTTTTGTAGTATCTCTATAATTCTCACGGAGGGATTTTCTCAATCCTGCATCGGTCTTGTAATCTAAAGCACTAGAAGAATCATCCAGAATCAGTATTTCTGGATGTGCTACTAAAGCTCTTGCAATTAATATTCTCTGTCTCTGTCCTCCACTAAAATTTGCTCCTTGAATAGCAGACTCATGCTCATAGGAATCCTCATATTTTTCAATAAATTCTTCTGCTCCAGCGTTTTGGGAAGCTTCTATAATCTCATTCATCGATACGTCTCTTCCAAAGGCTATGTTATTTCTTATGGATCCCACAAAAATAATATCATTTTGAAAGACGACACCAAACTTTTCATGAAGACGGTCTTTACTATACGTTCGTATATCTTTCCCTTCTAAAAATATATGTCCTTCATCAGGATCGTAAAATCGCATCAATAGATTTAATATCGTTGTTTTTCCACATCCAGTAGCACCAATAATTCCAAGTGTATTTCCTTTTTCCAACGCGAAATTAATATCTTCTAAACATTTATCTTTTATGATTTTACTTTGCTCGTAGACTTCAGTATCTAGACTATTCTCCTCTGTGTTTTGGCCATAACTAAAATTTACATGTTCAAAAATAAGATACTCTTCTCTATCTGTCTGGCATGCATCCTGTTCTACCATTGGAACAAGATTATCTTTTTTGTTAACCACCTCCTCAATTCGATTTGCTGAGGCATTGGCTTTCGATAGCAACATAAACATACGATTTAACGCCATAACTCCCATTAATACCATATTGACATAGGTTAGAAATGCTAAGATCACTCCTGGTTGTGTTTCTCCATTATTTACACGAACTGCTCCAAAAACTACAACCAATACCAAACCAACATTTAAAAATAATGTCATAATTGGACTTGGTAACGCGGTAATGATACTGGCTTTTACTTCACTTTTTTTCAGTTTTTCATTTGCTTTACCAAAATGTTCTTTTTCATATTCTTCTTTTGATAACGATTTCACCACTCGAATTCCCACAATATTTTCCCGCATAATTCGAACAATTTCATCCATATTTTTTTGCACTTTATCGTAAAGCGGAATACCTTTTACCGATACAAAAATCACAATAAGAATAAGAAGTGGTGCCATAATGCATAAAATCAAAGCTAAACCTGCATCCATCGTCAACGTAATTGCAATTCCTCCTACTAATAAAATAGGAGCACGAATGCCAAGTGTTTGCACCGCTTGTATAAATCTTTGTAAATTATATGAATCTGATGTCATCCTTGAAGTTAAAGAAGGCAACCCAAATTCATCCATTTGATCTCCTGAAAGATTAATTGATTTCCAAAATAATTCTCTGCGGATTTGAAAGGCACTTTTTTGAGCTACTTTTATAGAAAGTCGATTGGCTTTTGCATTTAATTGACGTACGATAAGGGCAAGCATAATCATAACCAAGCCCCAAAATATCACTTCTCCTATTTTTTCTCTCGGAACAACATCATCAATTAAATGTTCTAAGATATAAGGAATCAATAATTCACCCATAGTTCCTATAAGTTTTATAAACATAACCGCAAGAACCATTTTTTTACACTTCTTTAGATGTGACAACATATATTTCATGAAACGACTCCTTTGTTTACATGGTTTCTAAAATCATTTGCACGATATTATTATATTCTTCTTTACTCTGTGATTTATATATTTTCTTTCCCAATTTTTCACATCCGGGAAAATATATAATCAAGTAACTCCACAGTTCTTTCATACGAAACATCGCATTTCGATCTTCCCCCATCAATTCACGATATCCCTCAAATACTTCATTTAAAAATCCTTCCAATTGTGGTTTTTCGATACCCATATTCCGTGCTTGCTTTTCTCCCTTAATTTCGTTTGCCAAATTAGGATTTTGTATTAACCCCCTACCTAGCATAAAGGTATCCACCTTGGGAAATGCTCGTTGTACTATTTGATAATCCTTCTTTTGAAAGATATCCCCATTATAACAAATTGGGTGGTTTGCACATGCGTTCATTTTTTCAAACACTTCTAAATTAGGTTTGTTTTTATAAAAATCCTTTTGAATTCGTGGGTGAATGATCAATTCCTCTAATGGAAATTTATTAAAGAGAGCACTTAATTCTCCATGCTCTTCCGCATTATGTATTCCAATTCTCGTTTTGATAGATATTTTCATATTTAAATTAGAACATACAGTTTCTAAGAATTGTTCCAATTCTTTTTTTTCACCTAAAAAACCAGAACCTTTTCTTTTCGCTACTACGGTTCCAGACGGACATCCCAAATTTAAGTTCACCTCTTGATATCCGTATGTTTGCAATTCTTTTGCTGCGTTAATAAAATGTTCTGCTTTATTTGTTAATAATTGTGGAACAATACATAGCCCCTTATTATTATCTGGTAAGATTTCTTTTTTTTCTTTTGGTGTTAATACATTAAGCATTGTAGGTGACAAGAAGGGGGTAAAATACTTATCCATTTTTCCAAAATATTTTGCATGTGCATTTCGGTATATAAATCCGGTTATACCTTCTAATGGAGCCATATATATTCTCATATAATTATTTCCCTTCTAATCAACAACGTACGCTCTCTCGTTCATTTCTATTTTTTGCTTCTTACTTTATATTAGATTTCCCTGTGCACTGATTTTCTCTGCAAGTTCTTCTAAATATACATACCGTTCCATTTTTTCTTCCAAAGTTTCTTCTAATTTTTCATGTTTCTCTGTGAGTTCTTTTAGTTTCATAAAGTCTGTTGCAGCCTTTGGTATCTCTTGGTCAATGAAAGCAATTTCTTCTTCTAGCTTTTCAATTATTTCTTCAATCGTTTTGTATTCTTGTTCTTCTTTGAATGTAAATTTTAATTTCTTAGGAATCCGTTCTTTACTCTTTTTATATTCTTCCGCTGTATTTATATTCTCTTTTTCATTTTTATCTTCACGCCATGTATTTTCTTCCATTGCCAATTTATGTTCCATAAAATAATCCGTATACTTACCTTCATATTGTCGAATACTTCCTTCTTCAAATACCATTAACCGATTCACAACTCGGTCTAAAAAATAGCGATCATGGGATACTACAATAACAATTCCAGAAAATGAATCCAAATAATCTTCTAAAATTCGAAGCGTTGAAATATCCAAATCATTCGTCGGCTCATCAAGGACTAAAACATTCGGCATTTCCAATAATACTTTCAAAAGGTAAAGTCTTCTTTTTTCCCCACCGGACAATTTCCCTATTTTTGCATATTGTAGGGTTGCATCAAACAAAAATTGCTCTAGCATTTTTGACGCATAGGAAGGTGCACCTACTGGCTTATGCTTTTCATGCGACTCACTAATATAATCAATTACTCTCATTTCCTCATCAAAATGGTCATTTTCCTGTGCAAAATATCCAATTCGAACCGTTTCTCCTATTTCAATTGTGCCAGTTTTCGATGGTATTTTACCCAAGATAGTCTTTAGCAAGGTTGTTTTTCCACATCCATTTGGTCCAATAATTCCAATCCGATCTTTCTTTAAAAAAATATAAGTAAATGCTTGAAACAATAACAAATCTCCATATCCATTTGAAATATCATGCAGCTCGATTGTTTTCTTCCCTAATCGCACCATCTGCATATCTATTAACTCTATCTGCTCTTCAACCGGAATTGGTTTTTCATCTCGAAGTGCTTCATATCTTGCAATATGTGCTTTTTGTTTTGTAGATCTTGCTCTTGCGCCCCGTTGCATCCATGCGATCTCTTTCGTTAATATATTCGCATGTTTTGCCATTGTAGAACGTTGCATCTCTTCTCGAATTGCTTTTAGACTTAGATAACCTTCATAATTTGTATCATACCGATAGCATTCGCCCTTATCAATTTCAACAATACAATTACAAATAAGATCTAAAAAATAACGATCATGAGTCACCATAACAAGTGCTCCTTTATAACTATTTAAATAGCTTTCCAACCATTCCGTCATGTCATTGTCTAGATGATTGGTAGGCTCATCCAGAACCAATACATCACAAGAAGATAATAACGCTCCTGCTAGTGCAACTTTCTTTCTTTGACCACCGGATAATTTTTCTGTTAGGATATCATATTCTGTAAATCCAAGTTTATTTAAAATCATCTTTGCTTCACCTTCAATACTCCAGGAATTATCCCCTGTCATATTTTTTGTAATCACATAATCATAGATGGTTTCTTTGGGATCAAATAGGGGATTTTGTGGTAAATAGTTAATATGACAATTTCGTACCTTGGCATATTCTCCCTCATCAGCTTCTTCGATTCCTGCAAGAATCTTTAATAATGTCGATTTTCCACTTCCATTTACACCAATAATTCCAATTTTATCCTGTTCATTAATACTAAAATCAGCTTGCTTAAACAATACTTTATCTGTAAATGCTTTACTGATTCCTTTCATGGTCAAAATATTCATTTTTTTCCTCTTATACTTATTTGCTTCTTAGTTGCATCAATTCATTTAATAATTCTAAGTCTGATCTTTTCACCTTGATATTGGCCGCATAATCTTCTCCATCTGTTTTCTTAACAATTATTTCTACAATATCATTTTCTTCTATACCAACTTTTTTCATCTTATCAAAAAATTTTGGTATCATCGGGTGATTTCTTACAAATTCATCTTTCATTTTGCTTGCCTGCATTAATTTTTGTATATTCATGTCTTTTTCTCCTTGGCTTTAATTCACGTTATACATTGTAACATAAAATACTTTTCATTATCATCTTTTTTTGTTAAAATGTCCTTAGTTTGAAAACATGAGGAGGATTTATGACAACAAATCAAAAAACAGTAATTGTTACGGATAGTTCCTGTGATTTATCGCCAGAGCTATATCAAATGTATCACATTACCGCACTTCCACTTGCAATTACACTAGACAATAAGACTTACAAAGACGGGATTGACATGAATTCCGATATGATCTACACACATTATAACACCTATCAAACACTACCAAAAACAGCCGCTCCTTCCATTTATGATTTTACCAAAACCTTTCAAGAATTAACGGCAAAGGGATTTGAAATTGTATTTATCGGCATCGGCAGTAGCTTATCAAGTACTTTTAATAATGCGTATATTGCATCAAAAGATTTTAATCAAGTATATACCATTGATTCTGGGAACTTATCCTCGGGCGTTGGCCATTTAGTTCTTTATGCTGCAGAACTTGCTTTCAAAGGTCTTCCTGCAAAAGAAATCTATGAAAAAACGAAAGAAAAAGTTCACTATGTTGACGCTTCTTTTGTCATTGAAAAATTGGAATTTCTTCACAAAGGTGGACGCTGTAGTTCCGTAGCTTTTCTTAGTGCAAACGCGCTTCGCATCAAACCTTGTATTGAAGTTCGAGGTGGTGCAATGGGCGTCGGCAAAAAATATCGAGGTTCTCTTTCAAAATGTATTGAATCCTACATCGAAAACAGTTTATCCGATAAAGATAATATAGATCCAAAACGTTGCTTTATCACTCATACCATTAAAGATCGCTCCATTATTGAATCTGCTTTTCAAATGGTTAATAAACATTTTCAGTTCGATGAAATTTTAGAAACACATGCCGGTTGTACCATTGCAAGTCATTGTGGCGAGGGAACTTTAGGAATTCTATTTTTTCGTAAAACACCTATTAATATATTTTAATTTATACAAATAAAAACCGCCAATTGGCGGTTTTATTATTCTTCCACTATTTTTTTTCTGATATTATCTAATTCCTCTACTGTTTTTTCAAGTGGCACCCAATTTAAATCCTGCCCATCCGTAAGGTATCTTGGAATTAAATGTATATGAAAATGAAAAACCGTTTGTCCAGCCGTCTTTCCGTTATTCTGAACAACATTAAATCCATCACATTGTAAAGTACGAATCATTTTCTTTGTCATTTTTTTTGCAAGTATAAACGCTTCCCCAGTTAAATCTTCTGGCATTTCACATATATTTTCATAATGTTCTTTTGGCAAAATCAAAGCATGTCCATCAGATGCTGGTGATAAATCTAAAATTACACGAAATTTATCATCTTCATAAATGGTTCGGCTAGGGATCTCTCCATTTGCTATTTTACAAAATATACAGTTTGGATCTTTCATCTTTTTTCTCCCATTCTTTTTTATTATCTATCCATTTATTATAGTATCTTGAAAAGGAAATAGTTGATCCAATGTTCGTAGGACCTTAAAATCTCCCTTTACTCTTAAATTTCCACCCATAAATGCTCTCTGGAAGGTTTTCTTACCTTCTGTAATTTCTGACAAAACATCTTCTTTTACTTGTATTTCCACATCTGCCTCATCTACTTTTCCAAAGAATATTTCCATGGTTGCATTTTCTACTTTTAAAATTAAAGGTTCATCTTTTTCTTCAATTTTAATCTGATATTTTGCATGAATACCTGCTGTTGCAGAAAACGAATCTTTAAATGCAGAAATCAATAAATCTTTTTTGTCATCTCCCTTATCGTTTAACAAATTTTTAAAATATCCGGTCAATTCTTCAATATCTTCTTTTTGTTGCTTTACATAAACATCATTTGCTACATATTGGGACAATTGTTCCGATTCTTGAGGCGTTAAAGAAATATTTGAAGTAATCGAAACCATATCTTTTACTGCTTTATTACTTGCTGGTAAACTTGGCATCTTTTGACTAATTGTTCGATACATATTTTCTGCCTTTTTTTCAATAATCCGTATATATCCAAGATTCATATCCAATTGTTTACTATCCGTTATATATCCACAAATCCCGCTACATGGTAATCCACCTAAAATTTCCCAAGCAGTCGAAAGGGTTAATTTTCCTTCTCTTTCTCCATATGTCGTAGACATTACAATTGGACTCATATACAATCCGCTTATCATTTCCTTGTCACCATACAACCAACAAGCATCTAAAAATTGATGCATATCTCCACCAATTCCATACCATTCCACTGTTGAAGCTAAAATGATTCCATCAGCTTCTTTTAAGGTATTAGGTAACGTAAGAATCTTTCCTTTATATTCATGAAGATTATATCTTTCAATGGTCACATGCAACTCTTCTAGTACTTTTTGCATTCTCTCTACCACATAAAGCGTAGGGTCATCGACCATTCCTCTTCCACCATAATAAATATTAATCTTCATTCTCTCTTTTTCCTTCCTTATTTCTTATCGTAAGCCATAGAACAAATGCTAATATTGTACCCGAAAGTAATCCACCAATATGTGCAAAATTGTCAATATTTGTTGCACGGAATCCAATATAAATTGAATATAGTAAATAAAATAGTAATCGAGGCACTGTCACGATTTCCACTTCTTTATGTTTTATTACTACAAAAAACAATAAAGCTCCAAGAATTCCAAAAACAGCTCCACTTGCTCCAATCGAAGTGTAAAATTCTAAATTTATGTTTTGCATTATAAGAGAAAATATGCTTCCTAACATTCCTGTCAAGAAATAAAGAATTAGAAAACGAATGGGCCCCAATATTTTTTCAATAAATTTAGCCGCCATAAATAAAATCAACATATTTCCAAGAATATGTTCCGCATCTGCATGCAAAAAAATCGAAGTGATTAATCGATAATATTCTTGGTAAGTATATAACCGCTCCCAATTAATTGCACCTATATTATACAACAAATCACCCGTAAATGTACACACAACAAATACAATTACATTAATAAGTATAATGATATTTGTCACCGTAATATATTGTTTAAACGAAGAAATCTCCAATAGATTTTTCTTTGTATTATCATTTATATTTACTTGCTTCTGTTTATTTTTTTCAGATCCATCCCCAACTTTTTCTAGAAAGTTTTCTAATTTTTCTCGCAATCCATAAAAATCATCCACCTGATTTTCAAACAAAATTAACTTCTTTGTATTTCTTTCAATCATCCAACAGAATCGATCATTTTGGCTAAGGTCCTGTGTTTTTTGAAAATCATCGGCTAAAACAATCGTCATGATATGAATGTTTGAATAACCCTTCTCAAGAAAATACCTTTCTGCTTGTCTTTTGATATGGGAATACTGTATTGGCGTCAAGTCTAATTCTAAACGGTCTTCCAATAACGATATAACCTCCGTCGAATTCGCATTCGTGCGAAAAAGCAAAGAGACTTCAGATACATTTGTTCTGATTTTTTCATATCCTTCATTTTCTAAATATTCCTCTACTAATACTTTCATTCCCTACTCTTTTCTTTTCCATTTCCTTAAGGATACCATAGGAAATTTGGCAAGTAAATATAGAAGAATAAACTATTCTTTTTTTGGATGTAACATATCATAAATTGTCCAAATAATGGCACCCATCGTAATTGCCATTAATATTCCTATCAAAACCATACTCTTTTTATATTCAAATGCATATTTCCCACTTATCAAATGACCCGCCACAAAATAAGTAACTGCAAGTCCAAA
>JBFHIZ010000041.1:0-16969 GCA_041596215.1 Lachnospiraceae bacterium
ATAAAGAAAGTCCCATAGCCGATGCAGTTGTCGTTGCTGCTGGTAACTCATAAGTAATTGCTCCAATAACACTTAAGCGAATCCAAGGTAATGGAATTCCTAAAAACTTAGATAAGGTTACGACACCTATCAATATCGATAAAGCAGGTGCTATTGTAAAAATTGCTGTGGAATAAATTGTTTTTCTAACTTTCTTTAAATCCATTCCTATCACATTTGCTTGTTTATACGCTCTAACTAAAAAAAACAAAGATTGCGCAATAACAAATAAAATGACAAATACGGCAATTGCATATAAAAATGTACTGTTTGAATTAAAATTCATCTTTTTCCTCCAAAATATTATTTATTCAACATTATACCCTAGAAATGCATATGTTTCCACTCTTTCTTCCATTTTCAGCCGAATCATCTTTTTCTGTTTTTCACAAAAAACAAACCCATGCTCATATGAGCATAGGTTTGCGATTCCTTTCTATCAAATAAACTTACGATACTTGTTCGAATTGACTATTGTATAAATTAGCATAAAATCCATCTTTTGCGAGTAATTCTTCATGTGTTCCACTTTCGATAACATCACCTTCATTCATAACTAAAATACTATCAGCATTTTTTATGGTAGAAAGTCTATGTGCAATTACAAAAGATGTTCTTCCCTTCATAAGCCTGTCCATTGCTTTTTGAATTAATACTTCTGTTCTTGTATCAACTGAACTAGTCGCTTCATCGAGAATAAGCATCGGTGCATTTTCAATCATTGCACGCGCGATTGTTATTAATTGTTTTTGTCCTGCTGATAAATTTGCATTATCATTTAACAACGTATCATATCCATTTTGCAAGGTATTAATAAAATGATGAAGCCCTACGGCTTTACATGCATTTATCACATCTTCCTCTGTTGCATTTTGTTTACTATAAATAATATTTTCACGTATACTTCCTTCAAATATCCAGGTATCCTGTAGTACCATGCCAAACAAACTATGTATTTGTTCTCTAGACAATTCTTTACTAGATACGCCATCAATATAAATATTTCCACTATTTAATTCATAGAAACGCATTAACAAATTCACCATCGTTGTTTTCCCTGCTCCCGTAGGTCCAACAATCGCAATTTTTTGTCCTTCCTTTGCTGAAAGCGAAAAATCATTAATAATGATTTTATTATCATCATATCCAAAATGAACTTTATCAAATTCGACATTACCTTTTACTTCTGCCATATTCAACTCACCTATATGGTCTTTTTCCATTTCTTCTTCATCCGAAAACTCAAATACTCTTTCACTTGCTGCTGCTGTCGATTGTAGACTTGCTGCTGCTTGTGCTATTTGTGCCAACGGTTGTGTAAACAAACGTACATACAGCATAAAAGCTACTATTACACCAAAGGTAATGGTTCCATTTTTTGCTAAAACCGCACCAAGTACACATACCACTACATAACCTAGGTTACCTACAAATCCCATAATTGGCATCATAAGTCCCGACATAAATCTGGATTTCCATGCACAATCATATAATCTCGTGTTCATTTCACCAAATATTTTGCTTGCTTCTTTTTCCCCATTATAAGCTTTTACCACATTGTGACCAGCATATATTTCTTCTATATGACCATTTAATTGCCCCAACTCTTTTTGTTGTTGCATAAAGTATTTTTGTGACTTCTTGATAATAAACATCATTAAAGAAAACCCTACTGCAGTCGCCAAAATTGTTGAGGATGCAAGCATCCAATTTGTTTTATACATCATAAACAATGCCCCTACAAGTGTTGCAAAGGATAATACAAGATTCCCCAAACTTTGATTTAATGTTTGTCCAATCATATCTACATCATTTGTGACCCTAGATAATACATCACCAGTACTTGTTTTATCAAAATATTTCAAAGGCAATCTATTTATTTTTTCAGAAATTTCTTTTCGCAAAGACCTTGTGATTTTTTGACTGATCGAAGCCATAATATAGCCTTGTGCCGCATTAAATATATAACTAAATAAATATATAGCCGCTAATGTATATGCAATTGTTTCTGCTGCATTCACATCTATTCCCGTTTGAATTCCCGCAATAATAATATCGGTTATTTCAGAAAACTTATTGGGTCCAATCAAATTTAATACCGTTGAGGCCGTAACAAAAATGATCGCAATAAAAATTCCTGGTAAATATTTTTTACAATACCCTGCTAACCTCTTAATGGATCCGGAAAAATCTTTTGCTTTTTCTCCCGTTGCCATTGCCGGCCCGTGTCCACCTGGGCCTCTTCGCATAGCTCCAGATTTTACTTGTGATGTATTTGCATCACCTATTTTATATTCTTTATTATTAGGCATTTTCAATTTCCTCCTTTGAAAGCTGTGATTCTGCAATTTCTTGATATACTGCACAATTTTTCAAAAGTTCTTTATGTGTTCCTTGTCCAACTACTTTTCCTTCATCTAGCACCACAATTCGGTCCGCATCTAAAATTGTTCCAATTCGTGCAGCAACAATTACGGAGGTCACTCCGCTTGTTTCTTTCTTTAATGCACTTCGAAGAGCCCTGTCGGTTTTATAATCTAATGCAGAGAAAGAATCATCAAACAAATAGATTTCAGGTCGTCGATATATTGCACGTGCAATTGCAAGCCTCTGCTTTTGTCCACCAGAAATATTACTTCCTCCCTGTGCAATTTTTGCTTCATATTTATCTTCCTTCATTTGAATAAATTCTTCCGCTTGTGCAACTTCGGACGCTTTTAATAGCATTGTATTATCAATACTTCCTCTTCCACTTTCACCATATGTTATATTGCTTGAAATACTTCCACTAAACATAACTGCAGTTTGAGGAACATACCCAATTTTATTGTGTAATGCTTCTTGTTTATAATCTTTTACATTGATTCCATCAATACATACTTCTCCTTGTGTCGCATCATAAAAACGTGGAATCAAATTAATGAGCGTACTCTTTCCGCTTCCAGTGGAACCAATAAATGCAATGGTTTCCCCTTTCTTTACCTTAAAACTAACATTTTGTAATACATAGTCTGCCGCATCCGGATATTTAAAACTAACATTTTTAAATTCAATTTCTCCTTGCTCATATAACTCAGACCCTAACGATTCTCCATCCTTAATTTTCGTCGACGTTTCTAATACTTCATTGATACGCTTTGCAGAAACTGATGCTCTCGGAAGAATGATTAAAGTAATCGTTAATAACATGAATGCCATTATAATTTGCATGGCATACGATGAAAAAACAACCATATCCGAAAATAGATTTAATCGATCAAACATCACTGCCCCATCAATTAAATATAATCCAATCCAATATATAGAAAGTGTTAACCCATTCATGATAATTCCCATCGATGGTTGCATAACAGACATTAAACGATTGGTAAATAAATTCGTTTTTGTTAAATCCTCATTTGCTTTTGCAAATTTTTCTTCTTGGTATTGCTCTGCGTTATAAGCACGTACCACACGAATTCCAGATAAATTTTCTCTCGTTACTCGATTTAAATTATCCGTTAATTTTTGAATAATTTTAAACTTTGGTATTACAAATATAATTACCGTGATAATTAACATCATAAGTACCACGACAGCCATTCCTGTAGCAAACGTCCATTGCCAACTTTTCCCTGAAATTTTCAGTATAGCCCAAATCGCCAAAATTGGGGCTTTTACTGCTGCTTGTAAGCCCATTGCAACAAACATTTGAATTTGTGTAATATCATTTGTCGTTCTAGTAATTAAACTTGCAGTTGAAAACCCATTTAATTCTTCCATAGAAAATGACATGGTTTTATGAAAAACTTTATCTCGAAGGCGCATAGACAAACCTGCGGCGATTTTTGCAACAAAAAATCCAACAACAAATGTCGCTGCCAAACTTCCGATAGCACATAGAAGCATATATCCACCCGCTTCTAAAATCTTACTCATTTCGCTTCCTTCCGTTTGTACTAACCTCGTAATCTCAGACATATATTCTGGCAATTTCAAATCTAACCATACCTGAAATATAATAAATAGTAGTCCAATGAACGAAAACAAATAATCTTTTTTTGTTAAATGCTTAAATACTTTATACATTTTTATACCTTCCTTTTCCTTATCTTTTCGTAGTATACCCTTTTTATCTCAACTAAACCTCAACGCAATCTAAAATTTTAATAAAATATATGATCATCTTATTTATTTTTTTTAAATATGATATGATAGAAATGAATTAAACTATGAAATGGAGAAACCTATGTTTACAATTTTAGTGGTAGAAGATGAAAAAGAAATTCGCGAATTATTTTGCACAGTACTTTCTAAACATGGTTATAAGACAATTTCAGCAAAAAACGGACTGGAAGCCTTAACTATTTTTGAAAACACTTATATTGACCTTATTATTTCTGACCTTATGATGCCCGAAATGGACGGCTATGAATTGGTCAAATCTCTTCGTATGGAAAATAATCTTATTCCTATTTTAATCATCACTGCAAAAGATAAGGCCACCGATAAAAAAGAAGGCTTTCGATTGGGAACGGATGATTATATGATAAAACCAATTGACGTCAACGAAATGATATGGAGAATTGAAGCCTTACTTCGAAGATCTAGAATTATCAGTGAACGAAAAGCAAGTATCGGTTCTACCATTCTTGACTGTGATTCTTTAACTGTTACAGATTCCATATCGGAACAACTTCTTCCTCAAAAAGAATTCCTATTACTATACAAACTCATCTCTTCACCAAATCGAATTTTTACTAGAAAGCAAATTATGGATGACGTTTGGGGTTTAGACACCGAAGTGAATACACATACACTTGAAGTTCACATTAGTAGACTACGAGAACGTTTTCAAAATAATATAGACTTTGAAATCAAGACCATTCGAGGTTTAGGATATAAGGTGGTATATAAAAATGCATAAACGATCCTTTAAAATTGCAATTATTTTTTCAATAACAACTCTCTTTGTTTTATTTTTTACGATGTTAATTATGGGTGTGTTTTCTCTTATTATGATTCAAACAGGAACTGTAGAAGGCATGCATCCCATTTTATTTTTTATTATCTTTTCCATCATGTGTATTGTTATCGGTTCTACTTTGGCTGAAATTTCAGGAAAGCGAATGTTTTCTCCCATTATTAAAGTAAGCGAAGCATCAAAAGCTCTTGCAAGAGGAGATTTTTCCATTCGTTTAGATGAAAATAAAATTCGTGCAAAAGAAGTTCGTTTAATGGCAAAGAACTTTAATTTTATGGTGAATGAACTGCAAAACAATGAACTTTTCAAAAATGATTTTATTGAAAATGTTTCTCATGAATTTAAAACTCCACTTTCAAGTATTGAAGGATATGTCACATTATTACAAGACGATTCTATTGATACCGAAACAAAAGCTCTTTACATTCAACATATCATAGCAAACACAAAACGATTGGCTACGTTATCCGATAATATTTTGTTGTTATCTAGATTAGAACACCAAGAAATTGCTTCAAAAATGTCTCTTTATTCGCTAGATGAGCAAATACGTGAAATACTTCTTCTTTTTGAATCGATTTGGGTCACAAAGAATATAGAATTAGATATTGATTTAGATACCATTGAGTTTTATGGAAATCCAGAATTACTTGCTCAAGTTTGGCAAAATATAATTGGAAATGCTATGAAATTTGTTTCAGAAAATGGAAATATTCGAATCATACTACGAGAAAATCAAGAATTTGTTAAAATTGAAATCGTAGATAATGGAATCGGTATGTCTGAAAATACAAAAAAAAGAATCTATGAGAAGTTTTACCAAGCAGACACCTCTCGTTTCGTTCCTGGAAACGGGTTGGGTTTAACGCTTGCAAAACGTATCATAGATCTTCATCATGGTACCATTCAAGTTTCTAGTAAAGAAGGAAAAGGGACTTCTTTTACCATACAATTACCAAAAACTACTGAAATTCAATAAGTGGTTTTCGCAGAATAGAAAAAAACAAACTGTGAAGTAATACTATCGGTGTATATAGTAATGCAAAAAACATCATTCCTACTTCATAAAACAAATTGTTTTTTACTCCTTTTTTCCTTCGAAATCGATTCAAAAAAGAACCTAATGGGATTCCAAAAGCATTACCAATCATAATAATTCGGATTGCTCCTAAGATCCCAAATGCTAATTCTTTCCCATATATTTCAACAATTCGTTCCCATGAAGCTTGCGACGGATTCCCTCTCCTATCTGCATAATGCTGTGCAAAAAGAATGGCATCTATTTGTGTTTCTGGTACATGCTCAAATTCTCCCTGCAGCATATTTTTTATCTCTTCTGAACTCATTCCTTGTTCCAAAGCCATTCTTGTATGTGCATATGAACACATTTCGCATCCATTTACATTTGTTACTGCAAGCATGATTCGTTCGATAAATTTTGAATCCAGTCTTTTTGCGTCCTTTTCTTTGCGCATATACTTTGCGGTTCGAATTCCTTTCAAATATATAATATATGTTTCACCTAAAGAATATGGTTTTCTTCCCACTTTATTTTCCTCCTAGTTTTCCTTCGCGTGCAATCGTAATCCAACCAAAATACACCCTTCTATATAAGGCAACTTTTCTTTTTGTAAATATGTGATTAGCTCTTCATTTCCTGCTCCTGGCTGAATTACAATACATTTAAAAGGCTTATTACATTCTTTAATATATTTCAATCCCCATTTGGGATTGATACAAAGATCAATCACATCAATTTCTTCTTCTATAGCATCAATTGCTTCGTATTCCTTCCATACTCCATAAGCCTTATATCCTTTCTCTTGTAATCCCGCTTTTATCTTATAGGCGTATTTCTCTTTATCCATTGTATTTCCAACTACCGCAAATGATTGAAATTGCATAATTTCTTTTATATTCATTTTTATTTCCCCAAACTTTCTTTGACATACTAAAATTCTCCAATAAAATTTCCAAAAGCCACTTGTCGCTTTTTTTGATCCGCACAAAGAAACATATTATCATCTTCACTTACATCAAATACACGAATCATATTCTCATACTCTTTTTCACTTGGTAAGATATCCAAAAATATTGATTGATACCTATCTAAAAGTGCTAACTGCAATTCTTCTGTTCCATTTATTTTTGTCCCCATAAGTGCTACATAAAACATTTCTGTTTCTACAATATCTTGAAACATATGGCTTCCAAAAGACAACTCTGGAACAAAACCAATTTCGGGTACAGCATATTCACATATAATTTTAAAGTTTGAGATATCTGCAAAAACAACTGGTACTCCAAGATCTGGAGAAGATGTTCCTATTCTTCCCGGTGTCAAAAATAAAATATTCTTATTTTTCCCTTTATAAAATTGGTTGATTTTCGATATCGGATTAGTGATTTTTCCTTTTTCATTGTATGGATATTTATGATACTCTTCTGCCGAAACATAAACAATAACATCCACTTGAAGCTTTGAACAACTCCCCATAAATGTTTGATTCACCCGAAAAATTTCATTTTCTTTATTTATCCTTGGAATATCTTGTTTTTCAGCCTCCTGCCATATATGTAATGCTCTACACTGTAATAAATTTATGGTAAATGCGCCATCTTCTCTAAAGTTAATTGTATATTCAATATCTACTGGATTCTCATATTTTTCTTGCAACAGATGAAGTATATTCTTCATAATTTTCATTAACTTCTCTTTCTTAGTAATTTCCTGACAAGAAACAAATAAGATATCTCTGTTCTCTCCTCGCTCTCTAAATAATCGTTCTGCTTCATAATCATGTTCAGAAATAAGCTCTACATACCAATTCGGTAAAACTTTTAACATTTCTGTCACCGAAATGTCAGAAACTTTATTATTAGAATATTCAATCACATCCATTCTTCGTTGTGAAAATCGATGTTTATCCTCTGAAGTTACCATAATTGCTTGTTCTGGTTTGTCTAAATTTACTAACCTTGGATAATCTTCTGGCGTTCGATCCACTGCTTTTGTTCCTAATCCGGCAACTAATCTTAATAATCCCGCATTTGCATCCGTCTCCTCGCTCCAACGATATATGCTATAGGAAAATCCAACTCCTGCTACACATGGCATATAGAATTCACCAAACTTTGTACCACTTACACGCTGCACTAAAATTGCCATTTGCTCTTCTTTTTTGTTTAATCCACGTTGCATTCGATATTCTAACACCGATTTATTTAAGGTACTTGCATATACCGTTTTTACCGCCTGCTCAAATTTTTCCAAACGCTCTTCAGGGTCACATGCATTAATACAAAATACCGATTCATATTTTCCTGCAAATGCATCATGTAAACCATCTTCCAAAAAACTACTGGATCTAACAATAATGGGAATCTGACCAAAGTAATCCAACATTCGACGAAACTGTGCACGTATTTCTTCTGAAAATTGCCCTTGCATAATAGCTTCTGCTAAAGAAGGTGCTTTCTCAAAATAATTTTCTTCTTGATGCTGTATCATTCGGAGTCTCCATAATTTATTATCTACGATATAGGAATAATATACATCGGTAGCGATATAGAAAGAATCTTGTGCTTCCATATACTCTTTATACTCCGGCAGATAGTTTTCTACCATTTTTCTAGCCAAAAGCATTCCACATGCTTTTCCTCCAATGGTACCCGTTCCAATAACACGTTCCTTTAAAAAGAAAAAATCCTCCGGTAAAAACTCGTTTTCAATAATATTTGCAAGTTTTTTATCATGTGTCATCAAACTACGACTTATTTTATTCAATGTCCACTTTGTTATTTTTCCATCCACATAATCTTTTTTAGCCTGTCGAAAAAATCTTTCATAACTATCTACATTTTGTTCCTCATGATTTAATTGCTCCTCATGCATCACATGATAATATTCCGCTAAATCCATACTATTTGTGATTTCTTCTATTTTATTATCTTTCGATAATCGATATGGTAAAAACATATCTGGTGAATATCGATTCCATACCTTAATGGGATGTAAATACATAAATTTATTATCTGCATAAATATCAATTAGTACTTGTGTTGTTTCCTGTATCCGTGCAATAGTAGCAAAATCATGGTGACCTCTTAGTACTGGGAAATATGCCACCGTATTTAATTCAAATAAATATGGACAGGTTACCCGGAAAAAATTACCCATCATCAAATCTGTTGACCATGCAACCTGTAAATCCGATAGACAATCAAATACATAATATGCCTGCAACCCACCTTCTGTAATTATCTGATGAACCATAGAAGTGAATTTTTCAAATCCTTCCGCTGGATTTAAATGAATGATCTGTAATCCATCCTGTTCAAAAAAGAAAGGCTTATGTAACGCAAACCGAATATAATACACATCTTTCTTATCTAAAATTGCTTGTTCTACAAATGGGGTGGCAACTTTCCTGAAATCATCCAAGCTAGAAACTTGAATGATTACATTATCACCCAATCGAATATTATCTATCATGCGATCAAAACCTTTGATTCCTGATTGAATTCTTTCAAATTTTGCCATATTTATCCCCTCCGTAGAACAAATCAATTATATTATACTTCTTTTATTTCTTTTCTCGTTTGATACCCCATAATAACAATCCAAACATAAGCAATCGTTTTTGGCATCATTAAAACGCCTATCACAGGAATCGTCTTTGCAAATAAGACAACTGGAATATAAAATGCAAAAGATAATGTAATTGCTAACCACATCATACGAAACACGTTATCTTTATGCTGTTTTGCTGATTGGTAAAATAAAGCAATGATAATAATTCCCATAATTAAAAATGGAATGTTTCGATAGATTCCCCAGCTAATTGGTGCATCAAGTGAAGTCCATTGGTTTTGTGGAAACAAACATAACCCAATTCGAATTGCACCTAATAATATTATTATTTCTGTTAACCATTTTTTTCCTTCAATATGATATCTTTTTTTCCATATATAAAATAGTAAAATATAAAATATCGTCATTGTAATTGATGTAATTAATTTTCCAATTCCTAATGCCACTACATTTGCTTCTAGTCCTATCGTTAATAAACCATATGACCTAGGCACAAGATGAAATGCATCCCCCACACCCAACAGTAGTGCCATCACCCCAAACATAAATGTTAGGCTTTGTTTTTTTGATTTTCTAATCATCTTGATTCCTAATATAATCACGGTAGATAAATATATAACATCAAATAATGTTTCAAATATTGCTTGCATTTTTTTCTCCTTTTTATTCTATGATTTTCAGTTACATTTTATGATTTCGAATAATACTTATCAAAAAATCAAGTATAATCCAGATAAAAATTATTGGTATTAAATTTTAACATTCCAATTCCTTTTATAGCAAAATAAAATTATATATCGCATATATATAAGCTAAAGCAGATTAAAACTAGCCATTAATATATTACTTTCTTTCGTTTCCTCTGGTTTCATTACTGGAGCACTTCCACCTACAAATACCTGAAATTCTCCCGGTTCCAAAAGAAATCTTCCTTCTTCATTGACAACACACAAATGTTCCTGTGCAATAGAAAACGTTAATTTTTTTGTTTCACCTGATTTGATAAAAACACTTTGAAAGCCTATCAGTTTACAATTCGGCACTCTGACAGAAGCTTCTACATCTTTCAAATACACCTGTACTACTTCATAACTATCATAAACACCCTTATTTGTCACTTCTATATAAATTCTTTGTGTTTCCTCTGCATTTACTTCTTTTTTTTCTAAAAAAAGATTCTTATATATATAGGTGTTATATGTCAAGCCATATCCAAATGCATATAATGGTTTTTTCTTTAAAAATCGATAGGTTCTTCCTTCCATTGAATAATCAAGAAAATCCGGCAAATCTTCTGTGGATTTTACAAAGGTAACAGGTAACCTTCCTGTAAAATCACTTTTTCCAAATAACAATTCCGCTAATGCTTTCCCTCCGTGTGGACCAGGATACCAAGCCTGAACTACTGCGTTTACATGTTGGTCTGCCCAAGATAAATCCATGGGGCTTCCAGAAAAAATCACTGCAATCGTAGGTACTTTTGTATCCATTACGGCTTTCAACAATGTATTTTGTAATCCGGGTAATAAAAGAGATTGTTTGTCTCCTGCTGGATTAGAATTTCCTTCATCGCCTTCTTCTCCCTCAATATTAGAATTCAATCCTAAACATACAATTGCAATATCGCTTCGTTTTGCAATACTTATTGCCTCTGAAATTCGATCCTTTTCCTTCGCTAAATTTTCTTCTCTTGCCTCTTTAATTTCACATCCTTTTGCATAAAAAACTCTTGCTGTTTTTTCCATAATGTTTTGAATCCCTCGTAAAGGAGTCGTTATCTTTGAGGGCGTTCCCACATAATTTCCTAATAACATAGTTTCATCATTTGCATTTGGTCCTATCACTGCAACTTTTCTTATTTTCTCTGTTTTTAAAGGCAAGATTCCATCATTCTTAAGTAATACCATTGATCTCTTCGCTACATGCAAAGATACATCATTATGTGCTTTGTTATCAATTTCCTCAAAAGGAATTTTTGAATAACACACATCTTCTTCCTGATCAAACATCCCTAACTTAAATCGCGTCATAAATAATCTAGATACCGCCCTTGTGATTTCCTTTTCCGTAATCAATCCTTTTTCAACGGCAGCCAATAAAGAAGGATATGTTTTCCCGCAATTTAAATCGGATCCTGCTTTTACTGCCATAGCTGCGGACTCCTCCGGGGAATTTGTCACTTTATGATGCAAATGAAAATCACATATTGCCCAACAATCAGAAACAACATGCCCCATAAACTTCCAATCTTTTCGCAATATCTCTTGCAATAAGGTGACTGATCCACAGGCCGGTTCTCCATTTACTCGATTATATGCCCCCATTACGGACTCAACATTTCCTTCTTTCACTAAAGTTTTAAATGCAGGAAGATACGTTTCATACATATCTTTTTTCGATACGACTGCATCAAACTCATGTCGCAAATTTTCTGGTCCTGAATGTACGGCAAAATGTTTTGCACATGCCGCAATTTTTAAATATTTTTCATCTTTTCCTTGCAAACCTTTTACAAATCGAAGGCCTATCTGTGCTGTTAAATAAGGATCTTCCCCGTAAGTCTCTTGCCCTCGTCCCCATCTTGGATCCCTAAAAATATTTATGTTGGGAGCCCAAAAAGTTAAGCCTTTATACATATCATAATCTTGCGCTTTTATAAATTCATGATGTTTTGCTCGCGCTTCATCGGAAATAATTGTAGCAACCTTTTCAATTAATTCGGCATCAAATGTAGCAGCCATTCCAATTGCCTGTGAAAATACAGTAGCAACGCCCGCACGTGCTACTCCATGCAATGCTTCAGACCACCAATTATAAGCAGGAATTCCTAGTCGTTCTATTCCCGGAGATTGATGTAACATTTGTGATATTTTCTCCTCTAATGTCATTCTTCCTACTAAATCTTTGACACGGCTTTTAAAATCTAATTTACTATTTTGAAATGGATACATATTTTCCTCCAAAAATTATTTTTATTCTAAATTTCCCTTCATTTCTGAATAAGAAACAATTTGATTTCTACCATTTTCCTTTGCTTGATACATTGCAAGATCTGCCATTTTTATCAAATCCTCTGGCTTTTGAAATTCTTTTGTATATAAAGTTGCTGCACCTATACTTATGGTTACATTCGATGCAATTTTTGAAGCATTATTTCTAATTCTCAATTCATCAATTGCTTCTTTAATTTTATTGGCAACCGTTTTTGCACCATCCTCATCCGTTTCTGGCAATACTACGTAAAATTCTTCTCCACCATACCGTCCGACAATATCCGCCGTTCTCGACACAATTTTTCGAAAAGCAGTTCCTAACATAGTCAAACAATGATCGCCTTCTAAATGTCCATACGAGTCATTATAGTTCTTAAAATAGTCGATATCAATCATCAGTAGAGATAATGGTAATTTTGAACGCTTCGAACGTTTAAATTCTAGAGGAAACATATTATCAAAAAACCTTCTATTCATTAGTCCTGTCAAACTATCCGTAATTGCATTTAATTCTGCCGCTTTCTTTTCTTCTTTTAATTGGACAACCAATGTTAAATTCTCAAAATTCAAACATTGATTTACCATCATAATTAGAGCAAAAACACTAAGCATACTAGTAAGAATTGGCATAATATAAGCAGCCATTCGAATTGAACTTACTCGAAATGCTTGATAGGTATATATTTCAGATATTGCTACAATATGTACTGTATAAAATGCCAGAAAAGATGCTTGTATAACATATATTATTCCTGCAAATCTAGTAGATCTTGCTAACATTTCTTCTTTATTATGAAATAATCGAATTGCACTAAAAAATAAAATCAACATAATAGCAATTGCTTCAATGACACTTCGTATCACAATAGAATCGATAAAAAATGTAAAATAAGAATTAAAAATTAGAAATACAAGGTAAAACATGATGTAAACCATTCGATTTCCTTTTTGTTTTAATAATACTTTGATTCCATGATAGTATAGAAGTTGACCAAATACAATCAATGGAAATGCAAAATTGGAAATAGAAAAGAAAGACTTACTATTTACTGCAAGCAATGTGCAATAACCAACTGCTTGAATCACTGCTCCTTTTAACCACCATAGTACACATGGATATTTGGGATTCATTCGATACTGAATATAAAGAGCAATTGCTTGTCCAATCGATATTATACACAAAACAAATGCAAGTACTAATATGCTTCTTTCCATTATTTTACCTCCTTACTTATTAATTTACTTATTTATTATATCATGTTGCTTTCCGATTTCATAATTGCAACAATCGTTCTTATAAGAATAAGAGAATCCTTTTAGGATTCTCTTTCTTTACTTAACCTCTACCACTTGATATCCTATGGCTTCAATTGTCTCAACTAAAATTTCTTTTTTAATTTTTTCATTCGTCTCTATCACAGCTATGTTCTTGTTTAAATCCACTTCAACTTCCATAATTTCTTTGATTTCTAATAACGCTTCCTTTACATGCATCACACAATGATTGCATGACATTCCTTTAATTGTAATTATCTGTTTCATATTTTTCTCCTTTTAATGTGTTGGTTTAAAATACCTTAATCGTAATGCATTCAAGACAACTGATACAGAACTAAAAGCCATTGCTCCACCAGCTATCATAGGATTTAACTTTGGTCCTCCAAATGCAAATAGTAAACCAGCTGCAATCGGTATGCCAGCCATATTATAGGCAAATGCCCAAAATAAATTTTGTTTGATATTTCTTATTGTTTTTTTACTCAGTTTAATCGCCGTTACAACATCAAGCAAATCGCTTTTCATTAATACAATATCTGCCGATTCTATGGCAATATCTGTACCTGACCCTATTGCCATACCAATATCCGCTTGTGCTAATGCAGGCGCATCATTTATTCCATCACCCACCATCGCAACAATTTCTCCTTGGTTCTGAAGTTTTTTAATTTCATTTGCTTTATCCATCGGTAATACTTCTGCTAATACGATATCAATTCCTACCTGTTTTGCAATGGCTTCTGCCGTTTGTCTATGGTCTCCCGTTATCATAGCTACTTTTATTCCTAAATTATGTAATTCATCGATCGCACGCTTACTATTTTCTTTAATCGTGTCTGAAACTGCAAGGATTCCTTCTAATTTACGGTCAATCGTCACGTACATTGGTGTTTTTCCTTCTCTAGCCAGTTTATTTGCTGCATCTATTAACACATTTTCAATTTGATGCTTATCTAATAATTTTTCGTTTCCTAAGATAATATGCAACCCATCCATTTCAGCTTCAATTCCATAACCAGGTATTGCAAGAAATGTATGCAAAGATTTTATTTCTCGATGTTCTTGTTCTGCTTTTTGAACAATGGCATCTCCAAGCGAGTGTTCCGATCCCTTTTCCGCAGAAGCTGCAAATTCTAATAATTCAGATGTCGTATATGTTCCTTTTGTGATAATATCCGTTACTACTGGTTTCCCTTCCGTAATAGTTCCTGTTTTATCAAAAACAATAGTTTGAATCTTATGTGCAGTTTCTAACGGTTGTCCTCCTTTGATTAAAACTCCATACATTGCTCCTTGTCCTGTTCCCACCATAATTGCAGTTGGCGTTGCAAGACCCAAGGCACAAGGACAAGCAATTACTAAAACAGAAATAAGAATCGTAAGTGCGAACAACATCGATTGTCCGGAAACATACCATACCGCACCAGACAAAAAGGCAATTCCAATTACTATCGGAACAAAATATCCTGCAATCTTATCTGCAAGTCTTGCAATCGGTGCTTTTGATCCCTGTGCTTCTTCTACAAAGCGAATAATTTGTGCAAGAGCCGTATCTTTACCTACTTTTGTTGTCTTCATTTGAATGGATCCATGTTTATTCATACTAGCTCCAATTACCTTGGATCCTTCTACTTTTACAACTGGAATACTTTCTCCTGTTAACATCGATTCGTCTATCGTGGTATTTCCTTTTATCACTACACCATCTACTGGAATTCGTTCCCCAGGTTTTACAATCAAAACATCTCCAACTTTCACTTTCTCAATTGGAATCCTAATTTCTTCTTTTTCCTGCAAAAGTAAAGCTGTTTTTGGTGCTAATTTCATCAATTTTTGAATGGATTCCGAAGTTTTTCCTTTGGAAAGTGCCTCAAAATATTTGCCCAATAAAATTAATGTAATAATCACTCCAGCAGATTCAAAATATAAATCTCCCGCAAATTGCACTTCTCCTTTTGCAATCTGAATAGTGGCATAAATACCATATAGTACAGCTGCTCCAGTTCCCATAGCAATTAATGAATCCATATTTGGATTTCTTCGAAACAAAGAAACAAATCCAACGGAATAAAATTTTCTTCCTACAAGTAGTACCGGAATTAACAACAATATTTGCATAATTGCAAAATTCAAAGGGTTACTTCTTGGATTCAAAAAATATGGTGTTGGCATACCTATCATATGTCCCATTGCAAGAATTAGTAACGGAAGAGAAAAAACTGCAGATACAAGAAATTTTCTCCATAAAATTGAAATTTCGTCCTCCTGTCTTTTATGGTTTTTCTCCAAACTATTTTGCTTTTCATCAATTGGAATATATCCAGCTTTCTTAATTACTTCTTTTACCTTTTCAACATCTGTTTTTGCTCCATCATACTCAAATTGAAGTTTTTCTGTCGCTAAATTAACATTTGCCGCAATTACTCCATCTATTTTATTCACATTTCTTTCTACCGCACTAACACATGCTGCGCAGGTCATTCCTCCAATTAAAAGTGTTTCTTTTTTATTACTCATAATTTGCCTCCTACTTAATTGGCTTTTTTTCCTCATAAGACTTCATAACACTCATGATTTTTTCCATATAAGATGGTGCACCCCAAAATACCAATCTCATTTTATTTTCGACATCATCATACACATAATTAAAACGGTTACTTTGACTTTCCATACTATATGATACAACCACTTCCATAACCTCTTTTAAAATATCTTTCACTTTTTCATCCTGAACATAATAATCAATAATGCTGCAAACCTGAACAACTCCATCTGATTCGAAATTCTCACCATCCATAAAGATACAAAAATCATCCTTACTAACCGATGTATTTTTACAATGATTCTCTTCACATGAATTCAAAAATTGAACAATTGAATCTTCACTTATTCTCCAAGCACCGGCTATTTTTTGAGCAGAAATCTTACCACTACTTATATATCTTCGAATTGTTTTTGGATGAACCCCTAATTTATCAGCCGCAATTTCTATCGTTAAATATTCTTCTCTCATTTCTTCACCTCACAACTACCTTAACACACAATTTTGTACTTGTCTATACATTTTAATTAAATATTGTCCACTTTTGTCTAGTTTTGTTC
>JBFHIZ010000042.1:0-16744 GCA_041596215.1 Lachnospiraceae bacterium
TAGTTGAAGCAGTTCAAAAAAAATATGGTTATGAGGCAGAACAAATTCTTGTAGAAGAAGAAAAACAACATAAAGGAATTGTGAAATATGTTTGGGGTGGAAGACAGGTAATGCAAAAGAAAGAACCAAATATTTTAAAAATGAAAAACGATTTAGAAAAATTTGATCGTATTTTACTAGGAACGCCAGTTTGGGCAAGCTCTTTTACACCTGCAATTCGTACTTTTTTGAAAGAAAACAACTTGAAAAATAAAAAAGTTGGATTGTTTTGTACACATAAAGGTATGAAAGGAAGTACGTTTGAAGATTTTGAGAACAATTTGGAGGAAAGTAGTATTGTTGGAAAATTAGAGCTTATTAATGTAAAGAAAAATAAGAAAGAAAGTATTCAAAAAATATTTAATTGGATTGAGGATTTAAATAAAAATGAATAAGTAAAAAAGATAAGGGTTAGATAAATAGAGGGTTATAAGATGCCTTTGATTTATGTCGCGGTATGTTTTTAATAATTACTTTATGGTATTAATTAAATAAAGTAGAAAAGAAATGTATGAGAAAAAGAGGGGGAACATGGAAAAAAAACAAATTTTAAAAAGCAAGGTATATTTATATCTTACTTCATTTTTTGCTGGAATGGCAGTAATGGCAGTAGAATTAGGTGCAAGTAGATTACTTGCGCCTTATTTTAGTTCTTCACAAATTGTTTGGACAATTATAATTGGAACAATTATGATTGCTATGGCGCTTGGAAATATTTGGGGAGGAAAAAGTGCAGATAAAAATCCCAATCCAGATAAATTATATAGCAGAATATTTATTGCAAGTATATGGATAGCAGCAATTCCATTTGTCGGAAAATATATTATTATATTGATATCTGCAATCTTAGTAGTAACAATTAATATAAATTTTCTTATTTGGGCTGCTTTTTTTTCTTGTGCAATTGTTTTTGTTTTTCCGTTGTTTTTGCTAGGGACAACAACACCATCACTTGTTAAGTATACAATGGATAATTTAGAAGATAACGGAAAAACTGTAGGTAAAATTATTGCGTGCAATACGATTGGAAGTATCTTGGGGACTTTTATTCCAACATTTGTTACAATACCAACCGTAGGAACAAATATTACATTCCTGATTTTTTCTGGCATATTATTATTACTTAGCTTAATTTATTTTATAAAAACAAAAATAAAAAAAAGAACAGGGTTCATAGGGATTGTAGTATTTGTTGTATGCATTATTTTTTCGTCGCAAAATAGCTTTGCTTTTTGGGAAGAGGATTTATTATATGAGGGAGAATCTGTTTATAATTATTTACAAGTAAAAGAGACAAAAACGAGAGTAATCTTATCAACAAACGTACTGTTTGGAGTACAATCAATTTACAATAAGGATGGGAAATTAACAGGGATGTATTATGATTACGCACTTGCAGCACCTTTAATGGCAAATGTAGAAGAAAAAGAGAAGATAGATATTTTAATTTTAGGTATGGGGACTGGTACGTATGCAAAACAATGTCAGGAATATTTTGAAGGAGCCAATATTGAGGGAATTGAGATTGATGAGAAGATAACGGAGCTAGCAAATAGATATTTTGAGGCATCTGATATGGTTAAAGTTACAACCTATGATGGAAGAGCTTTTTTAAATGCTACCGAGAATATGTATGATGTAATAATGGTAGATGCTTATCAAGACATTACCATTCCTTTTCAGCTATCATCTATTGAATTTTTTCAATTGGTCAAAGAGCATTTAAATGAAAACGGAGTATTAGTAGTTAACATGAGTATGCATTCAGAAGAAGAAGGAAATATCAACGAATACTTAAGTGACACCATCGCAAATGTGTTCTCAGATGTCTACACCGTAAATGTTACGGGGTCTACTAATCGAGAGTTATTTGCATCGAATAATCACGAAATGCTCACTGTTTTTGAAGCAAATATAGAAAAAATAAAAGCGGAAAACCAGGAAGAAAAAAAAGAATTTATTACATTATTAAATAAAGTATCAACGCAGTTAAAGCAATACGAAAAAGGAAAATATTTATTTACGGATGATAAAGCACCAGTAGAAGTACTAGGAATGAAAGTAATTGATTCCTTAATTCAAGGTGAATTAGAATATTATAAAACAATCTATAAAGAAGAAGGAATCAAAGGTTTTTTAGATAATTAAGGAGATGATTTGGGGGAAGATATGAAAAAGAAATTGAGATTAAGTATTATATTCATATTACTGTGTTTAATGGTAGGATGTGAAAGCAAAGATAATTTATCAACAACTGTTAATATTCTAAAAGATTATACAATTTCGTATATTTCGGAAGATAAATTGGCTTCTAATGTAGCAATAGAGTTTCAAAAAAATCTGGAAGAAGATATTAACGTAACACTAGAGATTGCTTCAGATAAGGAGTTGGAGAAGAAAAAAAATATTCTTATTGGAACGGAAATCCTTGCAAATAAATTAAAGATAGATCTTTCAGCAATAGGAACAATGGGATATGTTGTTCAGATTGTAGAAGAAAAAATATATATATATGCAAACACTGAAAAAGGATTTTATCGTGCCTTTCAATTTGTAACAACTTCGATTATAGACGATGAAAATTTTCTGATTTCAGCAGAAAGCTTAGTAGTAGATACCGGGAAAGATTGTGTAGAAGAGATTTGGATTGGGGAAAGATCAATCGAAGAATATTGTATTGTGATACCAGAAAAACCAGATGAAAAAGTAAGAGAAGCGGCAAAAAAACTTCAGGAAAACATTATAGAAGAAAGTGGATTACGGATTCCGATCATTGAAACAATGGAAAATATAGCCTTAAGTTTGGAGATAAAACCATTGTATATTGAGGATGAAACTACGGACTTTACTTATAAAAATTCCATTTCTTATGGAAAGATTACCATATTAGGAAAAGATGCAGAGGCATGTCTTTCAGGAACTTATGATTTCATGAATACATATTTGGGATGGTCCTTTTCAGAGAGTGATGAGGCAAAACTTTCTATTAGAACGAAGGAATTGCATATACCAAATACGCTCATTTTATCAGAAGATACACCATGGATGGAGGAACGAGAGGCTATTATATGCTTATGGAAAATAAATTATAGCCGAGGTGTGTATATGAATCAAAACACATCGTTGTTAACGGACATCATGTCCTTTTCAGAAGAACAACTTTATGAATATGTAAGAATGTTAAAATATTGTGGATATACAGGAATCCAAATCACAGAAATGTGTTCTGCTTGGGAAGGCAGTGGTGATTATGAATATGTGCATGAGAGAATTCGAATACTAGCAGATGCCGCACACTCAATGGGAATGAATGTAACTCTTTGGGTTTGGGGTGCAGAATTTGACGGATATGGATGGACAGATGCTACTGTAAGTTATTTATCGGAAGGTTATCCATATTTGCAAGATAATCCAAAAACACAAGAGTTTTTTAACCGGTATTATTCCATATATGCGGAATTGGCAGATTGTGTTGACCGAGTAATTGCTCATTATTATGATCCGGGGAATCTATATGCTACGGAAGATGTGGCATATTATGCGAAAATATTGAAAGATAAAATGCAAGCAGTGAATCCGGAAATTGATTTTGGAATCAATTGCTGGGTGGATGTATTTGATAAAAAAATCTTAGTTGAGGTGTTAGGAGAAGATATTACACTTTATGAAACATCAAGTACGGATAATCCTGGGGCAAGAGTGAATTTTAGAAATGCATGCGATGAATTAGGATGCCGGACGGGCACCTGGTCATGGGGAACGTGTGAAATGGAAATTGATCAACTTGCACAAATGAATGTGAATGCAAAAATAATTAAAGAAACCTATCTAAAAGCAATGGAAATTGATATGAGTTCAACAAAGCCGGACTATTGGAGTGAAATGGATTCTTATCATGTTTTAAATGTATTTTCTTTATATTGCTCAGGTCATTTGCTGGCAAATCCTTCGGCAGATCCTGAAATTTTATTACGTGAAGTTGCTTATGACACGGTGGGAGAGGAATATCAAAATGAATTTTATGAAATCTTAGATTTAATTCAAGATGCGAGATCTGGAGATACAAAAGAGACATCTGTATTTCAAAGTGACTCTTATGTACTTATAAATAAAGATTATCCGCCAGAAGATGTCTTAATGCGTTGTAATACGTATATACCTATTTTAGATGAGATGATCGAAAGTGGGATAGAAGCAAATAATTTGCCATTACCAATTGATCTAGTAGATTTGTTACGATTGATTAGACCGCATTTGGAACAAATACGTTTGTTTGCAGAATTTCGAATTGGAATGGAACAAATAGAATTAGAATATGCAAAAGGAACGGATGTAGAAGAACTATCAAAAATGCTAGAAGCATTATATGAGCCAATTCCAGAATTTAATTGTGTAATTGGATTGTGGGGACAAATTGAAGCAAGGATGCAATATATTATGATAGAAGAATTTTGTGCAAAGGCAAAAATAGAAGTTCCACGAGATGAGGAATTTGTGACTTTTCGAAAAATGAGAATGTATCAGCAACTGTGCTCATTTCAAAAAGGAGAACAAGAGCCAGTGGTTGTAAGCAAAACATTTTTTCAATGGGGCGTTGCCTATGGAGAGGAGACAACAATTGCATTAACAAATGAATTGATTGCAGATGGTCTTCTTCTAGAAACGGAAGAGGAACAAGTTTATTTAGCAGATTGGAAAAATTATATATTTGATTTTAAATAAAGAAAAAAAACAGACAGAAATTCTGTTTGTTTTTTTATAAAAGGAAAGAGAAAATTCAAAAAAAAGAAGGAAAATAGATTGACATAAAACTATATGTAGTAATACAATATAAGATAGAACACAATATGTAGAATGGAGGGTTAAATGGGGCTGGTACATATTTATACAGGAAATGGAAAAGGAAAAACAACAGCAGCAATAGGACTTGCTACGAGATTTCTAGGTATGGGTGGAACTGTCATTATCGTTCAATTCTTAAAAGGCCGACCAAGTGGAGAAATTGCTTATTTGGAACGGGACGAAAAGGTTAGCGTGTTTCGTTTGTCCAAAGACTTTGGGTTTACTTTTTCGATGGATATGGAAACAAAAAAAATAGTAAAAAAAGAACATGAAAGGAATATAGAAAAAGCTTTAGAAGCTCAAAAGAAAGTAGAAAAAGAAAAGTGTTTGCTTATTTTTGATGAATGTGCGGGAGCCATTTCATCAAACCTATTAGAGATAGATGTGATAATGAAAATAATTCAGAATGCAAAAGATAAATTTGAACTTGTTTTGACAGGAAGAGATTTTTCGAAGGAAATATTAGAGCAAGCAGATTATATTAGTGAAGTGCAAGCTATTCGCCACCCAATGGATCAGGGAGTGGAAGCAAGAGAAGGAATTGAATATTAAGGAAAGAGGAGATAAAATGAACGTAGAAGAATACTTAGGTGAAGAAAACACATTGGGCCATGATATATGGACTCGTAAATATAGATATAATGAGGAATCGTTTGAAGATTGGACAGAACGTGTATCTGGAGGAAATCAAGAAGTAAAAGAGTTGATTACAAAAAAGAAATTCTTATTTGCTGGGAGAATTTTAGCAAACAGAGGATTACATAAAGTTGGGAAAAAAGTAACCTATTCTAATTGCTATGTGGTTACACCACCAGAAGATAATATAGAAAGTATTTTTGACACGGCCAAATCTCTTGCTAGGACGTATAGTTATGGCGGAGGATGTGGAGTAGATATTGGAAAACTTCGTCCAGAGGGAGCAGTTGTTCATAACGCAGCAGAAAATACAAGTGGAGCAGTTTCTTTTATGAATTTATATTCCACTGTAACCGAATTAATTGGGCAAAGTGGAAGACGTGGCGCATTAATGATTACCATTCCATGTACACACCCAGACTTAGAATCATTTATTGATATTAAGTCTGATTTAAAGAAAGTGACAAAAGCCAATATATCGATTCGTATTACAGATGAATTTATGAATGCGGTGGAAGAACATAAATCATTTCGTTTAAACTTTACGGTAGAAGATACAGGGGAAGTGATTGAAAAAGAAGTGGATGCTTATGAAATTTTTTGTAGAATCAGTGATATGAATTGGGATTATGCGGAACCAGGAATGTTGTTTTGGGACCGAATCGAAAAATGGAATTTATTGTCCAATACAAAAGAATTCAAATTTGCAGGAACGAATCCTTGTGCTGAAGAACCACTTCCAGCTGGAGGTTCTTGTCTATTAGGTGCAATAAATTTATCGGAATATGTGATCGATGAGTCAAAAGAATTTGATTTTGATGAATTTTCAAAGGATGTGAAAGTATGTGTAACGGCATTAAATGAAGTTTTAGATGAAGGGTTACCTTTGCATCCATTGCAAGAACAAAGAGATTCTGTTGGAGACTGGAGACAGATAGGACTCGGAGTATTAGGAATTGCAGATTTACTAATTAAACTTGAAATTCGTTATGGCAGTGAGGAAAGTGTGCAATTATGTGATCAAATAGGAAAAGCAATGGCAAAAAATGCGATTTATCGTTCGGCGGAACTTGCAAAAGAAAAAGGGGCATATCCAAAATGCAATATAAAAGAAGTTATGAATACTTCATTTTTTAAAGAAAATGTTGATGAAGAGGTATCAAAATATGTTGCAGAGGTAGGAGGGCTTCGAAATTCACAATTATTGACGATTGCACCTACGGGAACAATATCTACAATGTTAGGAATTTCTGGAGGAATTGAACCGATTTATTCTAATTTTTACACAAGGAAAACAGAAAGTCTTCATGGAGAAGATGTATATTATAAAGTATATACACCAATTGTACAAAAATACATGATGGAGAATAATTTAACAGAGGAAGAAGAATTACCAGACTATTTTGTGACGGCACAAACGCTAAATTATATGGAGCGAATTAATATACAAGCAACTTGGCAAAATCACATTGATGCGTCGATTAGTTCAACCGTAAATGTTCCTGTCGAGTTCACCAAAGAAGAAGTTCGAGCATTATACTTTAAAGCTTGGAAAAGTGGATTAAAGGGAATCACTATTTTTAGGGATGGATGTAAACGTCTTGGAATTTTAACTATGGGAGAAGAGACACAAACGGAATTAAAACGTGGAGATATTGTAAAAGTTTCGGATTCCTGTATTGGAAAAAGAAGAACACTACAATCGGGTTGCGGTACGTTACATTGTGAAGCTTTTTTTGATCCGAATACGGGTGAGTTTCGTGAAATCTTTTTATCAAAAGGCTCAAAAGGAGGATGCAATAGTTTCATGGTTGGACTAAGTCGTATGATTTCACTTGCAGCGCGTGGTGGAATTGGAATTGAAAAAATAGTTGATCAATTAGAAAGCACTTTAGTATGTTCCTCATATGCAGTTCGTACGGCAACAAAACATGATACGTCATCGGGATCAAGTTGTCCGATGTCAATAGGAAGAGCTTTAACCGATATGTATCGAGAAATGCAAGAGCAATTAATTGAAAAAAATCAGGATACGATTCAAATAAAAGAGGAAAAAGTGAAACTTTCCGAAGGAGAATTAATAGCTGCAGGTGGTTTTGAAAAATCAGATGGCGCAAAAGTAATAAATCCATGCCCAATTTGTGGGGCAGAACTTGTATTTGAAGGAGGCTGTAATTCTTGTAAAAGTTGTGGTTATTCAAAATGTGATTAATCTATTTTTCGGTTTACCTAATTGTAAGAGTGTATAAATAATGTTAAACTTATATTGTCACAAAAATGGGTAGAAGGAGACGACACAATGAGAAGACATGTTAGCGCTAAAATTCTCATGATTGCAATCATAATCTTTATTTTAGCAATTGGTTGCATTTATGTGGAAGAACAAATTTCTAATGAAATGGGGGAAACGGCAGATATTATCGTTTCAGAAAGCTTATCAACAGTTGAATTAATGGGAGATATTTCAAAGGATTTGGAAAGCTTACAAAAAGAAATCGAATTAGATCGTTATGCAGAGGGGGAAAATAAGGAAGCCATTGCCAATAATATGGGAGTGGAAATTCAAAGGTTGGATGAAAATTTAATTTTATTAAATAAAAAATTTGAGGATTTGGAGAATGAAGAACTAGATTCTGCTAGAAAGAACTTTGTTTCTGCTTACTATAAATATGCAGAAATTATAAGTGCATTTCGAAATCAAAAGGAAATTCAAGAGGATTATACGAAAGAAGTTATTCGAAATTTAGACACAACGTATGCAGAATTGAATGCCGTAATACTTGAACTTGCAATTGAAAAGCAAAGTGTTGCTGGAGAGACTTATGAAGTGGGTTTAAAGACAGGGTACAGTATTATTTTGGTATTAGTTGGATTTATTCTTGTTTCGATTGTTATTGTTGAATTGTTTATCGTATTACCAATTAAAAGGGCAAATAAACAATTAACAGCAATTACAAAAGGAATTGCTGCAGGTGAAGGTGATTTGACAAAACGAATTCAATGTAAATCGAAAGATGAAATTGGTCATTTGGTAAATGGAATCAATCAGTTTTTAGAAAAATTACAAGAAATCATGAATAAAATCACGAATAATACATCAAAACTGGACCAATCGATCAATGAAATAAAAACAGAAATAATACATTCAGAAACAAATGTAAATGATATATCCGCAACGATGCAAGAAATATCTGCAAGTATGCAAGAAGTTACAGCAACAACAACAGAAGTAAATGAAGAGGTTAAAGAAGTATCTTCGGCAATTGAATCACTTTCAAAAATCACAGAAGAAGGAAGAACACTGACGGAAGACATTAAAATGAAATCCGTAGTTATTTTGGAAGAAACAACAGAAAGTCAAAATCATACAAAAAATGTATTAAAAGAAATGGAAGAAATTCTTGTAAAATCAATTAAGAATAGTAAAAATGCGGAAAAAATAAAAAGCCTTACGGATAATATTTTAAATGTAGCAGGGCAAACTAATTTACTCGCATTGAATGCATCAATAGAAGCAGCAAGAGCAGGAGATGCCGGAAAAGGGTTTTCTGTAGTTGCTGATGAAATTAGAGAATTAGCAGAAAATTCTAAAGTGGCAGCAAGTAATATAAAAGGAATCAGTGAGTTGGTTACTAAGTCCGTAGAATCACTTTCTTCGAATGCAGAGGAAATGCTTCAGTTTGTAGAGGAAAATGTAATTCATGATTACGAAGGATTTGCAGAAGCAACGGAAGAATATAATGATGGAGTTATCCAAATTACCACAGTAGTAGAAAAAATAGAACAAAATATAATAAAATTAGAAGAAGAAATTAATAAAATGAATGACGGATTAGAAGGAATTGCTCTTACCGTTGAAGAAAGTGCAAAAGGCATAGAAAATGTGTCGGAAAGCGCTGGAAATCTAGTAACCGCTATCACACAAATAAGTGACGAAGCAACAGAAAATCAAAATACTTCAGAAAAATTACGAAGTGAAGTTTCTGTGTTTCGTTACATATAGAGAAGGGGGTTACTATGAAAAAAACAATTAGAGTTCAGATAATCTGGATTATGGGCATGCTATTCCTTGTTGCATTTCTAAGTTCTTTAAATGGGATGTTAAGTACATCAAAAATATATGATGAAATTGTCAAAATTACAAATGAAAGTGTGCAAGGAAATATTACACTAGGTAATTTAAAAGGAAATACGGAAAAATTACAACGATACGTTGCACGATACATCAATAAATCGGGTGATTTTACAGAGACAATTGCTAGTATTCAAACAATTCGAGAAGAAATCAATGAGGAAGCAGATATCATTTATACACAAGTAGAAATTTCTGATATGACAGCGTTAAAAGCGATAACGGAAGAAATAAAAGAGGCAAATGAGGAATATGTAAAATTATATAAATCAGGACTTACTTTAGATGAAATGGTAGAACCAGGGGAACGTTTACAAGAAGCAATGATTGAATTAGAACGGTTAATTGATGAGGATTCTACCGAAAGTATTTCGCAATTAAATATGCAAAATGAAAGTGCTAAATTTAAAGTGAATTTGTTCTATGCCATTGCTTTTATTGTGTTGGTTCTTGTTATTATTTTAATCAATCGAAAAATTTCTGCACCATTAAAAAAAGCAGATAAACAATTAAAAGAAATCATTCGGGAAATTAATGAAGGACATGGAGATTTGTCCAAACGAATTTCTGTTAAATCAAAAGATGAAATTGGGAGCTTAGTAGAAGGAATTAATTCTACAATTATATTATTGGATGGAATTGTTAGTAAAATGAAAGCTGGTTCTCAGAAGATTGATGTTTCGGTACAAGGGGTTGCAAAACAAGTAGTTGCGTCAGAAGGAACTGTCAATGATGTCTCTGCAACACTAGAAGAATTATCCGCTAGTATGGAAGAAATTGCAGCTACGGTAGAAGATTTAGATGAAAATGTGGAAGGCGTATTTACTTCAACTAAGAGTGTTTCAAGTGAGCTTAGTATTGGAAATATAGTTTCAAAGAAGAATAAAGAAAATTCTATCCGACTAAACAAAAAAGTAATTGGAGAAAAAGAACGTACCACAGAAATGTTATTAATTATTCGAGAAGAATTAGAAAAAGCAATTGAAAACTCGAAAAATGCAGAGAGAATCAGTGGATTAACAAACGATATCTTAAGCATTGCTGGACAAACAAATTTACTTGCATTAAATGCGTCGATTGAAGCTGCACGAGCTGGAGAAGCGGGAAGAGGATTTGCTGTTGTAGCGGATGAAATTCGAGTTTTGGCAGAAACAAGTAGAGAAACAGCAAATAATATTCAAGAAATTAGTGAGATTGTAATACAAGCAGTATCCGAGTTAGCAAATGATTCGCAAAAGATGGTAGAATTTGTAAATGAAGAAGTATTAAAAGAATATGATAAAATAAGTAAAACAACAGATAATTATGCGATTGATTCCGAAAGAATTCAGTCGATTATTGAAAAAATTGCAAAGGATACCGAAATTGTAGAAAAAGAAATTGCAAAAATTAATGAAAATGTGGATGGCATTACAATTACGGTTGAGGAATGTGCAAAAGGAGTTACTGTGGTAGCTGAGAGTTCAAGTGAAATGGTTAGTGCAGTTTCTGTAATTGGTGAGAGTGCTTCAAATAATCAAAAAGTGGCAAAAGACTTATTGGATGAAGTTTCTGTATTTATATAAGAGAACAGATTAATGTTATAAAAACTCCCAAACCGAATTTTGTTTGGGAGTTTTGTTAGGAGGAATAATGATTTTTGATACACATGCGCATTATGATGATGAGGCATTTGCGGACGACCGCGAAGAAATACTTAATGGATTATTTGCGAAACAGGTAGAAACCGTTGTGAATATTGGAGCTTCTATTTTAAGTAGTAAGGAATCGATAGAACTTACCAAAAAACATGCCTTTATTTATGCAGCGATTGGCGTTCACCCAGAATCGATTGATGAGTTGTCAGAGGAGGGAATCCTTTGGCTAAAAGAACAAGCTTTTGAAAGTAAAGTTGTTGCAATTGGAGAAATTGGTTTGGATTATTTTTGGAATAAGGAAAATAAAGAGCTACAAGAAAAATGGTTTCGAGAACAAATAGCAATTGCAAGGGATAGAAAATTACCAATGGTAATCCATTCAAGAGATGCAGCTGCGGATACCATACGTATTTTAAAAGAAGAACAGGCGGAGAAAATCGGTGGTATTATTCATTGTTATTCATACTCGAAAGAAATGATGAAGGAATATCTAGATCTTGGATTCTATTTCGGAATCGGAGGGGTTTTAACATTTAAAAATGCAAAAAAACTAAAGGAAGTGGTAGAAGTATTGCCAATGGAAAAAATACTTTTAGAAACGGATGCACCTTATTTATCACCCGAACCATTTCGAGGGAAAAGAAATACCTCTGAAAATTTAATTTATGTAGCAAAAGAAATAGCAAAATCAAAAAATATTTCGTACGAAGAAGTAATTTCGATTACAAATGAAAATGCGCATAAAATATATCAAATAGAAAGGGAATAGATGACAAAACTTGGAACACCAATGAAAACAATGGAAATATTAAAAAAGAATAAGTTTACCTTTCAAAAAAAATATGGACAAAATTTTTTAATAGATATGAATATTTTAGAGGGTATTGTGGATAATGCAAAGATTACAAAGGAAGATTGTGTATTGGAGATTGGCCCAGGAATTGGATCAATGACACAAGTTTTAGCAGAAACTGCAAAAAAAGTAATTGCGGTTGAGATTGATCCAGTGTTAATTCCTATTTTACAAGAAACATTATCGGACTATACAAATGTAAAAATTATACATGCTGATATTTTAAAACTTGACATTCAAAAATTAATTGAAGAAGAAAATGATGGAAAGCCAATAAAAGTAGTTGCAAATTTACCGTATTATATTACAACACCAATTATTATGGGATTATTCGAAAAAGATATTTTATTAGATAGTATTACCGTAATGGTACAAAAAGAAGTAGCACAGAGAATGCAAGTAGGACCAGGAACCAAGGATTATGGAGCCCTATCCTTGGCAGTACAATTTTATGCAAAACCAGAAATTGTGATGGAGGTTTCACCAAGTTGCTTTGTTCCAAAACCAAACGTGGGTTCTGCAGTAATTCGATTGGAACGATATGAAAATAAAGGTGCAAGCGTAAAGGATGAAAAATATATGTTTGCCATTATCAGAGCATCGTTTAATCAGAGAAGAAAAACCTTGGTAAATGGTCTCGCAAATGCTGGTAACTTAGGAATTAATAAAGAAGATATATATGAAGTATTAGAAACCATGGGGTTATCTCCCACGGTTCGAGGAGAAACCTTTACATTAGAAACGTTTGCAAAATTTAGTGATTTCTTGTTAGAAAAAAAAGAAAAACGTAGTAAGATGGAAAAATAATGAGAATAAATATATAGCATAGTGTTTTAAAAAAAGACCCGTAAATGATTTTTACGGGTCTTTTTTTGAAAATGTGTTACTCGGAAGGAATAAGAAAATCGGGTAAATCCCCAAAATAATTGTAATGTGAATGTTGAAGTTCCGTTTCGTGTATCGTGCCAACTTTAGGATAAAGATAAATCTCAACACGGTATTTTTTATAATTATAGTTTGAGATAGAATAATTGGTAACTAACGGATAGTAGTCTAAACTAGAAGACCGTAAATGAGGAAGAATACATGCAATTTCATCAGAATTATGGACGGTTAGATATATAGATTCTATGGCATAGTCTTCTTTCTCGACAACATAGGATTGGTCCACATTTCCAATTTCCGTTAATGACTCAGGAATTACTGGTTCAAGCGGATACAAATAAAAATCAATTTGTTTGATTTCTGAAGCATCCAAAGTCAAATCATTGGTAAGATTATACAAGGTTAATAAAGAAAGAGAAGATGAAAAATTGGAATAGATTGGTAAGATGAAATTATCACCATGTGTATTTTCAAAAATCCATTGTGCAAGAGGAATACCAAGTACATTATCAACATAAGAGAAGTTAGATAGATCGTGATAATAAGCTTCTAATAATTCCTCCTTTTTATCTTTTGAAATATGAATATCATAGGTACCATTTGAAAAATATACTTCCGAATCTTTGTGCTCAGAAACGTAAGAAGCAATTCGGTTTTTTGTATAAAGCATATAATCTTCGGATTCATAAATTGCAGTAAGCTCATCTTCTATACTTAATAAATCAACAGAATATTTTCGATAAATGGTACGCCCATTTTCAAGTTCAAAACAGATAGTGTAGGGATATAAAGCTGAGCCATCGAGGTCAGACTGGAGATCATTATTTTCCTCTTCTAGTGCCGTTTTTGCGATTTGTATAAAAGGTGTAACATCAGATGATCCTTTTGCAGATACTTTTTCAATAACATCAAACCAAGATGAATAACTATAATCATAATAAACATCTTCAACATTTCCAATTTGAGGAAGACAATAGGATGAAATACTTGCTTGAACAATTTTGCTTTCTTCAGGAATATATGTGTCGATTCCCAAAAAATCTTGTGAAATAATGAAAAAGTAAAGAAGGGAAAAGCCTATGCTGATTACAAACGTATACCATTTTTTAAATAAAGCTTTAATATCAAATTCATAAATAATATTAATAAGACAAAAAGAAATGGCAGCACCAAGAAAAATACCGAAAATTGCCATGCCAAACTTATCATAAGAGAGACTATAGAAAAAAAGTCCACTTGCAAGAGAAGCAAGTATTTGAAGACAAATACTAATTACGGATTTTGTTTTTTTGAAAGATAGTGCACAGTCCGTAGCTTCATTTGGTCGCTTTCGATATAAAACAAAGGCAGTAATAAAGAAAAGAATGCAAAATGCAAGCAACCAAAAGGTATTAACAAGATAAAATGAAGTTGGTAGCACATAGTCTATATTATTTCTCGAAAGATAGTCGACAAGCTTCAGATACGGATAGATTGGAGATGAATAAAGTGTATCCAGTTCTTGTGTAAATAAGTGAGTATAAAAAGAATTAAGATATCCATAATGAAGTAATCTAGCAAAGATTTCATATAAAGAAAAGACCCCAAGTGCCAAGAAACTAACAATAATATGCCCAGTCATCATGACTGCAATACAACTTAATTCATATATGGCAAGAAATAATAAGGTGTTTAATGAAAAAGAAAAAAAGAAATCTTCGATTAACTTAGGGGAAGATAAGCCGCCTGAAGTACCAATGAGAAGTCCTAAAATTCCGGTTATTAGATAAAAGCTTATAAAAGTAAGAATGCTGGTAACCTGAATGGCTAGAAATCTTCTTTTGGTAGAAAGAGGAACACTTATATATAAATCCATCTTTTTTTTGCTAAATAAATAAGAGTATCCTTGAAAAGCAAAAAGAATGGCCAATATGGTAATAAAGAATAAAAAAGCTCCATTGTATGACATTAAAGAATGAAAATCTGAAATTTTTGATTTCAAATTATTTCTTGTAATATCAATTTGATTCACAATAATAACCGGTATAATAATGTATGAAATAAAAAAGAATAAACCCATAAGTAGGGTAGCCCAGGTGCGTCTTTTAAAATTTTCTCTACAATTATTCAAAAATGATGTGTTTGATGTCATAACCAACTTCCTCCGTTTCGTTAATAAATATTTCTTCTAAAGATAAAGGTATGATTTCAAAGTAAACTAAAGAACTGTTTATAAAAGCTTGCTCTACTTTTTCTTTTGTCTCGCGAAGAGTGATGGTAAATAATTTGCCACGAGTTTCTATTTTAAGAACATGTAAATCTTTTGTAATTTCTTGAATTTGTTCTTTAGAATCGGCAACACACTGCATTTTTTGCATATTCATTTTCATTTCCACCAAATCTTTTGAAAACAAAATTCCACCTTTATGCAAAAGACCTACAATATCACAAATATCTTCTAATTCACGCAAATTATGAGATGCAATAATTGGTGTAAGACCTCTACTTTCCATCTCACCTGCAAGAATAGATTTGATTCCCTGACGCATGACAGGGTCCAAGCCATCAAAGGTTTCATCACAATATAAGTAGTCAGTATTTGCACATATGCCTAATAATAAGGATAATTGTTTTTTCATGCCTTTTGAAAACGTGTTGATTTTTCGCGTCTTTTTCAAATCGAATTTTTCCAAAAACTCATAAAAACGCGTTTGTTGAAAATTTTTATAAACAGAAGAATAATAACGTTCCATGTCTGTTGGTGTTGCATTTCGAAAAAAATAAGAATCATCAGAAATGAAAAAAATACGTTCTTTTATGAAAGCATTATCATAAATATCCTCTCCGTTAATAAGTACGTTGCCCGAGGTTGGTTTATAAACACCAGCCATAATGCGAAGTAAGGTGCTTTTTCCAGCACCATTTGTTCCGATTAAACCAAAAATACATCCACTAGGAATCGTAAATGTAATATTGTTTACTGCAATAATATCCTCAAAATTTTTAAAAACATTAACAATTTCTATTTTGTCCCCACTCATAGATTGTCTCCTTTCAATTGCTCTATACTTGAAAAGATTTCTTCGGAAGAAATCCCTAATTCGTTTGCTTCTTGTACAAGTTTGCTTATGGAAGAAAGTAGTTGCTCTTTTTTCCTGTATTTTTGTTTCGAATCATAATTAACAAAAACGCCTTTTCCTAAAACCGTATAGGTGTATCCTCTTCGCTCTAATTCTGCATAAGCTTTTTGTACAGTATTTGGATTGAGAGATAATTCCATTGCTAACTTACGAATGGAAGGCATTTGACTATCAGGCTCGATAGCACCGTGAATAATAAGGTTCTCGTATTTTTCAACAATTTGTTCAAAAATGGGACGACTATCTTTGTAATCAATCCAAATCATATAGAAACCTCCTTTTTTGTTCAATAGACAGAACCAACTGTACTATTACATATAATACAGTTATAGTAGCAATAAAAAATCGACTTGTCAAGAAGGTGGAATTTTAAGTAGTCGATTTTATATTGATATAAATAAAAAATTAAAGAAATCGCTTTTTGGCTTCGTCATAGGCAAGATTAATGTCTTTTGAAATTTGTTCGTTTCCGGCAAATCCATCTGAATGATATGCTTTCATTAAATCCCGGTATCTTTTTTTTAGGGTTGCAAGATCATCACATCCTAAGAAGAAGTCAAAAGATTCTTTTGAAGAAATTGTATTTGAAGAGGAATCTTCA
>JBFHIZ010000043.1:0-16527 GCA_041596215.1 Lachnospiraceae bacterium
AAACAAGAGGCTTTTTTTACTTTCTTTTATAGATATATAAATAATAAAATTCATACGTGTGATCATAGTCACCCCACATACCGCAAACCTTTTCCATAGCATCTGGTTGTTCTAATTCTATTTCTCCCCCACAAAGAATCGCAATTGCATATCCATAAAATCCGTTTATATACAAACTAGCTGAACTAACCAAGATTTCATCGTCCCTTTTAATAGGTGCTTCTTCAACCATTTTCCCCTCGGGCTTACATCCCGAATAATAAAATACTAGATCTCTTGCCGCTTGTAACGCTTCTTCTTCATCTTCTGATTCTAATGCCAAAATCCTTTCACTAATAAAATGCCCCGTTTCAATTAAAATTTCGTCAAAAAACAAATCTCCCACATCAAATACCACAAGTTCATAGTTTACATTCTCTCTCTTTTTTTCCAGATTTTTCATACTCTCGTTATACAAATCTTGCGTATGAATAAAAGGTTGTAACTCTTCATAACTTGAAATATCCAAAAATTGAAACAGTGTTTCTTCCGACATAAAACTATGATTTGCCTCTGCTAATGAAACTAAAATATCTCGCTCTTCAAATGTCGTTCCTTCATATTTTATCAGTAATTCTTGCAATCTAGTTTCCAACATTTCTAAAGTTACATCATATGTTTCTTCTTCTGTTTCTTCTAGCATTTCTGCTACTACTTGTGCTTCTTCTTTCCCCGCCTCTTTTGAAATTTCTTCTGCAATCATTTTTTCCTGAAATTCTGTCATTTCTTTTATTTTTTTTTCATAGGTTATTATAAGAAAGACATTTGCGAAAATAGCAAGAACAAGTAATACTAAGATTATGATTTCCCTATGGTTTTTGTTCATATCTACTCCCCCTTTTTAATTTTAACCATAAGATATATTTCCCTTCTATCTTCATTATGCACCTTATATTAAAAAAGTCCACAATTATTCTGGAAGATGGAAATTTCTAATCATGTGATATCTCTTTATGCGATCGGGAAAATCTAAATTTGTATTCTCGTATTCTTTCTGATATTTTTTCATTATTTCGATACATTTTTTTAATATAGTCTGATTCTTCTGTATATAAGCAATTTCTGCAGTATTACTACTATGATATGCTAAAAATCTTTTTACATATATTAAAATCTTATAATCGACACTTTCCTTTTCAAATAAGTCAATTACAACTTGATATGCTTTCAACCAATCCAAACGACGTTTTAAATCAATGACATGACTACCGGAATCTTTCCTTTGTCTATAATGATAATATGCATGGTCAATATAACAACCCTTTTTCGTATTTAAGCATACCTGCGCTAAATAAATTACATCTGCTCCTAATTGTAAACTTTCATCAAATAGAAAGAATCTACCGTTTTCATCATATAAAACTTCTCTTTGAAATAATTTATCCCACATATAAGCAAATCCTTGATATGCATCCCTATTATACACGTAAAAAAGAAGTTCATCTCGTCCAAAAATAGAATCCCTAACCTTTTCTTTATTTTTCATTATTTCTTGTTTATTCTCATATTCTTTCATCCAACTTGATGCAACTAGATCCGTTTTGTTTGTCTCCATTGTCTGTACGAGATCTCGATACATATTTGGTTCTATCCAATCATCACAATCCAAGAAACCAATATACTCTCCAGTACATGCCAAAAGGCCAACATTTCTCGCATGGCTTTCCCCTTGATTTTCTTTATGAATCATCTTAATTCTGCTATCTTTTTTTGCAAAGGCACTAAGAATTTGGCCAGAAGAATCCGTAGAACCATCATTTACACATATAAATTCCATATTTTGATATGTCTGCTGAATTGCACTATTTAAACATTGATTCAGATATTTTTCTGCATTATAAATTGGAATAATCAACGATACTTTTTTCATTTTTTATACCTTAAGCTTACTTACTGGATGCACTTTCCTTTCTGCAATGGGAGGTAATTGCATATAATCGTCATATTTCATTGTCAAATACGCATCATAATGCTTGCTCCCAAAAAATTTATAGCCTTCAAAAGTAACCTGTTCAAGCTCCTCAAAATAATATTTTGGAAAACCATAAGGTTTCCTTGTTGGAAATAGATTGATTCGAACCGTATTGGTTTTCTTTCTTGTTTTTACATAATGGTAATACTTTCCATACACTACCTTTTTAGGGATTTTCATAAGTAATGCATAGATCCATTTTTTCAGAATTTTTTTCTCCACTTTAACACCTACCGGTGACCATAATATTTTTCTAATACAAAAACAATAAAACATATGAATTTTTCTTAAAAGCTTATTATCTGGTGCATAATCCAAAGGAAAGATATCTATAAAGATTTCTTGTCCAAAATCAAGATGCTCTTGATTTTCCCGCAAAAATAGCGTATTCTTCCTTCTTACTTTTCCATATCCCCAACGATACCCTTTCGTATTTCTGTCATCTTGCAAATAATATTTATCTTTATCTAATTCATATTTACATTTTTCCCGAAATTTTTCATAATCACTTCTTAACATTCCAATATCCGCGTCATCATCCCATGGGATAAATCCCTTATGTCGTATTGCTCCTAAAAGAGTCCCCCCTATAAGACTATATTTTATCTTATATTTTCTACATATTCGATCCACTTCTAACAACATATCCAATTCTATACTTTGAATTTTAGCCAAATCTTCCTCTGAAATTCGAATCATACGAATACCCCTTTACTAAACAATTAATATATATATAATTTTTTTTATCTTTTGATATTGCCCAATCAAAAACAATCCTCATTTCATTTCTTACCTATAATCCAATAATTATTAAAAGCTTCAAAAATATCCACTACTTTTATATCAAAAAATGTATATATTTTTGTTAAACTTCTCTTATTAAATACATGATGATGTAAACAGCGATTATTAATATTATCTTTTGCTCTTATCTTAAAAGCTTCTTTCCCTCCACACCCTGGATCCTTCTCATAATCATGAAGCTTTAATATTTCAGGAAGATGTGTATTATCCTCTTCACCTATTTCTTTTTTATAATCCTCCAGCATATGTTCGAAACTTGTATCCGGACGATTATGATCAAAAGTTCTTTCTTTCCTTGGAACCACAATCAAAATCATTGCATTTTTTTTTGCAACTCTTTTAAATTCTTTGACTGCTTTAAGCGGATTTGCAATGTGCTCTAGATTATTAGAGGACATTACAAATTCATAACTATCATCTGGAATATTCTCCATATTTGTTGCATCTGAAATCATTATTTTCCCTAATTTTTTTCCCTTATAGGTATATAATTCCGAATCTTTTTGCCACCATACCGTATCTGCATTAAAGTTTACACCATCACAACTTTTACAAATTTCGTAGATATTTTCAAAGATATCCGAAGGCCCCCCTATTTCTAATCCCGCTTTATTCTGAAACAATTCAACATGATACATATTACAGAGAATGGGTTTTATAAAATCATTTATAAATTCAACTTGTTCTGGTTGAATTCCTGCTATCATTAATTCTTCTTTGATCTCCTTATAAAACTTATTGCTTGTCACTATTATTTTTGTTTTATCCTCGATAAAAAGATGATCTGGGGACATAACGACATATTTTTTATCATTATATACTATTTCCATTCCTTTTTTTTGTTTATCTATAAACCCAATTATTTCTACATCCATTTTCTGTAATATTTCTTTTATTAGATTATCTTTTGCAAATAAGTTCTCAAAACACTGTCCTATTCCATATATAATTATTGTTTTCATACGTTCTCCTTTTTAATAAATGGGCTCTATACAATTTGTTCTATTGCGTATCTGTTATCACAGATACCTTCTTTAACGATATCTTGGACAGAGCATTTGGTCCAACCTATAGACTTCTTTTACCTTTGGAAATACTTGGTTAAAAGCTTCAAGCCCGAGTGCCAAAATCACCCCATCTTCCTTTGGAAGATTTTGTATATCTTTAAACTCAATGGTATCCTGAAACTTTTCCTCATTTGAAGTTACAACAAATTTTTCAAAATTTAAATGTTCATTTATTAGATATTCTGCGACACTTTTACCTACATACCCTCGTCCATATATATACACTTTTCGATGTGACTCTATAAATGATTTTAATTCAGAATACCCATAAGGATTAATTTTCCTTGCATCACTTAGCCTTTTTTGATGTTCATAAATCATATGAATATCATAATTCGTATTTTTTTCTATAAATTCAAGTGCTTGATGAGCCTGTGAATAATAATATACCGTTAATGCTTTCCTTTTTACAACTGGAAACCCCATTTCTTTCAAAAGGATATAGGATTGAAAATATGGATTACTTGTATTATTCCTTAAATAATCCGGATTTTTCATATCTAAATAAGACGTATATCGAAATCCTTTTCTTTTAAACGTTGTAGAAAAATGAATTTCAAATTTAGAGATTGCCTCCACTATATTTTCTGGATATTTCATTTCTTTCCAAAAACTAAGAAATTCTTTTGATGTAAATAATTTTTTTCTACATACCATAAAATATCCTTGAATATGATCCGAAATTGCTTTTCCACCCATCATAGAATGACTATCTGCATGTCTACTAAGTCCCCAAAAATCCACATCCTGTTTTTCCATCTCTGAAAACACAGCATTCCATCCATACAAAGGACCATAAAACGTATCATTTTGCAAAATAATTTCATCATAGTCCTTTAATTCTTCCTGTTTAAAATATTTCAAAAAAACATCTTTATATGCTCCTGCATCAAATCCTCTGTTTTCTCTTTGAAACATATATGGAGAAATCTTTAAAATCTTTTTTTTCCCTTGATCTGTAATTTCACCATTTACTACAACTACAATTTTATCAGAAATTGCTTGTAAACTATGGATTAGGAATTCAACATAACTATCTACTTTTCCTTCAAAATCATAGAATACAAAAATACTTAATCTTTTCATCTATTTATATCCCTCTTATTTTTTCACACCAAATCTATTTGCCTTCTATTTGCTCTTGAAAATAAGTTCCAATTTTATGTATAAATTCTAGCGCGTCTTTTTTCATTTCCTTCGGAAAAGTCGTAAGAACCGGTGCTGTTTCAAAACTTAACACCTTATCAAAATGAATATTTTGCATTCCTTTTATGAATCCCTCCCAATCTGTAGATGGTTTATTTTCCCTTGATTTCGTGAAAGTATAGGGAATCTGATGCAAATCTCCAATTCCATCATTATCATGTATATGTAGGACTTTTAATCGATAATCCAGTTTTGTAATAAAATCCTCAAAATCAATTCCAACCAAATTTGCATGCCCCGTATCAAAGCAAAATCCCAAAACCTCTTTCTGATATTTCTCATTCATTTGGTCCACTCGTCGTATTACTTTTTTTATATCACAACATGGCCCTTCTATTAAATGTCCTCCGATCGAATCATATAAATCTTCTAAACAAATCACAATTCCTAGCTCTTTAGCCAATGGAAGCATTTGATTCAACAGTTTTTCTGTCATTTTCCATTCTGCTTCCTCTGAGCCTAGAAATTTTGCCAATTTCAAACCATGCACAACCATATATTTACAATCCAAGTATTTACAAATTTGTAAACTTTTGGGAACTACTTCTCTCCACAAATATGCGTTTAAATCACGTTCTCCATTTTGCACATATAATGGATATGGCATATGCATTTGATGAATGGATATCTCATTTTTTAATGCAGCTTCTTTATGTAATTTAAAAGAACATTCTAGTTCCTGTATCGATTGATCAAAAAATGTATTTCGTTTTCCATCATAAATCATCGTGTTTTTCAAATAGTCATTTAAACTAAAGTCCACACAAGAAAATCCAACGTTTTTTATCATACGAAAGCCTTCCAAAGGATTCTTATCTTCCATCAGATTTTTTGTTTGTATTCCAAGACGTAACATATAACTTCCTTACCCTTCTGTGAAACCCAATTGTAACATTGTCATATTTTCATCCGTAAAACGTTCCATTGGATTATTAATTCCCATATCTTGTAATTGTTCTTCGATTTCCTGATAATACATATTACAAATAAAAATTGCGCAATTTTTTTCCAACGTAAGAAGTGCTGACGGTTCTTTCACTTCTAATCCATATATTTTCTTGCCCCATAAAGATGGATTGTTATCACAAGTAAATAACGGAACCTTCTTTTTTCCATATGTATTCATATAATTTTTACACATGTTCCCCGCACCAAACAATACAATGTTCGTGTATTTATTTAGTTTTCTTTCAACACCTATCTGCCATACAAAATAATCGGCAATTTTCTTTGCAAATTTCATTAATTCCAATCTTAAGCTTGATGGAAATGTGATGATTGTGGAAGAAAAATTCATAATTAACGATTCCTCAAATTCTATTTCCCGTAGTCCTCTTAGCAATTCCGTCCATGAGGTCTGTGCAATTCCTCTATTGGTACAAGAATATGGAAGCAATGCATTATCCGAATTTCCATCACAATCTCTTATTATCACTGCTTTTAAGTATTTTCCCATAACTTTAATCCATTCATATGGATTTTGTGAACATAAATTGCTATTCCCCAAATTCATACAAAATCCAAATCGGTTTTCACCAACTTCTGTATTTAATTTTTCTATAAAATCAGCTGCTTCAGAGGCATCGGAACAAACCCCTCGAATATAATGTCCATTAAAATCCCGATATTGATTTTCAATTAAAATTTTCGTCTTATATTTTTTTACAATTTCAAATACATGTAAATAATATTCTTTATTTGATATGCTTTCCTTTTCAAGAGTTTCTTTCGTAAGTGGCCTTATCACAAGATATTCACAAGCAGCCTTACCACAAGCAATAATGGTATGCTTAATATAATCAAAGATACTCGTCTTTTCTTGTTGCTTCTCCATATTATATGGTGCATAAGCAATTTTTACTGGTATACTTTCTTCCTTGCATATCGTAAAAAATTGATCTAATATATCTTGATACAATTTTTCATCCTCTATCTCTTGATTCAAAAAAAGCAAAGAGAAATCTGCCAACACATCCAAAAATCCCGACTCCTTTATAACACGGATTCCCTTTCTCGGAAATTTCATATCAACACTTCCTGCGGGAGAACATATAACATTCATCTAAGCCTCTTCTTTCCCAGACACTATACTAATTTTTGCCTGATTAATTCTTTAATTTTGGTCGAACTTGTATGTTCCGTATAAGGGAAAAAAACAAGGTCCGCTCCATGCTTCTCTAAAAATTCTTTTTCCTCCTGCCATCCTGGATGATTTTCATAATCACTGCCTGAAAACTGACAGTCAAAATGAAATAATCGATATACATCTCTAGAATTTCCATAATTATCTGGAATTTCAATTACTTGATCCACATAACGGCAGCTTCTCACAATCTCCGCTCTTTCTTCAAAAGGTATAAAAGGTTTACTTCCTTTCATTCTCTTTGTTCTCTCATCACTGACCACACCTACGATTAAATAGTTACAATATTCTTTCGCATTTTTTAACATATTCAAATGTCCAATATGAAACAAATCAAAGACACCTGCAATATAACCGATATTATATTGTTTTTCTTTTTCTTGTTTAACTTTTATTTGATTTGAAATCACTTTTTGTTTTCGTGGATAATCTATATATGCATTGTATATACTAAATTCTGAAATTTTCAAATCTTCCATTTGCTTCATTACCGACAAATAATTTTTAATACATATTAAAACTTTACATTCACCTTTTTTTAGGTCTTTTAAAATATCAGGAGAAGAAATCTTAATTCCAGATATTGTTTTTCCCCATTTTTCTTTATTATTATCTATAATGGCATAGACTGGATAATCTACTTGATACAATTCTAAAAATTTTTTCGTAAATTCTCCCGAACCAAATAGTATTAGTTTCCTCGTATCCGCATTTTGAAAGATATCTACAAATAAATGAATATATTGATTAATCGAATAATTCATCGATTGTCGATTCGCATGGATCGTTTCCAACTTTCTTCGATGTTCTTGAAAATATGATTTTAATTCTACTTCTTTTCTTAATTTTACTAAAAAGTCACCTTCCTTTTTAATCCATACATCCGCATTTTTATCTAATCCATATCTTTCATATAGTTTTTGTATTGGTATTATTTTATGGAACAGTAAATTGCCTGCGTATAAAGTAGATATCATTCTTGCAATAATTATATTTGCAGGGTAATGTTCTTCACAAAATTCTTGATCATAAAATACAAAGTCACCTTCCATATAAAAACTGTTGAGTGGAACCATATCAAAATAACCCTTTGTAAGAATTGCTCCTTCTCCATCACCAACATCTTCTTTTTCTATTTCGGAAGATTGCAAAATCAAATCGCGAAATTGATCTAATTTTTCTAAAAACAGCTTCTGATCCGTTTGTATCAATTTTTTTAAATATACTTGTCCTACCTCAGCCTCGATATAAGGCATATAGTATCTATTATTATCTATTTTTGCATCAACTACTTTTATCCCCTGTTTTTTTAAGGCATTCGCATTTACAATAAGACTCTCTAATCTCTTATATCCTTTTTTGTTTATCGCTATTTTTTCAACAATTCCTGTATTCCGAATTATAGTAAGCATTGCATCCTCTTCTCCACGACTCATGGAACTCGTTACATGCAATACATCGGAAAAATCGTTTTGTAACTTACACTCTATAAAATAAGCATTTGCCATCTGATGAAACATACCACTTTCTATAATGCTATTATATAGAGTTTCTTCTTCCAAAAAAATGGTGTCTGGTGAATGATACATAGGAAATAATCGATTTGCTAAATCCTCGTTTGGGAGAAAATTTTCTTCATATATCAAATTCGGATCATCCAGTCCTGGTAGGATTGAATAAAAATGAGTATGTGACCATCCAGCTTCTTTCAAAAATCTAATTAATTCCACCTTTGTATACATACGCCCTTTAAAGACATCTTCCTGTTTAACATATGCTCTACTGTAACCTTCAATCCCATCAAAATTTCTTCCTGTATAAGGATCTCTATCCCCGCAAAAATATCGAATTCCAAATCTGTTATTCATACCCAGAAGAAGAGTTCCATTATTTGAAATGATTTGCCTAATAAAAGTAAGTATTTCCTTTGGGTTGCTTTCCAATTCTAATTTCTGAATTAAAATGACATAATCGTATACTCCCAAATTCTCTGCACGCCATGCATTTTCCTTAATATCTTCTAAGCTTGCAAATTTAACATCGCTTAGTTCTTCAAAAAGCACTTCTGAAATGGGGTCTTCTTTATCACCAATATATAATGCTTTCGCTGTTTTCTTGAATTCGTACCATTTTAACAAACCCTTTTTGATTTCTTTAACATTTTCTTCCATCTTCAATCCCTTTTGTACTCCTTTTTTCTTCAAAGATATGCTTCTGGTTCATTTAAAATCAAATCGGTAATTCCTGTTTTTTTTAATGCTTCCAAATCTAATATGGTTCCTGTTGATTTTTCAGGAAACAGATGCCCTGTCATCCAAGCTCTTACCGTGTAATCCGATAATTGTTTCTTTGTTAAATCTATGCCTTTCCAATATGGATGAAGATCGATTGCACCACACCCTCCTTTTAACTTATACATGCAATCCGAGACTTTTTCATCAAGAATCGCAAGTACTGCATCCCTATCTAACATTCGAATCTTTTCTAAAGATTTTGCATAAAAAGTGGAATATACTATATCATTATGAACTCCTTTTTGATATGCTAATGCGAGTATTTTTTCTTCCATTCCATTATATGATATCATGCTGTTTTTCAATTCAACATTTAACAAAAGTCCTTGTTTCATATCTTCCTTCAATAAATCAAACACTTCTTCCATGGTAGGTATCTTTTCAAAAGACTCCCCTGCTTTAATCTTTAATTTTTTTAATTCCACAAGTGTATAATCTTTAACATATCCTGTTCCATCCGTTGTTCTACCCACTTTTTCATCATGTATAACCACAAGCTCTTTATCCTTTGTAAGTTGAATATCCAATTCAATCCCCGATAAACCTTTTATCTGTTTTGCTTTTTCGAAGGCTAAAATCGTATTTTCTGGATATCTTTGGCTGCACCCTCTATGTGCCCACAATTTCATATTTTCCTACTTTCCTATGTTCAGGAATGATTTTGTTTTAAAAACATCTCCATAATTTCTGCAATCGCAACGGATTCACTTCTCGTTAATCTAAAATGTTTTTTATCCGAGTCATTCATCATAGATAAAAAATCACTAATTTCATAACGCAATCCATCCCCTAAAAACACTTCCGAATATTTTTCTACTTTTCCTGGATCTTCATAATGCACTTCAAAATATGTTGTTTTCCACCAAGGTGCTTCTGCTAAAATATACCCTTTCGTTCCTGCAATTAATAGTCTTCCCTCTGATTTAACTCCCAAACCACAAGTTGCCGTTGCAATACCTTTCGGATATTTCATCGATACTTTGGTGAAAATATCTAAACCATCATCATTATAGATGCTTTCGAATTCCAATTTTTCATATTTTAATCCAAATAATTTTAAAATAGGTAACATAATATAACTACCAAGTTCGGTAAAGCTTCCACCATTTTCTTTATCGATTAATTCTCTTTGATTATTATGTTCCAACTTAGTGAAACAAGCTTCTACGTTACGTATACTTCCAATCGTACCACTACATGCAATACTTAATAAACGATGAAAACCTGGACAATATGCCGTTTTGATTCCTTCAAAAAGAATTCGTTTATTTTCTTTTGCTAATTGAAATACTTCTTCTGCATGTTTTTTTTGCAAAACAAGTGGCTTTTCACATATCACATGATTTCCATGGTTAAGTGCTGCTTTGATATATTCATAGTGCGTTTCATGAGGTGACGCTATATATACCACATCAACCGCCTGAAAGAAATCTTCAATGTCTAAATACGCATTAATCTCCCATTTTTTTGCAAAGGCAATGGCACTTTCATGATTAGGATTATATACTCCTTGCGTTGTTACACCACTTACTAATTTGACTTCTGGTATAAAACGACTAGCAATTCTACCCGTACCTACAATCCCAATTCTTTGAATTTGTCTTTTTTGTTTTCTTAATAATGTACTTGAAATATCTTTTGTTCTTTCAATGTAAACCACTTTACAATAATCCTTTAAGTAGTCAAAAGTTCCTACCCAATCGGACCCTACCGTAAAAATATCAATATTATATTTTTGAATATCACTAAATTTTTGTCCTTGTGCTTCCTCTATAATAATTTCATCCGCAAAACCTGTCTTTTTTACATTTTCAATTCGTGTCAAAAGCGGTTCCATGACTCCAAGTTTTCCTCTCGCTTTATCATAACTATCCGTAGTAACTCCAACAATTAAGTAATCTCCTAATTCTTTTGCTCTTTGAAGTAAACGATAATGCCCATTATGTAATAGATCAAACGTTCCATATGTAATTACTTTAATCATCGTTTTCCCCCCTCATTTTGACTAAATTTCGAATAAATGTGTGTGTTTTATCGCCACATGTTCCATCTGTATTTTCTGCAATTTCTTCATAAATCTTTTTTTGTTTTTCTCTGCTGAATTTTTCACCAATCATTTCCCCTGTCAGAAAATCTAACAACGTGCAAAACGCATTTTCTTCGCATACATATCGAAGGGATTCGGAGCGATTTATATATCCCGAAGCTTGCTGCTGTAGCTCTTCTTTTGAAAATACAATTTCTATTTCCTTGTATTCCTTTGTTTCTATATTGACATCATATAATTCACGTTTCTGTTCATAATAATACCGGTATGTCCATTCACCCAAAGAATCCGTTCGAGTTAAAAATGTACCTGTTTTTTGCGAAACAAAATATCCATTATTTTTCACCGTATCCAATTTCATTGGAAATTTCCATTCGGATGCTTCTCCTGAATCTTCGTCTATCATGACAAACATATTTCCAAAATATGGGGAAAGAATAATCTTGTTTTTATAAAATATAATATTACTAAAGGGTAACGCATCACCTGCCAAGCCCTCTGTTTTTCTTCCACATTGAAACCCCTTTGGCATTTCTGCATACTCTTTTTCTTCATGCGTTTCAAAATTCCATTTTATTATACTATGCCCTCTACTTGGTAACAGCCATATATCGGAATCCTTTGCAATCATGACAACGCATCCTTGATAATTTTTTGATTCCATATCTATTCTTTTATATTCCATTGTTTCCGTATGAATCACTACCAAGCTTTTTTTAACTGGAGAACTAAGAATCAAATACTCTTTATATTTACAAATTCCTCCAATTCTTATTTCCTCTTGATTTTTATGGCAAAAAAATTCCTTCCAATCATAATAATATTCTACCGTATCTTTTCTACAGTCAAGTCGAACAATTGCGGGATAATTAAGTGGAATTATAAAAATATATGCCCCAACATAAATTGAATATGCAAATGTCCCTGCTCCTGGCTTAATAAAGAATTGTTTAAGAGAAATTCGCTTCTGAATTTTATGGTTTGATACAATTAAAATATCCTGTGCATTTTTCGGACAAATATATATTTTCCCTTCTATTTCCATTGCCCTCTCATATTGGTTTTCAAAAGTGTAATCCGATAAATCGCAATAATATGAGTATTTATAATCTTTATTTTTTGAATAATATAATTTATTTCCATGGATAACTCTCCACTCGTCATACCCATCAATATAAAAGTCTTTAATCATCTCTCCACGCCAATCCTCTTCTTCTGGCAATGTGTGAATGCTATTATTTAAAATAAAGATAGGTTTCCCTGCAACTCCAAATAACGATGTGATAGAAGTTCCCTCATCTCCTATATATGCATCACTTAACGCAATCGCGCTTGTAATTTCTGGCGTATCATCATATATTCCTGCTTTGTTTTGTATAAAGTATTGTTTTAATTGCAAATAATATGGATAAAATTCTTTTCGCAATGCTATAAATGTAGAATCCATAAGTGGATGAGGACGCCATAAAACACATGCATTTTCACAAACTTGAAAACACTTAAAAACATATTCCATTTTTAACAAAAAATTCCTTGTATCATTTAACATCCCAGAAAGACTGGTATTATAAAAATACACTTTTTTCCCTTGTGTTTGTTCTTTCCATAAATCAGGCATGTTCACTGGCTCTTCACACGCGTGTAATATTTTGTCAAATTTAGGAGATCCAAAAGGTAAAAATTTTTCCTTTGGTATTGAAGAATGAAAAAATTGTTTGAAATAATCTTTTTGAATTACGATATAGTCCGCATTTATATAGGCTGGACATAGGTCTAATGATTTACTCATACCACCTGACGTCGCATAATAGGGAACATAAATCAAAAGGTTCGTATGTTTTTTTAATTCATGGGAGTAATATTTTTTGTCAATATTTGTCACAAAATTCTTATCATCGTATGGATTATGAATATAAATCACGTCAGGTTTCCGTTCTTCAATATGGTATGTCTTATAATCAACAATTGGTACCCCTTGTGGAAAATCATTTCCTTCCTCGTGTATTTCTCCTAATGTTCCATCCGGATTTTTATCATAGTAAGGAATCGGAACCACATACGTTTGAAATAAACTATCCTTCTTTGCAGCTATCCAAATACTCTCTAGTGAGTCCCACATAGAAGCTTTATAAGGCATAAATGCAATTTCATATGTAATCTTAATATCTTCGTCTACACTTTTTTCAATCTTTCGTAATTGTTTTTGTAAATTTCCTATCGTTAATAATTGTTTATCTTTCTCTTCTAATTTTTGATAAAGGGAATATACACACTCACAGTAATCTTCTAATAAGGAAATTGTAATAAAATGAGCACCCTCTGTATTCTCAATCAATTCGCCTATTTTTATTGCTCCTTCTTGCGAACTTATAAGCAATTCCATTGCCGCTTTTTTTTCATCGTCCCGAATTTTTTTTTGAACCTCTTTATGCACTTCATTTAGTACCTTCAAAAACTCTTTAATTTTTCTCTTTTGAAATTTTCTCATTTATCCTCATTCCTATAACCAAGTGGACGATTTTTAATTCCTGCATAATTCATTTTCAACTAAGAATACTCATTATCTAACTTTCTATTATTTTCTATCATATAACCAAAAACATATGGATTTATATTTTCCTTTCGTTTTTGTTCTAGATTTTTCAAAATTTCCTCTCGGTACTTATAACTTACTGCAATAATTAATCCATCCTTTTCTCCAATTGACACATCCTTTATAGAACAAACTTTTAAATTATGAAAAGTTTCATCCATGTCTTTTCTATCCGACACAATAAATGCCGTAGGATTTAAGTCTAAATTTCTTATTATTTTATAACAAAAATCTCCATATACTCCAGTCCCATATATATATATATCTTTTTTATTTTCTAAAAATTTTTTTAATTTCTTTTCTTCTTCTTTGTATGCACAAATCTCAGTTGTCATTGTAATTCCTAAATAATCATTTAATAAATCAAAAGATTTTTCAAGTCCATACAACATCTTTTGCATATATTTTGAAGCATATTCATCTGTCATGACCCACGCCGTTTCATATCCTGCATCTTGCGCTAAAAAAGCTAATATTCTTTCAACCGCATGACTAATCGTTCCATCATCTTTTCTTGGCTCGTCATCAAAATCCTCATATTTCCACTGTTTTTCTAACATCTTCCGTACTGCATCTGTTTTACACCAAAATACCGTTCCCAAGGTAATGGGAGATTTTTTACTATCAATATCACTTTTTATATTTAAATCATAAGCCAACTTCTTAGTCACATCAAAATTATTTAACCAGTGATTCACATATGCATGTGAAACTTGTTTATTTATTAGTAATGGCGGAACTAACAACCCCAGCTCCTTTTTTTCTTGAAACAAATGAATAATATTGGTAATATATTCTTTACTAGAAATCATATTTTCCCACAATGAATATACCCATTCTGAATTATCCTTTTTTCTCATTTCATTTTTCTCTTTTTTATCATGCAAAAAACAAATATATTCATACTGCATAATAACTTCTCTTCCTGCCACTAACAAAGCAGAAATATCTCTACCACGATTTTCTTTCTCTACAAATATATAATTCTTTCTTTTTCCTTTTAAACATCCAATTATTTTATCTTTTAATCTTTCATCAGAATAAGTGAAAATTACATCTATTTCTTCTGGAATGTTTTTCACATAATTCATATAAAATTCTATCGTATCAATATAATATAAGTGAATCAAAACTGCGCATTTTTGTTTGCTAAAATCAACTTCTTCTTTACTATTTTTTTTTGGCAAAACAAAATTTAAATTTTTTTCTTCTTTTATATCTAATACGTTTTTCATCAAAAAATTTCTCCTTATAATACCTAGTATTCTCATAAAATTATACTACATTTTGTAATTATCGTAAAGTTGACACATACTTAATGGGTTGCATATAAATGAAAGATGAAAGCTTAAAAATAAGCTTCCATCTTTCATTATTTTTATAATAAAACTATTGATTATCGGATATTTAGGGTTGTGGATATCTTGTATCTCCTATTAGATCCTCTATATTTATATTTTCCCAAGCAAAATGATTCACATCACGAACTTTTTTCCCTAAATACTCACTATGACAATATAATCCTTTCACAGGTTTATTCTTAAGATATTCAGCTGCCAAGGAAGAAAACCGTCCAACCATTGGATTAGACATTCCTGCTTCTATACATTCAAATCCTAATGGCGGTGAAAATAAAGTTTTTAATGCCAGATCACTAAATTGATAAAAATTCCAAGGTCTTTCATGGGAAGAAAAAGAAAAATGAGTTTCTACAAATACATGCCCATTTACTTTTAACAACTTAGAAATTTCTACAGCAACTACCCAAGGCATAACAAAATGTTCAAAGCATGCACTTGAAAATATCAAATCAAACTTTTCTCCCTTTTCAAAATAAGTAGAAAGTTTGTGTACATCTCCTACAACATCCACATTATCTCCTGCATAATAATCAAATCCAACATATTCTGCTTGCCCAAATCGAGTGCGTGCACTAGATTTTCCTGTCACTTCGCGGCTTCCAATTTCTAAAATTTTCATGCCAGGTTTATTCCAATTCAAATACAAATACTCTTGCCATTTAGAGTGATTGATGTTTTCTGGAACTACGACATCATTTGCTAAATAATCTTCATCCTTAAGTTCTTTTTTTTCCATAATAAATATTACAATGCATTAACAAAATCACGCTAATATATTATATTCCTTTCAACTATTATTTTATTATTAATCATTTTATCATACCAGCATATGCTTGTCATTAAATATCGAAATGTAAAGTATTGCCCATTCAAACATTGCGGAAAATATAAACAAATAGTACAATATGATTAGTATTATCCTAATTTTATTTGAAACTATTTAAAACAGAATTCGAGGTTAACATGATTCTACTATACGGAAATGGTAAATTTTTAAAAAA
>JBFHIZ010000044.1:0-16247 GCA_041596215.1 Lachnospiraceae bacterium
GAAGGGAATGCATGGTTATGTCCAGATAACTATCAAATGATGCCTCAGAAAAAAATGTCAAATAAAACATCTCCAACAAATATTGGATTACAATTATTAACGATACTTTCTGCAAGAGATTTTGGATTTGAAACACTAAGTGAAACAATAAAACAAATTCAACGAATTATGTATACGGTAGATAAACTCCCAAAATGGAAGGGGCATTTATATAATTGGTATAATATTCAAACACTTGAGGTTTTGAAACCAGCATATATTTCAACGGTTGATAGTGGGAATTTCTTTGGGCATTTAATTGCACTTAAAAATGGATTAATGGGACAACTGGGGGGGCCGATACTTTCGTGCGAGTTATTAAATGAATTAAAAAGAGCAATTTCACAGTATGAAGATTTATGTACTTTTCAGGAAACACATACTGAAATATCTGATTGGAAGGATGATTTGCTTCAAATAAAAGAGCAAATTGAAAGAAAATGGAAAAAAGAATACAGGGAGGAATTAGAACCTGTTTATCAAAGCATTACGCAAGTACTACATGAAATTAAGGAATTTTCATTAGAAAAGTATGCCTGTGCTTCTTGCCCTTCTTTAAATGAATTAGTCGGGAAAGGAAATATACATGCAGTGCTTTTAAGCGATAAAATGAGAGAGATACAAGATATTATAAGTAGAATGTTGTATGAAGTTGATTTTGCTATGTTATTTGATAACAAACGAAAATTATTTCATATTGGATATCATGTAAATTCTCAAACAATGGATAGTGGATGTTATGATTTGATTGCATCAGAGGCATTACTAACAAGTTATTTAGCAGTTTCTAGAGGAGAAGTTCCAGAAAAACATTGGAACAAATTAGGAAGGCTTCTTACCATGGTAAATGGTATTCCTTGTTTTGTTTCATGGAGTGGTACGATGTTTGAATATCTTATGCCTTCCTTAGTTATGCGCGAATACAAAGGAACGGTATTTGCAAACAGTTCAAAAGCTGCGGTATTACAGCAAATTAAATATGCAAAAAAGAATAAGATTCCTTGGGGAATATCGGAATCTCAATATTTTCGATTCGATATTGATTCAAATTATCAATATAAAGCATTTGGAGTTCCCAAAATTCGTTTAAAGCCTTCCTTTAAAGAATCGTTAGTAATCACACCTTATGCAACGATGCTTGCACTTTCCTATGCAAAAAAAGAAGCTTTTGAAAATTTAAAAACATTAAAAGCAATAGGAACGCTTACGCATTATGGATTCTATGAAGCTGTTGATTATGATACGATGAATCCTGATACATTAAAAGAATACTCTATTGTAAAATCCTTTATGGCACATCATCAAGGTATGATTATGGTTGCAATTGATAATTTCTTAAATCAAGGAATTATGAGAACAAGATTTCATGAAGAGCCAATAATTCGTGCTTCGGAATCTTTACTAGAAGAAAAATTAGAATCTCATTTTGTATTGATTTCAAAAAAAGGATACACCATAAGGACAAGAAAAGAAGATTACGCGGAAGAAATACAAAGCAACCGTTTTGTCAATTCTACAGCACCGATGTTACCTAGTGTAAATTATTTATGCAATAATAGGTATTCGGTTATGACAACTTCGGATGGAGATGGATTTAGTAAATATTTTGATCGTATGATCTATCGATGGAGACCGGATACGTATACACTTAGTGGAAACTATATATATGTTAAAAATGTGACAGATAATAAATTTTGGAGCGTAACGTATCATCCAACAAAAATAGAGCCTACATTTTATCAGGCAATTTTTTCACCGCATCAATCGGAATATCACCGAATTGATGATGAAATTTCGACACAAACAAAAGTTGGATTAGCAATAGCACATGATTTGGAAATTCGAAAAGTAACACTAAAAAATAGAGGGAAAGAAGAAAAGAATATACAATTGACATCGTATATGGAAATTGTAGGAGATACATATCTTGCAGAGCTGAGTCATCCTGCATTTAATAAGTTATTTATTGAAAGTGAATTTATTGAAGAAGAGTCCATTTTTATATCAAAAAGACGAACGGCAAATATTGTTAACAAACCATATATTATGCATATGGTGAAAGCAGAAAAAGGAGTTATAAATCGTATAGAATATGAAAACGATCGCATGCGATTTATTGGAAGAAATAATTCACTTCAAAAACCAGATGCAATGATGCGACAAGAATCTCTTTCAAATACGGCAGGTTTTTCAAAGGATCCGATTATGAGTATCCGTGTAAATATCACATTAAAAGAAAGCGCAGAACTTTCCGTTTTCTTTCTTACAGGAGTATGTAAAAGTCGTGAAGAAGCAATTATGATTAGCCAAGAATTAAGTGATGGTTATCGTATTAATGAAATGTTCGATCGTTTTCGACAACAAAGTAAAATGGAATTAAAATATCTTGAAATATCCAGAGCACAGCATAATGCATATCAAGAATTGATTGGCCCTATTTTTTATCCATCCAGGTATTATAGAGGGCCGGAAGAAAATGTTCGCAGAAATTGGAAAAATCAAAGTTTTCTATGGAAATTTGGCGTATCAGGGGATATACCAATTATTCTATTACGAGTTCGTTCCATGGAAGATGAAGGAATTATTAAAGACGTTTTAAAAGCCTATGAATATTTGCGAATTAATCGAATAAAAATCGATTTGATTATCTTAAACGAATCGAAATATGGGTATGTAAATGATTTAAATGATTTTTTAAATGATTTGATAAGTACCTTAAAAATATATGATGAAAACAAGGAAAAGAAAAGTTTATTCATTATTAATTCCTATCAGTTAAATCCTGCAGAAAAAGACCTTTTATTTACGGTTTCTATGATTGTTTTTTCAGAAAAAACGGGTATATATTTTCGGGATATTAAGGAAAAAATTGCAGAAAAAATGATAGATATGTTAAAAAAATAAGAGAATGAAAGGGAGGTGTTTTTTTGAAAAGTGCACCAAATTATGAACAAAACAGAGAATATGATTTTTATAATGAATTTGGAGGATTTGTGAAAGATGGAAAGGAATATGAAATTGTGTTAGAAGGGAATAAGAAACCACCAGCACCGTGGATTAATGTAATTGCTAATAAAAAATTTGGATTTCATGTTTCAGAAACTGGAGCAGGATATACCTGGGCATATAATAGCAGAGAAAATAAAATTACACCTTGGTCAAATGATCCTGTCATAGACCGACTTTCAGAAGCAATATATGTAAAAGACCTTTCCACGGGAAAGCTGATGACGCCGACATCATTTGGTAAAACCGATCATGGGACTTATGTGGTAAGACATGGATTTGGATATTCGAAATTCATGCATACAGAAGAAGAAATAAAACAAGAGTTGACGGTTTTTACGCCTTTAGATGAACCAATTAAACTTTGGAATTTAAATATTATGAATCTTTCAAAATATCAAAAAAATTTCACAATCACCTATTATGTAGAATGGGCATTAGGAGAACAAAGAGAACAAACAATGCCTTATATTGTTACCAACTATAATAATGAATATGAATACTTACATGCGAAAAGTATATATAACTATCATTTTCATAAACAGATAGCATTTATGCTATCAAGTGAATTGATACAAGCGTATACCGGTGATCGACAGGAGTTTTTAGGGAGAAAGGGATGTTTAGATAATCCAGAAGGATTGCAGGTTGATTTATCTTGCAATACGGGTGCATGTTTCGATCCTTGTGGTGTGATTCAAGTTAATATTACTTTAACGCCAGGGGAAGACAAAAATGTTATTTTTGCACTTGGCGAAAGTCCAGATGTGGAAGAAGTAAATTTTTTGGCGCAAAAATATAAAGAACCGTTCAAGGCAGAAATAGAGTTGAAACGTGTAAGAATCTATTGGGAGCAAATTTTAGGAACAATCAAAGTGAAATCAAAAGATAAAGCAATGAATTTTATGGTAAATGGATGGCTTTTATATCAAACGATCTCTTGTCGAATAAATGCAAGGGCGGCTTTTTATCAATGTGGAGGTGCTTATGGGTATCGAGACCAATTACAAGATGCCCTTTCCTTATTGTACACGAAACCAAAAGCATTACGAGAACAAATCCTAATTGCAGCAGGAAGACAATTTGAAGAAGGGGATGTTCAACATTGGTGGCATCCACCAACAGGAGTTGGCGTGCGAACAAGAATTAAAGATGATTTGTTGTGGCTACCTTATGCGGTTGCCTATTACATTAAAGGTACCGGTGATTATGATATTTTAAAGGAAGAAGTTTCCTACTTAAAAGGACCTTTGCTAAAAGAAAAAGAAAATGAAATTATGTTTACGCCAGAAGTATCAAGTATAAAAGATAGTATATATACACATTGTAAAAAGGCAATCAGTTATACGAAATTTGGACAACATGGCCTTCCTTTAATGGGTGGAGGTGACTGGAATGACGGGATGAATGCAGTTGGAATAAAAGGCGAGGGAGAAAGTGTATGGCTTGCATGGTTTTATTATTCGGTGTTAAGTTCCTTTCTTCCACTAAGTCATTTTGAAAAAGATGAAAGCTTTGCGAAAACGATAGAAATAAAAAGAAACGAAATGGGAAAAAGTGTTGAAAAATATGCTTGGGATGGAAACTGGTATTTAAGGGCATTTTATGATGATGGCTGTAAACTTGGTTCAAAAGAAAATGAAGAATGTCGAATGGATTCAATTAGTCAGTCTTGGAGCGTGATATCAAAAGCGGGTAATCTCAAAAGGGCGCATATGGCAATGGAATCTGCAAAGCACAATTTAGTAAAGGAACAAGAAGGAATTTCTTTGCTGTTGTATCCTCCATTTGACAAAACAAAAAGAAATCCAGGATATATTAAAAACTATTATCCAGGTATACGAGAAAATGGAGGGCAGTATACACATGCAGCAGTCTGGCTAGCAATAGCGAGCACGATGATAAAGGATTATTCCTTTGCTTATACACTCTTTTCTATGTTAAATCCGATTAATGCTACCTCTACAAAAAGAAATGCCTTATTGTATGAAAAAGAGCCGTATGTAATGGTTGCAGATATATCTTCAAGCGCACCTTATATTGGACATGGTGGATGGAGTTGGTATACTGGTTCAGCTGGCTGGATGTATCAAGGATTAGTTCATCATTTCCTGGGATTATATAAAGAAGAGGGAGATTTAATTATTAACCCATCGACACCACAGGATTTTGGTGATTATAATTTGGAATATAGAAATGGAGAAACAATTTATGAAATCCATGTTGAAAGTAGAAGTAAAGGGAAAATGGAAACGAAGTATTTATTATTAGATGGAGAAAAAATAATAGGAAATCGATTTGCATTAAAAAACGATGGGAAAATTCACCATATTATTGTGTGAAAAATTTGTGAAAAATCGTATTTTAACGTATAATTTAACTACGGTAAAAATACGAGTAAGGAAAATAGGTGAATAATCATGGGAGATGGGAGATATTATACATTTTATCAATTTTTTGGGATTTTGTTATTGGTAATGTTTTCTATGTTTGCATTAATGAGTGCCGTAGCGGGGTACTATCGAAATAGTGGAAATCAAAAGGAAAAAAAAATACTTCCCATATTTTATGTTTTGTCCATACTTATGATCTTAAAAACAATAGAGATTATTATTCCAAGTTTAATTACGGGTGTTATCCTAAGAAGTGTAATTAGTGTTTTATTGATATACGAAGTAATTAAGTGGAATGTTTATCTAAATGAAAATATATTTTCCGTCGTCAAAAGTACGAAATTATGGATTGCAGAAATATTTTCTGGAATAGTTGCATTTCTAGTAATGATCACTAAGGGAAACTTTTTATTTAATAAATATAATTTTTATCATACGGAATTTACAAATTATTATAAAGCGATATGGATTGTGATTTTTGGCATCAATCTTTTTTATTGTTTTATGGTATTATTTTCGAAAAAACAAAAGCATAAAATATATAAAAATATAGGATCTTTTATTATTCTTTTTCTGTTTATGATTCTTCCATTTGGAACATATACATATATGCTAGGAAACAACATTGTATTTTTGGATTATGCTGAAATTTTCATTTTGATTATGTTATCAGCTATTCTTAACATTATTTTGTATAGCCAATCTCCCTCAGGAATTACAATTCTAACTTTTAATAAAATAGGAGATATTATTAGTGATTATATTATTGTAACCGATAATAAGGGGAGAATTATATATAAAAACAGTCGTGTCAATCAATCGGATTGCTTTGAAAGTGAAGAAATTATAAACATTAATAACCTTAGCGAAATTTATCGCACCGATGCCATGAAGATGTATAATCCGGATGGAGAAGAATATATGAAGATTAGCAATGAAAAAAACGACCGTTATTTTACACATCGTTGCGATCCTTTGAAAAATAAAAAAGATACGATTGGATATATTATAACGATTGTTGAAATATCAGAATTGATGGAATTATTAAATCGCTTGAAAGAAGTACAGGAAAAAGCAAAGGATACAAATAATAAATTGAAAAATTATGCGGAGGTTGTCTACAATGCAGAAAAAGAAAAAGAAATAAATATGCTTTTAGAAAAAATACTATTTGCAAGAGAAAAAGATATGTACCAATTGATAGCAGACATAGAAGAAATCCTTAAAGAAGAAATTAAAAATGAATTTAATTTTCAAGAAAAAATAGAAATTTTAATAAAGTATAATCAGAAAACATTAGAAGAGGTAAGAAAAACAGTAAGTGCGTATCGGTAAAAGAGGAGGAAATATGATTCGAATATTATTAGCAGACGATCAGGTATTATTGAGAGAATCCATTGGCTATATTCTTGATAGTGAAGAGGATATGGAAATTGTGGGCATGGCAGGGGATGGGCAGGAAGCCATCGAGAAATGCAAAATATTAAATCCAGATATAATATTAATGGATATAGAAATGCCTAGTTTGAATGGTGTTCATGCATCAAAAATAATCAAAGAAAAAAACAAATCGGTAAAAGTGATAATTTTAACGACATTTGAAAATGCGGATAATATTATGGAATCATTTGTTGCAAATGTGGATGGCTATATTGTGAAAAATATAAATCATGAAGATTTAATTTTGACAATAAAATGTGTAAATGCAGGTCTCACCGTAATTCATGAAAGTGTGAAAAAAATCATGATAGAACGATTTAAAGGTTTAATTGATTACAAATCAAAATATCAAGAATTACTATCTAAAAAAGATATAAAAATAGTGGAATTGATCTCAAAAGGATTTTCAAATAAGGAAATTGCAAGTGCTTTGAATTATTCGGAAGGAACCATAAAAAACAATGTAAGCAAAATACTTGAAAAACTTGAAATGACGGATCGCATTCAGATAGCAATATTTGCGATGGAAAATGGAATTGTTTAGGAGTTGGGATGAATGAAAGTATAAAAAATTCGGTGGCCACTATCTTAATATGGAATTACGCGGCGATTATTGTGAATGTTATTGCATTTATGATTTTATATATGAAAGCAAATAAAAATATTTCATTAAAAGCTTTTTTTCGAGTACAAATTTCTATGATTATTTGGTTGGTTGGAAAAGTACTCAAAACAGTTTCCCCAACGGTAGATATTAGGTGGGCATTCATTGTTTTTTATTATTTTGGGATTAATTTATTAAGTGCTAGTTTTTTAGATTTTGCTTATATCTATAATAAAGGAAAACCAATGAATCGGATTTTTCGATTTTTGGTTTATGCAATCTCTGTTTTTGATTTCATCATTGTCTTTACCAATCCATATCATTACCGCTTTTATGCGAGATATGGTTTTTGGGGAGATTCTTTTGGAAGCTTATTTTATGTACAGCTTGTTGTAAATTATTTGTTTATTCTTATTGGTATGATTTATTGTATTAAGCGATTTCGTAAGCAAGTATATGATAAAGGAAAACTTGAAAAAAATCTAATTGGAATTGCAATTATAGCTCCACTTTTGTTTAATTTGATTTATATTACACGGTTACTAGAAGCTTTATTTGATTATTTAAAAATTCCAGTTTTTGATATTACACCGATTGTATATACATGGTCAATTCTGATTTTTGTATATGCAACGTTTCGGTATGAGTTTTTTGATCTCACACCACTTATGAAGCACGAAATAACTAGTCGATTGTATACTCCAATTCTTATTATGGATCAAAATTTTAAATTTTTATATTCAAATAAACGATTTCGAAAAATTTTTAGAAATCCAGAGAACTTGGTTGACAAAATATTACAAGGGGAACAAAGTATAATCGAAGAGGAGGGAAAATATTATATATATACACAAAACATGGTGAATAACCTAGGAAATGCGAAGTATATTATTACTATAAATGATGTCTCTTCTTATCATAGTGTAAATGAAATGCTTTATAAAGAAAACCAGGGAATTCAGAAAGCAAACGGGATTTTAGAGGAGCAAATAGAGCTATTAAAACAAACATCCCATATTGGTGCGAGAAATTATGTTGCTCGAGAATTACATGATATTATAGGACATTCTTTAGTGGTATCGATGAAATTATTAGAAGTTTGTAAATTATCCTATTATAAAAATCGTGAGAAAGCAAGGAACAGTTTAAAAAATGCGAAAGAAACATTATTGCTTGGTATGGAGGAAATGGAAGCAGTAAAAGAAAAAGAAACGGGTGTTATTCTCAATTCGGAAAGTTTGGAACGAGAGATTAGAACCATGCTTCGAACGGTTGATATTAGTGGATTAACTACTAATTTTTTTGTAAGAGGGAACTGTAATTCGTTATCTGAAAAAATGTTTGATATCATAAAAAAAATTTTAATGGAATTGGTAACCAATTCTTTGAAACATGGAAATGCAAGTACCTTGTTTATTTCTATTATGTTTCAGTCCAATGGAATTGAGATTAATTTTATGGATAATGGTAAAGGAGTATCTTCTCTCATAAAAGGAAATGGATTGAAAGGGATTGATTTTCGACTTACACTGGTACAAGGAAATGCGGAATATGAAACAAGTGAAGGAAATGGATTTCAAGTAAAAATTAAAATTCCAAGGAAGGATTAATTTAAATGACCTTTTGACTTTTTTTTATAAAAAATTGTGACGAAAGTAATTTCTTATATGACTTTTAGTCCTATCCAATAATTTTTTTTCTTTCTATAATATAGATGTATGAGTAGTAAAACTTTGTACAAAAATATTTCTAGGAGGGAAGAAAGATGAGAAACATATATAAGAAGGGATTCGTTCTTGTAAGTATAATGTTGTTTGCTTTTTCATTAATTGCATGTGGAAGTAATGAAATTACATTAAATGCAAATGATGAAGGAGAAAGTGTAGAAGTAAATGTTAATGATGAAGCAGGTGAAGAAGTAGAAATGGCGGAAGCAGAGGAAATTGTGGAAGAGCCTATGGAGGAAGAAGGTTTGCTGGATTCTACACTGAGTGGGATTGAACTTCTTAAGTCCTTTAATCTATTGAAACCAGATACTTTGCGTGTGGAAGCAGAAACCAATTCTTTAGGAATGGAAATTTATTCCGTAACATATGTTGATGGTAATAAGACAAGATTTGAATCCGATATGGGTGATTTTGGTTCATCCATAACCATTAGTTTACCTGAGGAAGGTGTTGTTTATTATTTTGAAAAAGGAAGTACACAAGGAACAAAAATAATAGGAATGACCGAAGATGAAATGTATGATAGTGGTTATATTATGGATGATACTGAGTTGTTTTCTGAAATTACGAATAATCCATCTGAAAACATAGTTGCAAAAGTCGATATGTTAAATGGAGAGGAAGTCGTTTATATTGAGGCGACAGAATCGGAAGAAGATATGGGAGAGATACTTGTAAAAATGTGGTATTCCGTAAAATATGGAATGCCATTAAAGTATGAAATTATAACGGGTGAAGGAACTATGGCTTCGTATTTGGTGACTGCAATTGAAAAAAATGTCAAATTTGATAATGATATATTTTTACCACCTGATGGTATGGAGTTGACAGAAGTCGATACTTCGGGAATGTTTGATGAAGATATGTTTGATGAAGATATGTTTGATAATTTAGGAAATTAAAGATTGGTATAAAAATAAATTTTCACACAGGCAATTGCCTGTGTGATTTTTTATAAAAAAATGTATAAAAAAAGAACTGATTAAATTGATCATAATGCAAAGAATTTAGTACATAATAGTGTGGAAAAAGGATTTGACCACACTTTGTTGTTATATATGCAGATGTTGCAGAAGAAATAAAAGAGCTTTGTCATATGCTGGGGATTTATGTGATTTCATATTGAAGGAGCGTTATTTTTCATGTATACTTAATTTGTATATATATAAATTAAGAAAGAAGAGGGAAGAAAATGGACGCAAAAACTACGGGAATCATATCTTACTTAACAATAATTGGATGGGTTATTGCACTTGTTGCAGGAGAAAAATCTGATTACGTAACATTTCACATCAATCAATCGTTAGTGCTTATGTTAGGAGCTGTTATTGCTTCAGCGCTAAATGTAGTTCCATTTGTTGGAGGTATTTTAGCATCACTTGGAGGATTATTCATTTTTGTTTTATGGATTCTTGCTTTTATTGGAGCATGTCAAGGAGAACAAAAAGAAGCACCACTTATTGGTTCGATTAAGATAATGAAATAAAATCTAACAAGAAAAACGCCGAAAGGCGTTTTTTTATTGTATAATATAAAATATGCTTTAAAAAAAAGGGAAAAAGAAAGAATAAAAAACCAAAGAATAAGAAAACCAAAGAATAAGAAAACATGGGAATGTGAAAAATGGAAAAAGCAATTAAAAAAAGGATATTATCGGACAAACAGATTATAAAGTTTTCATTTTATGGGTTTTTAAAAAACTTAAAGTTTTTTGAACCATATTTGTTGATTTTTTTGTTAGCAAATGGAATTTCTTTGTTTCAAATTGGTGTACTTATTGCTGTCCGAGAAATTATAGTCCATATATTTGAAATTCCTTCCGGATTGATTGCAGATTATATTGGATGTAAAACGGAATTATATTTATGTTTTACCTTTTATATTCTTTCTTTTATATTCTTTTATTTTAGCATGTCATTTTGGATTGCCATGATTGCTATGATTCTTTTTGGGTTCGGAGAAGCCTTTCGTACTGGTACACATAAAGCGATGATTTATGCGTATTTAGAAAAAAAGGAGTGGAGTGCATATAAATCATTTGTTTACGGGAAAACAAGGTCATCTTCTTTAGTGGGTAGTGCCATAAGTTCTATACTTGCCATTTTGATTGTTTTACAGTTGAAAAATCCGGGATCCATATTTTTACTATCCACCATTCCCTATGTGTTGGATTTTTTATTAATTGCATCTTACCCTGATTATTTAAATCAGGCAGAGATAAAAAAAGAAGTTTCCATAGCAGAAATGGTACGAACCATTGGTAAAGATATAAAACAAAACAAAAATTTACAACGCATTATTGTGGCAGAGGGTTTATTTGAAGCAATCATTAAAACCATTATTGATTATATTCAACCTATGCTGGAATTAATAATTATAGGTGCAGGAACAATCCTAATTATGAATACAACCCCGGAAAATAATTTGAAAATTATCTTGGGAATTGTGTATTTTATTTTGAATCTATTTGGAGCATTTGCATCAAGAAATGTATATCGATTAAAGAAAAATAAAAAAGCAAATTTTTTATTAAATGTATTCTATTTGTTACTAGGAATAGAATTGCTAATTTTAGCAATTGGTTCCACACAATACCTCGTTGTATTTGCTGGTTTTCTACTGTTATATATCATTCAGAATGCAAGAAAACCCATTTATATGGATGAAATAGGGACATTAATGAATAAATCACAGCGTGCAACCATATTAAGTATTGCATCACAATTGCGTTCCTTCCTTCTTATCATTCTAGCACCATTAGTTGGCTGGATTGCAGATACGTGGGGGATACCAATTGTTATGTATGTACTTGCCGTGATATTGTTTGCAAGTTTTCCCTTTATATACATAAAGAATATAAAAAAAGTATAAAATATAAGTAGATAGTTTGACAAAAGAAAAAATCATAGTATTCTATAAGTAGGGATTGGCACTCACTAACAAAGAGTGCTAACAATTAGTAAGAAAAACATATAATTTATAATATAGAAAAAAAGGAGAAAATATTATGAATGTAGAAAACTATACAAATAAATCCATTGAAGCTATGGAAAATGCGCAGAAATTGGCAATTACAAAAAATCATGCAGAAATCAAACCATTGCATTTACATTATGCATTATTAGAGCAGGAGGATGGTTTGATTCAGAATATTTTACTTATGCAACAAGTAAAAGTAAAAGAATATCGTGATGCGGTTGCAAAAAAATTAGATGAATTACCACAAGTTACAGGAGATGTTGATGTAAATGCATCGAGAACGTTAAGTAAAGTTTTAATTCATGCTGAAGATATAACAAAAAAAATGCAAGACCAATATATTAGTGTGGAACATTTATATTTGGCTTTACTTAAATATGGTGATGCCGAAGACTTGACGTTAATGAAAGCATTCGGAATTGAAGAAAACATGTTTCGGTCAGGGCTTGCATTGGTAAAGGATAATCGAAAGGTTACTTCAAAGAATCCAGAGGATGCATATCAAGCGTTAGAAAAATATGGCAGGGATTTGGTATTGTTTGCAAAAGAAGGAAAACTAGACCCAGTGATTGGAAGGGATGACGAAATTCGTAGAGCAATTCGAATTTTATCTCGTAGAACAAAAAATAACCCCGTCTTAATTGGAGAACCAGGGGTTGGTAAAACAGCAGTTGTAGAAGGTTTGGCTCAACGTATTTTACATGGGGATGTACCAGAAGGATTAAAAGATAAAACGATTTTTGCACTTGATATGGGAGCACTTGTAGCGGGAGCAAAATATCGTGGAGAATTTGAAGAACGTTTAAAATCTGTATTAGGAGAAGTGGAAAAATCGAAGGGACAAGTTATTTTATTTATTGATGAATTACACTTAATTGTCGGTGCTGGAAAAACAGAAGGTGCCATGGATGCTGGAAATATTCTAAAACCAATGCTTGCTAGAGGAGAAATTAAAGTGATTGGTGCGACGACCTTAGATGAGTATCGACAGTATATCGAAAAAGATGCTGCTCTAGAACGTAGATTTCAAACTATTTATTTATCGGAACCTTCTGTTGAAGATACACTTGCAATTTTACGTGGATTAAAAGAACGGTTTGAGATTTTTCATGGTATTAAAATTACAGATGCGGCATTGGTTGCGGCAGCAAATTTAAGTCATCGATATATCACGGATCGATTTCTGCCGGATAAAGCAATTGACTTAATTGACGAAGCACTTGCTATGCTGCGTGTAGAGATTGATTCGATGCCAGAAGAGATGGATGAATTATCGAGAAAGATTATGCAGTGGGAAATTGAACGACAGACACTGATAAATGAAAAAGATGAGGATGCGACAGAAAAGAGAAAAGAATTAGACGCACGGTTATCAGAAGAAAAAACAAAATTTAATCGTTTGAAAGCTATGTGGGAAGTAGAAAAGAAAGAGTTAGAAAAAGAGAAAGAAATAAAAACAAAAATTGAAGATGTCAAACGCAAAATTGAGGAGGCAGAACGAGCATATGATTTAGAAAAGCTTGCGCAGTTAAAATATGGACAATTATTCGAACTTGAAAAGGAACTTGCTATCGTAGAGGAAGAACAAAGAAATAAGCGAAAAGAGAATAAGAAAAACACATTACTAAAAGAAGAAGTTACTGAAGAAGAAATCGCTGAGATTATCAGTCAATGGACGAATATACCAGTGACAAAACTTATCGAAACAGAAAAAGAGAAATTATTGCATTTGGATGAAATTTTACATCAAAGAGTAATTGGACAGGATGAAGCAGTGACAGCGGTTGCCGATTCGATTTTACGAGCAAGAGCAGGTTTAAAAGACCCTCAAAAACCAATTGGTTCCTTTTTGTTTTTAGGACCAACCGGTGTGGGGAAAACGGAACTTGCAAAAACACTTGCACAAAATTTATTTGATTCGGAAGCAAATATGATTCGTATTGATATGAGTGAGTATATGGAATCTCATTCGGTATCAAAACTTATTGGAGCACCTCCAGGATACATTGGGTACGAAGAAGGAGGGCAATTAACGGAAGCAGTTCGAAGAAGACCTTATAGTGTTATATTATTTGATGAAATTGAGAAAGCACATCCAGAAGTATTTAATATTCTTTTGCAAGTATTAGATGATGGTAGATTAACCGATGCGAAAGGAAGGATGGTAGATTTTAAAAACACGATAATTATTATGACTTCGAATATTGGAAGTGATTTACTTCTTTCCTATGCGGAAACATATAATAAAGAAAACACGATGGATGAAGTGATTTTTAATAATGAACATTTAAATACAGAGGTAAAAGATGCGGTTATGTTACGTGTGCATCAGACCTTTAAACCTGAATTCATCAATCGTATGGATGAAATCGTGCTCTTTACTCCATTGTCTCGAAAGGCAATTCAAGGAATTGTAGTGTTGGTATTAGAGCACGTAAAAGAACGGTTAAAAGATAAGAAAATTCTACTTACAGTTACAGAACGGGCAATTCATCATATCGGCGAAGCGAGTTATAATCCGGTTTTTGGAGCAAGACCTGTGAAACGATATATTCAATCAGAAGTAGAAACATTTTTAGGAAGAGCGTTGATTCGTGGAGATATTTCAGAAGGAGCAAAAATCACATTGGATTATGAAAATGAATTTCTGATTCATTAAGTTCCAATCCTCAAGGCAAAAGCCTTGGGGATTTTTTAATTGTGATTGAGATTATGAGAAGATAATGCTATGATAGGAATGAAAAAAAGAGTGAATTACCAATTAATAAACTTAGGAGAATACATGCAAAAAAAACAAATGGCACAAACAAAAAAGCAGAAGTCTTATTATAAAACAGCTGCGACTAAATATGGGAAATCAGACAAACCAAGAAGTGACACCCAAGGTGGCGGGGAGAAAGTTCAAAAAAAAGGATATGGAAAAGCAGGTAAGCAGAGAAATAAGAAAAATGAAAATTGCAAATACATGAGTAAGTGTGGAGCTTGTTCCTATATTGAGAATACGTATGAGGAACAATTACAAATCAAACAAAAAGATCTGGAGGAGCGATTGGGAGATTTTGCAAAAGTGCTACCTATACTTCCTATGAAAGATCCATATCATTATCGTAATAAAGTGACCGCAGCATATGGAAGAACAAAGCATGGAGAAATCATATCAGGAACGTATCAAGCTAATACACATCAAATAATAAATATTGATTCTTGTAAAATCGATAATGAACTTTCTGATAAAATTATGGTAACAATCCGCGAACTTATTCCCTCTTTTAAAATTAAGACTTATGATGAGGATACGGGGTATGGTTTGTTACGTCACGTATTAATCCGTAACGGACACAAAAGTGGTGAAGTTTTAGTTGTTCTTGTTACAGGCTATGCAACCTTTCCATCGAAAAAGAATTTTTCAAGGGAATTAGTAAGAAGACATCCGGAAATCACGAGCATAGTTCAAAGTGTAAATAATAAAAAAACGAGTATGGTTTTAGGAGATAGAGAACATGTGTTTCTTGGAAAAGGGTATATTGTGGATGAATTATGTGGACTTACTTTTAAGATTTCTCCAAAATCATTTTATCAAGTGAATTCTGTGCAAACGGAAATCCTATATAAAAAAGCAATAGAGTATGCTAATTTAACAGGAAAAGAAACCGTTATTGATGCCTATTGTGGAATTGGAACTATTGGGATGCTCGCTTCAAAACATGCAAAAAAAGTAGTTGGAATTGAATTAAATAGAGATGCCGTTAAAGATGCAATGATCAATCAAAAACACAATCAAATTGATAATATGAAAGTATATCAAGGTGATGCGGGTGATTTTATGGATGGAATTGATTCAGAAGAGGAAAAAATAGAGGTTGTCTTTATGGATCCACCAAGAGCGGGTAGTACGGAACAATTTATGAATTCTGTTGTAAGACTTGCCCCAAAAACTGTGGTTTATATTTCTTGTTCTCCAATTTCTTTGGAAAGAGATCTGGCATATTTTTCAAAGAATGGGTATCAGGTACAAAAAATTCAACCAGTGGACATGTTTCCTTGGACGACGCATGTGGA
>JBFHIZ010000045.1:0-15428 GCA_041596215.1 Lachnospiraceae bacterium
ATCACGTAAATCGCCAATGTGATACATATATGATACAGTTTTTCCGTGAAAATAGAGAGAATAGAGATAAAATAAATGCATAAGTGGCAGAAAAAGCCACGATTCTGTTAGAATTTTACACCAGTGACAGGTATGAAATTAAGGAGTTTGAGTGACCTGAACCGAATCTGGCGAGTTGGACCAGTCATTTTCAGAGGAATTCTTGTTTAAGTTAATGCGTAATATGTTTAGTAACTACGATGAGGTGTTTAAAGGTGAAAGTGAGCTAGAGCACACATTGAAGAGCCTAGAAGATTATGTACGCTTTATGAAGCAGGGGATTAAAGCACAATAGAAAAAATAGCACATGTATTAAAGCATGCATCTAATATGTTTAGGGGTGTATTTGATAGTAGAACATGAATCAATACTTTTTTGCAATAGTAAAACGGATCAAATTGCACAAAACAAATGAGAAGAAGTGAATTGATTTAAATCTTTTAAAGGTTCATTTAAGTTTCTAATTGTATACTTTAATTATAGTAAGTAGAGTATAAAGCAAGCAAATAGAAAAATAAGTGAGGATAAAAGGATGAAAAAAATAGTAGCAGTATTTTTAGCTTTATCGATGGCATTTAGTTTAGCAGCATGCGTTAATTCATCAACGGAAATTGTGGATGAAAGTGCAGAAACAGAAAGCTTGACGGTGGAAAATGTAATTTTTGTAGATGGAGATGCCAAAGGATCAAATGATGGCTCTACATGGAGTAATGCATATATCTTACTACAAGATGCATTAGCAGTTGCAGAAGCAGAAAATGAAATATGGGTTGCAGAAGGAACGTATTATCCAACGGAGGATGCGGATACTTCAGTAAGTTTCCAAATGGTAGACGATGTTGCTGTGTATGGAGGGTTTTCTGGAACAGAAACTTCGTTGGATGAAAGAGATTGGGAAGAAAATGTAACAATTCTTTCGGGTGATCCTGGAGTGAAAGACGACGCATCGGATAATGCAGTGAAAGTTGTTATTGCAGCAAATGCATTATTAGATGGATTTACTATTTCGGATGGAGCATTTAGTCAAACTGAGATGGGACCTCCATCAGATAGTGATAGTGAAATGGGTGAGAAACCAGAAGGGCAACTATCAGCAGAAGAGTTACCAGATGGAGAACTACCAGGCGACAAGGGAGCAATGGAATCTGATGAATCGAGTGGTTCTTCTACAGGACATTCTTCACCGGATGAAGTGACTTCAGGGGATGCATCCTCATCATCAAATGGAAATGGTATTATTATTTGGGAAGTTGCGCCAACGATTAAGAACTGTATTATAACAAATAACACTGGCGGAAAAGGTGCCGGCGTATATATTATGGGAACAAGTGATTTAGATAGTCTTCCAACATTTATTAATACAACGATTAGTGAAAATGTTGCAAGTGGTCGTGGAGGTGGAGTATCAATTGATATGATGTCACAAGCAATTTTTATTGATTGCATCTTTGATAGTAATGAATGTACCTCAGGAAAAGGTGGAGCAATCTATAATGACTTTGGTGGAAGCCCATTACTTGAAAACTGTTTATTTATCAATAACTACGCACAGTCAGGTGCAGCATTTGCAAATGATGGAGTTTCTAATCCAGTCATTTCAAATACAACGTTTTATAATAATACAGCAGATGAAGCGGGGGCTGCCTTATATCAAGGAACAGGGCCATTTAATGATCCATATGTTACGGATTCTATTATGTGGGATAACATTTGTACACAAGACAAAGTAAGCGTATACAACTGGAATGAATGTAATCCTACCATCGAATATTCCATTATTCAAGATGGTTATGATGGAGTGGGAATTATGGATATAGATCCTTTATTTGTGGATGCCCAAAACATGGACTTTTCATTTGCAGATGGATCACCTGCATTAACAGCGGCAAGCGATGGTGGAGCAATTGGTTTTGATGCAAGTGTGATTGAGCAAAGAACGGATGAAGAATACGAAGCGCTAATTGAGTACTTATATAGTATTGGAACGAGCGAAGAAATTACAGAGATGGATTTAACAAATCCGATTGAAGCAAATGATGCAACTCATATTGGTGAAGTTGTATATGTAGGTGTTGATGCCTCTGGCGCTAACGATGGAAGTAGTTGGACGGATGCTTTCGATTCTTTACAAGATGCTATAGATTATGCAAATGCAGCATATCAACTAACAGGTGAAGAGATTGAAGTCTGGGTAGCAGAAGGAACATACTACACGGGCGAAGAAAGAAGTGATTCCTTTATTTTACGTGCTGGAGTTAATGTATATGGTGGATTTGATGGAACAGAAAAATCGAGTAGTGAAAGAGCCTATGATTTAAATGAAACGGTTTTAAGTGCTGAAATTGGAGACGAATCAGTAGTCACAGATAATAGTTATCATGTATTGATTGGGTCCGATGATGCAATAATTGATGGATTTATAATTACAGGTGGATATGCAGATGGCGTGGACGGAGAAGTCTATGACAACAAAGGTGGTGGATTAATCAACTACTTAGCAGGAAATAGAGTAAGACCAGATGAAGAGCCAACCTTAGGATTTGACACAGAAGTGTACAATTGTACATTTGAAAATAATTATGCCGAAGAAGGCGGAGCAAGTTATACGTATCATGGTGGAAATCCTGTATTTGAAAACTGTATATTTGAGAATAATTTGGCACAATACGGAGGAGCAGTTTTAGATCGAGCAGGAACCAATGCAATCTACACAGACTGTACTTTTGAAAACAATTATGCAACATATAAAGGTGGAGCAGCATTCACAGATTATGGTGCGATGTCTCTATTTATGAATTGTTCTTTTGACAATAATGAAGCAGTAACTGCTGGTGGAGCAATTTATGCAATTGATAGAGCGTCACAAGCAGTTCCTAATGAAACAGATTTCTATCTCATTGATGAATCATGGGAGTTATTAACAGATATTTACTCAGCAGTATATATTGAGGAATGTGATTTTACCAATAATAAAGCGGGAACAAACGGCGGAGCACTTTATATTTACGATGGTTCCTACGCAAAAATAGTTAATTCGAGTTTTGATGGAAATACAGCGACTGATGCAGCCATTACAGCTAGCAACTCAGGAAGTGTAATTCTTGATAAGAATACAACATTTACAAATAATGCACCTACGGATACCTATGCAGATAGTGGCAGATCTTCTATTATATATAAATAGATCAAGAACTTGAATTAAAAAGACTTACGAAAGAAAGAATATACTTTCTGACGTAGGTCTTTTTTGCATACTATTGTTTGGAATATGTTATATGATTCTTTGCTATGTATCAACTTGCGGAAATATATCTTGTATATGAGATTTGTTTCAGATTCAAGTATAATGTGTCAAAGTAAAGAGATATTTATTGAAAAGTGTTGGGATCAGTTATAAATTTCTAATTATGATATAATTGATATATGGCAATACAATAACATCTAAACAAATCAAATGTGGAGGACCTATATGTCAACTAAGCCCAAAATTAAAATAGTGGATGATTCTATCATTAGAAATAAGATAGATACTTTGTATGAAAATACAAGCCAAATCATTTTAGTAAAATGGTCAATATCAATGGCAAAACACATTCTTGATCTTGTAGGTTTTGATTATAAAACGTCAGATATAATCATTGAGGGTTTTAAAGTTAACGAAATGTGGCAATCTGGTAAGGCTCGGATGCATGATGTAAGGCAAGCTGGATTCAAAGTTCATAAACTTGCAAAAGAGACAAAAAGTACAGTGAATCAAACTGCTTTAAGGGTTGTAGGACAAGCAATAGCGAGTGGACATATGCGAGAACATTCTATGGTTGCTTCGGATTATGCTATAAAAGTAATAAATTTGCAGTTTGCTAATAATTTAGATTTAATTACTAAAGAAAGAAAATGGCAATTAGAAGAACTAATGATGATTATTGATACTGATGAGCAAGACTCTTCTGCAAATTGAAAGATGAAGTTCAAAAAGTCAATGAATGATATATAAAATTTACTTAAATCACTGATGCAGAAATATTTTGAATGATTAAACAAGTAAAAATATAAATTTGAATTTGTGAGGGCGAAATATGTTATATATAATGAGACATGGTAAAACTGAGTGGAATGCAAAATATAAATTGCAAGGAAGAACAGACATATCTTTAAATGAAGATGGAAGAAAGATGGCAAAAAATGCATGGGAAGGATATAGAGATATTCATTTTGACATATGCTATAAGATAAGTATCAGAATTGGCAAATTAATTGATGAAGAATTTGGAACTTCTATCACGAAAAATAAGATTTTGTTATTAACAATGTATATGAAACAATGCCAAGTATAAAAAAGGAGAAAAAGGTGAAGCAGACTTGAAATACAGTCTGCTTTTTTACTTGCCAGATATAATTGCGATTTTATGGTTATCGTAGTAAACTGTAGGTAATAAAAAAATAATAAAAAAGAGCGGTCGTAAAATAAGATTAAACATTGTTGTTAACATTATTTGGGGGAAAGAATGCTAGTATATGATGGAACAAAAAAAGATTTTTTATTAAGTGTAGAAGCAGATAATATAGCGGAAGAAATTGAAAAAACAATTTACCAAAAAATGAATAGACGAACGGCAAAGAACGAATTTCGTTCGTGGGAAAATTCATTAGAATATATGTATAAAGTATTAAATGATGAGGAGATACCAGTCGATGCGGGAATAGCAATTGAATATAATATTCCGCAAACATCAAAACGTGTTGATTTTTTAATTTCTGGATATGATAGTAATAAACAAAGCAATATTGTTATTATAGAATTAAAACAATGGGATACAATTAAAGTTGTAGAAGGAAAAGATGCTTTAGTGGAAACTTATACAGGGAATGCATTGCGACAAGTAGTACACCCATCCTATCAAGCATGGTCTTATTCTATGCTTATTAAAGATTATAATGAAGTTGTTCAAATGGACAATGTTCAGCTTTCTCCATGTTCCTATCTCCATAATTATCGGAGACAAGAGCAAGACCCATTAGATGCATTACAATATAAAGAATACCTTGAGGAAGCACCAGCTTTTACAAAAGGGCAGGTGGAAGTTTTGCGTAATTTTATAAAAAATTGCATAACAAAAGGAGATAAGAAAGAATTATTATATCGGATAGAACATGGTAAAATACGCCCATCAAAAAGTTTGCAAGATTCAATAAGTGGAATGCTGAATGGAAATAAAGAATTTATTATGTTAGATGAACAAAAAGTAGTGTATGAAGAAATACTAAATATCGCAAAACAATCAAAAAAAGATGGTAATAAAAGAGTAATTATAGTAAAAGGTGGACCCGGTACGGGAAAGACGGTAGTTGCCATTAATTTATTAGCAAAACTCACCTGTGAGGAACAGTTTTGCCAATATGTATCTAAAAATAGTGCACCTCGTGATGTGTATTTAGAAAAACTTAAAGGGGGAAATATAAAAAAGAGTAGTGTAAATAACATGTTTAAAGGTTCGGGAATTTATACAGAAGCACCGGAAAATGGTGTAGATACTATTCTTGCAGATGAAGCACATCGTTTAAATGAAAAATCGGGATTATTTCATAATTTAGGTGAAAATCAAGTAAAAGAAATAATCGCTGCTGCAAAATGTAGTGTGTTCTTTATTGATGAAAGTCAACGTGTGACTATGAATGATATTGGAAGTATCAAAGAAATTGAGTATTGGGCAAAAAAAGAAAAGGCAAAAATATATTATCAAGAACTATTATCACAGTTTAGATGCAATGGATCAGACGGATATTTGGCATGGCTTGATAACATATTAGACATAAGAGAAACCGCAAATTTTAATATGAGTGATATAGATTATGATATTAAAATATTTGACAGTCTAGAAAATCTGAGAGAGATTATCATTCATAAAAATGATACGAACAATAAAGCGAGAATTCTTGCAGGATATTGCTGGAATTGGATTCGAGAAGGAAAAAACAATACAGAAGTACATGATATTCAAATTGGCGATTTTGAAATGAGCTGGAATTTGGGGAATGCAAAACCGTTTGCCATTGATGATACTTCGATAAATGAAATTGGATGTATACATACTGCACAAGGATTGGAGTTTGATTATGTAGGTGTTATTATTGGAGAAGATTTACGGGTGGAAAATGGAAAGATTGTTACTGATTTTACGAAAAGAGCTAAGACAGATCAATCATTGAAAGGAATAAAAAAATTATATAAAAAAGATCCAGATAAAGCAGAAAAGATTGCTGATGAAATAATAAAAAATACATATCGAACATTGATGACTAGAGGAATGAAGGGCTGCTATGTATATTGTTTAGACAAGAATTTAGAAAGATATTTAATAGAAAGGTTAAAAGCAGATGAATAATTATACGGTAAAAGAATTGGCAGAAAAAGTTCAAAAATTTTGTGAAAAAAGGGACTGGGATCAGTTTCATAATCCAAAAGATTTAGCAATTGGTATTTCTACAGAAGCAAATGAATTGCTTGATATTTTTCGCTTTAAAAACGAAGAGGATATGAAGCAATTGTTTGATAATGTACAAAAAAAAGAACATATTGAGGAAGAATTAGCAGATGTCTTTTTCTTTGTGCTTCGTTTTGCGCAGATGAATAACATTGATTTAAAACAAGCTTTAGAAAAGAAGCTTCAAAAAAATGAAAAAAAGTATACTGTGGAAAAAGCAAAGGGAAATAATAAAAAATACGATGAATTTTAAGGAAAAGAAAAATAGAACATGGAAATTCGATGAAATATATATTCGAAGAAGTTGAGTGTACGATTGTATAAAGAAATGAATATTTTTGTCAAAAAAACGGGCTGAATGATTATATCATTTGGCTCGTTTTTCTTGACAAAAACAACTGATAAGTATATATTGTACATAGAGTATATATACAATATGCAAGGAGAAAAGATGAATATTATTATTAGCAATGCAAATAATGAACCGATTTATGAACAAATCTATCGCCAAATAAAAAATGCAATCATAAATGAAGAATTAAAAGAAAATGATTTGCTGCCTTCTATTCGTAATCTTGCAAAAGATTTACGCATTAGTGTAATTACAACAAAACGTGCATATGATGAACTTGAAAAAGATGGATATATTCATTCTGCGACAGGAAAGGGGTCTTTTGTTGCAGAAAAAAATACAGAGATATTGCGAGAGTCTAGGTTACGGGATATTGAAGAACATATACGAGAAATCTTACAAATTGCACCTTCTTGTAAATTAACAACAAGTGAAATAATTGAAATGTTTAAAATGATAGCAGAGGAGACACCATAATGAATAGCATAGAAGTAAAGAATTTAACGAAGAATTTTAGTGACTTTAAATTAAACAACATTAGTTTTCATTTACCAAAAGGAACAATTATGGGTTTGGTTGGAGAAAATGGAGCGGGGAAAAGTACAACAATTAATCTAATTATGAATGCAATGCATGCAGATAATGGAAGCGTTTCAGTTTTAGGGGTGCCTAATAATTCAAAGGAATTTATAGAAAGAAAAGAAGAAATCGGTGTCGTTCTTGATGAAGCATATTTTCCAGAGGTATTAAATGCAAAGAATATTAATAAAATTATGAAGGCTGCATATAAGAATTGGAAAGAGGATGTATATTTTAGATACATAAAAAAGTTTTCCTTGCCACTAAATAAAAAATTTAAAGAATACTCAAGAGGAATGAAAATGAAATTATCGATTGCGGTTGCACTTTCTCATGAGGCAAAACTTTTAATTTTAGATGAAGCAACGAGTGGTCTAGATCCCATGGTAAGAGATGAAATTCTAGATGTGTTCAATGAGTTTACAAGAAACGAAAACCATTCTATTTTACTATCTTCTCATATTATTAGTGATTTAGAAAAAATATGTGATTATATTACATTTATTCATAATGGAGAAATGATTCTCTGTGAAGAAAAAGATGTGCTGTTAGAAAAATATGCGATTATAAAAATCACAGAAAATGATTTGGAGAAATTGCCAAAAGAAGCAATCATACGTAAAAGAAGGACAAGCTTTGGATTTAATGTTTTTGTTGAAAAGAGGAAGATTGAAAATTCTTTTTCCATTGAAAAAACTAGTCTTGAAGATATGATTTTACTTATTGCAAAGGGGGAAAAATAAATGAAGAGTTTACTGATAAAAGACTATTACGTAATTACAAAACAATTAAAAATTTTTATATTATTAATTCCAGTTTTTGCAATTTTTACACAGGGAGAACTTTCTTTTTTTGCAATATTATTAGGAGCAGCACTCCCAATGACAGCTATTGCTTATGATGAACGTTCAAGATGGAATGAATATGCAAAGATGATGCCTTTTTCCATAGATGAACTAGTGATTAGTAAATATCTTTTAGGTTACTGTTGTATTATAGGAGCAGCAATTTTGTCATTGCTTGGACAAATAATTGGGAAACAAGTTGGATTGGAATCCGAACAGTTGATGATAATTCTTCTTTTGTATGCATTAATAAGCGCTCTTCTTTATATTGCAATAAGTATGCCCTTATTCTTTCGCTTTGGAAGCGAAAAAGCACGATTTGTATTTATTGCAGCTATGGTATTAGCAAGTATAACTGGCTCCCTTTTAAATAAGGAGATGTTGCATCGAATGATAAATATTTCTCCTGCTATTTTATTTGCAATAGTTATACTTTTAAATGGCATCTCGATTCTAATTTCAATTCGTGTGGAAAAGAATAGGCTGGTTGACAAACAATTTATGAAATATTAAAATTTCATTAGGGGAATTAGACAGGTAACTTAGAAAGTTGACAGAATTTTTGGCTAAATATACATTGCCAACTTTTAGAGAAAAAGCAAGTTGCTACGAATTCGTTCGTGGCAGCTTTTTTGTGATATCATTAAGTTTATTAAGTAGAAGTCGACAAAATGCTTTGAAAATATGGGGGAAATGACAAGAAAAAAACCAAAAGGAGATGCAAATGGAAAATAAGATAAATATACAAGGATATCTTGCAACAGCGACAGCACCATGGGGAAAGTTGTTTTATAAAATGGTGTGGGAAAAAATTAATTGTGACAACAAACAAATTTTAGATTTTGGAAGCGGATTTGGCTTTACGGCAAACCATTTTGCAGCAACGAATCAGGTGACTGCAATCGAACCAAATAAAGAAATGTTAAAATATAGAATCAGTGAAAATAAGTATAATCAAATACAAGGTGATATTCATAATTTAATAGAATTACCAAACGAATCGTTTGATTTGATTATATGCCATAATGTATTTGAATATTTAGATAACAGAATTGAAATTTTAAAAGAATTTCATCGTTTATTAAAACCAGATGGTGTATTATCCATTGTGAAACATAATAAATTGGGTAAGATTATGCAAAAGGCTATATTGGAATATAAAATAGAGGAAGCACTTACCTTAATAAATCAAGGGGAAGCAAAATCTGTAAATTTTGGCGTGATAAAAGAATATGATGATTTGGAATTAGAAAAATATGGTGAAGACCTTTTTACGATACAAAACATATATGGAGTAAGAACCTTTTTTGCATTACAAAGAAATGAACTTAAAATAGGAGATGAATGGATTCATAATATGTTTAAATTGGAATTAGCAGTGGAAGAAAAGAAAGAATTTAGAGATATTGCTTTTTTTCATCATCTTATTTTGAAGAAAAAGAAAACAGAGGGGAGCGAATATGAATAAAACGTATGATGTAGCAATTGTAGGAGCAGGGGTGATTGGATGTGCAATTGCAAGAGAACTATCAAAATACAGGGTAGATGTTCTTATCTTAGAAAAAGACAATGATGTAAGTAACGGTGCGTCAAAAGCAAATAGTGGTATTGTTCATGGTGGCTATGATGCAAAACATGGTACTATGAAGGGATATTTTTCAAGAAAAGGGAATCGTATGTACCAACAATTAAATGAGGAATTGCACTTTGGATATTTAGAGTGTGGGTCTATGGTTTTGGCTTTTGAAGAGGAAGATTTACTTACTTTAAAACAACTAAAAGAAAATGGTGAAAAAAATGGCGTAGACGATTTGGTCATTTTAAATCGTGAAGAAGTATTAAACAAAGAACCTTATGTGAACCCTGAAGTGAAATATGCCCTGTATTGTAAAACAGCAGGTATTACCTCGCCTTATGAACTGACTATTGCACTGGCTGAAAATGCGATTCAAAACGGAGTGGAATTAAAACTTAAATCCAAAGTGACGGGCATTGAAAAAATAAAAGATAAATTTCATTTGACAACAGAATCAGGTGACTATCATGCAAAATACATCATAAATGCAGCTGGATTATATAGCGATGTGATTCCTAGAATGTTGGGTATGAATGAATTTCAGATTAACCCTCGAAAAGGGGAATATATTTTACTTAATAAAAATCAAGGACATTTTGCGAATGGAGTATTGTTTCAAACACCAACTGCAAAAGGGAAAGGAATCCTAGTCACTAGAACATACCATGGAAATTTAATGTTAGGACCGAATGCGCAAGAGGTACAAGATAAAGATGCAGTTGAAACAGATCAAGAAGTCTTAGATTATATAGTGGATACAGCAAGAACATCCGTAAAGGATTTTAATATGAAATTTAAGATCAAGACGTTCGCAGGCATTCGTGCTTCTAGTTCTCGCCATGATTTTATTGTTGAAGAAAGTATAGTAAAAGGATTTATTAATGTGGCAGGTATTGAATCGCCAGGAGTAACAAGTAGTCCTGCAATTGCCATTTATGTGTCTAAACTATTAGAAAAAGCAGGGTTAGACTTACAAGGGAATCCAAATTTCGACCCGATTCGTAAACCAATTATTATTCCCAAAGATAAAGGATTTGACGGAACGATAGATGATAAAGACCCGAATAAGCACATTATATGTCGCTGTGAGACTGTGACCGAAAGTGAAATTATTGATGCATTACATCGTGGCATCTATATTGATCATGTGGATGGAATCAAGCGTCGTACTCGTTGCACCATGGGACCATGTCAAGGAAATTTTTGCACGTCTCGTATCAAAAAGATTATTGCTAGAGAACTTGGAATGAAGGAAGAAGATGTTACTGTGCGTGGATAAAGCCTTTGATTTCGTTTTTGCAAAGATTCTTTGCGTGACATTAGCATACGATTCATCTATGATTAAATGAGAGCAAATAGAGGGAGAGCAGATGAAAAGTGTAAATACAAATATCAAATTTTTGCGAAGAAAAAAAGGAATGAGTCAAGATGAACTGGCAGAGAAAACACATGTTACAAGACAAACGATATCAAATTATGAAACAGGGAAAACCAATCCAGATATAGAAATGCTTATGTTAATGGCAGAAATATTTGAGGTGGATATGAATTATCTTGTTACAGATTCAAGGAAGGAAGTAACCAATAGGACAAATTGGTTTCGGATTATTTTCTGGGTATTGATTTGGGGTGCTGTTAGTGTTTTACTTATAAAAACCTTAGATTATGCAAGGGAATACGCAAATACAAGATTTTATGTGTCTCCATATGTGGTAATGAAATACCTTTTGAGACCAGGGCTATCCTGTTTGTTTGGATGGTTTCTTGTAAGAGTGCTGAAATTGTTTGCAATAAATAAAATAGAGGAGAATAATATTTTAAAATTTGTTTCTTGGTTTGTTTTTCTATTATTCGCTATTTATTTTTTTGTTGCTTTATGGTATACAGCAGATATCGTTTGGACTGAGATTAATAAATTTCAAACGATGAAAAAACATAGTAGTTTTAACTCTAGTGATGTCTTACATTTTGTGCCAGGCTTTATTGGCCAAATATTCGGCCGATATTGCATGAAACTTGTAAATTATAATTTTATATATATATGCTTTGGCATTGTGCTTGGAAACTATAAAAATATAAGAAAAAAAACAATGTGATAAATCTGTGTTTTTTCGTCAAAGGATTTGAAAATTAAGAAGAATATGGTAACCTATAAAATAGAACATCCATAAATGACGAAATAAAAGAAAAAGGAGATACATGAAAAAACAGAGAATAATCACACGAAGTTTAGCGGGACTATATTTGTTTCTGATGATATATCTTCTATTTCTTTCTAGGATGAGAGGAAGTTTATTTGCAAGGGAATTGTCCTTTCAAGAGCATATCGATTTGTATGTAAACATAGTTCCATTTCGTTCTATATACCGATATACTTTGGCATTACTACGGCATACAATGAATATATGGACACCAGTTGTTAATCTATTTGGAAATGTTTTTGTTTTTATTCCCTTAGGAATCTTTATTCCGATTCTGTTTCAAAGAACAAGGAGATTAAGCATAATATTTTTTATTTCGGTAGGATCTATTTTAGTTGTCGAATTAATTCAATTTTTTACTTATACCGGAACCTTTGATATTGATGATATTATTTTGAATACACTTGGAGTTACCATAGGATATATTTGTTGGAAAATCTTTAACAAAAAAAGGGAGTTAGGTTGAATAAAAATAAGATGTGATTGTCTATAATTCCCATTTCATGAAGTTGATTTTTGATTTCTTCCTTATCATGAAGAACGGATATGATAAAACAAGCATCGGAATGGTAAGCCACGGCATCTTCTGGAGATAAAATCAAATGTCCTTTATAAGAAGTATTCCATAAAGATTTTGAGTTATCAGTAAAACAAGCTATTCTATCTTGCAAAGGTAGTAGTAAATCGAAAGCATATTTCCCGTTTTTACCACATCCAAAGATAATAAGTTCCTGTTTAGGAGCTTTTTTTGTTACATGCTCTAAGAAAGTAAAATAGGATAGCTCTTGTGCTCGAATGGAAGAAGATTCTTTTTCAATCAATGCACGGAGAATAGAAGGTTTTAAAGTAAGCATTTCTTTTACTTCCGTACGAAAACCAAGGGAAGAAAGAGATTGCAAGATATCAAAATCAAGTTGCAATTCCTGAAGATAACGAAGAAATAGTTCCTCCCGATAGGTTCCTATAAGATTACGCATGTTTCCGCGAAAATCCATGTATTTCCATTGATAGGCACTAAACAAAATAGTTTTGTCATATAGTTTGCGTTTTTTTAATTCGTTTTTTAAAAAATTATGCTCATCTGCTATGACAACCGTTTTTTTTAAGTCATGCATAGAAGAAGCCGGGTTATCAATTCGATATAAATAAACAGGTGTTTTTAAATGATAACAGGATTCGGCAAGGATTGCAGTTAAAAAACGAAAGGACATATCTTGAAAAGAAGCACCAGCTGATTCGTTCATACGGATATTATGTTTTGCTAAAAAACTTTTTCGAAAAAGACCAGTCCAATATCTTGGATAGAGGTCTAATGGATCTTTGTGCGAAGGAGTGATAACACGATTATATGAACCTGCATCATACATGGCAACATCTTGGTAAAAACGAAATCCGTTAATATCAAAAAAGTTTCGATAGTCTGCATTTACATAATCAAGCTGCTTCGTTTCAGCAATTTCATAGAGTTTTGAAAGCATATCAAGCTCGTACATATCATCTGATTCTAATACGGAGATATAAGTTCCTTTTGCTTCATCAATCCCCCGGTTTACTTTATGTCCATAACTTGTATTGGCATCATTTATGATTCGAATGCGAGCATCTTTTTCCTTGAATTTTTTTAGAATTTGTGGAGTCGCATCGGTACTGCCCCCATCCATACATAAAATTTCAATTTCAGAAAAAGTTTGACAAATAGCACTGTTCAAGCAGTCTTCAATGAAATGTTCCGCATTGTGCATGGTGACAATAATTGAGATTTGAATTGGATTCTTCATAAGTCCCTCTCGTAAAAAATAAATTTAAAAAACATCGGTATAACATAATTCCATCATGGAATAATTTTGCTTATAGAGCCAAACGGAAAGCATTCGTTCTGCAAAAAAACCAAGAATTCGGCTGTCTGTTCCTTCATAATTAGATAGATCAATTTCTTCTGCAATTGGGAGTAAAAAAGAAAATAACCATTCACAATAAGAATTAAAAATAAAGCGTTTTGTAAGAAATAAATTGCAACGAAAAAAATTATGACTCTGCATTACGGCGTGGAAAGCATCGAGATATTCACCTTGATGCTCTTTGATTTCTTTGCAGAATTTAGTAAATACAAAGTCGAATAATTCTTTGTCTTTGATAGTCTCTTTAAATTGTTCAAAAACAGTATTAGCAAAAGGATCTGATTTTGCAAGAATAATATCATAAGCAGTTAAAAGTTTATGTGCCTTCTTCTTTGTTAGAAAATTCCATTTATATTGCATATCGTCATTGTAGAAATATCGTCGGTAATGATTTAAGCCTACATAGGCACTATTTGTATTTTTCCATATCCAATACATGGCAGTACATTCGTTTATTTTTCCATTTAAGTGTGCGATATTTTTACCAGTATGTTCATTTAAAAAATTAGGATTGGTATAGTTCCTCCCGACACATAATGGATGATACATATCATCGGAGAGGACTTTAAATTTCTTATGCAATACAACATAAATATCTAAATCAAACGCAGGTAAATCAAGAGGTTTTGGTTCGCAAATATAGATTAGACCATTTTGAGAAAAATAAGTGTGAACAAAAGCTTCTTTCGTTAATTTTTCAAAAATATGTGTTTGTTTTTTTTGCCAAGTGTCATCATAACAGGCTTGATAAGGCAGATATACAACGATATATTTGACTATCGTAGAAAGAAAATTTATGGACCTTTCAAGTTGATCGCTCCAGGAATGAATCAGTGCCAAATCGTACTTTTCAGAGATACTGTCTAGAGAGGAATAGACGAATCCATAGAAAGGAATATCTATGATTGCACTTTCCTTGCAAATCCCATCAATTTTTAAAGTTGGTTCATTTTTTAAATAACTTTTTGTAAGGACATAGTTTGCTAAACTTGGATAATTTACATCAAGAATGCTATGTATAGAGTAAGCAGACAATAATTTCTTGAAAAAAGGAAGTTCAAGACTAAATATATCTTTTTCTTTTTCAAGTAATACATTCCATGAAAAAACCATTTCTTCTGGGATATTTTGCTGATAAATCAATTCTAATTTTATTTCTTCAAAATAGATAGGAGAAAAAATATAAATGCTATCAAAATCATATAGTTGGATATGTTCTGGTTTTGCAACATTAACCTCATGATAAGTTTCATTAGGGGCAGCATTTTTATCAATGATAGCGGCCACCTGACTCCAATTAATTTGACTCGATTTATTTTTTAAAAATTTACCATTTCCGTATAGTAGAATCATGTTAACCTCGAATTCTGTTTTAAATAGTTTCAAATAAAATTAGGATAATACTAATCATATTGTACTATTTGTTTATATTTTCCGCAATGTTTGAATGGGCAAT
>JBFHIZ010000046.1:0-14485 GCA_041596215.1 Lachnospiraceae bacterium
CATAATTTTAGTATGCCCTAAATCACATAAATATTTTGTCATTTTGTAACTTTCTTGATAATCGTCTACACAAACCGAAGCATAGATATCTCGTGGAATGGAATTGGTTGCTGAAATTGTACTAAGTACAAAAGGCACTTTGATCTGCCGAAGTTTCTTTTCCGTATGGGAAAAATAGCCCCCCAAAAAAATGATTCCTCGCAATCGTTTCTCTTTGATTAATTGTAACGCAACTTCCACTTCATCTATCTCATCTTCTACATGATGTAATATTAATGAGTACTTCTGTTGCTGTATTTCTTTTTCCATAATCTTTATCATTTTGGAAAAAAAAGGATTTGTTATCCCCTTGACAAGAATAGCAATTGCTTTTGCGTCCACTCTTTTTAGATTTCTCGCACTATCATTTGGTATATAGTGATAAGTTTTAATCGTTTCTAAAATCAGTTTTTTTGTTTCTTCATTAATATCTGGATGGTTGTTAATCGCTCTTGATACTGTACTTACTCCCACACCACATATTCTCGCAACATCCTTTATTGTAATTGATTCCATTTCACACAACCTTCATGCTAATTTTAGCTTATCTCTGGTATTCACGTGTTAATTCTCTGATTTTTTTACACAACGCATCGGTAAATTCATTCTCCGTAAGACGCCATTTCCAGTTTTCCCCCAACGTTGATGGTGTATTCATTCGTGCCTTACTTCCTAATCCCAAATAATCCTGCATCGGTATCACACATAAATTTGCACGCGTACTCATCGCCATGGAAATCAATTTCCATGCAATTTTCTCGTCATCTTCTTCTTCTATTTTAGCATAAGAACGAACAAGTTGTCTATCTACAGGGGAAATTGCATGATACCAACCAACCAAAGTATCATTGTCGTGTGTTCCTGTATAAACAACGCAATTTTCCCTATAGTTTAGTGGATTATAATCGCCTTCTTCTCTGGAATCAAAAGCGAATTGTAGAATTTTCATTCCCGGATATCCAGTTTCTTTTAACATTTTTTGAACCGATTCGGTGATAAATCCTAAATCTTCAGCTATAATATTTAATTCACCAAGTTCCTTTTCGATTTCTTGAAATAGTTTCACCCCTGGACCCTTTTCCCAGGTTCCATATTCTGCAGTTTTCTCCCCATAAGAAATCTGATAGAATGCATCGAACCCTCTGAAATGATCTACTCGTACGACATCATACAGTTGAAAAGACTTTCGCATTCGTTCTTTCCACCATACATAGTTGGTTTTTTTATGATAATCCCAATCATAAATTGGGTTTCCCCAAAGTTGTCCCGTTTCTGAAAATGGATCTGGTGGACATCCAGAAACCACAATTGGTGTTCGATTTTCATCTAATATAAATAATTCTGGATGTACCCATGTGTCAGCACTATCATGTGCTACATAAATCGGAATGTCTCCAATAATTTGAATTCCTTTTCTATTTGCATATCCTTTCAATTTCTTCCATTCTTGAAAAAACATAAATTGTTGAAATTCTTGAAAAGCAATTTCTTCTTTATATTTAATGTAACTTTTTTCGATTGTCTCCTTCTCTCGAAAACGAAGCTTATCTTCCCATTTATCCCAAGGTAACCCACCACATTCATTTTTTATAGACATATACAAAGCATAATCTTTTAACCAATGTCGTGCATCGTTCGTAAAATCAAGATATTCTTGTTCTTCACGATGGAATCTTTGAAAAGCCTTTCGAAGCAATTCAAATCTCGTTCGATATAATTTATCATAATTCACATATTCCGTGTTTTCCGAGAAATCTATTTTTTCACATTCTTCTTTTGTTAATAATCCTTTTTCCTTCAAATCATCAATATCAATAAAATATGGATTTCCTGCATAGGCAGAAAAGGATTGATAGGGAGAATCTCCATACCCTGTAGTTCCTAATGGCAGAATTTGCCAATATTTCTGTCCCGCTTTTTCTAATTGATCTACAAATCTATATGCCGCCTTATTAAATGCCCCAATTCCATAGGAAGATGGTAAAGACGAGATTGGTAATAATATCCCACTTGCTCTCATTTTTTTCCTTCTTTCTTTACCCTTTAACTGCCCCGGAAGCAATTCCTTTAATAATGTATTTTTGACAAGTTAAATAAAAAATTACAATTGGTACAATTGCTACAACAAGCATTGCCATCATTGCTCCCATATCAATTGAGCCGTAACTTCCTTTTAAGGATTGAACTGCCATTGGAATGGTTGCGTATTTATTAGAAAGCACTAAGCTTGGTAACAGATAATCATTCCATACCCACATGGTATTTAAAATAGCCACTGTAATTGCTGTTGGTCTAAGAATTGGAAATACCACATAGAAAAATGTTTGTATTGGACTACAACCATCCATCATTGCTGCTTCTTCCATTGCAATAGGAATGGATTTAATAAATCCTGCAAACGTAAATACCGATAACCCAGAACCAAATCCAACATAAATTAAAATAATGCCAAGAGGATTATCCAAATGTAACATATTCGTTATTTTCGACATGGTAAACATAACCATTTGAAATGGTACAATCATCGAGAACACAAACATATAATATAAATTCGATGTTAATCTAGATTTCACTCGTGTAATATACCAAGCTGTCATAGATGTCAATAACACAATTGCTAACACAGAAAAAATAGTAATAAAGAAAGACCATCCCGTTGCTTGTAAAAGTCCCGTTTTTCGAAAGCCTTCTACATAATTTGTAATACCGACAAAGATTTCTCCCGTTGGAAGTGCAAATGGTGTTGATGCAATATAAAATCTTCCTTTTATTGAATTCAGTAAAACAATAGCAATTGGAAATAGAAATATAATCGATAATATTGTTAAAAAAGTAATACCAGAAATTCGAGAAGATTTCGTTAATTCACAGTTTTCTATTGTTGTATGCTTTTTCTTCCTTATTTTGCTTCTGCTCATTATTGTTCTACCTCCTTACTTCTTGTAATTTTTAACTGAACAAGTGCTAATACCGCCACTAATAAGAAAAACATGACTGCTTTTGCTTGTCCCACTCCTTCAAATCCCACTCGATTATAAAAGGTCCAATAAATATCAAGTGCCAGCATTGCTGTCTGTTTTGCTGGCATTCCTCCAGTCAATGCAAGATTTTGATCAAATAATTTAAAGGAATTTGTCAATGTTAAAAAAGTACATATCGTAATGGAAGGCATAACCATTGGAATCGTAATTTTTCTAAGTATTTGTTTCGTGTTTGCTCCATCAATTTTTGCAGCTTCTACTAATTCGCCTGGAATATTTTGAATACCAGCAATATATAAAATCATCATATATCCTATCAATTGCCAATTCATCAAAATTACTAACCCCCAAAATCCAAATTTGGCATCAAACGTAATATCATATCCGAACTTAAAAAGTATTCCATTAATAATCAGTTGCCAGATATAACCCAAAACAATACCGCCTATTAAATTTGGCATAAAAAATATAGTACGAAATACATTCGTCCCTTTTAGTCCTTTTGTTAATAGCAAAGCAAGCCCAAATGCAAAAACATTGATTGTGATAACGCTTACTATCGCAAATTTTGCGGTAAAGAGAAATGCATCCAAAAATTCTGTATTAACAGTAAATGCTTTTATATAATTTTCAATTCCAACCCATTTTGAATCTGTTACCGTTGTAAATGTCGTAAACGATAAGTACAATCCCATCAAAAAAGGAATCAGAAAAGCAATCGTAAATGCAATTAACGTTGGTAATACAAATAATGGAAAATATTTCTTCATTGATTTTTGCATATTGGTCTCCTTTAAAAAAGGGCCAGGCTACATAGCCCAGCCCTCAATTTCATTTATTTATTCTGCTGTTGCTGCAAGAGCTTTTTCACTTGCCCAAGATTCAACAACGTTTGTTTCTACATCATCCCACGAGATTTTGTCTTGTGCATATTGAAGTAAATCTCCACCAAATGCATTTTTGAATTCTTGACTTGGGAATGCAGTAAAGTTCCAAGCTACGGATGTCAAAGATGAGTTAGCCATGTATGCAATAATTTCTTTTGCTAATGGGTCTGTTGGTGTTTCATCTGCTGCAAAAGTATTAAATGGAGCGATAAATCCAAGGGAATTTGTTACATAATCTTTTCCCATATCAGAACTAAATAACCATTCTACAAATGCAATTGTTGCTGCTTTATCTGCATCCGATGCTTTTTCATTTACACAGAAAAAGTTTTCTGTTCCTGTACATAGACCTTGTTTTTCTTCTCCTTCTACACCGGTATAAATTGGTAAGAATTTCACTTGATCCTCTGTTACAACATTTCCATCAACGCCACTGATTTGGCCCCATCCCCAGTTTCCGTTTTGAACCATTGCACATTGTCCCAATGCAAATTCAGCCATCGAATCATTTACGGTTTTACTTCCTACGAGTGTAGCAGGAACGGTTGAGTTTTGTAAATATAAATCAAAAATATTTTTAAAGTTTTCTGCATAGCTAAAATCGATTTCTGCAGCATCACTAATTCCTTTCTCTGCAAATTCATAATAAATTGGAAGATTTGCTAAATGTGTTTGCCATCTCCAATCTTCTCCACTTGCAAAAGATGTGGATGCAAATACGCCCTCTATTTCTAGTGCTTCTTTATTTGCTTGCATATCTTCAACTACTGCTTTTAAAATTTCAAAATTATTAATATCATCCATAGAAGTAACATCTGTTGCTTTATTCTCTAATGCAAAGTAAGCATTCATAATTCCTTCATTATAGATAATTCCATATCCTTCAACTACATAAGGAATTCCATATACACCTTCTCCTTCTGTAACTGCTAATGATGGATCTAATAACCAAGAATATAAATCCGTTCCAGATAAATCCATACAATAATCTTTCCATGATTGATATCCAACTGGTCCATTGATTTGGAATAAGGTAGGTGCATCATTTTTAGCCATTTCAGCTTTTAATGTAGATTCATAAGTTCCACCTGCTGCTGTTGTTACAACAACTTCAATTCCTGTTTCTGCTGTATAGGAAGCTGCAATCTCCTGCCAAATATCTTCTACCTCAGGTTTGAAATTTAAATAATATACACTTCCTTGCTCTGCTTCTACTACTTCTTCTTCCTCAGTTTCTTCCATTACATTTGTTGTTACATTTTCTTCAGTATTTGCAACATTATTGCCACAACCTACCAAACTTGTTACTGCTAATGCTACAACTAGCATTAAACTTACAACTCTCTTTTTCATTTTTGTTCTCCTCATTTCCGCCAGCCTACCCATTTTTATTCAAGAAATCTGCTGCCTGGCAACTACAGACCTTGATTTTGAAAACGTTTTCGGTATCGTTATCGGTAACGTTTCCGATTGACACCTTTAGAATACTCCTTTTTCTTCAAAAATACAATCTTTTTTTCTTTAAAAAAACGTTTTCAGTACTTTGTATGATTTTATCTTCTCTATTTTGTCTAATTTGCACAAATGTAAGGATCTAAAAGATCCTTACATCCTGAATCGTTCCTGTTTCTTGAAAAACCTCCCATTCTGCAATATTTACTGCATGATCCCCAATACGTTCTAAATATTTTGCAACCATTAATGTATCCACGCACAAATCTGCATCCATTTTCTTGGCTTTTAGTTTTTCAATTACTTCTTCTTTAATTAAATTAAAGTATCCATCCACAACATCATCTTCTTTACTAATTTCTTGAGCCATTATTTTATCTCTTTTTACAAGACTAAGAATGGATTTATGTACCATATCTTTTGCTGCAAAGAGCATTGGTTTAATATTTTCTGAACATTCTGCCACGGATGTATTTTCAAAACGGCAAACCAATTCTGCAATATCTGCTGCCTGATCCCCAATCCTTTCAATATCCGTAACCACTTTTAACGCTGCCGATATCAATCTAAGATCACCTGCAACTGGTTGTTGTTTTGTTATCATTGTCAAACATCTTGCTTCAATATTTCGTTGCATATCATTTATAATACGGTCCTCATTAATTACTTTTTTCGCAACTTCACAATTTATCTCTTCCATTGCTCTCCAGGTTTCCATAATTGCATTTTCTACGTTCTGACCCATATTTTGTATTTCTATTTCTAATCTTTCTAACTGTATTTCATAAGATTCTCTTGTCATATTCTCCTCCTTAGACTATTTGTTTTCAATTTCCTTTCATCATCCAAATCTTCCCGTGATATAATCTTCCGTTCGTTTGTCCTTGGGCCTAGAAAAAATATTATCCGTTGTGTCAAATTCGATTACTTCACCCATTAAGAAAAATGCGGTATCATCGGATACACGTGCCGCTTGTTGCATATTATGAGTCACCACCACTACGGTGTATTTTTTCTTTAGATCTTCCATGAGTTCTTCAATTTTTAAAGTGGAAATTGGATCAAGTGCAGATGTTGGTTCATCCATAAGTAAAATTTCCGGTTCTACGGCTAGCGCCCTTGCAATACAAAGTCTTTGTTGCTGTCCTCCTGACAAAGAAAGAGCGGATTTTTTTAAATAATCCTTTAGTTCATCATAAATTGCAGCACCACGTAAACTTTCCTCAACAATTTGGTCTAATTTTGCTTTACTTTTTATTCCATGAATTCTTGGACCGTATGCAATATTGTCATACACACTCATTGGAAATGGATTTGGCTGTTGAAAAACCATGCCTACTTTTTTTCGTAATAATGTTGTATCCACTTTTGGATCATATATATCTTCCTCATCAATATATATTTTACCGTCTATTTTTACACAATCAATCAAATCATTCATTCGATTGATTGTTTTTAGAAATGTAGATTTTCCACATCCAGATGGTCCAATTAAAGCTGTAATTGAATTTGTTTCAATCTTCATATTAATACCCTTTAATGCATGGTTATTTCCATAGTGTAAATTTAAATCTTTTGTAATTATTTTCTGATTTTCCATTTTTATCTCCTGTTTTTATTCTATCTACGCAAAGTTATCTTGTCGTGTTCAGACGTCTTCCTATTAGTTTTGCTGCAAAATTTATAAACAACACAATTACAATCAACACCACAGCAATACCGTATGCCGAAGCATAGTCCGCTTTTGCCATACTCAAATATAATTGAATGGCAAGTGTTCCACCGGAAGTACCAATTTTATCAACATATTGCATCACCGTTTCTGGTAATCCTTCTCCACTTCCTGCTGTAAATAACAGTGCTGCAGACTCTCCTACAATACGGCCTATGCTTAAGATGACCCCCGTAATGATCCCTGGAATTGCACTTGGCAAAAGGATAGTTCGAATCATATGCCATTTTGTCACACCCATACCCAATGCACCTTCACGATAACTATTGGGAACCATTTTTAAAGCTTCTTGTGTGTTTCTAGTTATCAATGGAAAAATCATAATTGTTAAAGTAAGTGCTCCATTTATTATACTAAATCCCAATCCACAAAACTCTCCAAAAAATTTCATGCCGAATAATCCGAAGATAATCGAAGGAATCCCAGCTAATGTTTCTGTCGTAAAGGTAACCAAGCGAACAAATTTCCCTGGCTTTGCGTATTCGTTTAAATAAACTGCTGCACCGATTCCTAATGGAACTGCAATGATTAAGGTAAAGACAATAATATATAACGTATTTAATATATTTCCTCCAATACCTAATGTTCCAGCTCGATAACTTGGTGCCTGTGTCAGAAATTGCCAATTGATAACAGAAAATCCATGTATTACGCTATAAATAATAATTCCTGCAATCAAAACTACCGCAATGGCCGCTGCAATATAAATTAATATTAAAACAAAAACATCTGCTTTTCTTATATTACTTCTGTAAAGTGTATTTTCACATTTAGGCATGATTTCTTTCCTCCTTCTTTAGTACTTTTGATAAGAGAAAATTAATTGCCATAATAAACACAAAGAGAACTAGTCCAATGGAAAACAAAACTTGTCTATGAAGCCCAGACGCATACCCCATTTCACTTACGATTGCGGTTGTTAAAAACCGTACCGAATTGAAAGGTAAAGGAATATTTACAGAACTTCCTGATACAAGCGTAATTGCCATAGCTTCTCCCATTGCACGACCAATTCCTAAAACAACACCACTAATTATCCCTGAGTTTGCAGCGGGTAATAATACTTTAAAAATCGTTTGAATGTGAGATGCTCCTAATGCAAACGAAGAAGCTTTCAAGTCTTTTTGCACGGATTGAATCGAAGACTGGCTAACATTAATCACTGTTGGTAAAATCATAATTGCAAGAACAATAATCGCAGATAATAAATTTGCCCCTCCTGTAAATTGATGTCCTTCTTCTCCTGCAAACAAAACTTTTTCCCATTTATACATAATGGGATTTAATATAACCAAACCTAATAATCCATAAATTACCGACGGAATTGCAGCAAGCAATTCTACGGCAGGTTGTACGATTTTCACCAAAGGTTTAGGTGCGACTTCCGCTAAAAAAATTGCTGCAAATAATCCTATTGGTACGCCAATCAATACCGCAGCAAAAGTACCTACTATAGAAGTAAGAATAACGTAAAAAATACCGAATTGTGGTTCTATTTTATTCGTTGGTTCCCAAATTGTTCCAAACAGCAAATCCTTGATTCCAATTTCTGCAAATGCTGGAGTCCCATTGATAAACATATATATTGTAATGGCAAAAACAGCAGCGACGCCAAAAATAGCCGTGGTAATAAACACCGCTTTCATAAAACGTTCCATTCCCATTTTGCTATGTGCCACACCTTTTATCGAATACTTCTCTTTACTCATCTTTTCATCCTGTCTACTTTTTCTATAAGTGTACAATTAGCATGGTTTCTTATAGAAACCATGCTGCTTGTCACAATCTATTTTTAGTTACTCTTGAAACTCTTAGTTTACTGGAATTGCTCCTGCTTCTTTAACCATTTCTTGTCCTTCTTCTCCAAATGCATAGTCTAAGAACGCTTTTACTACTCCCGTTTGTTCTTCGATTGTTCCATAAGTTGCCATAACAAATGGTCTAAATAAAGAATAGGATCCATCTTTTATTGTTTCCACAGAAGGAACCACGCCATCAAGTGTTAACATTCCTAACTTGTCGCCTTCAGCTTCTGCAATATCTAAAGATGCATATCCAATTGCTTCTTCAATCGATTCAACCGTTGCACATACTGCACCATTACTATCAAGTTCTTGAGCCATAACACAAGCATCTTCTACATCAAGTAATTCTTCAAATGCCCCTCTTGTGCCAGATCCGGCTTCTCTACCAATTACTACGATTTCACCATCTGCTCCACCTAATTCACTCCAGTTTGTAATTTCGCCTTTATAAATTTTAACAAGATCTTCTGTCGTGATTTCCGTTACTGTATTTGCAGGATTTACAATTGCTGTAATTCCGTCAAATGCTACGTTATTTTGTACTACACCAGCTGCAAGTTCTTCGTCTTTCAATCCTCTTGATGCATCCCCAATATCACATTGTCCATCGATTAATGATTGTACTCCTGCAGATGAGCCACTAAATTCTACGGTAACCGTTACTCCTGGGTTTTTTTCCATAAAATCTTCTTTCATATAATTTGCTACTTTTTCCATTGATGTTGATCCTGCTAAACGAACAGTTCCAGTTAATTCTTCTTCTACTACCACTTCTTCAACTGCTTCTTCTACTACTGTTTCTTCTTCCACTACGGTTACGTTTTCTTCAACAACTTCTGGTGTATTGTTTCCACATCCTGCTAACATACTCATCGCCAAAACAGATACTCCTAACATAGCTACTAATTTTTTCATTTTGCTTTTCATAATCTTCTCCTTGTTTCATTTGTGTAATTACACGTTTTTTGTTTTCTCTACCTCCTAAGAATACAAAAGAACACAATTAGAAAAAACCATCCTTTGGTTTTGTTTTTGTAAACTCTATGTAAAGTTATTTTGGACAAAAAAAAAGAAAGCATTCTGAAATTGCTTTCTTCCTCTTTTCAATTATTGGTTGCTATTTTATCAGCAAAAAATATAAGTATACCGTGAAACCTAATGCAATCCGATACCATCCAAATACTTTAAAATCATGTTTTTTAATATATCCCATCAAAAATTTAATTACAAGAATTGATATGATAAATGCTACACCCATTCCCATTCCTAAAAGCAAAGCCTCTTCAAAGGAAAAATGGAATCCAAATTGTAAAATTTTTAATAAACTAGCACCAGCCATTACTGGCACTGCCATAAAAAAAGTAAACTCTGCTGCCACGGTCCTTGAAACTCCCAATATTAGTGCTCCAATAATTGTCGCTCCTGATCTTGATGTACCTGGAAATATAGCCGCTAATACTTGAAACATACCAATGTATATTGCTGTATAATAACTTAATTCGGAAATTGAGTGCACTTTACTTGCTTTCCCTTTATGTAGAGTTTCTACTATAATAAAGACAATACCAAAAACAACCAGTGCAATTGATACCGTTTGATAATTATAAAAAAGTTCTTCTAATTGATCATCAAAAAATATACCAATTAATCCCGCGGGAATACATGCAACAATGACTTTAAACCACATGGAAAATACATCTTTCTTTATCCAATGATTTTTCTTTGTGGCAAGTGGCCATAATCGATTCCAAAATAAAATAACCACCGCAAAAATCGCTCCAAATTGAATGACAACTAAAAACATCTCCCAAAATTCCGCACTAACATCTAACTTTACAAATTCCTGTAACAAGATCATATGTCCCGTACTACTAATTGGAAGCCATTCTGTGATGCCTTCAATCACTCCAAACAAAATCACTTTTATCATTTCTAGAATTTGAATCTCACTTACTATAGCATTCATTTTTTACCCTCTGTTCTTATCGATTTGGATATTCTGTCTCTACAAATTTTCGAAATGCATTTAGGGAACGCATCACCTTATCCGTCGGAACACAATATGCGATTCTAAAATAGCCAGGACACCCAAAGCTATCTCCAGGAACTAACATTAAATCATATTTTTTTGCTTTTTCTGAAAATGCATTTGCATCTTCTTCCAAAGCTTTTGGAAAAATATAAAAAGTTCCGTTTGGTTTTATAACCTCAAATCCCAAGTTTACTAATTCTTCATATAATATATTTGCATTGACTTCATATACCGAAACATCTGCTGTTCGATCAATTACCTCGGCTACTCCATATTGCATTAATGAAGAAGGACAATTATGTCCAATTCCTCTAGAAATTTGCCCACACATTTGAATGATTAATTTTGCATCCTTACATTTTGGGTTTACTGCAACATACCCAATGCGCTCTCCTGGAAGCGATAAGGATTTACTAAAGGAATAACAAACAATAGTGTTCTCATAATGCCGCGAAATACATGGTGAATCCACTCCTTGAAATATAATTTCACGATAAGGCTCATCTGAAATGATATATATATCATGTCCATATTCTTTTGCTTTTTTTTCTAATATCTTTGCTAATTTCTTTATCGTTTCCGTGGAATAAACAATTCCCGATGGATTATTTGGTGAATTAACTAAAACTGCTGCCGTATTCGAATGAATCATTTTTTCAAATTTTTCGAAATTTATTTGGAAAGTTGTAGTTTCTGCGGGAACAATTCGCAACACTGCCCCTGTTGCATTTACATACGGTGCATACTCAGGGAAATATGGAGCAAAGGTCAAGACTTCCTCTCCTTTACAAGTAACTGCACGAACTGCATGCGCAATAGCTCCAGCTGCTCCTGAAGTCATAAATATTTCTTCTTCGGAATATGGTAATCCAAATCTTCTTTGTAAAGATTTAGCAATTGTTTGTTTTACCACAGGAATACCAAGTGTTGGCGAATATCCATGTAATTTTATTGGATCCTCTTTTTCAAGCAGTTCCATTACCGCCTTTGTAAATTCGTCGCAAACAGGTACCGAAGGATTCCCCAAACTAAAGTTATATACATTTTCTTCTCCAATTTCATTTGCTCTTTCTGTTGCATAAGCAAATAATTCTCTTATTACCGATTTTCCATTTAACATTTCTTTATAATGCTTTGCTATCATCTGTTCCTCCTGATTACTCCCCTTTTTCTTCCAAAAGAAGTTCTTCTTCCTTTATTTTTTTTGCTACCACTACAAATCTTCCATTGGAAACCTGATAGGAACAAGTTGATAATGTCAAAAATTCGTCGCCAAATTCCGCTTCCATTTCGGTATCAAAAATTGACATCTCTTTGATGTTTTTATAAAAGGAATCAAATTCCTCTTCCGTGTCCGCTTGGAAAAATTTATAAAACTTAAAAACCTGATCAGATTTATTATATACCTGTGAATAAAAGACCGAGATCACTTCATATTCTCTCTTGCAATTTGGGAAAAAAACAGCAATGCTACTATGTTCTTTTGCATAAGATTCCTCCTGATACAAATCCAAATCTCCAAACATTTCTCCTGATTTCATATTATGTCCATGAATAATTAAATTAGTACTTGGTTTTATCACATCACTATCCGTATCCATAAGCAAGGTTCCGTTAATATTGTATTCTTGATTAATATCACGTTGTAAATAATACGTTTCATCCTCCATTGTTTGTACAACGGGTAAATCGATTTTTGTGTCTGGTATTACAATCCAAGCAACAACATCTTCATACTCTTGAAATATCTGTGAATAAGGATTCCTAGCAATTTCTGGAATCTCTGGTTCCACAGTTACTTCCGGCTCCCCTTGTGGATTTTGAATGGTTTCGTCAATTGTTTGCACTTCGATTGTTTGCTTTAATTCTTCCGTTATTTTTTTTTGCTGTTTTGTTTGAATTTTTATTTGAACAAAAACTCCTGCAAGAATAACGATTCCTATAATACAAACACAAAGTGCGATTCTTTTCAAAACCGCACTTCTATTATTTTGTTTATTTGATTGTTCTTCCATATGCTTTTTATTTTTCATGTTTAAATTTGTTTTTCCTTTTTATTTAAATATAAATACATCGCTCCTGCAGCTACAATCATGATACCAAGATAACCCATCACTCCAAATTCTCCTGTTTTTGGCACCTCATCTAATTCATCCGTTGTTTCCTCGGCCGAAATAGACGTTCCATCAATATAAGCTCCATTTTCAATATTATCAAAGGTTCCATCCCACGCTCTTAAAATTGCATATGGTGCTGATTTATTTGTTGAAAATGTCAATGTAGAATACGCGTCATCTGTATCTTTAAATAATTGCATCTTTCCATCAAAATAACAAATTACAGCATACTCCATTTCCGAAGAATCTAAAGAAGAAGGAAGTTTAATGGTATATTCTACATAATTTGGAAATTCAGAAACTAAGGTACTTTCTGTTGTTTGTTTAAATAAAAATATATCAATATAAGTTACGATTGGTTGTGCTCCAATTTCCGTAGCTTTTGCTTGTAATGCATCCGTCACTGCAACCTCAAGAGAACTTTCATGTGTATATACTACTGGATAATAATTTTTTGTAATGTCCTCTTCCGTTAATCCAGTGGCTTTCCAAAATTCAGATAATGGAGATCTACCAATCAAACCGGTGATCGACCCTGCATTAAAGTTTACATCTACGGTACTTGTCAAACTATAATCGATGTCTGTTGTCACTACATTTGGATATAACGAATCTGCATTTGCTTTCATTGGTCTAAAAGTCATAATTAAAATAAATACTAATAAAATTACAATTATTGAATTCCATTTTTTTCTCATATAATCCCCCCAAGGTTTTCCTTTATGTTTCTATTTTATCATCTTCTATCTATTATAGATTCTTGTTTTTTTATTGTCAAACAATTTCCCATTGCTTTTAACACTTCTGTGTTTTTCTATTTCTTATTCTGATGTTCCTAAATACTCTTTGAAAATTTCCCATATTTCTGGTTTTTCATAACCTAATCGCCATACGGCTACTCCGGCAAGATTATGTATATTGATTAAATTCAATCTCACTCTAAGAGAATCCTCATCCTCTAGCCAGATTTGATAAGTTGTGCTATCCGTTTCAAAACTCGCATAGTTTTGACAAACAACTTCATCCCAGACAGTTTCTAAATGATTACGTGCAACAAAATCTTCCGCTTCTTCCATATCTATGTTTCCACCTGAAATTTCTGCTCCCGTCGTTTCCCAACGTACCGTGTAGAATGGAATTCCATTAATTACTTTTTCAGCAGGGACTTCTAATAATGTGTCTGTAATTCCATCGCTAGCAAATTGGAATGAAGATACCGATCCGATTTCTCCACCAGTCTTTGTATGTTCATCATATCCCATAATAATTACATAGTCTGCAAATATCCCTTGCTCTTCTCGATCATAAAACATATTGTATGGTTTTGGAACATAATTATCAACCGACAAAATGATTTGATTTGCTCGACACGCAATTGATAATTCTCTTATAAATTGAATATACGCTTCCGAACTTTCTTGTGTGATGTTTTCGAAATCA
>JBFHIZ010000047.1:0-14467 GCA_041596215.1 Lachnospiraceae bacterium
AAAGTATTGTAATATTAATTTTAGTAAATTGGTTATAAGAAAAGGGAAAGCATGAGCAGTTTAGGTTATAATATTGTAGAATATATTATGAAAATTTCAGGAACAAAGAAATTTTTGCAGTTAGATGAAAAAAAAATGAAAGAAGAATTGGAAAAAAATGAAAATAAAATTACACATGTTCCATCCAAAAGCATGCGAAAGAAGTACGAAATTAAAAAGATAAAAATTGATTATCAAGTTTGTTATGTTGTCTCAGCAAAACATGAAAAAGAATCGAAGGTTGTACTATTTCTTCATGGGGGTGCATATATAAAGGAAATGAATCCTTTTTACTGGGATGTGGTTTCTCGCTTGGAAAAGGACCTCAAAGCAACAATATATATTCCAATCTATCCACTTGCGCCTAAAAATAATTATGAAAAAACCATGCAGATGCTTTCTAAGCTATATAAAAAAATGCGAGAAATACATAAGAGTGAAAGCATTACAGTAATTGGAGATTCTGCAGGTGGACAAATTGCACTTTCTTTCTGTATGCAAAATCAACAATTAGGATTAGAACAACCAAAGGATTTGATTTTAATTTCTCCCGTTTTATCTTGCTTTTTGACAGAAGAAGAAAACGAAAAAATACAGGATATAGAAACAAAAGATGTTGTGTTATCATCCAAAATGTTTGAGACTTGTTTTAAATGGTGGACGAATAATGAGGAAAGAAATAATTATTTGGTAAATCCGATGCAAGGAGAGTTTAAGGGACTACCAAGGACTACTTTATTTTCAGGAAGTCATGATATTTTAAGTGTTTTTATTGAATCATTTTTAGAGAAAGCAAAAAAAAATAGACTAGAGGTGGATTATATCAGAGGAGAGGGAATGATGCATATATGGCCATATATTCCAAATATTAAGGAGTGTAAGGAAGCATATGATCAAATCATAGAAGTGATAAAACGAAATTAAATGTTTAAATTGAAATCGATGCGACGGGATTTGAACCCACGACCTCTGCGTCCCGAACGCAGCGCTCTACCAAACTGAGCCACGCATCGAAGTGAAACATATGAAAAAATAATACAATATGTGATTGCGAATGTCAATTTAAAAAAATATAGGATACAAAAGAGGAAGCATCGAATAGAAAGCGAGACTTCCTTTTTTGCATAAAATTATATATTTTTAAAAATAGATACTTCTTTTGAAAGATTATTTGAAATTTCTTTTGTGTTATTTGCGCTACTGTCAATTTGATTTAGTGCAGATACTAAATTAGATGTATTTTCAGAAACAATGGAAATACCACTTGCACATTCGTCAACCGTTGAGGTAATACCTTCTACGCTAGCGTTAATTTGAAAGATTTCAGATTCTACTTTTTCGGTATCGCGTGCAATTTGATCAACAATATTTTTGATATCGTTTGCATCGGTACAATATTGATCGGTGGTAGAGACGAATTTTTCATAATCACTTAGCACAGCATCCTTTACAAAGGTTAACATGCGATCGGAATCATTTGCAAGAGCATTAACTGCATCAATGACAAGCTCACTGATTTCTTGTATGCTATTTGCAGTATCTTTACTTGTTTCAGCTAATACACGGATTTCATCAGCTACGACAGCAAATCCTTTTCCGGCCTCACCAGCTCTTGCAGCTTCAATGGAAGCATTTAATGCAAGTAAATTTGTTTGTCCTGCAATACTTAAGATTTCAGAAGTTAAGCCACCAATTTTATCTGCATTTTTTGAATTTGCAATCGCTTTTTCTAAAGCATCTTTGATTTTCAAAAGAATAGAAATGGTAGTGTTTTTACCATTTGTAGCTTGTAAATCGAGTGCTTGAGAGCGAAGATTAATTTCTTTAGCTAAATCCTTACCAACATTAATTTCTTGCATGACACTAGAGGTAGAAGATAGAACTTCACTTAAGTTGGTATCAAGGTTTTGTATGGTAGCAGAAATTTCCTGCATACTAGCGGAAAGCTGTTGTAAGGTAGCGGAAACATCATTTACACTAGAATTTGATAAAGTAACCTGACTTACAACTTCATTAACAGAGTCATCTAATCTGGTTGATTCTATTTGTAGTTTTTTCATGACAATTTGCAAGCGATTTAAAAATGTGTTGACACCATTTGTTAATATAGAAATCTCATCTTTTGAATTAATTTTTATACGTTTGGTTAAATCTCCATTTTTATGATTGATATCAGTAATGATGGAAGTTAATTGTTTTTCCGAAGAAGTTAAAGCTTTACTAACCGTAACATGAACAAGAAGAATCGAAAAAATAATAATAATGACTAAAATAATAAGTGTCATATAAACATTTCGAATTGCTTTTGCTGATGCGTTTTGCATAGTGACCACACTATGCTGTGCAATTTCATCTACTTGAAGTTCAAGAGAATTTATAAGAGAGTCCATATTATCTGCTTCATCAAATAAACTTACAAGAGATTCTCCTGCATTATATTCAGAAATATAAGTTTCAACGGCGGTTTGAAAAGAATCTAAGGTAAGATCTAATTCTGGTGCGTCTACCAAATAGAAGGTGTCTTTTAATTTTTGTGAAGTAGAGATGATATTGTTAAGATGTTCCTTTACTAAAAGGTCGGTTTCTGAAAGAGTAGCATTGTTGTTCTTATATTTTGCAACTGCCTGCTGTATTTGACTTTCACTTGAGGATAAATCACTTATCAAAATATAGGCATTAATACTTTCTTCCGTAATTATCTTGGAATTGTTGTAGATACTTGTTGCTCCCGTTCTAGATAAAACAATACTAATAATTGCAACAATAAATATTAGAATAAGAGACCCGATGATTTTTATACTAATTTTTTTTCTCATGATATGGCCACCTCCCCTATGTTTTTGAAGATATCAACCTCAGCTTTAAGATCTTCGGAAATAGATTGATTGTTTTTTACGACAGAAGAAACTTGAGAAATAGAAGTCACTAATTCTCCAATATTTTCTGCAACGTGTGCGGTGCCATAGGAACTTTCTTGAACAGAAGAATTGATTTCATCAATACCTTGATTCATATTAGTGATAGCTTTTTCTAGAATTGCAATGTTAGAAGCAATGTTCTCAACTAACCCTGTGGTACGTAAGGCATCTTGCTGATAGGAATCAGTAGTTTCAACGAACAAATCATAATCATGGAGAACGGTATTATCTACAAAAGAAATCATTTCCTCTGCATTTGTTACAAGAACAGATACAGCTTCTGTTACCATTTCACTAATTTGGATAATATTACTTGCTGCAATTCTAGAATTTTCGGCAAGTTCTCGAATTTCGTCAGCAACCACAGCAAAACCAGTTCCAGCAGCACCAGCTCTAGCAGCTTCAATGGAAGCATTTAATGCTAATAGATTGGTTTGACCTGAGACATTTAGAATGTTTCCGGTAAGACCTTTGATTTTTTCAGCCTGTTTACTGTTATTGATTGAATGTTTTAATACGGATTGAATTTCGGATAACATATGGGTAGTGTTTTCTTTTCCTGAAAGAGCTTCTTTTCTTAAATTGATGGAACGCGCTTGTATTTTTTGAGAAAGAGATTTTCCATCTTTTGTCTGTGTAGATACGGAAACAATTACCTTTGCCAGACTGGCAATTCCCTGATTAACAAGAGAAATTGTAGCAGATACTTCTTGCATACTAGCAGAAATTTCTTCCATAGAAGCAGAGACATCGGTAACATTATTATCAGAAATAGAAACTTGTGCTTGAATATCGTCAATAGAAGAATTCAAGAGGTAAGTATTTTTTGTAACACTTAACATTATGTTTTGAAGATTTCCAATAAATTGATTTATTCCAGAAACGAGAGCACCGACTTCATCTTTGGATTTACAGAGAATTCGTGCAGTTAAATCTCCTTGGTCATTTTCCACGTCAGAAACAATGGTTTTTAAATGTTTATTGGCTTTCTTTATTGGGTGAATAACAGAAAATTCAACAAAAATAATTGTGAGTACTAAAGAAACGATTAACACTAAGTATAAGTATATATTTTGAATTTTCGATGATTTATAAACAAGATCCAAATCTTCTTGTGCTTCTAAAGAACGAATTAATACGAGAGAATACATTTCGTCGAAAGAAACCTCAAGTTCTGAAATGGAAGAAATAATATCTTCATATGAGACGTCATCATTTTCTTGCAGGCGAGAAAGAATGTCACTGAAATTTTCGGTTGAAATTTGAAAAGCAGCAATTGCTGTGTCGATTTCTGAATTATGAAAAGAGCTAACTGTTTCAGAAAGAGAAAGAAAAGATGTTGTAAATAAATCAAGCTCACTACTCATATCAGTAGCAACATTTTCTCGTATTTTACCGGTAGAATTGCGAATAAGCTCAACATCCTTTTGCATTCGCTCAAAACCACTATTTAGATTACCTAGAAGAGCAATACTTTCATAACATTCATTTACCATGGTTTCAGAACTTTCTGACATTCTTGCAACGATATTTGTAGCAATCAAATTACAAATAATAGCGGAAAGAAAAAGAAAAACAATGGCAAATAATACTTTTATACTTATGTGCTTTTTCATAAACATCTCCTTTTCTATATTGTTATAATATAATTAGTATATCATATAAAAAACGATAGTAAATTGAATATACTAGCAGATTTTACTACGATTATAGGACATTATTGTGATTACAAAAGGGTATATTGTATGGGGTTTCGTAGTGTGCTAAACTAAGAATAACTCTGGAAATGGAAAGGAAATAAAATGAAGAAGAAATTTTTTAGTTCCTATTTATTAAGTTGGATCATTGCAATTATCGCAATTGGAAGTATTATTGCGTTTTCATTTCAGGCCTTTCGAATTGAAAATGCGGAAGCTTTAATTGATACAAAAGAATACAAATATCACTTTGTAATGATTGTGGAAAATCGTGAATCAACATTTTGGCAAGATGTTTATTTAAGTGCAAAAGCAGAGGGAGAAAAGAACGGAGCGTTAGTAGAACTTATAGGGGATAATATTTCGGAAGAATATTCGGTAAGTGAACTACTAGAAATTGCGATTTATCAAGAGGTGGATGGAATTCTCTTAGAACCATCATCGGAAGAAAATATGGAAGAATTAATTAATACTGCGGTTGAAAAAGGCATTCCCGTGGTAACCCTAATGAATGATATCCAAACATCCAAGAGACAAACGTTTGTTGGAATTAGTAAATATAATTTGGGAGAAAAATATGGGAATGAATTACTGCGAATACTAAATGAAGACTCAGAAAACAATCTTGAAACAAAGGATGAATCAATAAATATCGTTGTTTTAGAAGCAAATAGGGACGCAAATAGTAATGGTGTTAATTATAATAATGAACAAATATATGCAGGAATTATTAGTACCGTACACATACCTAATGTTAACATTATTTCTATGGAAATAAATAATGTGAGTGCATTTGGAGCGGAAGAATATATAAGAAATTTAATTATGGAAACTTCGATAAAAGCTGATGTTATAGTATGTGTGAATTTGACACAAACAGAAAGTACATGTCAAGCGGTAATTGATTTTAATAAGGTCGGTGAAACAAGAATTCTTGGATACTTTGTTTCAGATACCGTATTAGATGCAATTGAAACAGGAGTTATGGATGCAACTTTCGTTGTTGATACAGAAGAAATAGGAGCAGAAAGTATAAATCGTTTAGTGGAACACCTAGAAGAGAAGCGTGTAACGGATTATGTTTCTATTAATATAGAAATGATTGATAAAATGAATGTAGCAGAATATAGAAATAATACGGAAGAAGTAATACAGGAGAGAGAAAATGTGGCGCGATAAGATAAAAATATCAGAAATATCAATTCGCATAAAGGTAGTGACTGCTGTTATTATATGTTCTAGTATTTTGCTGGTTGCAAACTTAGTGATGTATGGAAGAATCAATAGTACAATTAATCAAATTGATAGCGTATATGAAACCAACGTGAGTTTAAACGACTTTTCGATTACGTTAGATCATGTACAAACAAGTATGTATACTTATCTGAACACTAAAAATTCCGTTGCGTTAGAGGATTATTATAGATATGAAGCAGAATATCGGGATATGAGTGAAAAATTAAATAAAGTTAATATAAATAGTGATGTTAAGATGATGGAAAAAACAATTTATTATCTTTCCGAAGAATACCTAACAATTGTTTCTGAAACCATACAAGCCAAACGTGGTAGGAATATTAATAAATATAATGCAACTTATGAAGAGGCAACGAAATTATATGATTATTTAAATTCGTATATCAATGCATTAAATAGAGAACAGTTTTCAAAGAATTCAGATAGTTATGCTACGTTATTAGAAACGTTACAATCTTTTGAAATGACAAGCATTATTATTATGCTTATTATTACTGGGGTAAATATTATTACACTTATGGTTGTTTTGAGAAATTTAATGCGTCCACTGCAGGATTTAGTGATTGCGGCAAATGAAGTTGCTAGTGGAAATTTAGACATTGAACTTGTTGAACCACAATCAAAAGATGAAGTTGGTGTCGTTACAATGGCATTTAATTCTATGGTAGTAAGCATTCAAAATTATATTACAAAATATCGAGAAAAACTTGAGCTTGAAAATAAAATGAATGAAAAAGAATTGTTAATGGAAAGCCATTTAAAAGATGCACAGCTTAAATATCTTCAAGCACAAATAAATCCACATTTTTTATTTAATACGCTAAATGCAGGAGCGCAATTGGCCATGATGGAGGATGCGGAAAAAACATGTTTGTTTATTGAAAATATGGCAGACTTGTTTCGCTACAATGTACAAATGTTAGAGAAAGATGCTACGCTATATGAAGAATTAGAAGTAGTGGATAATTATATGTACATTATTAATGTTCGTTTTTCAAATGAAATTATTTATAAAAAACATAGTAAAGGAATTAGCCTAAAAAAAATTAAAGTTCCTAGTATGATTATTCAACCAATTATTGAAAATGCAGTAAACTATGGAATACGAGATATCGAATGGCAAGGTAAAATAGAAATCACGATAGTAGAAGAAGAAGAAAGATATGTAATAATCATAAAAGATAATGGAAAAGGAATGGATGAAAAAATGATAGAGTCAATTCAAACGGGAATATATGATAAGGAACCAAAGAAAAAATCAACCGGAATTGGATTACTTAATGTAATAAATCGATTAAAATTATTCTATGGTAGAGAAGATGTTCTTTTCATAAAAAGTTTAGGAAAAGATTTAGGAACAAGTGTAACGATTTATATTCCGAAAGAAAAAATAAACATAGAGAATGAAAAAGATAGTTAGCAGATATTGATAAGGTGGTGATGCATATGTATAAAATAATGATTGCAGATGATGAAGGAATTGTGATTGATTCACTTTCCTATATTATAAAGAAAAATTTTGGGGATGAGTGTATCGTTGAAAGTGCGAAAACAGGACGAAGAGTAATTGAACTTGCAGAAAGATTTCGCCCGGATATTGCATTTATGGATATTCAGATGCCAGGAATTAATGGAATTGATGCTATGAAGGAAATACAAAAGACAAATACAAAAATTCAATTTATCGTAATGACTGCTTATGATAAGTTTGATTATGCAAAACAAGCCGCTAATTTAGGAGTATTTCGTTTTTTGAATAAGCCAGTAAATCAAAAGCACGTGGTAGAGGTTATTCGAGAAGCCATTCAAAAAATAGAAAAAGAGCGAGAACAGAGAAATAATGATTTAGAAATTAAAGAAAAAATGGAAAGTATTATTCCAATTATTGAAAATGGATTTTTAACTGCAATTTTAGCAAATGAAATAAGTGAGAGAGAAATACAACAATATAAAACACTTTTAAGTATAGAAAAAGAATATGGCTTTATCATTGTAATAGAATGGGGGGAGCAAATTGCGGGCGCAAAGCTATCAAATCCCATCGGATCAGGTGTAAAATTACAGAAATTCTATCCAGAATTTCGAGAATATTGTAAAGAATATCTTACATGTTATATTGGACCAATTGCTATCAACAAAGTTTCCTTATATATACCAATAAATGCAAGCGAAATGGAATATGATAATCGGATTTCTATTATTGAAAAATGTAGAGTGTTAGCAAGAAAACTAAGAGAAAAGGCAAACCTGGAAATCCGAATTGGGATAGGTAGTGTCAAAAAAACAAATGATAGCAAGCTTTCTTATGAAGAGGGACTTAAAGCATTAAAATATGGAGATAGTCGTGTGAATCACATTGATGATTTAGACATGGAATGTATTTTTGAAGATAATTATCCAGTGGAACTTGAAAGAACATTATACAATTTAGTTGATAAGGGAGATTATAATAAAGCAAAAGAAGTAGCAAGTGATTTTTATGATTGGATGGTAAATAATCATTCAAAAGATATAATGAATATAAAATTAAAAGTTATTGAATTTGTACTGTCTTCTGAGAAACTAGCCTTTGAAACAGGGGGGATGAAATATAATTTTAATAATCGAACAGATTATTTAGAAACGGTAATAAGTTTTACTAATCTTGAATTATTAAAAGAATGGTATCTAATTAAAATCAATGATGCGTGCATTAGTGTTGCGACGAAAAAAGAAGATAAATTAAGTGGAATAGTTTCGAAAGCTAAGAATTTTATTGATCAAAATTATGAAAAGGAATTAACCTTGGACGAAGTTGCAAGAAAAATAGCTATTAGTCCATATTATTTAAGCAAATTATTTAAAGATGAAACAGGAGAAAATTTTATAGAATATTTAACAAAGCTACGAATTGAGAGAGCAAAAAAATTATTAGAGGAAGAGAATCTTAGCATTAAAGAAATTTGCATGTCCGTAGGCTATTCTGATCCAAATTATTTTAGTCGGATTTTTAAAAAAATGGTGGGGACAACGCCGACAGAGTTTCGGGAGTCATAAGAAAAGGAGAAATTGAATGAATAAAAGAGTGTTTTCAATCGGAATCGTTGTATGTTTAGCAACTCTACTTTGTGCTGGATGTACAAGTACAAAAGATAATGGAAGTAAAACAAGTACAACAGAAGATACGCTTAAAATCGGTATGTCATTTGACTCGTTTGTAATTGAACGTTGGCAAAAGGATCGGGATGTATTTGTTGCAACAGCGAAAGGGTTGGGAGCAGATGTTAATGTCCAAAATGCAAACGGAGAAACAAGCGAACAGATTGCACAAATCGAATATTTGATTCAAGAAAAAATGGATGTAATTGTTGTGATAGCAACGGATGGAAATGCATTTACTGAGATTATAGAACGGGCAAAAGAAAAAGGAATTGTTGTGATAGCATATGATCGGTTAATTATGAATGCCAATGTAGATTTATACATTTCGTTTGATAACGAAAAAGTTGGAACATTAATGGCAAATTATCTAATAGAAGAAAATCCATATGGTGGAGGTATTATTGTGGCAAATGGATCAAATACAGATAATAATGTGGAAATGGTTAAACGTGGATTTGAACAACGGATTGAAGAAAGTAATATAGATATTGTTTATAAAGACTATTGTGAAGGATGGCAAGCAGAAATTGCATATGATATTGTTTCCGAGGGATTAGAAAAATATCCAGACATTGTAGGGGTGATGTGTGGAAATGATGATTTGGCAAGTAGTGCAATTCAAGCACTAGCAGGAAAACGACTGGCAGGTAAAGTTTCTTTGGTTGGACAAGATGCCGATCTATTGGCTTGCCAGAGAATTGTGGAAGGAACACAAACCATGACGGTTTATAAACCGGTAGAGGAGCTTGCAAAAGAAGCCGCAACATATGCGGTTGCTTTAGCAAAGGGGGAATCCATAAACACATCGGAAACAATTGATGATGGTACCTATCAAGTTCCATATATTAAGTTAGAGCCAATTGCAGTAACAAAGGAAAATATTGATGAAGTAATCATTCAAAGTGGTTTTCATTATAGAGATGAGGTATATCAAAATATAACTCCTTAAGAGAACAAAAAAGTAGTAGCAATATTTTGCAAAAAATAGCATAATTTAATAATTAAGAAGTAATGAAGAAAGTGTGAACAAACTATTAACATAAAAATTTGAAGAAAGTAGTAAATAATTGCTATACAAAACATGTTACATTATTCTTGTAAAGAAAATATGTTTTGGACGAATAGTCCAATGTTGCTAAGGCAGCAGAAGGGAGTTCCGATTATGAGCAAAAAGTTAGTAGCAGTATTACTATCCGTAGCAATGGTTGCAACAGTTTTAGTTGGCTGTGGAAACAACGCAGTTAATGAAGTTGTGAACAATGCAGCAGAAGAGGTAGAGTCAGAAGAAGTTGTAGAATCAATGGGGACAAAAGTTGGAGTTGCAATGCCAACAAAAGATTTACAAAGATGGAATCAAGATGGTGAAAACATGAAAGCGCAATTAGAAGCAGCTGGATATGAAGTTGATCTTCAATATGCAAACAATGAAATTGCAACACAGGTATCTCAAGTTGAAAATATGATCGCTGGTGGATGTAATGTATTAGTAATTGCATCAATTGATGGTAGTGCACTTGGTACAGTACTTGCAACGGCAAAAGAAAATAATATTCCTGTAATTGCATATGATCGATTGATTATGGAATCCGATGCAGTATCTTACTATGCAACATTTGACAATTACATGGTAGGAACAATTCAAGGACAATATATTGTTGATGCATTAGATTTAGATAATGTAGAAGGACCATTTAATATTGAGTTAACAACAGGAGCACCAGATGATAATAATGCACGTTTCTTCTTTGGCGGTGCAATGGACGTACTTCAGCCATACATCGACGCAGGAAAATTAGTTGTAGTTTCAGGACAAGTAGCCTTTGAAGAAGTTGCAACACCTAACTGGTCAACAGAAGAATCACAAAGACGTATGGAAAATATCATCACTGCAAATTATGCAGATGGAACCGTTTTAGATGTTTGCCTATGTTCAAACGATTCAACAGCACTTGGTGTAACAAACGCAATTGAGTCTTCCTATGGTGGAGAAAATTTCCCAATCATTACTGGTCAAGACTGTGATATTGCATCTGTTAAAAATATTTTAGCAGGAAAACAATCAATGTCAATTTTTAAAGATACAAGAACACTTGCTGCACAAGTAGTTGAAATGGTTGATTCTATTCTTACAGGAGCAGAAGTAGAAGTTAATGATACAGAAACGTATGATAATGGAACTGGAGTTATTCCTTCATTCTTATGTGTACCTGTATTTGCAGATGCAACAAATTATGAAGAAATCTTATTGGAATCTGGATACTATACAGCAGATCAATTACAATAAGTTTAAGAATTAAAATGTAATGTAATATTTATAGGCGGACAACACATTGTCCGCCTTATTACAAGGAGGGATTTAATGGCCAATTATATTTTGGAAATGAAAAATATAACAAAAACTTTTTCAGGTGTAGTAGCACTAAACCAAGTTAATCTACAAGTAGAAGAAGGTGAAATTCATGCTCTTGTAGGAGAAAATGGAGCCGGAAAATCTACGTTGATGAATGTTTTAAGTGGTATATATCCACATGGAAATTATGAAGGAGAAATTTATTATTCGGGAGAAGAATGTAAATTTAAAGATATTAATGATAGTGAAGAAAAAGGAATTGTAATAATTCATCAGGAATTAGCACTCGTACCATATTTATCCATTGGGGAAAATATGTTTTTAGGAAATGAACAAGGAAAATTGGGGTTAGTAGACTGGAATCAAACATATCAAAGAGCAAATGAATTGCTTGGAACGGTAGGGTTAAAAGAAAATTCCAGAACATTAATTAAAGATATAGGTGTAGGTAAACAACAATTAGTAGAAATTGCAAAAGCATTAGCAAAAAATGTAAAACTACTAATATTAGATGAACCGACGGCATCATTAAATGAAACAGATTCAAAAAAATTATTAGATTTATTATTGGAATTAAAAAAACAAGGGATGACTGCAATTATAATTTCACATAAATTATCCGAAGTAGCCTATGTGGCAGATCGAATTACTGTAATTCGGGATGGTTCGACAATAGAAACAATGGATAAAAGAAAACATGAGATAACAGAAAACCGGATTATTAAGGATATGGTTGGACGTGATTTGACGGACCGTTTTCCAAGAAGAAAGAATGTGAAAATTGGAGAAAAGAATTTCGAAGTGAAAAATTGGACAGTACACCATCCGTTAAATCCAGAACGAAAAGTAGTGAATGACGTATCGATTTATGCAAAAAAAGGAGAAGTTGTTGGTATATCTGGATTAATGGGAGCAGGTCGTACGGAATTAGCAATGAGTGTCTTTGGACGAAGCTATGGAAATGATGTTTCAGGAAAAGTATATATCAATGGAAAGGAAGTTGTTTTGCGTAATGTAAAACAGGCCATTGATAATAAATTGGCTTATGTTACAGAAGATCGAAAAGGGAACGGTCTCGTTTTGTCAAATGAAATTCGAATTAACACAACGATGGCAATGCTTAGTGCGGTTAGTAATAGAGGCATTATTGATCAGGATAAAGAAGTGGCAGCAGCTAATGAATATAAGGAAAAGCTTACAACAAAATGTAGTAGTATTGAGCAACTTGTTGGTAACTTAAGTGGAGGAAACCAACAAAAAGTTCTGTTGAGCAAATGGATGTTTGCAGACCCTGATATTTTAATATTGGATGAGCCAACAAGAGGAATTGATGTTGGAGCAAAATACGAGATTTATTGTATTATCAATCAATTGGTAGATATGGGAAAATCAGTTATCATGATCTCTTCAGAATTACCTGAAATACTAGGAATGTGTGACCGAATTTATGCAATGAGTGAAGGAAGAATTGTTGGTGAATTAAACGGAGAAGAAGCAACGCAAGAAAAAATCATGTCACATATTTTACAAACAGCAAATTAAACTATAATTGGTGTAAGAAAGGGGCACAAAATGAGTAAAGTATCAAGTATAATCAAAAAAAACACAATGGTTATTGCATTAGTTGTAGTAGCACTTTTATTTGCAGTTACGACACAAGGAAAAATTTTACTTCCACAAAACATAACAAATCTAATTTCTCAAAATGCATATGTTGTTATCCTAGCAGTAGGTATGCTTCTATGTATTTTAACAGGTGGTAATATTGATTTGTCAGTAGGTTCCATCGTTGCTTTGGTTGGAGCGATTGCCGGAAAATTGATTGTTGAAATGGATGTAAATATTTATATTTCTATTCTTGTTTGTCTATTTGCTGGAGTATTAATTGGAGCATGGCAAGGCTTTTGGATAGCTTATGTTAGAATTCCGCCATTCATTGTTACCTTAGCAGGTATGCTTTTATGGAGAGGTGTGGCATTAATTATTTTGGATGGGTTAACAATTTCTCCATTTCCAGACGAATATTCTAGGATATTCAATAATTTTATACCTGATTTATTTAACGTAGATATTTCTGCAAAAGGATTTACATTTGGTGGAATTCCTATTAATTCTATCAATATTCTTGCAATTCTTGTAGGCGTGGTCTTAGTTTTAGTATACATTGGAATGTCATTATTAAAAAGAAGAAATCGACTGAAAAAAGGCTATGAAGTATCAAAAAAATCGACACAAATTATTAAAACAATTATTATTGCTATTGTTGTATTATTAGCAACATTTGAATTGGCATTATATAAAGGTATTCCAACTGGATTAATAATTTTAGCAGTCATTATTATAATTTATGCATTTTATACATCAAAAACCGTTCCTGGTAGACACTTATATGCAATTGGTGGTAACGAGAAAGCCGCTAAATTATCCGGTATTGATACCAATAGAGTTTTATTTGGTGCATATACCAATATGGCATTTTTATCTGCAGTTGCAGCGTTATTCTGTGTAGCTCGATTTAATTCTGCAGCACCAACGGCTGGAACGAGTTATGAAATGGATGCAATTAGTTCTTGCTTTATAGGTGGGGCATCTGCTTATGGTGGAACTGGTACTGTTGGAGGAGCTGTAATTGGTGCAATTCTTATGGGTGTAATTAATAATGGTATGTCAATTATGGGTGTTGATTCCAACTGGCAAAAAGTTGTAAAAGGTTTGGTTCTTTTAGGAGCTGTTGCCTTTGATGTTATTTCGAAAAGAAAAGAAAGAGCAAAATAAAAAAATATAAATTAAAGAAAAAGAGTCTCAGGAAATAATGGGGGGCTCTTTTTTTTGTAAAGAAAATAAGATACAATATAAGAAAAGAAAGAAGGTATTTATGAAAACACTAATTATATATTATTCTTATGAAGGAGAAACAAGAAGTATAGTTGAAGCAGTTCAAAAAAAATATGGTTATGAGGCAGAACAAATTCTTGTAGAAGAAGAAAAACAACATAAAGGAATTGTGAAATATGTTTGGGGTGGAAGACAGGTAATGCAAAAGAAAGAACCAAATATTTTAAAAA
>JBFHIZ010000048.1:0-13819 GCA_041596215.1 Lachnospiraceae bacterium
AAAACCACTAACTTCGCTATTAACGGTATAAAAAGCATAATGGTCTCTACGTTCGCGATATTCTGTTTTGTGATAAATAGTACTACCAGCCACTTCGACTTCGCCAATATTAAAATTACGCTGAAAGTTTGAAGCATCATCTACTGCGTTCCATAAACACCATTCAAGGGCGCTATATATGGTGAGATCTTTTGGTTGGTTGGATGTATTTTTAATGGTCAATGTATTTACTTCACAATTGTCATTTAATGGAACAAAACAGGTTAAAGTTGAAGCAATATTATTTTTGGAAGCATTAAATATAGAATATCCCATACCATGTCGACACTCGTAAGAATCCAAAGCAGTTTTCGTTGGCATATAACCAGGGTTAAATACTGTATTTCCTTCCTTAATATAATAGTATCTTCCGCCACAGTCTGTTGGAACATTGTTATATCGGAAGCGAGTGATTCTTCTTAACTTAGCGTCTTTATAAAAATTATAACCTCCGCAAGTATTTGATATTAAACCAAAAAAACCATTGTTTCCAAGATAGTTAATCCAAGGAAGTGGTGTCTTTGGTTCGGTGATTACATATTCTTTGCGTGCATCATCAAAATATCCAAATTTCATGATTGTCTCCTTCTCTTTCTATATTAAAAGCAAAAAAATACAAACGAAACATCTCGAAAACGTTTACGTTCTTTTGTTTCATTATATGAGAACGGATAATAAAAAGTAAAGAGAAGAATTATAAAATGAGTCAATACTGTGATATTGCACAAAAAAACGATGATATAATTGGTAATATAATGCAATTGGTTTAACTTGACATAGGGGTACCCCATTGTTATAATTAACTTACGAAATCGTTTAAGTAACGTTTGCGATGGTTTTAATTAGATGCTGTTGGAGAACAAACGCGAGTAGATAGTGATATATAATGTAATGTCTCCAGAACGTTTGAGGTTTAAGGGGGAAAGATGATTACATTAAAGGATATTGCAAAAGAGTGCAATGTTTCGCTCGCAACGGTAAGTAAAGCACTCAACGGTCAAACGGATATTGGAACAAAGACTGCGGTGTTAATTAAAAATAAAGCAAGAGAACTTGGGTATTTACCAAATGCAGCAGCAAGAGCATTAAAAACAAATCGGTCTTATAATTTGGGTGTTTTATTTGTAGATCAAACATCGAGTGGTTTAAAGCATGAATATTTTTCTGAGATATTAAATAGTGTACGTGTAACGTCTGAACGAAAAGGATATGATATTACATTTATTACAAAAGATCTTGGAGCAGTTCGAATGACATATTGTGAGCATTCACGATACCGAAACTGTGATGGCGTAATTATTGCTACGGTCGATTATAATGATCCAGATGTAAAAGCGTTAATTGCAAGTTCTATTCCTACGGTAACGTTAGATTATGTGTTTGATGGAAACACAGCAGTGTTATCAGACAATGTGGGAGGAATGAAAGAGCTTATTCATTATATATATGAACAAGGGCATCGTAGAATTGCAATGATTCACGGTGAGGATACAGCCGTTACACAAAAAAGACTGGCAAGTTTTTACAAAATATGTGAAGAATTAAATATTAAAGTAAATGAGGACTATATAAAAGCTGCAATTTATCATGAGACAAGAGAAACTGCAATTGCAACAAGAGAATTGTTACAACTTGAAACAAGACCAACATGTATTATTTTTCCGGATGATTTTTCTTTTGTCGGAGGAATGAACGAAATTGAAAAATTCGGATTATCAATTCCAGAAGATATTAGTGTGGTTGGTTATGATGGAATATTACTTTCTCAGGTTTTGAGACCAAAACTTACGACGTATAAACAAAATGCAGAAGAGTTAGGTAGATTGGCTGCTGAAAAATTAATAGAAGAAATTGAAAATCCAAAATCATTTATTCCACAACAGTATGTTGTCAATGGTAAAATAATGATAGGTGGTACCGTCAAAAAGATTTAATGCATGAAAACATGCTTTAAATATAACAAGTACATTCCACATAAGTGGATAAAAATTAAGAGGAGGATTCAAATGAAAAAGAAACTTTTAGCAACAATTCTTGTTCTTGCAATGGCCGTATCAATGGTAGCTTGTGGAAACGAGAATGCAACAAACAATGAAGCAGCAGATAATGCAGCAGTAGAAGAAGAAGCAGTAGAAGAAGAAGTAGTTGAAGCAGCAGAAGAAGGTAAAGTATTAAATATTTACTGCTGGAATGACGAATTTCAAACTCGTTTCAATGATTACTACACAGTACCAGAAGGGATTACCGTTAACTGGATAATTACAGCAACAGCAGATAACGCTTATCAATTAAAATTAGATGAAGCATTATTAGCACAAGAAAATGCAGCAGCAGATGATAAAATTGATATCTTCTTAGTAGAAGCTGATTATGCTTTGAAATATGTTGATACACCATATACAGCTGATGTTCAAACAACAATTGGTTTAACTGAAGATGATTTATCAGGAATGTATCAATACACAAAAGACGTTATGACAGATTCAACTGGCGCTCTTAAAGGTGTTTCATGGCAAGCATGTCCTGCAGGATTTATTTACAGACGTTCTATCGCTACAGAAGTTTTAGGAACAGATGATCCTACAGAAGTTCAAGCAGCACTTGATACATGGGAAAAATTTGATGAAGTTGCAGCAGCAGCAAAAGAAAAAGGATACTACATGTTATCAGGATTTGATGATGCATACCGTGTATTCTCAAACAACGCTTCAACTCCTTGGGTAGTTGATGAAAAAATCGTTGTTAGTGATGAATTAAAAGATTGGGTTGCTCAAACAAAGACTTATACAGATATGGGATACAACAACCAAGCTAACTTATGGTCACCAGAATCAGGAGCAGGCGCTCAAGCAAATGTATTCGGATACTTTGGACCAGGCTGGTTCGTAGATTTCTGTTTATTAGGATGGACATTAGAAGATCCTGAAGCAGAAGCAGTACCAGGAAATGGAACATACGGAGACTGGGCATTATGTAAAGGACCTCAAGGATTCTTCTGGGGTGGAACATGGATTTGTGCAGCAGCTGGAACAGATAACATTGAAACTGTAAAAGATGTAATGTACACATTAACATGTGACAAAGATACTTTAGTTAAAATCGCAACAGAAAAAGGTGATTTCACAAACAACGTTGCAGCTATGGAAGAACTTGCAAACAGCGATTACTCACATCCTTTCTTAGGTGGACAAAATCATATTTCAGCTTACTTAGAATCAGCTACTACAATTGATATGAGTAACATTACAGGATATGATCAAGGATTAAACGAATCATTCCAAGCAGCTATGATGGAATACTACAAAGGACTTGTATCAGAAGAAGAAGCTTACCAAAACTTCTATGATGCAGCTACTGTAAAATATCCTAACCTTACTTACTAGGAGTAAATAATTTGAAATAGAAATACTAGATATGAATACTAGAATAAGGATTACTAGTTTAATTATTTGGCAAGGTGGCATTTGCCACCTTGCCAAAATAATGATAATATATAATAATAAGTTCGCAATTAGTAAAATGGATATATGTTCATTTCTAATATAACGAATGGAGGAATAAAACAATGGCAAAGACCAAAAAAATGAAACAAAAGAAATTAGTAAATTATTCAAAGTGGGGCTATTTTTTTATTGCACCATTCTTTATTGTTTATTTTGTGTTTTCTTTTATACCGTTAATAAGTACATTCTATTATAGTTTTTTTGAGAACTATAGAGTCGGGCTGACAACAGTTGGGCCGAATTTCGTTGGATTTGATAACTACGCAACCGTTCTATTTGATTCTGAATTTTTTGATTACATTGGAAACACGATGCTTATGTGGATTATGGGATTTTTACCACAAATTGTAGTTTCTTTATTATTAGCACTATGGTTTACCTCATTACGATTGAAAATAAAAGGTCAACAGTTTTTCAAAACAGTTATTTATATGCCAAACTTAATCATGGCATCTGCATTTGCAATGTTATTTTTTGCACTGTTTTCAAAAGGTGGACCCGTTAATTTATATCTTGTTGAAAAAGAAATCATTCCTGAAGCAATTGATTTTTTGGCTAGTGTTGGATGGTCAAGATCCTTAGTTGCATTTATGAATTTTTTAATGTGGTTTGGTAATACGACCATACTTTTGATGGCCGGTATTATGGGAATTGATCAAGGATTAATTGAGGCGGCACAAATAGATGGTGCAAGATCAATGCAAATCTTTTTCCGAATTATACTTCCGTTATTATCACCTATTTTATTATTTGTGTTAATTACATCCATGATTGGTGGAGTACAAATGTTTGATATTCCTCAGATTTTAACAAATGGACAAGGTTCACCGGTGAAATCAACCATGACTTTAGTTATGAATTTAAATCAGCATTTAGCAAATAGAAACTATGGTATGGCAGGAGCAATTTCTGTGTTAATGTTCATTCTTACAATGATATTAGGTGGAATCGTTCTTAAGATTACAATGAGTAACTATAAAGAGAAAAAAATAGATACTACTCCAAAAAAAATAGGAAAAGGGGGTAGAAAATAATGAGCAAATCAAGCAAAGTTAGTTCAGCGATCGACCCTAGAAATATTGATCGAAGAGGAAAAGAAAGTAAAACAAAATTATTGATTTCAAGAATTGTATCCTATTTTGTTTTAATATTATTAAGTTTTATTTGTATTTTCCCGTTTGTGATGTTGATTGTTAATTCAACAAAAAATCATACAGATATCACGCAGGGATTTGATTTGATACCAGGAAGTAACTTCTTTATTAACCTTAAGCGTTTGATGACGGATGAAAATTTACCGGTTATTTCCGCTTTATTAAACAGTTTATTTGTTTCTACATGTTCAGCTACATTAACAACATATTTTTCGGCTATGACCGCATATGGGATACATACATACGCATTTAAATTAAAGAACGCTGCATTTACATTCATTTTGTTTATTATGATGATTCCAGCACAAGTTTCCACATTGGGATTTTTGGATTTGATTGCAAAGATGAATTTGAGAGATAATTTTATTCCTTTGATTGTGCCAGCGATTGCAGCACCTGCAGTATTTTATTATATAAAACAATATATGGAAAGTGTTTTGCCTTATGAAGTAATTGAATCTGCGAGAGCAGATGGAGCAGGAGAATTTCGGATTTTTAATTCCATTGTCTTGCCCATGATAAAACCAGCAGTTGCAGTACAAGCAATTTTTTCCTTTGTATTTTCCTGGAACAATTATTTTGTACCAAACTTAGTCATTGATTCTGATAGTAAAAAGACAATTCCTATCTTGATTGCACAGTTGCGTAATGCAGATTATGCAAGTTTTGATATGGGACAAATTTACATGATAATTTGTATCGCGATTTTGCCGATTTTAATCGTATATTTATTCTTATCAAAAGGAATTATCAGTGGAATTACTTCTGGAAGTGTAAAAGGGTAATCTTAATAGAAATTTGAAAAAAAGAATATACATAAAAAAAGATAGATTCTATATGTTAGAATTTATCTTTTTTATTGCTTTTCATGTGTCAGTAAATATGATAAAATAAAAGCCTGAAATGACTAAATAAGTCAATAAAAAAGCTTATAAATACGGAATTTAACAAAGCCATCACCAGATAGGATAATAGGGAGCAAAAATGAATGAGAAATTTTTTGATTTAACAAGAGAAAAACAAGATCGTATTATAAACGGCGCTTTAAAAGTATTTTCAAAAACTCCGTATAAATATGCTAGCACAGACCGAATTGTTGAAGAAGCTAAGATTAGCAAAGGGCTATTGTTTCATTATTTTGGTAGTAAAGAGGGAATATATACCTTTTTATATGATTATAGTATGCGCTATGTGGAACTTGAGTTGTATAGTACGATTTCAATTAAAGAAACAAATTATTTTGAATTGCTGCGGGAAATAGAAGAAGCAAATATAAAGATACGTGAAAAATATTTTTTTATGTTAGCTTTTATTGCACAAGCGGAAATGGAAGAGGAAGAAAAGATAAAAAAAGTGATTGCTAAAAAATCAATCCGAAGAAAAGAAAATTATGATAAAATAATTCGAAAAGCAGATATGAGTTTTTTGAACTGTTTTGAAAACAAAGAGCAGGTAGAAAATATAATTAAATATTGTATGTTGGGATTTGATCGAGAATATGAAAAAAGAATTGAGATGAAAACAGAACCATGGACAAGTAAAAAGAAAGATATGATCGATTTGTTGGAATCTCTGTTTATAGGGAAGGAACAAATGTAGATTTATGTTTAATCCATGCAGGATTCACAGAGACCATAAAAGAAAGAAATGTGCCCCTCTATTTGACCTGAAAAACTTGATTTGGCAAGTTGCAGTAATTTAGTGTCGTCAAAGGTAAAATCGCTTACAGTGCCGCATTTTGTACAGTAAAAATGTGCGTGAGGTAAATTATTGGGATCAAAACGGTCAGGACCAAATCCAATTGGAATTTTTTGAATGGTATTCCAAGATACGAGCTGGTTTAAATTTCGGTAAACCGTCCCCAAACTTATGGTAGGATTTTCTGCTTTTAATTCTTTGTAAATTGTTTCCGCGGTGGGATGATCTGTTCGATTCGATAGGCAGTTTATAATTGCATCTCGTTGCTTACTTTTTTTTACCATAGTACTCCTTTCAAAATGATAATTGTTATTATTATCATTTTAAATTATACACATTAGAAAGTCAATAAGCTTTTTTATGTGCTTTTTTTTCGACTAAACGAGTATTTTGAGAGGATAAGAAATGGTATGATATGATAAGTGAAAGTTATTGCGATAAAATCAAAGGATATGCTTAACATAACTTTGTAGAATGTATATAAATTAGTACAATATATGCTTGGAATCCTTTAAAAATGCAGGAAATACAAGGATGTCTTAAAAATATGACGTTATTGTCATATGTGGATAACTATGTGGAAACGGTGGATTACTCTGAAAAACGCTAAAATAATGAAAAATGTGTCATTTTTTAAAATAAAAAAAATGCAAGGAAATTTGAAGGAAAATCTTCGAAAAAAAAATATAGAAATTAAAATTATGTAAACATTTATTTTTTATTCTCGACAGAGAAGATAGAAAGGCATATAATAATACTGTTAAGAAATACAAGGAGGTTAGGATGGAAAACAAAATATTAGTAGAAACAAGTGCTCGTCACGTACATTTGACAGTAGAAGATTTGGCAACGTTATTTGGCCCCGATGCAAAGTTAACTGAAAAAAAACAATTATCTCAACCGGGACAATATGCATGTAATGAAAGAGTGGATGTTGTGGGCCCGAAAAAGACATTAACAGGGGTATCCATATTAGGACCAACAAGGAAAGCTACGCAAATTGAAATTTCTGCAACAGATGCTAGATCAATTGGAATTGTTGCGCCAGTACGTGATTCTGGAGATGTAAAGGAAAGTGCACCTTGCACTTTAGTAGGACCGAAAGGGTCGGTAGAGTTAAAAGAAGGGGTTATCATTGCAAAACGTCATATTCATTTTTCTCCAGAGGAAGCAAAAGAATTTGATGTTGCAGATGGTGAAATAGTACAAGTTAAGATAAAAACGGAGGAACGTTCTTTGATTTTTGATGATGTACTTTGTCGAGTGAATAAGGCCTTTTCATTAGCAATGCATATTGATATTGATGAATCAAATGCAGCTGGATGTGCAGGAACTGTATATGGAGAATTGATTAAAAAATAAGAGAATCTATTTTTAGGAATGGAAAAACTGGAAATTTGGCAGGCAGGGAAAGAACATTGTTCTTTCCCTTTTTTTGTAGAAAAAAAATGTGAAATATGGTAAAATAAAAGTAATTGTCAGATTTTTTGCGAAGAAATGTAGGTTTATGGGGGTGCTAAGAAATGCAGGCGAAAAAAAGGATTTTAGTGGTAGATGACTTGGAAATGAATCGACGTATTTTGAAAAACATATTGAAGGATAGATATATAGTTTTGCAGGCGAAAAATGGACAAGAAGCACTTGAATTATTGTTGAAAAAGGAAGAAATTTCTTTGATAATTTTGGATTTACAAATGCCAATTATGGATGGTTATGATTTCTTAAATAAAATAAAAGAATATCCGAAATTTTCTCAAATGCCAATTGTAGTGACAACTCAATGCGAGGATGAGGAAGAAGAAATACGTGCATTCTCCGCTGGTGCATCTGATTTTTTATGGAAGCCATATAAACCAGAAATCATAAGATATCGAATTGATGGCTTGATCAAATTATCTGAGACATATTCTATCATTAATACGATGGAATATGATCAAGTGACAAATTTATATTCAAAAGAATATTTTCATGGAAAGATAAATGAAATCTTATGCAAAAACCCTGAGAAAGAATTTGATATTATAAATGGAGACATCGTAGGTTATAAATTAATTAGCGATGTTTTTGGAGAAAATATTACAGATAACATCTTAAGAGAAGTCGGAAATGCACAAAAAAAACTTAATGGAGATAATGGAATTACTTGTCGATATGGAACAGATACCTTTATGACATTTGTAGAACATCGAGAGGATTATTCACATGATGAATTTGTAGCTCTTAATAAGCAGTTAATAGAAACGATTCCTTATGCAAAGATTACTGTAAAATTTGGTATATATGAAAAAATTGATAAAGCAATTGCAATTAGTACGATGTGTGATAGAGCAATGTTAGCGGTTAAAAAAGTAAAACCGTTGTATGAGGAATATGTTGCCTTTTATGATGAAGAAATGCGAAATAAATTATTAGAAGAAAGTAAAATGATTGAAGGAATGAAAGAAGCCATTGAAGAAAGACAATTACGCGTATTTTTTCAACCAAAGTATAATATTAAAACAAATCAAATTATCGGAGCAGAGGCTTTGGTTCGATGGATGCACCCACAAAAAGGACTTTTATCACCTGGTGCATTTGTTCCGATCTTTGAAGAACATGGATATATTGATCAAATGGATTTGTATGTATGGGAAGAAACGTGTTCGATATATAAAGAGTTTATAGAAGCAGGAATTCAGATGGTGCCTATATCTGTTAATGTTTCCCGTGTAGAGTTATATAATGCAAAATTACCGCAAATTTTACTAGGAATTGTATCTAAATATGATATTTTACCAAGCCAATTACATTTGGAAATCACGGAAAGTGCATATATGGGTAATCAGAAATTAATTAATGAAGCGATTAAAGAATTACGTGATGTGGGATTTGTGATTGAAATGGATGATTTTGGTACGGGATATTCCTCCTTAAATATGTTAAGTGAGATGCCTTTAGACGTGTTAAAAATGGATATGAGATTTATTCAAAAATCAACGAATCGAGATACAAGTAGAAGCATTATGGGATTTGTAATCAGTCTTGGAAAATGGATGCATTTAGAAGTGATTGTGGAAGGTGTGGAAACGAAGGCACAATTAGATATGCTAAAAGGAATGGATTGTAACTGTGTGCAAGGATATTATTTTGCGAAACCTATGCCAAAAGAAGAATTTAAAAGCTTATTAGAAACTTGTGTAGATGAGGAGTCTTGCAAACAAGTAATTGATTATAAAAAAGAAGAATCAAAACCTGCAAGTATTTTTACAACAGTAACTAAGAATAAAGAAAATAAAAAAATACTGTTGATTGTAGAAGACATGGAGTTACATAGAACAATTATAAAAAATATATTTTCTCCGTACTATACCATTGCAGAAGCGGGAAATGGGGAAGCCGCATTGATTTATTTGTGGAAGCATGCAAGAGATATTGAAGTGGTTCTTTTGGATTTAATTATGCCGGTTATGGATGGATTTCATCTGATAGAAGAAATGAAAAAGGAACCCAAACTAAGTGATATACCAATTATAATTACCTCGGAAGCAGGCGATAATTCAGAGGAAAGAGCATATAGTATTGGAGCCGATGATTATATTTCAAAGCCATTTAATAGGAAAGTGCTATTGCGACATGTGAGAAATGTGGTGGATTCTTCGACATTAAGAAGACAGCGGAAAGAAATTGAATTAAAGCAAGAATTAATCAAAGAAGCATACCAAGATTATTTGACAGGAACATTAAATAGAAGAGGATTAGATGATGTTTGGGAACATCTGCCAGATACCTGTAAAGGGATTTTTGCATTTTTTGTAATGGATGTGGATGATTTTAAAATGTATAATGATACAAAAGGGCATTTAAATGGGGATTATATATTAATACAATTTGTTGAGCAGTTAAAGGGAGTATTAAGAGGACAGGATATTATTGCTAGAGTTGGTGGAGATGAATTTGTTGTTATTATCATGAATATGCAATCTGAAGAAGCGGTGAAGGATAAGGCGAAAGTTATGTGTGAAAAATTAAAAATTTCTTGCTCCATGGGCATTGTCTGCTTTGAAAACAAACCAGATCAAATACAAAAAGTCTTTTCGAAAGCAGACGAATTGATGTATGAAGTAAAAAAAGCTGGAAAACATGGATATAAGTTAATTAGAAAAAATTAAGTGTTTGTTTTTTTTGTAATCGAATAATTAATTGTTAGAAAATGTTTGATGGCAGGAATTTTTATAAGTAATGGGAAAAGTGTAAAAGCTAAAACAATTCCAACAATTCCTTGTACACCATTTGGAAGAATACCTAATATACCCGCTGAAATTCCAGCAGAGATGGTTTCTTTAGATAAACTAGAGTTTAGGATAACGGTTAAAAGAATGCTGTTTAAAAAGTAGCCTAATATAACGTTTAGTTCGGAAAAAATCGCAGCAAAAAGAAATGCAATGGATTCCTGTGTGGTGCTGGTTTTTTTAAATTTTCGAAAAATATATCCACATAGAAATGCAGAGATGAATTTAATAAGAAATGTTGGAATCATAAAAATGACATATCCAGATAAGGCATCCGCTAGTAAGGAACCAAGACCCGCAGTAAGGCCGCCAAGGAGAGGTCCTAAAATAATTCCTGACAATATGACAAAAGTGTCACCTATGTGTATGTATCCCATAGTTGCAGTGGTGGGAAGCTGAATGATCATAGTTGCGATGCATGTAAATGCAATGAAAAGTGATGCAGTAACTAAGCGTACGGTTGAGTCTGGTTTTCTCATATTGTGTCCTCCTAAGTTTATTATTATAAGTTTACACTAAACTGGACTGTTGTGAATATCCAGTTTGTAAAAAAACAACAATACCAGTTTGAGAAAAAAACAAGAGGAGAATGGATTTCGTTTATTGACAAGAAATTATAGGAATGCTAATATGATTACAGTTAATAAGATAGAATAAAATCAAGTAAAATTGGAGGAAAAAAGAATGAAAACATGTCCAGCTTGTAATGAACAATTAAATGACGATGTAGTTTTTTGTCCGAAATGTGGTATGAATCAAAATGGAGGTGGTGTGCCACAATATAAAATAAATCCATATGATCACACAAATGAATTTGATGCAAAAGATATTTCAGAAAACAAAGTTTTTGCAATGTTACCTTACTTATTAGGAATTATGGGAGTTATTGTTGCAGCTTTAGTGAAAAAAGATTCTGCATATGTTGCTTTTCATATAAAACAGGGATTAATACTAACGGTAACGAATGTATTTTTGATTATGGTAGGCGTTGTTCTTTGCTTTACCTTTATTGTTCCAGTTGTAGCAGGAGTATGTAGTGCAATTATATTTGTATTACAGATAATTGCATTTTTTCAAGTTTGTGGAGGAAAAGCAAAAGAAGCTGGAATTGTACGTTCTTTAGGAATGTTTAAATAATAATAATGATAAAAGTAAAGATAAAGAGGAGTATGTGTCACCGCTTACAAGAGAGAATAGCGATTTGCTGAAAGCTATTTTAAGTAGGAATACAGAAAGTAGCTTTTGAACTGAAATGCTGAAATAAGTAGGCGTTTACGTAATTCTGCGTTAAGGAAAAAGAGTATAATAAAAGGTGGTACCGCGATAATTCGCCCTTTGCCGAGAAATCGGTGAAGGGTTTTTTTATGATTATAAAAATTATAAAAGTACTATTATAAAAGATATGGGAGAAGAAAATGAGAAAAGAACTAGATAAAACATATGATCCACAAGGAATGGAAGATAGATTATATAAAAAATGGATGGATAGCAACTATTTTCATGCGGAAGTTGACCGAAGTAAAAAGCCATTTACGATTGTGATTCCACCACCAAATATTACGGGACAATTGCATATGGGTCATGCGCTTGATAATACCATGCAAGATATTTTGATTCGTTTTAAACGAATGCAAGGATTTAATGCACTTTGGCAACCAGGAACGGACCATGCAAGTATTGCAACAGAAGTTAAAATAATTGAAAAATTAAAAGAAGAAGGAATTACGAAAGAAGATCTTGGAAGAGATAAATTTTTAGAGCGTGCATGGGAATGGAAAGAAGAATATGGCGGTCGAATTATTAATCAGCTTAAAAAATTAGGGTCTTCATGTGATTGGGAACGTGAACGCTTTACAATGGATGAAGGCTGTAATAAAGCAGTGACGGAAGTGTTTTGTAAATTACATGAAAAAGGGTATATATATAAGGGGAGTAGAATTATAAATTGGTGTCCTGTATGTAATACTTCAATTTCGGATGCAGAAGTAGAATATGAAGAGCAAAAAGGATCTTTTTGGCATATTAAATATCCGGTTGTGGATTCGAATCAGTTTTTGGAATTTGCAACAACGAGACCAGAAACGATGCTTGGAGATACTGCAATTGCGGTTAATCCTAAAGATGAACGATATAAGGATTTGGTTGGGAAAAAAGTAATGCTTCCAATTATAAATCGCGAAATTCCAATTATTGCAGATGATTATGTTGATATGGAATTTGGAACGGGTGTTGTGAAAATTACACCAGCGCATGATCCTAACGATTTTGAAGTTGGGAAAAGGCATCATCTTCCAGAAATTAATATTTTGAATGATAATGCAACCATTAATGAGAATGGTGGAAAATATCAAGGAATGGAACGCTATCAAGCTAGAAAAGAAATTGTTAAAGAATTAGATTCCCTTGGACTGTTAGTAAAAATTGAAGAATATACGCATAATGTTGGTATTCATGATCGTTGTCATACAACGATAGAACCAATGATAAAGAAGCAATGGTTTGTTAAAATGGATGAATTGATCAAACCAGCGGAAGAAGCAATTAAATCATCGGAAATACAATTGATTCCAGAAAGAATGGATAAAATATATTTTAATTGGACAGAGAATATTAGGGATTGGTGTATTTCTAGACAGTTATGGTGGGGACATCGAATACCAGCTTATTATTGTGAAGATTGTGGCGAAATTATGGTAAGTAAAGTACAGCCAGGAGAATGTCAGAAATGTCATAGTAAAAAAATAAGTCAGGATGAGGATACGTTAGATACTTGGTTTTCTTCAGCACTTTGGCCATTTTCAACTTTGGGTTGGCCAGAAATGACAGAGGATTTGGATTATTTTTATCCAACCAATGTTCTTGTAACGGGGTATGATATCATATTCTTTTGGGTTATTCGAATGATTTTTTCGGGATATGAACATATGGACAAAAAACCATTTGACACGGTTTTATTTCATGGATTAATCAGGGATTCCCAGGGAAGAAAAATGTCAAAATCACTTGGAAATGGGATTGATCCTTTAGAAATAATCAGTGAGTATGGTGCGGATGCATTGCGTTTTACATTAATCACAGGAAATGCACCGGGAAACGATATGCGTTTTTACATCGAAAGAGTGGAAGCTAGTAGAAATTTTGCCAATAAAGTTTGGAA
>JBFHIZ010000049.1:0-13295 GCA_041596215.1 Lachnospiraceae bacterium
ATTATTATTATGCACCCGATAAAAGCTCCCTTTAGAAAACAAAAACTTTACATGATTCTGTAATTTTTCAGAATGTAAAAATGCAGACTGCACACGTTCCATTACTTCCTTTTCTTCTTTACTTAATTCATATGGATTTTGCGGGTCCACCGTAGGAAATTCGATATCTAGCATCGAATATTCTTTTCCGTCAATTTGAATCTTTTTTGTGTCATAATTTATCTTATCAAGCAAAAGTCGATCATCCATATGAAATTCTGGGTGTTTCTTAATGATTTGTCCTTCAAGTTTAAATTGAATAATTGCCATTGCTTTTTGCATTTTCATATCCAATTCCATATCACGAACATTATATTTTCTTCCTGGCTCCGTTTTTATTCCAAAACATTCACATGCATCGTTTTTGTATGTATCCATTGCAAAAGTAACTAATGGAATAAGGTTAATCCCATATCCATCTTCTAAAATATCCAAGCTACCATACCGTGCAGCAATTCGAACCACCGTAGCAATACAAGCCATATGGCCACTTGCAGCCCCCATCCAAACAATATCATGATTCCCCCATTGAATATCTATGGAATGATATTGCTTTAATTGATCAATAATCAAATGTGGACCTGGTCCACGGTCATAGATATCCCCTACTAAATGCAAATAATCCACAACTAATCGCTGAATCAAATTACACATTTCAATAATAAAATCTGGAGCTTTTCCAATTCGTATAATTGTATGTATAATTCCTTTATAATAATCTTCTTTATTCTGCACTTCCTCTTTTTCTGTAATCAATTCCTCAATTACATAAGCAAAGTCTTTCGGTAATGCTTTTCTAACCTTTGATCTTGTGTATTTCGAAGAAACTCTTTTGGTTATTTGAATCAACCGATGCAAATTAACATTATACCAATCCACCAAATTTTCTTCAACTTTTTGAGCAAACTCTAATTTTTCTACTGGGTAATAAATCAAAGACGCTAAATTCCGTTTATCTTTACTACTTAAGGTATTCCCAAATTCTTCATCAATTTTTTTTCTTACCGATCCTGACCCATTTCTAATCACGTGCCGAAAATGCTCATATTCTCCGTGTACATCAGAAATAAAATGTTCCGTACCCTTAGGTAGATTTAAAATCGATTCAAGATTGATAATCTCCGTTGTTGCCGAAGCAATATTAGGAAATTGACCAGCTAATGTTTTTAGATATTTAAGCTCTAATTCTTCCATGAAATCTCCTTCGAAATTTTCTATTTTTCTATGACATCCTTCATCGTATACAATCCAGCAGCTTTTCCATGAAGAAATTTTGCAGCTTCCACTGCGCCTTTTCCAAAAACTGCTCTTGAATATGCTGTATGGGAAAGAGTTAACACTTCATCCTCTCCTGCAAAAATTATATCATGTTCTCCTACAATTGTGCCACCCCTTACTGCAGAAATTCCAATTTCATTTTTAACTCTTTTTTCTCTTCTTCCACTCCTATCAAATACGAATTCATAAGATTCCTCCAACATTTCCTTGGCAGCTTCTCCTAACGCAAGTGCGGTACCACTTGGCGCATCAATTTTTCTATTATGATGTTTCTCCACAATTTCAATATCAAAACCTGAATTTGCTAACACTTTCGTAGCTTCCTTAACTAGCTTTTCTAATAAATTTATTCCCAAAGACATATTGGCTGACTTTACAATCGCTACTTGATTTGAAACATCTTCGATACGAACCAATTGCTTGTCTGTTAATCCAGTTGTACATAAAACACAAGGAATTTTCTTAGCAAGTGCATAATCAAGTAATGCATCTGTTGCATCTGGCGAAGCAAAATCAATAATCACATCTGCTTCTATTTTGCACTCCTCTATCTTTGTATATACTGGAAATTCTCGTTTCAATTCATTTTTCTTATCAATCCCTGCTACGAATTCAACCGTTTTATCTTCTTTTATCAAATCAGCAATTACATGTCCCATTCTGCCATTGCATCCATGCATAATAATTTTTGTCATTGTTTTTCCCTTCTTTTAAATTCCTTATTACTTATAACAAATTATATTTTTTCATTTCTACTATCATATTTTTTACATTACAATCTTCCATTTCTGTCAATGGTCTCCGAAGTGGGCCTGCTTTTTTCCCCATCAAATTCATTGCTTTTTTAACAGGAATTGGATTCACTTCGCTAAATAGGGTATTTATAAGTGGTAAAGCCTCTAATTGTATGGTTCGACTTCCTTCTACATCTCCTTGAAAAAATTTCACACACATATCATGTGTTTCTTTTGGTGCGATATTTCCAAAAACTGAAATCACGCCTTTGGCCCCTAATGATAGTAGTGGCAATACTTGATCATCATTTCCAGAATATAAATCTACGCTTCCCTTTGCCAATGCCATTAATTTTGCAATTTGTGAAAAATCTCCTGTTGCATCTTTTACACCTACAATATTTTCCACAGAATCCACCAAAGAAACTACAGTTTCCGGTAATATATTTACTCCACCCGTTCTTCCAGGTATATTATAAAGAAGTATTGGAATTTTTACACTATTCGCTACTAACGTAAAATGTTCCTTTAATCCCTTTTGCGTACATTTATTATAATAAGGAGTTACCACTAAAAGTGCATCCACACCTACTTTTTCTGCTTCTTGTGATAAATAAATTGCAGTACTTGTGCTGTTTGATCCAGTTCCTGCAATAACAGGGACTCTTCCATTAACTTGTTTCACACAAAAACGTATTACCTCGATATGTTCCTTATGTGATAATGTCGACGCTTCTCCTGTTGTACCACAAACAACAATAGCATCTGCTTGCTTTGCAATCAAAAACTCTAATTGTTTCGCAAACTCTTCATAATTCACTTCCTCATTTTCATAAAATGGTGTAATAACCGCTACACCAACGCCTTCAAAAATTGACATTCTTCTTCCTCCTTATTGGTAGGGGCAAAAAAAGCCGACACAATGGTCGGCTAATTATCTAACAATAATGATAGCACCCCATCTACTCGATGACAGTTATACCGTTATTCACAGTATCCCCAAGATCAGATATTCGGTATATCTTTTCCTTCGGCGCCTTTCCCTTTCTATTTTCTTCTTCTGTGTCCGACACATCCAAAAATATACTAATAAAATAGCGCAACCTCTATCCTGTATTCTGTTTTAAGTTTCTATAAAAATCATCATACCATTTGATAATCATGATGTCAATGATGCTCCATTTTCCAAAACAGTTATCTCATCTGCAATGTTTTTCATATTCTCATTAAAATTAATTCCTGTAAGTATAACATGTACTCGATCTGATTTTGTAGAAAGAGCCTTACATAAATCTCCATTCGTAATGATGCCCATATCAACTAATGCTAATACTTCATCCATAATTAACAAATCACATTCTGCCGTGGACAAAACTTTTTTTGCATAGTTAAATCCATTTCGAACATTTTTTATCTCTTCTATTTTCTCCAGTTCTGACAATTCCTGAAAATCTTTTTCGTTCTTTTCAAAACGTATCACACGAATTTCCGGTTCCAATCTTTTAATGAATTCTGTGTCTTCCATTCCTTTTAAAAATTGAAGAATAATGACATTTTCTCCATTTGTGGCTGCTTGTACTGCTTGTCCGATTGCTGCTGAAGATTTTCCTCTTCCTTTTCCAGCAAATATTTGTATCATTGGTCTTTCCATTGTTTTTCAATTCCTCCGAGTAAAGCTAACGACAGACAACGTAACTATTTAAGATACCTGAAATCATAACATACTTGCCCAGCCTTTGCAAATTCTACACATGGAAATCCCTTTTATTATAAGCAATTCCACCTACAATCACAAAAATCAAAAAAATCACAAGGCATACAAGAATTGAAATCAATTCTTTTCCTCCTGCATCAGACACAAGTTTTGCATTCAAAACTTCAAATGGACTAAAATAAGCAAGCCACGTTGCTTTATCTCCCAATAACGTACTTAGATAACCTAAAAGATATGAAAAAAACACAAGCATGCTTGAAGCCATTGAAACTTTAAATTTTGCTGTTGTCCCTGCTAAAAACAAAGCAATAGCGGTAAACAAAAAGGGAATAAACCCACTAAATTTAGCAATCCTTACTATCGCCCCCGCATCAAACGTATCTCCTCCATTTATTATTCCACAAAGAATTGTGGAAGAAACTGCCGCAAAGCTAATAACCAAAGTTCCTAAAATACTAGTAAGAGCTTTTGCCACATAAATCTCTATACGACTCACCTCTAAAGAATATAAAAATTCGATTGTTTTATCTTTTTCTTCCTTATAAAGTAAACCTGCAGCAAAATTCCCAGCAAAAACAGAAATAGCAATTAATACAAGAGAAAAAATCATCCCAAAATAGGAAACAAAATTTGACATCTCTGTAAAATCCTCCATTCCCATAAATTGCAACAATTCTTTCGGCATAACTTCAAACTCAACCATTCCTATTTCTTGAATTGAAGGAAATAAAATCATATATAAAAACATAACGGCAAAAATAGCTACAAACCACCCAATTAATCCTTTGCGACTCGTCTTTAAATCGAATTTTGCAATCTCAAAGACACTTTTCCCACTTATATTATTCATGATCGTCCTCCTTATAGTACTTAATGAATTCATCTTCAACAGAACTGTTTTTGATTTCAAGCATATCGATATCTAGCTCCGATAATTCTTTAATCAATTCATTTATTTCACCTTCATACACATAGGATTTTGCTTCTCCAGTTTTTGTTTTATAAGATACTATTTTTTTTCTTTCAATTTGTATGTTGGCCATATTTAAAAAATTCACTAGTTTTCCATCTTTGATTATAGCAACTTTATCACAGTATTTTTCTATTTCACTCAAGTTATGACTCGACAAAAAAATAGTTGTTCCTTTTTCTTTCTCTTTTTGAATCCGATCAAAAAACTTCTCTTGCATCAATGGATCTAATCCAGATGTTGGTTCATCTAATAAAATCACTTTAGATTCCTTAATTAATGAATGCACAATTGCAACTTTTTTTCGATTTCCCAAACTTAAACTGCCAATTTTTTTATGTGGATCCAGCTCAAAATACCGTGCAAGCTCTAACGCTTTATCCAGCCCATGTTTAGTGAATTTTGAACAAAAGTTAAATAATTCAAAGGCAGTAATGGATTCACTAAATTCTGCTTCACTTGGCATATACGAGATCACTTTTCGTATTTTTTTTGCATCACGAACCGAATCCATTCCGTCAATCGTAATGGTTCCTTTCGTTGGAAATAAAACGTTCATCATACATCGAATCGTAGTACTTTTTCCTGCCCCATTTTTACCAACGAAACCAACAATTTCTCCTTTTTCTATTGCTAAATTTAATTTATCTACTGCTAAATACTTCCCATAAGACTTAGAAAAATCTTTTATTTCGATGATACTCATATCATATACCTCATTTTCTACTTATAACTTCTTATTTGTTTTTAAATTATCTTTTTTATTATAGCAAAAGTCAATTTACATTGCTAGTAAAATTAGCTACATATTATTAATTATATGCTTTCTCTTTGTTTATTATGTTTTATTTTCTTCCTATTATATGTTACCTCTTGTATTCTAGCGAGATTGTGATAAAATAAAGCGTTGTGAATTTTTAACTGCTAAAAGCAAGTAGAGTGCGAGTATACGCAAAAGAACGGAGTAATATAAATGAAACAAACCAGAAATGATGTAAGAAACGTAGCCATTATTGCCCATGTAGATCATGGTAAAACAACTTTAGTTGACGAACTATTGAAACAAAGTGGTGTTTTTCGTGTGGGACAAGAAGTTATGGAACGAGTAATGGATTCAAATGATATTGAGCGGGAAAGAGGAATTACTATTCTTTCTAAAAACACCGCTGTCACATATAAAGATATAAAAATCAACATTGTTGACACCCCAGGACATGCTGATTTTGGAGGCGAAGTAGAACGTGTACTTAAAATGGTAAATGGCGTTGTCTTAGTTGTGGACGCTTTTGAAGGTGCCATGCCACAGACAAAATTTGTTTTACGTAAGGCATTAGACTTAAATTTACCTGTTATTGTATGTATTAATAAAATCGACCGTCCGGAAGCAAGAATTGACGAAGTTATAGACGAAGTATTAGAGCTTTTAATGGACCTTGATGCAACGGATGAACAATTGGACTGCCCTTTTGTTTTTGCTTCTGCAAAAGCCGGAATAGCCACCCTTGACCAAAATGATGAAATCAATGCCGAAACACAAAATATGATTCCTTTATTTGAAACCATTATCAATTATATTCCTGCACCTGTGGGCGATGTAGATGCTAGCACACAAGTTTTAATCAGCACCATTGACTATAATGAATATGTTGGTCGTATTGGCATCGGAAAAGTGGATAATGGTCAAATTCGTATTGGCCAAGAAGCTCTAATTGTAAACCACCATGAACCTGATAAACAAAAAAAAGTTAAAATCGGAAAATTATATGAGTTTGATGGCTTAAAACGTGTGGATGTAAATGAATCTTCAATTGGTTCCATCGTGGCAGTAAGTGGTATTCCAGATATTCATATTGGTGATACTATTTGTTCTCTTGATAATCCAAAACCAATACCCTTCCAAAAAATTTCCGAGCCAACAATTGCTATGCAATTTATTGTAAACGATTCCCCATATGCTGGACAAGAAGGAAAATTTGTTACTTCTAGGCATCTTCGTGAACGCTTATTTAAAGAATTAAACACTGATGTTAGTCTCCGTATTGAAGAAACCGATTCTACTGAATGTTTTAAAGTAAGCGGCCGTGGAGAATTACATTTGTCTGTTTTAATTGAAAATATGCGTCGTGAAGGATATGAATTTGCGGTAAGTAAAGCCGAAGTTTTATATCGAAAAGATGAAACCGGTCATAAAACAGAACCTATGGAACTCGCTTTTGTTGATGTTCCTGATGAATTTACTGGCTCTGTGATCCAAAAATTAAGTGAACGTAAAGGTGAACTAAACGGTATGAGCACTATTTCGGGTGGTTATACGCGTTTGGAATTTAATATTCCTTCTAGAGGTTTAATTGGATACCGTGGTGAATTTATGACAGACACCAAAGGAAATGGTATCATAAATACAACTTTCAACGGATATGCTCCTTTTAAAGGAGAAATTCAATATCGAAAATTGGGGTCTCTTATTGCATTTGAAAACGGCGAAGCCATCACATATGGCCTATTTAATGCACAAGACCGTGGTACCTTATTTATCGGTGCAGGAGAAAGAGTTTATGCCGGTATGGTAATTGGTGAAAGTGCAAAGCCAGAAGATATCGAATTAAATGTATGTAAGAAAAAACAATTGACGAATACTCGTTCCTCTGGTGCTGATGATGCACTTCGTTTATCTCCAAAAAAAATTCTTTCTTTAGAACAAGCTTTAGAATTTATCGATACGGATGAATTATTAGAAATCACGCCAAAAAGTATAAGAATTCGTAAAAAACTTTTGGATCCTACTCTTAGAAAAAGATCCACCAATAAAAAAACTAAATAACAATAACAAAGTAATTAGTTTGCATACAAAATAAAACCCATCTTCTTTCAAACAAAGGAAATGGGTTTTATTTTATACTTATTTTTCATTCTAACTTAACAATATTTTTTCTAAATCAAGTACCGTATCCACAATAAAATCAGCTCCTGCTTCTTCTAATTCTCCCAATTCTGAAAATCCATATCGTACACCTATTGAAGTTACCTTCTTAGCCTTTGCTCCTTCAATATCAAATTTTCGATCTCCAACCATAACTGTATTTTTTAAATCTGGAGTATCCACAAATATAAGGCGTAATGCCTCTGAGACAATTTCTTCTTTATTTTCTCTTGTTCCGTCAAGCATACTACCTACAATAACATCAAAATACTCTTCCAACGAAAAATATTCTAAAATTCTACGCACAAAAACCTCAGGTTTACTAGATGCGAGTGCAAGTTTTCTTCCCTCATCCTTTAATTTCTTTAACATTTCTGGAACTCCCTCATATACTTTATTTTGAAAGATTCCCTTTGGTTCAAAATACTCCCGGTAACTTGCAACCACCCTATCTACATTTGTCTTATTAATCACATCTCCATAGAAAGTAAGAAAACTATCTCTTAACGGAGGTCCAATAAATCGTTCCAGTTCTTCTAACTCTGCTTCTATTCCTACTGTTTTTAATGCATATTGTGCTGCCTTTGTAATTCCTTCTCTTGAATCGGTTATAGTTCCATCTAAATCAAATAATATATATTGATACATTTTACCACCTAACTTTCCTTTTAATTTTTTTATAATACCATAAATAATAAGTCTTTGCATACGTTTCTTTGTTTTTTTACAAATACATAAAAATCGCATCTTGACATTATGATAAAACATGATATAGTAAGAAAGAATTTAATATTAATCAAAACGCTAGGGGCGCTTTTTAGCTGAGAAAGAATCTTGTATTTCTAACCCTCATTACTTGAACCGGATAATACCGGCGTAAGGAAGCACACGAATTTAATTCGTATGTAGGTAAAAGCCACCCCTCCCGCGTGAAAACGTAAGGAGGATTTTTTATGTCAATTTTTTTCACAAAAGTAGTAGACGAATGGGGAACATCTTATGTTCCAACAACATGGGGAAATTTAGCCATTGCTATATCCATGTTGATTTTATTACTCATTGCATGTTTTGTTACGGGTAAAGATAGCGAAAAGAAATTCCAAGTAAAACCACTTGTTTTTTCTGCCATGGCTATCGCTTTAGGTTATGTAACCTCACTTATCAAATTCTTTGATTTACCAATGGGGGGTTCCATTACTCTTTGCAGCATGCTTTTCATTTCACTTATCGGATATTGGTATGGTCTCCGTTCTGGATTAGTTGCAGCCATTGCATATGGATTGCTTCAATTAATTACAAATCCATATGTTATCTTACCTGCACAATTAATTGTAGACTACATTCTAGCATTTGGAGCACTTGGTTTATCTGGTCTTTTTTCCAAGTCAAAATATGGTCTTTTAAAAGGTTACACGATTGCCGTTCTTGGACGTTATGCTTTTGCTTTCCTTTCCGGTGCAATGTTCTTTGGTGAATATGCTGCAGGATACGATTTATCCGTGCCTCTATATTCACTAATTTACAATGGAATGTATTTAATCCCAGAAGCTATCATTACCATTGCAATTATCAGCATTCCACCTGTTGCAAAAGGACTTGCCAGAGTCAAAGATATGGCCACTTCTTAATAATTAAAAAAGTGTACCTAAATAGGTACACTTTTTTTTAATGCAAAAGAATACATTTGCTTTTCTTTTACTTTTTTTCCAGTCAGTTTTTCTAATGCCTCTCCGTAATATTCTAATTGAGTTTGATATCGTTTAATTAATTCTTTCTCAGTTTTTACACGGTCCGTCTTATAATCCAAGACAACAAGCTCCCCATTCTCTTCAAAAAAAACATCAATAATTCCCTGAACGAGTATTTTTTCTTCTTCTGGATATTCGTCATTAATACGATTTGCATCCACTGCAAGAACAAAAGGTTGCTCTTTAAATAAAAGACTTTTTCTTTTCGCTTCAACCATTCTTTTTGCTATATCGGAATGCATAAAATCCATAATTTTATCAGGCAGTACTGCTGCCACATATTCTTTTGGCATACGTCCATTTTTATTATATTTTACTAATAAATCAACAATTTCTTCTTCCTTTGGTATTTCATCAAAAGAATACAACTCTAAAAACTTATGAAATGCACTTCCTCGAACAGATCCAGATATTTCTTCACTTTCCCTCATAAAAGCAGGAAGATAAGGTTCTTTTTTACTTTCTTTAAACATGGAATGTGCCTCTTCTTCCATTGCCTCCATTTTCAACTCAGAAACCGTTGTCTTCGTAAACATCCCCTGTTCCATACGATATGGATATACAAATCGGAATTTCGATAAAATTTTATTTTCCATTTCTTTGTCGCCACTTCCACTTCTAAATTGCATAAACAAACTCTGTTTCCAAAACTCTTTCCCAATTTGTTCCTTACCTTTTAGATTTTCTATATCTTCTTTCCCTAATATATTAATTTTAATATGAGGTTGCATTGCATATATTGATGATTTTCTATCCTGTGTCAGTCCATATTGCCCACAAATTTTCTCCATACTTTGATGTCTGCATAATGCTGCAATTAACAAATCTAAATAAGAAGATGCATTTGCCTTTGCAAGAAACGGGAGTTTTCCGTCTTTCTTTGTTAACAAATATCCATATTCTTTTACTAAATCTTCTATTTTATCCGTTGCTGCTGTAATAATCAGTTTTTCCTTCGCTCTGGTTAATGCAACATATAATACACGGAGTTCCTCTCCTAATGCATCCATCCTCATTTTTGTAATCAATGCATTTCTACGAATGGTTGGTTTGGTAATTCGCTTTTTTAAATCAACATATTCCATTCCGACCCCTAAATCACCTTCAATTACAAATGGTGAAACATAATCTTTTTTATTAAATTGTTTCGCCATCCCTGCCACAATACAAATTGGAAATTCTAATCCTTTGCTTTTATGAATACTAATAATCTGAACAACATTTGCCGTCTCTTCTAATACCGATGCTTCTCCAAAATCAACATCATATTTATGTAACTGTTCAATATATCTTACAAAATGAAACAAGCCATGATAACTAGTATTTTCAAATTGTATCGCTTTTTCTAATAACATATCTAAATTCCGACTTCTCTGCTCTCCTTCTGGAAGTACCGAGAATATAGCATAGGAATTGACTTCTTCATAAATTTCTTGAATCAATTGATGAATTGGTTCATGAGAAACGCGATTTCGAAAATCTTCTATCAACTCTAAAAATTCAGAATAGCGAAGAACCAATTCCTTTTTATCTCCCATTTTCACAAATTCTTTTATGGATGCATATAATTTCTCCTTTTCACCGGTTTCTTTTACCCTTTCTTTGGATGCTATACGAACAAACGACAACTCTTCTTCCGTAAATCCAATTGGTAGTGATAACAGCACTCCGCAAAGAGGAATATCTTGATATGGATTATCTAGCACTTTAATAAAATCAAGAATAAATTGTACTTCCGTCGCTGAAAAATAACCTGTTTTTGAATCCACAAAACTAGGTATCCCTTCTTCCGTAAGAACCTGATGGAAAATCTCATCCCAACCTGTATAGGTTCGCAACAAAATAACTATATCACGATACTGCACATATCGCTCGCAATTTATTTCCTTATCAAATATTTTTGAAATTCCTACAAGTTCTTTGATTTTTTTTGAAATTACTCTTGCTTCTGTTTCTATTTTTTCTTTGCTTAACATTCTCTTTTCCGAAAACATCGTGGTATCTGCTATTAATATTTCCACTTTTTCTTCTTCATTTTCTACATAACTTGCTCCTGGATTAAGCATAGCATCTTCATCATATGAGACTCCGCCTAAATCTTTGTGCATAATTTGTGAAAAAATCAAGTTTGATACTTCTAATATTTCATTTCTACTTCGAAAATTTTGATGTAAATCAATTCGTACTTCTTCCTCATTCTCATTTTTATATCGCTCATATTTACTCATAAAAATATCTGGCCTTGCAAGTCGGAATTTATAAATACTTTGCTTTACATCACCTACCATAAAGCAATTATTTTCTCCTTTTCCTGTTTTAGCAATGCTTTGCAATAAGAATTCCTGCACCAAATTACTATCTTGATATTCATCAATTAGAATTTCCTGAAAATATTCTTGATATTCCCTTGCAACCTTTGTTGGAACAACCTTTCCGTTCTCATGTGTAATAAGAATTTCTAATGCTAAGTGCTCCATGTCCGAAAAATCAATCATATTCTTTTCCCTTTTTTTACGTAAAAAGGCATAATGAAAAGCAATAACACAATCCACCAAAGATGCAATAATTTCTTTGGAATTTGAAAGATCCGCAAACAAATTTTCAAGAGGTTCAAAAAAATAATTTTTTGTCAAATCAACAAGTTCTTTTTTATATCCATTCCTTATGTTTTTAATAAGTTCTCTCTTTTCCGAAGATATGGAATCATCTTTTTTCCTTGGTAGCGAAGAAAATGAAAACTTAGCTAATCGATTCCCTATATTAGCAAATTCTGTTTCTGCACATAATGATTGTAAAAAAGCTTCTTCCGATCGGATTGCATCTAAGTACATATAAGGTCCATCTGATTCCTCAGCTACCCTTATCATATATTGGATTTTATCTAAAATGCCTAATAAAATATCTTTAATATAAGTTGTCACAAAATCTAAATACGGAGCTTTTTCGTCCGCATAGGTATTTTTACAATTCTCTAACCACTCGATGGGAAAAGGATAACTCATTGCAAAATTCCGCATTTTCTTTATGGTTTCTTCCAGTGCTTCATCTTTTCCATTTTTACCAAAACTATCCACCAATGAAAAAAACGCTTCCTCTTCTGCTTGATACTTTTCTTCTAGCACTTCCTTTAAAACTTCTTCTTCTAGTAATTTAATTTCTCCAGAATCCGCCACGCGAAATGTCGGGTCTAAACCAACTTCATTAAAATTATTTTTTAAAACAAACAAACAAAAGCTATCAATTGTTGTGATTTGTGCATTATGAATTAATGTCACTTGTTTTTGCAAATGCAAATTTTCCGGCTCATTTTGTAAACGATTCCCTAATGCCTTGCTGATTCGCTCCCTCATTTCTGCTGCTGCTGCCTTCGTAAAGGTAACCACTAATAAACGGTCAATATCTATTTTTTTCTTAGGATCCGAAATCATTTGTACAATTCGTTCTACTAATACTGCTGTTTTTCCAGATCCTGCTGCTGCTGCCACAAGTACATTCTTTTCATGTACCTCTATTACTTTTTGCTGGTCTTTCGTATAATTAATTTTCATTCGTTATTCCCCTCTATTTCTTCTTGCATAAGGTGAATTACTTCTTCTTCACTTAGTTTATTTAACTCCCTGCATCGGTAACCTGAAAGTCTAGAATTAATCTTACAAATTGATTGAAATTTGCAGTAGGTACATGCAGATTTTTCCTTCATTTGGTATGGATTTATCTCTATTTTTCCTTCTAAGATTTCTTTCCCCATCATTTTTATTTTTTTATTTACAAAGGAATTCATAACCTGCATAGTTTCTTCTTCCATTACTGCGGAATTTGCTGATAAGGATCCATCTTTTTTATAGGTTAATTTAAAAACTTCAGATTCTTTTTTCTTTGTCTCATCCAATGC
>JBFHIZ010000050.1:0-12570 GCA_041596215.1 Lachnospiraceae bacterium
GGACTAATTTTACCATTTTCTTTTTGAATTCTGGGGTATAAATTTTCTTAATTCCTGCCATTGTTATAGCCTCACTTTCTTATGTAATATTTTATCATAAATATCAGTGTTGCTGTTACAACTTTAGTTTAGCATCTCAGTGACATATGCCAAGGCATTCATTTATCCAGATGTCAAAATTGACTGACCTGAAAGGACGTATTGATTACGTTACAAACCCAGATCGGCAGGAGCATTTATATGCAACTTATAATACAATGGACAATCAGTTCTGGAAACTGCTTGCCAAAGAAAACCAGGAGGATTTTAAACGTAGCGTTACAAAGGGAACATGTATTGAAGCAAGGGAACTGATTATTGCGTTGCCTGAAAGTTTTATAGAATATGATAAAAATTGGTTGCTCCAGACGGTAGTAGATTACTTTAAGCAGGAATATGGAGTGGAATGCTTTTCTGGGCTTCATCAAAATAAAACAATGAACAATTATCATATTCACATGATTTTTGCAGAGCGAAAATTATTATTGGAACCAGTGGAGAAAATTGCTACTAGAAATATGTTTTTCAATGAAAAAGGGAAACACGTTCGTACTAAAAAAGAAATTATGAATGAGGATGAGAAAATTAGATCTGGTTGTAAAATCATTCTCAAGGGTAAAACTTATGAAAAACATTTATTTAAACCAAAGATAGAGCATTTTAAAGAAAAGGAATTCTTAGACGAGGCAAAACATAAGCTGACCAATTTCATTAATCGGTATGTGAAAGAGGAAGACAAGAAGTTAGCTGTTTTTGATAAATCGGGTCCATATCTGCCTACGAAAAAGATTGGGAAAAACAATCCAAAGGAGAGGGCAATCAAAGAAGATAATGAAGCAAGAAAGCGTTGGAATCATACAGTTGATGAAGCGTTGCTAACTGGAATTGTGGAGGCGGAAATTGTTGTAATTAAGCGGGTGCAAATTTCAGGGAAAGTTAAGGAGTCCATTCAGAGTTATGGTGAGTTCCCTTATTTTTTCAAGAGTATTGTAGAAGCAGCAATTCAGTTTTTGAAAGAGATTATCAGTAAGTTTTTGTTGCCACCAAAGCCAGTGTTTCATGGGAATATGGAAAAGTATAATCGGATGGATGAACAAAGGCGCGGATTTATGAATGTAGTACAGCAGATGAAGACAGTTGATGAGCAGGAAATCCAGCCGTTGAAGGAATGATATGAATCACTTCATCCAGTATTTAAGGCAAGGGAGCGAAAGGAACTGGAGAAAAAGTTGAATGTTGCAGTTATGCATAGAAATAGTTTCGAGTTGCAGTTATCATCATTGATTGAAGGGGCTGGGTATCGGAATGTTCGGGAATTTATGGAGGATTATAATAAGTTTTCGGGGGAAGTTAGTCGGTTTGAGGCGGAAGTTGGGAAGTGGGAAAGGGAGTGTTGTGAGTGGGAGTATATCCAAGAAAAGAAAAAAGATGGAATAGGTAATAATCAAGATAAATATTACAAAGCCAGATAGAACACAACGGTTATATTTTACTTAAGATTGAATGGCCTAAAAATAATAAAATTCGTAGTGGCTGGAGATTGAAAAATGTGATAAAATAATAGTGGTTTGTTATAAAATTTATTAAGTGATTTGACTAAAAGTGATATCAATTATGTTGATAAATCACTAAAATCTAATTATCATTTTGATTTCCATAATATTATGAATATTTTATGTATTTTAAGCTTATGAGTAAGTTTTTTTGTTAAGTAATCATATAATAAAATATATGAATAAATGTATATTTTCTTAACGGCATTATTGCGATAAATCTTTATTATTGAAATGTAAAATTATTATAAAGGAGAATGAATATAATGGGAGAAAATACAGTTGAAAGAGAATTTCCTAATAAGTGTAAATCATTAGAAGAAATTTTCAACTCATCTATTGAAGCACATGGATTTAAACATAAACTGGAAGAAAGCAAACAAGAAGAGACTTACAGAACAAAGATTCGTCGCCAACGAGATAAAATACTTTATACGGGAGGGTTTCGTAGACTACAGGATAAAACTCAGGTTATGTCAGCAACATTAACAGGTGATCATAGAACAAGATTAACACATACACTGGAAGTTGAGCAGATTGCAATAAGTGTTGCAGATGCATTAGGGTTGAATAGAGATTTGGTTTCGGCAATTGCATTAGGTCACGACGTTGGGCATACACCATTTGGACATGCAGCGGAAAGAGCATTAGATAATAAATTGGTAAATAATGGAGGTTTTCATCATCCAATACAAAGTGCTAAGTATTTATGGGAAAAGTATGGAAATAATCTTGAAGAGGAAATTTATGAAGGTATTTTGGAACATGATTCAGATATGTTTACCATTGACGAGAATAAGGCTAAAGAGCAGCTTAAGTATAGTGTGTATTGCCCAAAAGATTGTGAACCTAAGGATTGTAGTCACTTCATAAATTTATTAAAGAAGGTGCCAAGTACATTGGAAGCACAAGTAGTTATTTGGGCTGATAAAATTGCTTATATTACTCATGATTTAGAAGATTTTATACATTCTCCAATTTATACATCAGTTATAAAAGCAGAAAAAAGTAATACTAGTGGTAGCGGAAATGACAAAAATACAGAAAATATATTATGTGAGTTATTAAGTAAATTAACTGAAAAACCAATTTCAAAAATTGATGAATTTGAGTCTAGAGATTTGATTCGAAAAATTACAACTAACTTAATAAAAACAAGTGCTAACAACATTCAATGTATTAAAGAGTTAACCCAAGTAAAGGTTCAAACAGAAACAAATAATCGATTAGAGGAAATAAAAAAAGAGACTGAAAATATAAATGATAAAAAGAATTTCTTAAATTGTTTGATTATTAATTTTGAAAAGAATTTCAGAGACAATTATTATGATTTAAGAGATTTGTTAGATGAAGAGTATATTTTTAGTTCTCAAGTTCAGCGTAGTGATGCTAAAGCAGATAAAATTATATCCTCTTTATATGATGAGTTTTTAGATAATTATAAATTAACGCCATTAGAAATTCGTATGAAAATTGATAATGAAACTATGAAATATACTGAGAATTATATGAAAGAAAAAAATTTTGAAGCAGATGAAATTAATAAAATAAAATCAAAAAAAGCAAAGGATATTAAAACATATTTGGAACATAAATTGGTCGAAGAGGATTTTGCTATATATAAATTAAATACAAAAAAAATCACTTCTAGAATTGTTGCATCTTATATTTCTACAATGTCAGATACATATGCAGAAAATATGTTTTGTAACTTAAATGCAAGTAAAGATAACTATAGTTTATAGAAATGAGGAAAATATGTCTGTTTTTTTAAAAGATGATAAGTTGGCGCATATATATGAAATGAAATTAGGGAATATAGCACAATATATAAGCATAGATCCTGATGGAAAAATAAAGCATATTCAAATTAGCAATTTTTTTGAAAAGACTGATGATCTGAAAGAATTAGTCACGGTTTTAATTAAATCCTCTCGTTCAGGAGCGGTCAATATAAGAAGTTTTAGTCCTACTATTATGAAAGGTAATAAACTGGTTTATAACAAAAAAATTGGTGATATAGAAGACATCATATCTCAAGTTAAGATAAATTGTATGGAAGGTAAGCACTCTATTATTAATGAAAATATAGATATCAATGATGGTGGTGTTTCAGGTGTGGTTCTTGGAGATATCATTGAGTTTTCACCAAAAGATACTCCTAAATGTGTTGATAAAGAAGGGGTATGTTTGTTAGAAAAAAAACTTGGATATCATGTGTTGAAAACAGTATATGGTTTTCATCCAGAGCTGAATTTTGGAGATGAGTATCGTGTTGAATTCAGTATTCATCCCAACAGAGAAGGTGTAAATCAGACACATACGATAGTCTGGGAATATGAGCTATTTGAAAAAACAAAACATAGTTTCAAAATAACTTGGCCAAATAATTTTTCAAAATTTATAGGAGATAAAACTTTTGGATTGATTGTTGCAGATTACTTGGGATTGAATGTTCCTTTTACTACAGTAATTGCTCGTGAGGTTGCTCCATTTACATTTGGGACAAAAACAGGACTGTATGAAAAGTGGATTAGAACATGTCCAATTGTAAAAGAATCTGGGAAGTATTATACAGGTAGCCAATGGACAGACCCATATATTTTAATGCAATCTGAAGAATTAAAGGGAGAAAATCCTATAAATATTGCTGCTATTTTAAGTCAAGATGCTGTGGATGCTAAGTATTCAGGAGGAGCAATAATATCCGAATCTGAAGAAAACGATATTATTGAAGGAGTGCAAGGTACTGGTGATGATTTTATGTTAGGTCAAGCATTTAACAATATATTGCCAGATAATGTAAAAGATAAAGTGAAGAATGTAATTAAAATTCTTAGAACTCACAATAATTTAATTGGGAATGTTTCGATTGAATGGGTATATGATGGAAATGAAATTTGGATTGTTCAATTGAATCAACTAAAAAATCTTAGTAATGGGAATATAATAGTACAGGGAAATCCAACATATTATAAACAATTTCATGTTGAAAAGGGATTAGAGTTATTACGTGATATTATTAAATCATTGAAAAATGAATGTGTTGGAATAGAATTAGTTGGCAATGTTGGAATAACTAGTCATTTTGGTGATTTGTTGAGACAGGCTAATATACCATCAAGAATTGTGTGTAATCGTAATGATGATTAATTTCATATGATTGCTAGAAATGAATATAATCATATGAAGAATAGATACACATGATTATATTTTTATGGATTAGTGTAGTATAATTTATTCAATAGAAAGTAGACGGATATGAATGGAGGAGTGCGTATGAGTTCTACTGCAGAGCAATTAGGTGTAGTATGGGAAGATTTAAATCTGGACTATGAAGGAGAAAATAAGTATGCATCCTTTTTTTCATCTAATGGAAATATGCATACATATCCTGCAAAGGCTGTACCAGAAATGGTCAGTGAATTAATAAAAAAAGTACAATCTATATATCCAGTGAAAAGGATTCTAGATCCTTTTGTAGGAAGCGGAACCACTGCTTTGGAAGCAAAGTACCTAGGTTTGGATTTTTGGGGATCTGATTTGAATCCATTAGCGGTTTTATTAACAAAAACAAAATCGCTAACAATCGAAAATACAAATTATACAAAAAAAAGGATATTAGATTTTTTAAAACAATTAAATTTAGAGTATGCTGATACTAAATTGGTACCTATAGTGAGGTTTGAAGGTATAGATTTTTGGTTTAAAGAAAAAAATATTAAAGAACTTGAATATATAAAGTATAAAATTGATACTTTTATAAAAAATTCAAACAAGACAAAAAGAGAAATGTATGCACTGATTTTACTGACTGCTTATAGTTCAACTGTGCGTAAAGTATCACTTACTAGAAATGGTGAATTTAAGCTATATAGAATGTCTCCAAATGATATTGAAAAATTCTCAATTAGTGCAATTGAGACATATGATGAATCAGTAAAAAATCTGTTGAATATGTTGGTTGTTGCTAATGATAGTTATAAAAATAATACAATTTGCAATGTGTTTGTTAAAAATGCAAAGAATTTGGATTATTTAGAGGATAAATCAATAGATTTGGTTATTACTTCTCCACCATATGGAGACTCGAAAACAACTGTTGCATATGGTGAGTTTTCAAAACTATCTGTTCTTTGGATGAAAGACTTGATGGAAAAATATACAGGGATTGTTTCGTCAACAGCAAATTGTGATGAAATTCTATTAGGAGGTAGAAAATCCGAATGGGAAATAAATGATAATTTGTTTTTATCTTCAGATAATTTAATTAATTTATTGGACGAAATAGATTATCAAATTACGATTAGTAAAAACGACTTGTTGAAGGCACTACATGCTTTGGATGAAATAAAATCGTTAATTGAAAAAAAACAGTGGGTTTCTGAAGAACTTTTGTCTGGTAATAAGTTATTATATCAATTAGTATGTGAAAGAATAAGATTAGATATATATAGAAAAGTTAATTCAAATATCTCTGGATTATCAGATAAGAAAATAAAAAAAATAGCAAAAGAGAATATGGCTAGTTATATGAATGAATTATGTAATCCTATGTCTAGAAAATACAGTAGGAGACAATATGCTTTAAAAGGAAAATTAGTGGGTGTAGATGAAGCAATTCGTCGTAAAATGAAGTCTCTTGAAAAGAGAAAAAATGATGTTATTGTTTTTTTGAAAGATTTATATAAGGTAGTTATTGAGACGGATAGAGTATTATGTGATGGTGGGTATCAAGTTTGGATTGTTGGGCACAGAACAGTTATGGGTAAAATCGTTATCAACATGGAAGGGATAATCAATGATTGGTTTCAAAATATGAATTATCATTGTGAAGCATCGCTCAATAGAAAATACTCGTTTAAGCGAATGCCATTTCATATAAATTCAACAATTGAGAGATGTGAAAAAATTCAAACAATGATGAATGAATATATACTTGTTGTAAAAAAGAACTAAAGAATTATGATAATATAAAATGTCCAAATACAAGTTATTTGGACATTTTTGCAAAATTTTAATTTGTCCTTGAGAATGAACGAAAAAAAAGATAGGATAAAATAATAAAAATGAGGAGGTGTTATTTTGCAAGTTGATGGAAAAAAATTATTGGATTACAGAAGAAAAAATGGATTTTCAAGAGAGGATATTGCAGAAAAATTAGGTATTACTTCAAAAACGGTTCAAAGAATTGAAAATGGTGAATCTACGAAAGAAGTTACAATTATATCAATTAAAGATATGTTAGGTGTAGATATTGAAGTGAAAGATGAGTTTACTAATGATCAAATTAAAGCTATAAACTCTCAAAGCAAACATTTGAAAGTGTTGGCAGGAGCTGGTGCAGGAAAAACAAGAGTTGCTGAAGAAGTAATTGCTAAAAGAATGCAAGAAGGATATCTGCCTAGTGAATTAGTTGTATGTACATTTACAGAAAAAGCAGCAGCAGAGTTAAAAATTCGTACACAGAATCGTCTTAAAGAGAAGGGGATTGAAAATGGTTCTGCTGATATGGTTATTGGTACTATTCATGGGATTTGTATAAGACTGCTACAAGATTATGCGGACAAGTATAATGACTATACTGTTTTAGACACAATGAAAAATATTCATTTCGTTAATAGATATTTTGATAAAATTGAGGTTGGATCTATAGAGAAATTAGGATCAAGCGTAAATGAAAGAAATAAGTATATGCTTAAATATATGGATACCAATCGATTCCAGTCGATTTGTAGTTTAGTTTTTGAAAATCAAACTAACTATATGCTTTTGCCTGAAGCTTTAAAAAAGGCGATAAGTAATTATGAAAATTTATTAAAGGAAAAACATTATTTCGATTTTTCTACAATACAACATGAATTCTTAAAAATGTTAAGATATAATGTTGAGTTTAGAATGAAAACAAAAGAAGCGATTAAGTTTCTTATTATAGATGAATATCAAGATGTAAATTATTTGCAAGCTGAAATTGTTAAAGAATTTATTAAGCTTGGTGTTCGAACAATGGTTATTGGAGATGCGGATCAAGCGATTTATCAGTTTAGAGGTAGTAACTATACTTTTATAAAAAACTTTGAAAGTGACATTGATGATGTTGAAGTCGTTAAACTACAAGATAATTTTAGATCAACAACAGGAATTATTGAAATAGCCGAGCAATCGATAGGAAGAAATACTACTAGAGAAGATAAAAAAATGATAAGCCGCAATGGAAAATATGAAAAAGGGGATATAGTTTATAAAGAGTTTGTTGCTCCAGAAGAGGAGGCAGAATTTATAGCAGATAGAGTAGAAGAGCTAATAAAAATGGGAATGCCTTCTAATGAAATTGCGATTTTGTTTAGAAAGAAAAAATACATACCACTAATTGCGGATACTCTTGAAAAAAGAAATATTCCTATTGATGTTGAAAATATGTCTAGTTTAATGTCTACAATTGAAATAAGGGGGATAACTTGTGTATTTAGTTACCTAGCGGGTAAATTATCGAAAGGGGAATTGCACCGTGAATGGGAGTTTATTAATAAATATACAGAAAAAGAAAATATTGATAGAGCAATAGCAGCGCTAGAAGAGTTTGTACCGAGTAAATGGCTGCAGAAAAATTCTAAAAAAATGAACCAAGAATATCTTCTACAGGAAATATATCAAAAGTTTATCTCCGATCTTAAAATATTGGGATACTCAGAAGAAAATGTACGATATGAGAGAATGATGTTTAATTTTGGAAAGTTCTCACAGTTAATCAATGATTTCGAAGTAGTAAATTTTGATTACTCACCAAATATTAAAGTGTATTCATTTACATCATTTTTAGAAAATACAGAAGATGAATATCCAGAAGGATATTTAGATGATGCATTTAAAAAAGAGCAAGGTGTTCAATTAATGACTATACACAAAAGTAAAGGATTACAGTTTTCAGCGGTTTTTATTCCATGCATGTGTAAAAATATCTTCCCTTCAGGAGGAAAAGGAGGAAGGAATGAATGGCATTTCCTCCCAGAGGAAGCTATAGGTAATTCAGATATAATTAGAGCAAAAGGTGAACGAGCAATTGAAGATGAGAGAAGAATCTTTTATGTTGCAGTAACAAGAAGTAGAAAATTTCTATTTTTAACAAGAGCAGATTATGGAACAAATAGAACTAATCGTGTATCTGAATTTTTGAATGAGGTAAGATCGGCAAGTGGATATATATATGAATATGATGAAAAACTATGTGATTTTCATCATAGAGAAACTTGGAAACCTTATGGGAAAGAAGATGTTGTATTTTCAATAGATTTCACAAATTTATCTCAGTTTTTTAATTGCCAATATGGATTTAGATTATCTCAAATATATGGATTTGTTAATCCTATAAACCTGAGAATGGGGTACGGTGCTTCTATACATAATATGGCAAAAGAAGTTAACAAATATGTATTAAACAATAAGACTGAGATTATTCCTGATGAAGTTTTGGATCATATAAAAAAAGGTTTTTACCTTCCATATATAGGTCATGCTAATGGTACATATGAATTAATGCGTAATAAAGCAGAGGAATGTATTGAAAAGTTTAGAAAAGAAAATTCAAAACTTTTTAGTGAAGTTGAATATGTAGAAAAATATTTTGAAGTTGCATTTAGAAAAGATATTTTGGTGACAGGACGTATAGATCTGATTCGAAGAAAAAGTATTGAAGGAAAATGGGAAGTAATTATTGTTGATTATAAAACAGGAGAAAAGAAACCTTCCGAATTAGAGCAACGATTACAACTTGAGATATATGCATTGGGATATAGAAATCTAACTGGTCAAGATGCAGATACATTGGAGATTGTTGATATCGAAGGGAATGAGGTAATATCTTCAAGAGCAGTTCTGCCAGATAATCTTGAGCAAACGGCAGAACAAATAAGAGAAGCTTGTGATGAAATTCTTGAAAACAATAATGTGTTAAGATGTTGCGATAAGAATAAATGTAAAAATTGTAATCATAAACTTATGTGTTATGATCTTTAGTATCGATACGAAATTAAGTATGCAGTGACAATATTTTTTCGAGAAAATTGAGATAATGCAAACATACAGTGCACAAGTGAACTGAACACAACGAATTAGAGCACCTCAAGCACCACAGAACAACTTTGTAATTAGGAATTTGAATAATAGAATAATCCGTACAATCGTATAAAATGACAGGTAATCTTTTTGATTATCTGTCATTTTTTAAATTATAAATTATTTTTACTTTTAAAAAAATATTATAGATGTTTTGAAAGCAAAAAATGAGAAGTATAATTAAAAGCATGTTATAATTAAAAGGATTAATAATTAAAAGAGTAAAATAAAAACATGATAAGGGGAGACTTGATGTTTGTATTTTTAATGTCTATTGAAAATGTGTTTATGGTAATTTAAAAGTGGTCCAATAATTCGATTAATATCAATTGAATTATGGTCCACTATTTTTTATAATCTTTCCTATCAGAAGATATGGGAGGGACTAAGGAGCGTGATTAAATTAATGGACAAACACACAATTATTAAATTAAAGAAAGAGGGGTATTCTAACCGGCAGATTTCTAAGATGTTTCCGATAAACAGAAAAACGGTTGCTAGATATTGGAATGAATATCTGGAACAGCAGAAATTATTAGAAGTTGCAGCACCACACGATGTAGCTGCTATACAAGAAAAAATATGTGCACCACCAGCCTATCACTCGGAGAATCGATACTGGCGTAAATATTCAACAGAACTAGATGACTTCATTAATGAAATATTAGAGAATGAATCAGAAAAATGTAAGTTATTAGGTACGAGGAAACAACAGCTTACACAACTACAAATTTATGAAATGGTAAAAGAACATGGATTTGATATTGGTTGTACCACCGTGACAAATACGATCAGAGAAAAAAGAAATCGAACAAAAGAATGTTTTATTCGACAAGACTATGAATTTGGAGATCGACTAGAATACGATTTTGGTGAAGTGAAATTAGTCATTGATAATGTACTTGATACCTATCATATTGCTGTCTTATCTTCTCCTACATCAAATTTTAGATGGGCATATTTATACAAGAATCAAAAACAAGAAGTGTTTATGGATTCTCACATCAAATTTTTCAAGATGATAGCTGGTATTTATAAAGAAGTGGTTTATGACAACATGAGAAATGTGGTAAGTAGATTTATAGGACATCATGAAAAAGAATTAAATAGTAACCTCTTAAAACTATCACTCTATTACGGCTTTGATATTAATGTTACGAATTGTTTCAGTGGCAATGAAAAAGGGCATGTGGAGGGAAGTGTAAAAATAATACGTAACAAAGTCTTTGCGAAGAACTATTGTTTTAAAACCTATGAAGATGCTTGTTCCCATCTAAGGGAGCAATTAATCCGAATAAACAAAGACAGTTCCATCCAGCAAGAGGTGGCTTACTTACAACCTCAAAAACCAGCTTTAGAATTAGGTGACATAAAAGAAGTGAAAGTAAATAAATATAGCTTCATCTGACGATGTCAACCTTTATTGTAACACCAGCGTATAGTTTCAATCCTTATGCTGCAAAGCGTGCTGCATAAGGAGTAAGGCCATTATTATAACGGTGTGGTCTTATGTGGTTATATTTTATATAAATAAAATCATAAACACCTTGGTCCAGATCATCGTTATTCTTAAAACGATGAATATTTAAATATTCGTGTTTAAATGTATTATAAAAACGTTCCATTACTGCATTGTCATATGGGCAGCCTGCTTTACTCATGCTTTGTTGGACATAGTTTTTTTCACAGAAATCATTGAAATATTTTGATGTATATTGTGATCCTTGATCGCTATGTAAAATAATACCTTTTGGTAGTTTGCAACGGTCTAATGCAATCTGAAGTGTATTTATTGCCAATTGGGCATCGATATGATTGCTGTTTAGCGTTGCTATTACCTCACGATTATATAAATCAAGAATGGTGCAATTGTATCTCTTTGATCCATCTGGCCTTGGCATATAAGTAAAATCCGTACACCAAAAAGTATTTGGCTTTTCTACATTGAATTCTCGATTTAATAAATTAGGAAATACTTTATTTGCAATTCCTTTTATATAATTTGGCTTTTTTCTTCGAACAATAGAACGAAGATGTAATTCTTTCATATAATGATGAATGGTAAGTAAAGATTTTTCAATACCATCTTCATTTTTAAGATAGTCATGCATCATGTGATAACCAGGAACACCATTTTCGCGATGATATTTTGCAACAATAATACGTTGGATATGTGCTTTTTCTTTGAAATAATCATGCTTTCGATCTTTCAAGTAATTGTAATAAGCATTTGGATAAATATTAAATTTTCTTAATAACCATCGGGTTCCGAATTCATGATGGTACTTCAGAGAACTTTAGTTCTTTATATACTGGTATTTTGCTACTCGATTTCCTTCGCAAAGAATGCAATGCCACCTACGGTGGCTATGGCTTTATTTTAAGAAGTCATTTTCCTTTTTTAATTCTTTAAGCTCATTTTGTAAGCGTTTGGTTTCAGCATAGGCATCCGATTCTTCTTGTTTTATTGGATTTTTCTCGCATTCTTTGTGATATTGCTGTAACCAGTATGTGATTGTACCTTTTCCGAGATTAAATTCTTCGGTAAGACTTTTCTTAGTACGACCCTCTTCCAAGTGTGTATTCTACACTTTAGAGAGTGCGAAGTACTTTTTCCTTGAGCTCAGGCTCGTAACGATTGTTTGACATATTGTAACATCTCCTTTTTGATATAGATTATTGTATCAAACTATACCCTGATGTTACAACTTCAGTATATACCGTCACACTTTATGTTGTTCACCCTTTGTATAATGTGGTTTTTTTCTGCGTACAACAGAGCGAAGTCCTAGCTCTTTCATATAATGATGAACTGTAAGTTCGGATAACTTGATGCTTTCTTCGTTTTCAAGATAATCACGCATCA
>JBFHIZ010000051.1:0-11680 GCA_041596215.1 Lachnospiraceae bacterium
GTTGGTCCTATCCATTCCATGATTTTTTAAAAATTCATAGGCATGGTCTGCATACAACCTACAGCTTTCGTCTTGTAAAATCCTCGCACAAGATGAAAAAAACCAAAGAATACGGCTATTTAAAATCATTCCTTTACTGGCCTTCCTGTCGACTTGCAAATCAAAATTCACAAGTCCAAAATATCCACCATGTTTTTCATCCATTAGTGCTTTCCAAAAAGGCAGCATTACTTCTTCTAAATGTTTCCTCGCTTGCTTATTTAAGTCCATATTCCCTCTTATCCTGTCGTTCTCTTGACGTTTTGTCCATCATCGTACTATATATCTCACTATTATTGTTGTGTTAATACTTCTACTGCCTTCTCCAGCTGATTGTCTATCCCTTGTTCTAAAAACAAATCCGAATCAAATTCCACTTCTATATCTGGATCAATTCCAATTCCATGAATATTAATCCCTGCCGGTGTATAGTATTCAGCAATCGTAAGTTTTACCGCTGTTCCATCTCCCAAATCAATAATTCGTTGTACAATTCCTTTTCCAAACGTTGTTTCTCCAACAAGTGTACCAATGCCATAATCTTTGATTGCACCCGCTAAAATTTCTGATGCAGAAGCTGACTGTTCATTGGTAAGAACTACCAATGGAATCTGAATTTCATTTTTTCCATCACACATATAATCCGTACGTTCATCAAGTTTATTTATCGTATACACAATTTCACCTTCTGGAAGAAGCAAACGCGCAATATTATTCACTACATCTAAACTTCCACCTGGATTTCCACGTAAATCAATGATTAAAGATGCCATTCCCGCTTCTTCAAGCTCTGTTTTTGCATCTTCAAATTGTTGAAGCGTAGTTTCTTCAAATTGCATAATTTCTATGTATCCAATATTATTGTCCATCATTTCATGCACAACCAATGGTGTTTCAATCTTATCTCTCATAATATCAATATCTACATATTCATCCAAATTTTCCCGATAAACAGTAATGGTTACGTAAGTTCCTTGTTCTCCTTTTACCAATGGTACTACATCCGCCGTCTCCATTTCATAACAATTCACACCGTCTACAGAAAAAATGATATCTCCAGGCAATACCCCTGCTTGTTCTGCTGGAGTTCCTTCCATAATTTTTGTAAATTCCGGGAAATCATATTCTTTATTATATCCAATATAAGCGCCCACTCCATAGTAAGTTCCTGATGCTTCTTCATTAAATGCATCAAGTTCTTCTTCCGAATAATAGTCTGAGTACGGATCATCCAGAGAATCAATCAATCCTTGATACACGCCATCCGCAAGCACCTCTGGTTCTACTTCATAGATAGAAAATAAGGAAATAGCTTTTTCCAACGTCTCTAATTTTGAAATAGTCTCTACGTTTAAAACCGCATCTTCGCTCACATCTTCTGTTTCTACAACAGATGCCGTATTATCCAGAAAACGGTCTTTCAATTGATAGAACCCGAGCACGATAATAACTACAAAAGCACTGACGAACAATCCCACGAGTAACCCGATTAGTATTCCGCCCAAAAACCCTTTTTTCTTTTTTTGGGGTTGATATATGTTTATGTTTTGATTTTTATCCATTTTTCTACCTGTCTTTCATTTATTGTAAATAATTCCAAGGAGATTGATATACTCCATCTTTTCTAACACCAAAATGTAAATGAGCCCCCGTTGATCTCCCTGTACTTCCTATTAAAGCTATGGTCTCACCTGACATCACTAAATCATTCTCAGATACATATAATTTTGAAGCATGCATATAGATTGTCATAAGTCCAGACCCATGATCAAGCATCACATAGTTTCCCATGGTAGAACTATAACCTGCTGCTGCAACTACTCCACTATATGCTGCTAAAATTGACGTCCCCGAAGGTGCGGCCATATCTACCCCATTATGAAATTGGTCAATCCCTAAGATTGGATGAATTCTCCATCCATAATCACAAGAAATCCTAGTATACGATGGTGCCGGCCAAACAAAACGTGAGCCATCATATTCTAACGTATATCCTTGCGCAAGTGCAATTGCTTTTCTTTCTTCCGTAACACTAGTTTCCAACTGCGCAATCATCGCATCCTGCTCTTCAATTTCTGCTAAAAATTCCTGAATTGCTGCTTCTTTGTTGGAAATATCTGCTTCATATTCTTCTATTTGTACTTGTTTTTCATTCAATAAAGAACTTACTGCTTCCTGTTCTTCCACCACATTTGCTTTTGCCTCATCTAATAGTTCTTTTTCTGCTGCATACATAGCTTCCATGGTTTCAACAGTATAAACAGTATCTTGATATTCCAAAAGCATATTACGATCATATTCGGACAGCTTAGAAATATATTCCGCTTTATTTAATAGGTCAGAAAAACTACTTGAATCGAATAGCAACTCAAAATATAGTGTGTCTCCCTTTTCATACATAAATTTTACACGAGATTTCATGGCTTCATATTGTTCTTCTTCTACCATTAATGCTTCGGAAAGAGATTTTCTTGTGATTTCAAGTTGTCCCTCTTTTTCAGAAATCAACGCTTCTAATTGTTCTAAATTATCGTTGATGATTTCTAATTGGGAATCCAATTGGCTAATATAACTTGCTAAATCATTTTTTGATACTTCCAATTCTTTTAGCATACTTTGCACATTGGACAAATCGGTTTCTAATTGTTCCTTCAATTGTTCCGCTTCATCAATCTTATTTTCCATGTCTTCAATACTGTCCGATGTAATTTCTCCAATCGTTACAGCACTTACAAAATTTTCATTTCGTAAAATGATGAAGCAAACAAGTAATCCCCCTACAAGAATTGTTTTCCATCGACGTTTTGTCATGTGCCTCTTCCTTTTCTTATACGCTTAAATGTTTACGAACGGTACTAAAACTTCCCAAAAATCCAATCCCCATTCCAAGCAATAAACATAGTGGAGTAAGTACTTCAAAAATCACTTGAACTGGTAGAAAATTTAATAATTGTGATAACATATCAAATCTTGCAGCAATGTAAGAAATTACTTCACTATACAATACATGAATAATTCCAAGTGGAATAATCGCCCCAATAAAACCAATAATAATTCCTTCAAATACGAATGGTGCGCGCACAAAGAAATCCGTTGCACCAATATATTTCATAATCTGTATTTCCTCTTTCCGTATCGAAATTCCTATGGTAACGGTATTACTAATCAAAAATATCGATACCGCTAGCAAAATAACAATGATACCTCCAGAAATATAGGTAATAAGCATGTTAATTCCACTGAGTGCAGTTGCTGCTACCTCAGAACGGTTAACTTCTCGGATGCCTTCAACCGATTCCAAATAATTAACCAATGTTGATTGCATTGAAATATCTTTTAAGTAGATCTCATAATTTGCAGAATCTTCCAGGGGATTATCGGTAAAAACTACCGCAGCATCTCCAATATATTCTTCTCGAAATGCTTCCCATGCCTCTTCTGCAGATACATAATTTACATCTGAAACCTCAACACGTTTAGAAATCATATCTCCAATTTCTAAAATACGAGATTCCTCTAGACCTTCGTCAAAGAATACAGTAATAGAGACTCCCTCTTCTGCTGTTTTCACAACATGTTCAAAATTTGCAAGCACTGCATAGAATAGAGCTAACAAAAATAAGCATGCACCAATGGTTGCTATCGATGCAAGAGAAAACCATCGATTTCGAAATATACTTTTAAACCCTTGTTTAAATGCGTAAAAAAACGTACTAATCTTCATTTGAATACCCACCTTTTTCTTCATCACTACTAATCATTCCTTGTTTCATCGTAATGACTCTTTTTTGCATGGCATTTACAATTTCACGATTGTGGGTAACAACCAGAACCGTAGTGCCTTCTTGGTTGATTTCCTCTAATAGTTTCATGATTTCCCAAGAATTTGTAGGATCCAAATTTCCAGTTGGTTCATCTGCAAGTAAAATACCAGGACGATTGATGAGTGCTCTTGCAAGTGCTACTCTTTGTTGCTCTCCTCCTGACAATTGTTTCGGTTTCGCTTTATATTTTCCTGCCAACCCTACCGTTGATAGAATTTGTGGAACATTTTTTCTGATTTGTTTTGCAGGCACTTGAATAATACGTTGTGCAAATGCTACATTCTCATAGACATTTCTGTCCTTTAACAAACGGAAATCTTGAAAAACTACGCCCATTTTTCTCCGATATTTTGGGACTTTTTTACTTTTTATTTTTTTTACATTAGTCCCATCCACATAAATTTCTCCGAGGGTTGGTAATAATTCTCTTAATAACAATTTAATAAGGGTTGATTTCCCAGAACCAGAATCCCCAACAATAAAAACAAATTCCCCCTTTTTAACTCTGAGATTAACTCCAGATAAAGCAGGTGCACCTGTTTCATAGGATTTATGCACATCCTGTAAAACAATAATATCGTCATCGGCAAGTTCAACAAACTGGCTCTTATTTTTCTTCCTTTTACCCCGTTTTGTATTTAATTCAACTTCTGATTTTTCATGCACGGATTGTTTTTTTTCATAACCTGGACTTTGCATTTCTTCACTCCTCGTCTCTTAATACTGTATTGCTTCGTATTGCTTTGTATTCATTGCGTATTTTAGTATTCAAAACTTTCCATGTATTTCATATATTTCACAACCATCAATGCAATTTTAAAAGTAATGGCATCTTCAAATACTCTCAAATCAAGTCCTGTTACTTTTTGAAGTTTATCCAATCGATAAACAAGCGTATTTCTATGAATATATAATTGTCTTGATGTTTCTGAGACATTCAAACTATTTTCAAAAAATTTGTTAATTGTTGTTAGTGTTTCACTGTCAAAACTATCTGGACTTTTAGCTCCGAAAATTTCTTTAATAAACATTGTACATAAAGAAAGGGGAAGTTGATAAATTAAACGTCCAATTCCAAGTTCGGAATATGCAACTACCGCACGTTCATCAAAAAATATTCTTCCTACGTCCATAGCCATTTTCGCTTCTTTATAAGAACGACTTACTTCCTTAATTTCATTTACAACAGTACCAATTGAAACATAGGAATTATCAATGTGTGATGCAATTTTTGAAGCTATTTTTTCAATTGCACTTATATCTTCCGCTGCTGCCAATTCTTTCACAACAATTACACTATTTTCATCAACCGCTGTAACAAAATCTTTTGTATTTACAATTAGGCTTCGAACTTCTTCTAATGTATTTGTCTCTTTTGACTTTTCTTTTTCAACAATCATAACTACTCTGCGAACATCTGTCTGTATATATAGTTTTTTCGATCTGCTATAAATATCTACTAATAACAAATTATCTAATAATAAGTTTTTGATAAAATTATCCTTATCAAATCTTTCCTTATATGCAACAAGTAAATTTTGCAATTGAAAGGTTGCCATTTTCCCAACCAAATACGAATTTTCACCCGTACCAGCAGAAATCAATATATATTCTAACTGTTGTTCATCGTATATTTTAAAAAATTGGTAACCCTGCATTTCTTGACTATCTGCTGAGGTTTGTACAAATTCAGAAACAGCAGCCTCAAAATGTTCCCCCCCATGCATCGTGGTCGCAATCGTTTTACCATCTGCATCCGCAACACATAATTCAACTTTTGCAATACTTTTAATTCCTTCGATTGTGTTTTGTAAAACTTGATTTGAAATCATTTTCTCCGCTCCTTCTCTGGTATTATACATAATTCACAATTTTTTGATTCGTTTTTTATAATAAATGACACCATATTATTATTCTAAGGGAATTCCCCTAAAAAATCTATAGCTAAAACGTATTTTTTATGCACTTCTTATATTTTCTTTGTTTTTTGAATCCGATCCTCCAATATTTCTATTTTCCCCGCTTTTAAAAGCGTTCCCACGGCACGCTTAAACTCATTTTTACTCATTCCCATTTCTTCACGTATTTTTTCAGGAGAAGCCTTATCTGTAAAAGGTAAACTCCCTCCTTCATCCTCAATTGCTTCCATAACAGCAACTGCATCAATTTGCATTTGTAAATGAGCTTTTTGATGCAAACTCAAATCAATTTTTCCATCTTCTTTGATTGCAGTTACTCGTGCTTTTACCATATCACCAATTTTTTCCTTGCCCACAAATTCTTTGGATGGAACAAGTCCTGAATACTTATCGTCCACTGCAACGAAAGCCCCAAACTCTTTGCTAATTTGATAAATTCTTCCTTCGACCATATCGTCTTTTTTATACGGACTGTCAAGTGATAGATAGTCATATACATTCATTGTTGCACACAAACGTCCGCTCTTATCAAGATAAAGTGCCACTAGCACTTTCTCTCCTTCTTTTACTTTTTCTGTTTGCTCTCGATATGGTAAAAGCAAATCTTTTTCAAGTCCCATATCTAAAAATGCGCCAATATTGCTCACTTCTTTTACCAACAATATGGCAACTTCGCCAAGCATAATTTTCGGTTCATGTATTGTCGCAATTAAACGGTCTTCCGAATCACGATAAATAAAAACCTCTATTTCATCGCCTTCCATTGCGTTTTCTGGCACTTGCTTTAAAGGCAATAGTATGGTCTCCTGATTTCCCTCATTTTCCGCTAAATATACGCCAAAATCTACTTTTTTTACAAGTTCTAATGTTTGTTTTTTTCCTACTTGAATCATTCTTTTCCTTTCAATTCAACAATTGCATAAGGTTCACCCTTTGCATCTTCTAGAGAAATAGTTACTACTTTTTCTCCATTCATTACTTGTGGATAAATGGTATCTCCTAACACTGCTGCCTTTTTATATTGTGCTCGGATTTGCAACAAATTTTCTTCTGTAACTACATCTTTTTCTTTTAAGGACATAAAGGCAAATCGTATATATTGTCCATTATTTACATGGTTATTTGTATCTATTTGTTCTGGTTTTATAGATATTGGCTCTCTTTTTTCCCCAAGGGAAGGAATCTTTATCTTACGTGGTGCGTATTCCATATCCAATCGTTCATCTAGTATATAGGCTTCTATCATTTCTTTCGGTGGTTGCTTAGGTATAAAATTTTCCGTTGAAAGTAGGCTATATTGAGAATTTGCATAAGCAAGTAATTTCCCTTGTTCATCTAACATCGTAAAATTACGAAAGCCAAAGCATCCTCTAAATTCATATGGCATGGTATTAATTGTTATACACTCTGCAAGTTTTGGATATCGATTGATCACAATCTGCCAAGAAGAAATTACCCAAACCAACTTATTTTTTTCTAAATATTCGATACCAATATTCAAATCTTCCGAATGAAAGCAGCAGCAATCCTGAAAATAGTTTAGTACACCTTCCGGGGTAAGAAACGACCGTTCATTCGTTTCACTATATCGTACGCGAGCCTGATAACTATACATGTAGTTTCCTTCTTTCTATTCTATATTTCTTTATAAAAAAACACTCTCGATGACACTCGAGAGCATTTAAACCTGGGCTACAAGGATTCGAACCTTGAAATGACGGAGTCAGAGTCCGTTGCCTTACCGTTTGGCTATAACCCAATGTATTTCACACTAGAGTATTATACATGAGACGCCCTTTCATTTCAAGACGAAACTCATATCAATATTATTATTTCCCAAAGTAGTTTTCTACTTTGGGAAATGATTTTAGTTTTTATACTTCAAATACCAAATCCGCATAACATGGAATTGGCCATACTTCTTTATCTACTAGCATTTCCAATCGATCTGCCGGTTCTCTTAATTCTTTCATTTTACTTTGTAAGACATCTCTGCTAAAGAATGCTTGCTCTTTTGCATCTTGTATTTTTTCTTTATTTTTCACTTCTTGAATCAGTTCATCTAATGCAGTTTGCATCGCATCTAAATTTTTCGAAACCTCCTCTAACCTTTTTTTCGCTGTAGCTGCCGTTGTTCCAGCTGCTGTCATGGCGTTTATTGTACCAGCTAAGGACTTTTGATATTTTAAACAAGCTGGTATTAATTGTTTTGACGCCATTTCTATCATCGAATTCGCTTCTATTGTAATCGTCTTTAAATAGGTTTCATATGTAATTTCTTCTCTTGATTCCAATTCTTTTTTTGTAAATATTTTAAATCGTTCAAATAAACGAATTGCTTTTTCTTCCGTGAGTGTACTTGCTGCATCAATGGTTGTTTTTAAATTTGGAAGCTTTCTAAGTTTTGCTTCTTTCTCCCATGCTTCTGAATAACCATCCCCATTAAATATTATTCGTTGATGATCCGTTAAATATTTTTTTATCAGGTCATGTAATGCAATATCAAAATCTTCTGCTGATTCCAATATATCCGCTGCTTCGCAAAAGCTCTCAGCAACAATCGCATTTAGTGTTGTGTTTGGACTTGCAATCGAATCCGACGACCCAACCATACGAAATTCAAATTTATTTCCTGTAAATGCAAATGGAGATGTACGATTTCTGTCCGTTGCATCAATTTCAAAATCTGGAATTGTAGAAACACCAGTTGCTAATTTTCCATTTCCAATACAAGTTGCTGCCATTCCTGTTTCAATAAGTTGTTTTACAACATCTTCTAATTGTGATCCAAGAAATACAGAAATAATTGCAGGGGGAGCTTCTGATGCTCCTAATCTATGATCATTTCCAACATCTGCTGCACTTTGTCTTAGCAAATCTGCATGTTCATCTACTGCCTTTAAAATACAAGATAACACTAAAATAAATTGCATATTTTCATTTGGTGTTGCTCCTGGTTCTAATAAATTAACTCCCGTATCTGTTGTAATTGACCAGTTATTATGTTTTCCCGAGCCATTCACTCCTGCAAAAGGTTTTTCATGAAGCAAACAAGCAAGTCCATGGCGGCTTGCTACTTTTTTCATAGTTTCCATCACAAGTTGGTTATGGTCCACCGCAATATTTGCTGTTTCATAAATAGGTGCCAATTCATGTTGTGCAGGTGCAACTTCATTATGTTGCGTCTTTGCTGTTACGCCTAATTTCCACAATTCAACATTCAAGTCTTTCATAAAAGAACCAACTCTTTCACGAATTGCTCCGAAATAATGATCTTCTAATTCTTGTCCTTTTGGTGCCGAAGCTCCAAAAAGTGTTCTTCCTGAGAAAATCAAATCGCTTCTCTTCAAATACTTTTCACGATCAATCAAAAAATATTCTTGCTCTGCTCCTACCGATGCTGTAACGCGAGTTGCATCTTTGTTCCCAAAGAGACGTACGATTCGTAACGCTTGATCGTTAATTGCTTCCATAGAACGAAGAAGAGGTGTTTTTTTATCTAATGCTTCCCCTGTATAAGAACAAAATGCTGTTGGAATACATAAAATTGGTCCGGTGGAATCTTCTTTAATAAAAGCAGGTGAAGTGACATCCCACGTGGTATATCCTCTCGCCTCAAAAGTCGCTCTTAGTCCTCCCGATGGAAAACTTGAAGCATCAGGTTCACCCTTAACCAACTCTTTTCCAGAAAATTCCATTAGCATTTTCCCATCCAAATCTGGATGGCTTACAAAAGCATCATGTTTTTCTGCAGTAATTCCTGTTAATGGCTGAAACCAGTGAGTATAATGTGTTGCTCCCTTTTCTACGGCCCATTCTTTCATTGCTTTTGCAACAATATTTGCCGTGCTTTCCGATAATTCCCCTCCAAAATCCATCAAATACTTAACTTCTTTGTAAACGTTTATTGGTAAATACTTTTTCATTTTACCAAGTGAAAACACATTTTCACCAAACAGTTTTTCAATATTCATTACTTCTCCCATAAGACTCCATCTCCTCTTCCTTATATTGATTTTTTGTTACTTACTTTCTTCTTTGTTTACGCGCAAAATATCTCCTACCTCTGGTTGTTTACTTAATGTTACATAAAGTAATTGTTTCGGATGTGGTGCACTTTCCATTGCTTCCTTATGTTCATCAAAAATTCCTTCCACGGTTACACTTTCATTCACTCCGGAAGGTTTCATGATTTCTATTTTCTCACCTACTGAAAATTTATTTTTTTGAATCAAGGTAACATAACCTTCTTTTTTTTCTCGTATGGTTCCTAAGTAAACGTATTTACTAATATAGGTATTAGAATCATATATTTGCGTATTTTCATCTGGTTTTCCAAAATAAAAACCAGTCGTAAATTGTCGGTAAGTACATTTGGAGATTTCTTCTTCATACCAAGTCATGTTTTTTTCATATTTTGTGGGAGATTCAAACCAGTCGTCGATTGCCTTACGATACGTTCTTGCAACGGTTGCTACATACAAAGCATTTTTCATGCGTCCCTCTATTTTTAAACTATCAACCCCTGCTTCCATTAATTCTGGTAAATGTGCAATCATACATAAATCTTTTGAATTGAAGATATATGTGCCTCTTTCATTTTCATACACTGGCATATATTGTCCCGGACGTTCTTCTTCTACAATTGAATACTTCCAACGACAAGGATGTGTACAAGCGCCTTTATTCGCATCCCTACCGGTAAAATAATTACTTAGTAAGCATCTTCCTGAATACGAAATACACATAGCCCCATGAACAAAACTTTCAATTTCCAACTCATCTGGAATGTTTTTCCGAATTTTTTTTATTTCTGTTAATGATAATTCCCTTGCCGAAACGACTCTTGTTGCACCCATTTTATGCCAAAATCGAAAGGTTTCATAATTTGTATTATTTGCTTGTGTACTAATATGGATTTCAATTTCCGGGCAAATTTCTTGTGCAAGATAAAACATTCCCGGATCTGCAATAATCAATCCATCCGGCTGCAATTGTTTCACTTCTTCAAAATATGCGCGTGCTTCCTCCAAATCCGAGTTATGCGCCAAAATATTTGCTGTTATATATACTTTTTTCTTATGTGCATGTGCAAATGCAATTCCTGTAACCATATCCTCTTTTGAAAAATTTGTTGCTTTTGCACGTAAACTAAATACTTGGCCACCAATATACACGGCATCTGCCCCGTAATTACAAGCGGTGTATAAAAGTTCTAAGCTTCCTGCTGGTATCAATAACTCAGGTTTTTTTTTCTTTTTTAACACTAATCGTTACCCCATCTCCAACCGGTAAAATTGTTGTTTCTAATTCCGAATGATGTTTTAATTCATACAAGTAAGAACGCATTCGAGCATGAATAGTACGATTTCTTCTTGTAATCGCAAAACGCGATTCTAAAACATCTCCATCTTGCAAAACATTGTCCGAAATTAAAAGACCGCCCGGTTTCAGCAATCTTATAATATCCGGCATAAAATATATGTATTGACCTTTTGCTGCATCCATAAAAATCAAATCATAAGATTCATGAAGTTGACACAAAATATCTTTTGCATCTCCTTCAATCAACGTAATTTGCTTTTCCCGATTTACTTTTTTAAAATTATCTTTTGCTATCGGAATTCTTTTTTTATAGTTCTCAATCGTAGTAATTTTACAATTTTCCGGTGCATACGTACTCATAAAAATTGCTGAAAATCCAATTGCAGTACCCACTTCTAAAATTCGTTGCGGGTGTTTTACTTCAAGCAAAAATTTCAAAAGACTTTGCGTTTCTTTTCGAATAATTGGAACATAGGTTGCTAGCGCATATGCTTCAAGTTCATCTAACTCCTTCGTATTTCCCCTATCTAAGGAATTGATAAATGAAACCATTCTTTCATTTACGATCATTCA
>JBFHIZ010000052.1:0-11135 GCA_041596215.1 Lachnospiraceae bacterium
AAGTAAAAAGAAATAATGAGCTTATATAATATATGAAAATTTATTTTCATGTATTATATAAGATTATTATTTGTGAAATACACGATAGTGTATTTACATGATCTAGGGAATGAGCAAATTTATTTGCGAATTTCCTGGATTACATTTTTACTTAAAACATTTATTATTTACAAATACACGATAGTGTATTTACATGATCTAGGGAATGAGCAAATTTATTTGCGAATTTCCTGGATTACATTTTTACGTAAAACATTTATTATTTATGAAATACACGATAGTGTATTTACATGATCTAGAAAATGAGCAAATTTATTTGCGAATTTCCTGGATTATGCTTGACCTATGTAGCACATAACAACGCCTTTACAAAGCTGATGTTACGAAATACATAAACAGGGCTAGCAAGATTCGAACTTGCGAATGCAGCAGTCAAAGTGCTGTGCCTTACCGCTTGGCGATAGCCCTAAATAATTATGCGCTAAATTCTGCAGGGTGGATAAAGGGACTTGAACCCTTGATCTCCAGATCCACAATCTGGCGCGCTAACCAACTGCGCTATACCCACCATATGTAATGTTTTTAATTACAAAGCGTGCTCGAAGGGATTCGAACCCCCGACCCACGGCTTAGAAGGCCGTTGCTCTATCCAACTGAGCTACGAACACGTATTAGATATTTAAAACAAAAGCGGGTGATGGGAATCGAACCCACGTCCCTAGCTTGGAAGGCTAGTGTTCTACCATTGTACCACACCCGCATATCTATGAAATTAAAAGTCGGGGTGACAGGATTCGAACCTGCGACCTCCTGGTCCCAAACCAGGCGCTCTAGCCAAGCTGAGCCACACCCCGTAAAGCTATTTTGTTTCTTCGTCATTTGTGACGCAAGTAATATTATATAATACACTTACCCTTGTGTCAATAACTTTTTTCATATTTTTTTTAAGTCCCGAAACCCCTTATTTTTCAAGGTTTTTTACTACAAAAACCGAATTTCAAAAGTTGCTTTTTCATTTTCCTCAATCTCCATAATACAATAAGAGGGTCTTTTCCCTTCCTGTCTCGGATAAGAAATACTTCCAGGATTAATAGCAACAATTTCTTCTTCTCTATCAATTATTGGTTTATGGGAATGTCCATAGAATACGATGTCAAATTCTCTTGAAATTGCTTCTTGTTTAATCGTCTGATTTTCCATCGACACATAATAGTAATGACCATGTGTAATTAACACCTTATAACTACCCAGCTCCATTTCAATTTCCTTTGGTAAATCTACAAAAAAATCATTATTCCCCTTTACTGCTACCATAGGACAATTACATGCTTTTCTAATTTCTTCTTCCCCATTTTCAATATCTCCACAATGAATAAGCATATCTATATGCTTTTCATTGTTTAACACTTTCATTACATTTTCATGTTTATTATGAGAATCGCTCATGATTAATATTCGCATTTTTCTCTCCATCACTATTCAAATTTCTTCTTGCAACAATATTTTTTCAATTCTGCTTTCATCAATTGTAAAGCTTTTCCTCTATGACTAATTTCATTTTTTTGTGAAATCGACAATTCCGATGAGGTACACGAAAATTCTGGAAGATAAAAAATCGGGTCATACCCAAAGCCCTCACTTCCACGTTCCTCAAATCCTATAAAACCTTCCATTGTTCCTCTAGTAGTTAATATAGTTCCCTCAGGAAGTACTGCAGAAATCTCGCAAACAAATCGAGCCGTTCTTTTTTCCATAGGGACATTCTCTAATCGCTTAATAATTGCATTATTTTTAATCGTATACGGTGTATCCTCTCCCATATATCTTGCCGAATATATTCCAGGTTCTTTATTTAAATAATCAATTTCTAAACCTGAATCATCTGCAAGTACAATACCTTGGCATTCTTTCGCAACCGCTTTTGCTTTCATGATTGCATTCTCTTTAAAGGTATTCCCATCTTCTACAATTTCCATTTGAATATTTGCTTCACTCATCGATAAAATAGGCAAATTAAGTTCTTGCAAAATCAAGCGGATTTCTTTCATTTTACCTTCATTTCCCGTTGCAAATATAATTTGTTCCATGCTATTCAACCTCTATTTCTTCCATAACTTTATAACTTTCTAATATCCCCTTATAGATGCCAAGTGCAACTTTATTTAAATACTCTTCCTTATCAAGCGTTTCAGCTCCCTCTTCTTGCCAAATATTGCCAATTGAAATTCTTGCTGCAGGAATTTCCAAATAATCAAGCAAAGAGTCTGGTTCCTTCTCTGGGAAAATACCAAGCACAGGAGCTTCCGTTTCCTTTAACGTATAATATTCGATATGATCTGCTAATTGTTCGTTTCCAAAAAAAGGTATGTAATATTTCTCATTATAATATGTTGCGATTCCAGTCTCTTCTTTTGCAAAGTCAATAATGACATTCATGTCAGCATTTATTTCCGTTACAAACTGTATTGCTTCCTCATTTTGAAGTGATTCTTCTTTTATTTTTAATATGTATATTTTTACATCCGAATTTATAAATAAACTTTTCACTCTTTTTGCAATATCAAGAAGAAGTTCTTCCTCATCCATATTGTTCTTCTCTTCTTCCAAAATATTTGAATTTTCTGGTATGCCAATCAAAGCAATCTTATCAAATAGTTCCTCCGGCTTTGCAAAAGATATCATTAACATTCCATTTTTTATAACTATTTGATTTTCATACAAATCATTAAGCTTGATTTCTAACGTCGTTATTTTTTCTGTATCATTAAAATAACTTTCAATGACACACCCCTCTCTTGCAAGTACAAAATGTTCCGAATAATAACCCATAGGTGCATCTTGAATTGTAATATATATTGTATGTTTTTGATAATCACTTTCTACTGTGATATCATTTTCACTACTAGTATCCATCAAAGGAATAATAAGATCAGCTTCTTCTATCTTTGCAATTTGAATATTTAGTATTTCCTTACTCTCTAAAGACAAACTATTATTTTCATTATTTTTTGTATAATTATCTAGACTTACATATATTTTTTCTTTTCCTTTCGCAAAAGATACCACGGTAATTATCACTCCAATAAAAAGAACAATGGATCCTATTGCAAAGATTCGAATTATTCGATCATACATTCTAATACTCCATTTCAATCATTCGTACGATTTTTTCTTGGTGGTTTAGGACCCATAAATTGATAAAAATATGTTTTTAACATACCATTGTATATTTTTCTATTTTTATCTGCTTTTTTTCCAATATAATTTTCCGCTTTTTCAAACCCACTAATTAAGTACATGGACCAAGCATCTAATTCTTTATACTTTTTCCCAATTTCTTGATATAATTCAGGCATTTTTTCCTTTTCTTCTAAACGTTCACCATAAGGAGGATTCGTAATAATAAAACCATATTTTTTATTTTGACTTAACGCACTTAAAGGTCGAACTTGAAAATGAATCAAAGCTTCCACTCCTGCAAGTCTTGCATTTACTCTTGCAATTTCCACCATTTCTGGGTCGATATCATATGCTTGAATATTTGTTTCAACCGATAAATCAACAGATTCTTTTGCTTCCAAAAAACAATCTTCCCATTCTTTTTTCGATACCAAATGTTCCCAATTTTCTGCAGTAAAAGATCGATTCATTCCATGCGCCATATTTGCTGCAATCATTGCCGCTTCGATTGGTATGGTTCCACTTCCACAAAACGGATCAATTAAAATACGGTCTGCTTTCCATGGTGTTAATAAAATTAAAGCTGCTGCAAGATTTTCTGCGATTGGCGCTTTTGCAGTCAATTTACGATACCCTCTTTTATGCAAAGAAATCCCCGTTGTATCCAACCCAATTGTCACCATATCTTTTTTAATAAATACGCGTAACGGATAGCTTTCTCCATCTTCATCAAACCAAGAAACCTTATAAATTTCTTTTAATTTTTCAACCATTGCTTTTTTCATAATAGACTGAATATCGGACGGACTAAATAATGCGCTTTTTACACTTGCTGCCTTCGCTACCCAAAACTTACCATTTAAAGGAATATATTCTTCCCAAGCAATTTTTTTTGTATTCTCAAATAATTCATCATAAGTTGTTGCAAGAAAAGAATCCACTTTAATTAGCACACGTTCTGCCGTACGTAGAAAGATATTTGCTCTGCATACTGCTTCTTCATCCCCAATAAAGGAAACCCTCCCGTCTTCTACTGATGAAATTTCATACCCTAAATCAATAATTTCTCTTTTCAACACACTCTCGAGTCCAAAATGACAAGGAGCGATTAATTCATATTTTTTCAAATGATACCTCATTCTTCTTTTCTTGTTTTCTATTACTCTACTATCTTATATTCCCTATGAAAACATGTCAACTAAAACCATTTAATTGTGATATTTGATTTTTCACCCATTTCTTTTTTTTCGTCATATTTTACAAGATAGTACTAGGACTTTCCTCCTATCTTTGTTTGTTTTTTCTATTGCAACAAAATAATATATGTAATACAATAGTTTTTGTGAGAAAGCATTTCCCTAAAATACTTTTTCACACCCCTTATATATTAATTATTTATACTCCCCTCAGAAAGGCTATCGTAGATAGCCTTTCTATTTTTTTATAGAAAAGGAAGAACCGTATGATTGCACATTCGAGTTCTTCCTTGTTTTCTAATATTCACTCTATTCTATTCAAATTAATCATCTATCAAATCTTCCACATTATCTTGATCCACCACATCACATGATATCCACATATCTTCACTTGGAATTGGTTTATTTTCCATAATACAATTAAACATCCAAACTACTGGGTCATGTCCTTGAGCAAACGGATCCTGTCCAATCGCTGCTGCTATAATTCCCTTCTTAATTGCTTCCAAAATATCTTTCGTATGATCATAGCCTACAGCAACCGTTTTTCCAACTCGATTACTCTCTTCAATTCCTTTTACAACATTCATTAACCCACCGTCCGTAACAAATATTCCTTTAATATCTTTATGATTTGCCAGACACTTTTTAGTAATTTCATAAGTTTGTTGTAACTCATCTTTACTACTATCTTCTCCAATTATCACGATTTTTGAATATTTTTTAATTTCTTTCAAAAATCCTTCTCGCCTTAATTTATGCACCTGTGCATTAAGATTTCCGAAAATCATATAGACATTTCCTTCATAATTAATTGCTTTTGCCAAAGCCTTTGCACCTAAAGCTCCTGATTCTAAGGTGTCTGGGCTAAACTGTGCTTGTCTTAATTCCACTCGGTCTGAATCGCAATTAAACGTATACGCTGGTATGTTCTTCTTTTTTGCTTCTTCAAGTGCCGGTGCTAATGCATTTCCAAAAAATCCAGGGAAAACGATACCATCTAACTGTCCTTCTTGCATAGACTTTTGCAAATACTTTAAGATTTGAACATCCAATGGATTTTCATCGGTGGCTTCAAAATTAACTAATTCCACATTTACATTATGATCTTTTAATTCTCGACCTGCATACTCCACACCACGTCTTACTTTATGCCAAAATGGATTATCTAAAGGGCTTGCAACTTTGATATACATTTTTTTACTACTTGTTTTCTCCACTGGTAAAATAGACGTATTAAATCGTTGCAAAAGTCTTGAAATACCATCCATCATTTCCCCTAATTGCAAAGTATTCGATTCAATATGCATAATTTCTGCTAATGCTTCTTCTGTTACTGCCGCTGCTTCTTGCGAATTATCTGAAATGATATTAGAAGCACCAAATAATCCTTCTGCTTTTTCTTCTGTTTCTTTTGAATTTGCATTGATTTCTACAATTTCATTACTGATTCCTTGTATTTGTTGATTAATTCCTAAGTTTTCTTGCTCAATTTTTCCAAATGCCTCATCTACCTCAGTAAAAGAAGCTTTACTTTCTTCAAACATAACCGCACACTGATCAATTCGACGATCAATTTCATTACTTTTTTCTAATACCTTCGAAAGAATTTGATTTATATTATTCATGCCTTCTGTTGTTTTTGCAGATAATAAATTCATTTCATTTGCAACTACTGCAAAGCCTTTGCCTTCATCTCCAACACGCGCCGCTTCAATTGATGCATTTAATCCTAATAAGCCCAGTTGTTCACTAATTTCTATTATAAATTCACCTATATCACCAATTTCTAAAATGTCTTTATGAAATTCTCGAACCATACTATTTGCTTCATCTAGTTGCGTCGCAATGGTTATAATTTTTTCATTATATTCTTCAACTTTTACTGACCCTTGTTTTGTGCTTTCGTTGGCATTTTTTAAAGATTCTTCAACAACAATAATTTTTTTTGCAATATTATCAACCTGCGAATTTGTATTCTCAATTGCTTGCAATGTTTCTTTAACCGTATCTAATTGTTCCTGTGTTTTTAGAGAAATTGAAGTCATGCTTTCCGCAATGTTTTCATTTCCTTCTCTTGAATACTTTGCACTTTTTGACAAATTATCAACGGCTTCCGCTAACGTAATTACATTTCCTTTTGTTAATTCGATAAACGTTTTAAAATTCATCTTTACATCATTTATCGATACTGCCAACTCTTCCATTCCTTTTACTTTATCCAGTGGAATATTTGCAACGGTTAAATCTCCCGAAGCTAGACATTTCAAAGTCTTTAAAATTGCATTTATATTTTTTCCAACTTTAAATTGCATAAAAAAGATAATAATTAATAATATCATCTGTGCAATAACTAGTATCGCTATTAAAGTTTTGGGATTCTCACTCCCTAATGCTATAAAAAACACTGTTGCTAATACAATAAATTGAAATAGTAACAACCCACTAATGATTGTATATCTTTTTGACATACTACTATTCTTATTCATACCTTCTCCATTTCTTTGTGCATCAGTTAGTAACAAGAATTTTTATCTAATTTGAACAATTAGACCCCAACCATTATTTATAAAAATTATTTGTTAAAATAACTATTAGAACAAATTTTAAAATATGTTCCTTTTTTCCTATTTTTACATTTATAATCCCCATTACAAACGTAAAAATATTTTATTTAATTACTATTATCTCTCTTACATAATAACTAATTATTCACCTAAAAGTCAACCATTTCGCACGTTAACTTTCTTTTGTTTGAAAATTAGATCATATGAACATTTTATAATTGATTCTTTTCTTTTTTTTCTTTATACTATGAATATAACATAAGTTAGGAGATTTTTATGAATACTTTATGGTGGATTTACATTTTTCTTGCTTTTCTTTTATTATATGGGGTTCAATTTTCAAATGTACATACTTTCTTTGATGACCATCTTTCACTCGAAGACACGAAACAATTGCAAGGATTTGCAGTAATTGGCGTAATCCTTCATCATTTAGTTCAGAAGGTTACAAATTTCGGGCAAACAGATTCTATACTAGGCATATTTAATGATCTTGGCGTCTATTTTGTGGGAATTTTTTTCTTTTTTTCCGGTTTCGGACTTTATAAAAGTTTACGATCAAAAAAAGGCTACTTATCTAACTTTTTCAAAAAAAGATTTGCAACTATCCTCCTTCCCTTTTATATTATTTCCCTTATATACTTTTTCATAAACCTTGCAGAAGGAGTTAAATATAACCCATTTGATGCCCTATTATCCATTTTAGGATTTCGTCTTATAAACGGAGATTTTTGGTTCATTATAGCTATATTAATCTTCTATTTATTATTCTATCTTTCTTTTCGTTTTCTTAAAAATGAAAATCTTGCAATTTTAGCAATTGGTTTTGGTATCCTTATCTATATTGTAATATGTATCCTTAGAGTTCATGGAGATGGAACTTTTTGGCTACAAGGTGAATGGTGGTACAATACTTCCTTATTATTCCTATTTGGTATCCTATGGGGCAAATTTGAACACCGTTTTATATTTTATATCAAAAAATTTTATTGGGCCATTCTTTCTAGTTTCACTATTTTATTTATTCTTTCACAACAAATTACAAGAAATACACTTCAACATATTGGCTACTGGACAGAAACCGCTACCGACCCTAAATATTTTGATAAAATCCAGTGTTTCCTTGTTCAATCAGCTTCCATTATTTTATTTGTTCTTCTTATCGTCATTATCACTTTGAAAATTAAATTTAAAAATTCAGCTCTAAAATTTATAGGTGGAATCACGCTAGAAATATATCTTTTACAACGTTTATTCATTCTACAATTTGCACCCCTGCAATCAAATTTTATCATGTATACGCTTTCCGTTATCTGTACAAGCATACTTGTTTCATTTAGCATTCATCATCTCAGTTCCTATTTAAAAAAATCTTTTAAACTTTAAAATCACAATACCGTTTATCTAATTCTTCGGAAAAAAGAAACCACCATAATTATGGCAACAACGATTAAGAGAAATGGCAATAGTTGAACAAAGATACGTAATAAAATTCCAACAAATACAATTAAAATAACCACTAGTAATATAATGGATAGCCAGCTAGGTATTTTCCTTAGTTTACTTTCCATTTTTTCCGCTTTTTTTTCAGCATTTGCTTGTTTTTCTCCATCACCTTTTGCTTCTAAAATTGATTTCGCAATCAACCTCGGATTCCCCAAGTTTTCTAATATCTCATTCTCTGTTTTCCCTTTGCTTTGTTCCATTGCAATGTAATCCATATAATATTTCACATGAACCTCTATTTCCGCTGAAGAAAGGTCTACTGCAAGTGCCCTCCGCAAATCATTCATAAACTCATCTTTTGTCATAAATTCTCCTTTCTTTTTATAATAACGGTGCTAATAGTCTAAAAACACGACCCACTAATTTTTGAATCCATGAAATGTGATTATATGTTTCAATTGAAATCTCTTGACAATCATTTAAAGTATTAGCAAAATCTTTTTCGACATCATGAACCACATCCATTTTATATAATAAGGCAGAACATTCAAAATGAAGATAAAGACTTCGGTAATCTAAGTTAATACTTCCAACCGAGGCTACCTTATCATCTGAAACGAAATACTTTCCATGGCTAAATCCAGGTGTAAACTCATATATTTTAATTCCAGCATGTAAAAGTGCCGGATAAAACGTTCTACCAATCGCAAATATTGCTTTTTTATCCGGAATATGCGGCATAATTATTTTTACTTCTATTCCTTTTTTTGCTGCAAAAATCAATGCGTTTTCAAATTCTGCATCTAATATAAGATAGGGAGTCATAATATGCACGTATTTTGTCGCTGTATTCAAAATACTTAAATAAATATTCTTTGCAATACTTTCTTCAATATGTGGTCCATCTCCATAAGGAATAACATACCCTTGATTTTTTTTTACACTTGTATTGTTACTGGTAACTATAAAATTTGAAATAGAATCTTCCATTTTTTCTGGGTAACTCCACATTTGTAAAAACATTTTTGTAAAACCATTTGTTGCCTCACCAATTATTTTTATTCCGCTATCTTTCCAATATCCAAATCTTTCTTTTCGATTTATATATTCATCTGCAAGATTAACCCCTCCTGTAAATGAAGTTTTTCCGTCGATTACGATGATTTTTCGGTGGTCTCTGTAATTGTAAGTAGTGGATAATAATGGTTTAATAGGAGAAAACATTTTTGCCTTTATACCAAATTCCTCTAATTTTTTTGGATAAGAATAGGGTAGCAAAAAAATCGAGCACATTCCATCATATAGCACTCGAACATCCACACCTTCTTGTACTTTTCTTTTGAGAATATCTAATATTGTATTCCATACATATCCTTTATCAACAATAAAGAATTCTAAAAAAATAAAATCTTTTGCTTGTTCTAGTTCTTCTATTATAGATGAAAACATATCATTTCCTGATGAAAAATATACAACTTCTGTGTTTTGATACGTACCATACGAATTTGTGTTTTCTAAATAATTATTAGTCTGTATAAAATTATATTCCTCTTGAAAAATATGATCTTTAACTTCTTTTTCCGTGATACAGAGCTTTTTCGTATGTTGAATATTATCTGCTAAATGATTCATCAACTTGTGATTTTCAGGATTTAATTTTGCAAAGTTAAATAAAAGCAATCCTAAAAACGGATCAATACAACATAATAATATCCATGAAGTTTTAAACTCTACTGGTTCTTCCGAATTTAACAAGAAAATAATCATAATTGCAGATAACATCAGCAATCCTAAGTAAATATAGTGATTAATAGAACGAAGCCAAAACATACCTGCAATTAAAAAATATATTTGCAAAAAAATCATGAACAAACATAACATCGTTCGACTAAATACAATTTTTAAAAATGCCATTAATGCTCTCATACTTTTCTCCGTTTCCTATTTATTATGTTACATTTTTTATGAAAACACAATAATAAATAACAAAAAAATTCTGTAGAATAAATTCTACAGAATTATACGTGCGTTAGAGGATTCGAACCCCCGACCTTTTGGTCCGTAGCCAAACGCTCTATCCAGCTGAGCTAAACGCACTTAAGATTTTTGTTTATAATGCCGGCGACCGGAATCGAACCGGTACTGTATTTCTACAACAGGATTTTAAGTCCTGCGCGTCTGCCAATTCCGCCACGCCGGCTAATAAACAAATGGGACCTACAGGGCTCGAACCTGTGACCCTCTGCTTGTAAGGCAGATGCTCTCCCAGCTGAGCTAAGATCCCTTGGGATATAGATTTGTAAAACGACCCAGGACGGATTTGAACCGACGACCTCCGCCGTGACAGGGCGGCGCTCTAACCAACTGAGCCACTGGGCCTGAAAATATGTATAAATGGACCTTCGGGGACTCGAACCCAGGACCGACCGGTTATGAGCCGGTTGCTCTAACCAACTGAGCTAAAGGTCCGCAACCCTTTATAGAATAAAGCCGATGATCGGACTCGAACCGATAACCTGCTGATTACAAATCAGCTGCTCTGCCAATTGAGCCACATCGGCAAATTATCTACTAATGCCTTATGCGTTATTCTGAGGGTATTAGAAAGTGACTCCTACGGGACTTGAACCCGTGTTACCGCCGTGAAAGGGCGATGTCTTAACCGCTTGACCAAGGAGCCATAGCTTCGACTAGGTCGAATCTTTGGTAGTTACTTTATAGCTACTATGTGTTTATCTCGTTTTCT
>JBFHIZ010000053.1:0-9627 GCA_041596215.1 Lachnospiraceae bacterium
TAATTACTTTTGTGGAGGATGTAAGACATTTTAAATTTGCTGTTCCATGCGCATGCTTTGGAACTTCTCGTCCATAATAATCCATCTTAATTGGTCCATGATATTTTTTTCTCATTTCTGGGTTTTTTAGATTTTCAATATCATAACCTACCGTTAATACAAATTGATCCGAAACAAGCCCTTTTTCGACCATATTTAAAACCAAAAGATCTGTCATTTCCCGTACTATCAATTTTGCTTTATCGTATGAATAAGGGGATTGAAGAACCTGTCCGGACCCCAAGCTATTTGTAGTTGGTTTGTACGCTTTCACATCTTTTATTGTACAGGGTTCATATCCCCATGCATGATCTATTAAAAGTTCTGCATTAATTCCAAATAATTTATAAAGCAGTTCTTCATTATAGTATTCGTTTTTCTTTCCTATAGAGCACCTCGCCACATCTCCCATCGTATATATTCCATTTTCTTCTAACTTTTTTGCGTATCCTTTCCCAATTCTCCAAAAGTCTGTTAAAGGTTTATGTGACCAAAGTAATTTTCGATAGTTCTTTTCATCAAGTTCTGCAATCCTAGCGCCATCCTCATCTGCCGGAATATGCTTAGCTACAATATCCATTGCAATTTTACATAGATATAGATTTGTGCCAATTCCAGCCGTTGCAGTAATCCCTACCGTTTGGTATACTTCTCGAATTATCTTTACCACAAATTCTCTTGCCGTCAACTGAACCGCTTGCAAATATTCCGTTACATCCATAAACACTTCATCAATAGAATATACATGGATATCCTCTGGTGCGACATATTTCAAATAAACATGATAAATTCTCGTACTGTACTCCATATATTTAGCCATTTGCGGTGGTGCTGCAATATAATTCATAGATAATTCCGGGTTATTTTCCAATTCTTTTTGATCACATGTCGCCCCTGTAAACCTACGTCCAGGAGCTTCATTTTTTCTTTGTATATTTACTTCTTTTACTTTTTGTACCACTTCAAACAACCTGGACCTGCCAGAAATTCCAATAGCTTTTAACGAAGGGGTAACTGCAAGGCAGATTGTTTTTTCCGTTCTACTTACATCTGCCACTACAAGATTGGTTCTTAATGGATCAAGCCCCCGTTCCAAACATTCCACGGAAGCATAAAAAGATTTTAAATCAATTGCAATATATATGCGATTTTTCGGTTTCATTTTTATGCCTCCTTTGTTTTTGACATAGTATTCAAAATCTTTCTGTTATGTTTTTCTACTATTTTAATTATATCATTTTATTTCTTATATTTTAAATTGTTTCACAAAAAAATACTTGCACAATTGCACAAGTATCTTTACTTATTTTTTTAAATAATTTTTCATTCTGTCCTAAATTGTTTAATTTCCTCACAAAATTTAGCATATTCCTCTGTATGAATTTCAACAATCACTTCTCTACTCAAGTCAATACTAAATACTCCCAAAAGAGATTTTGCATTGACCGTATATCGTCCAGACTTAACATCTATCTCAAAATGATATTTTGAGGTGATATTAACAAACCGCTTAGCTTCTTCCATAGAATTTAATTTGATGACAAATTCCTTCATTATTTTTCTCCTTAATCATTTATCAATCTCTTTCACTTTTATAAAAGTATAGCATATTTTACAAAAATCGCAAAAATCCAAGGCAATTAAATAAAAAATTACCACCATAATAATTTAACATTATGGTGGTAATTCTTTATTTAACGATTTTATATTTATTTGTATTCTTCAACATTATCTTTTGTCACAAGTTCAAATGGAATAAGATATTCTTTGTCAACTGCTTCCCCTTTTGCTGCACTAACAGCAACTTCAACAGCTGTAGCTGCTTGGCTTTTCGCATTTTGGAATACTGTTGCTATCATTTCTCCGTTTTGAACTGATGTAAGTGCATCAGCGATGGCATCTACACCAATTACTTTTATGCTATCTTGCAATCCTGCTGCTTCTATTGCTTTATATGCACCAATTGCCATTTCATCATTTTGTGCAAAAACTCCGACAATATCAAGGCCACCAGTAAGTTTATTTTCTGTTAATTTCATTGCTTTTTCTCTGTCCCATTCAGCTGTATCTTCAAATACAACATTAATGTCAGGATAATCCGCTAATATATTTTCAGCTCCTTCAGAACGTCCAACTTCAGCTGAGTTACCAAAAGGTCCATGTAAAATCATAATGTTTCCTTCGCCACCAATTTCTTCAGCTAATTTTGACATAGCCATTTCACCAGCATTCACATCATTAGAACCAACATAAGCTGTTGCGAGATCTAAATTTGAAACTGTAGAATTAACAACTATACATGGAATTCCTGCATCAACTGCTTTTTGTACAGCTGGTGCACATGCATCATAATCATATGGTGCAAAGACTACGGCATCAACTTTTTGCTGAATTAATTGTTCCATTTGAGTAATCTGCTTCGAAGCATCCCCCATTCCATCTTGTTCCACAAGTTTAATACCTAATTCATCTGCTTTTACACGAGCTGCATCAAGCATACTTACTTGAAATTCATTAGAAAGGTTTGTGTTCATAAAACCAATTGTAAGTTCTTCTTCCTCTTCCACTGCAACTGTAACATCGCTTTCATCATTTGAACTTGATGAAGAATCCCCACATGCTGTAAGAACTGATAACGCAAGCAGTGATGCTGTAACCATAACTAGAAATTTTTTCATTTTCATAACATTTCCTCCTCTTAACTCTGATTAATAGTTCGTTAATAAATTTATTCGGCTTTTTTCGATTTTGAGTTTAGATCAAGTAGCACCGCACCGATAATAATTAAGCCCTTAATAACTTGTTGGTAGTATGATGAAACGCCAGTTAAATCAAGTCCGTTCGATAATACTCCCATAATTAGTACACCAATGACTGTTCCCATTATTGTACCTTTGCCTCCGCTTGTACTTGCTCCGCCAATATAAACTGCTGCGATCGCATCCAATTCATATCCGGTTCCAGCAATTGCTGTTGCTGTTTCAACACGAGCAGACAATACCAAACCTGCTAGGCCACATAACACGCCCATAATTGTGTAAACCCCTATTAGAACTCTATTTACATTTATACCCGAAACTTTTGCTGTTTGGATATTTCCTCCAATTGCATATATATATCGTCCAAAACGTGTTTTATTCATCACAAACCAGCCCATTGCTATAACAATAGCAAATATCAATACTGGGATTGGCAGAATTCCTATCATACCTCCTCCGATAAAATTAAAACTCTCTGATAAATTATTTACTGGTCTTCCACCACTATAAATTTGTGTTAACCCCCTTGCAATTGTAAGCATACCTAATGTCACAATAAAAGGTGGAACTCTACCTTTAGCTATCACAACACCGTTAAAAAATCCCAAACCGCCTCCTATTGCAAGTGCAATAAGTATAGGAACGATAACTGGATAATCACCAGGATGAGCAAAAGAACATCCCACAATGGCTGTAAATGCAAGCATGGAACCAACACTTAAGTCAATGCCTGCTGTAATGATAACTAAAGTCATGCCAATTGCCATTATTCCATTTATTGATACCTGTCGCATAACATTAATCATATTTGACAGCGTTAAAAATGTGTCAAATCGAAGTATCCCAAATACGGCAATTAACGCTACAAATGCTATAAATATTCCATATTGTTGCATCAGCGATAAAATTCTTTGTTTTCCTTTAATCATATTAAGACTATTCCTTTCTTCTGAGAGGCAAAGAAATCAATTTGCCTAACACTTAAATTCGCTGTGTTTTAACTAAAGTCCTGAAGCACAAAACATTATTTTTTCTTGATCAAATTCATCCCTTTTAAATTCTCCACAAAGCTTACCTCCAGCGAGAACTATAATTCGATCACTCATCCCTAAAACTTCCGGCATTTCAGATGATATCATAATAATGGCTTTTCCTTCACGTGCAAGGCTACACATTAATTTATAAATTTCTGCTTTTGCGCCAACATCAATTCCTCTTGTTGGTTCGTCCATTATAATAATTTCAGGTTCGCAAGAAAGACACTTTGCAAGAATTACTTTCTGTTGATTTCCTCCTGAAAGGGTTCCTACTTCATAAGAAATAGAAGGAACTTTAACATTTAGCATTTCAGAAAATTTTTGTGCATTTTTCATTTCACTTTTTGAATTAATTATAAACTTAGCAGAACAATATTTTTCAAGATTTGCTAACGTAATATTATTTTTTACACTACTAATTAAATCCAATCCTATTTCTTTCCTGTCTTCAGTCACAAACGCAATATGATTTTTAATTCCATCTGCGGACTTTTCAATTTGAACAGGTTGCCCTTTTATAATTATCTGTCCATTATCAGCCGGGTTAAATCCAAAAATTGCCTCTGCAAGTTCAGTTCGTCCTGCCCCCATAAGACCCGCTACACCTAAAATTTCACCTCGTTTTAAAGAAAAACTAATTTTCTCAAATTTTCCTTTTTTAGAAAGATTTTCAACTCGTAAAATTTCTTCTGTAATTGGAACCATATCTTTGGGGTATACATCTTCTAAGTTTCTCCCTACCATCATTTTAATAAGTGATGGCACATCAAGATTTTCAGCAAAATCCGTACCGATCAACTGTCCATCACGCAAAACAGTTATTTCGTCAGCAATTTTGAATATTTCATCCATTTTATGAGAAATATATATAATTGACTTTCCTTGTTTTTTAAGTTTATTGATAAGATCAAAGAGTGTATTGACTTCGACCTCAGTAAGCGTTGAGGTAGGTTCATCCATTATAATAATATTAGAATCCATCGAAATGGCCTTTGCTATTTCAACCATTTGCATCTGTGCAACCGAAAGAGTTTTCATTTTTCGTGTAGGATCAACTAGTAATCCTACACGTTTAAGCATCTTTTCAGCGAGTGCATTTAATTTTTGTTTCTGAACAATTCCAAATGGTTTCTTTGTAATTTCTCTTCCTAAATAAATATTTTCCGTAATTGTCATTTCAGGGATAGGCGATAATTCTTGATGAATCATTGCAATTCCTGCATTTTGGGAGTCACGGACTTCATTAATTATTACTTCTTTTCCAGCAATTTTAATTTTTCCGCTATTAGCTTTCGTAATTCCCGCAAGAACTTTCATTATCGTAGACTTACCAGCACCATTTTCACCCATTAATGCATGGACCGTACCTTTTCTCAAATGGAAATCAACATTTTGTAAAGCTTTAACTCCTGGATAGCTTTTTGTTATTCCAGACATTTCAAGAATATACGCTTGCTCTGTCATAAAAATCCCCTTTCTTCAGATAGCGTAAAAAATTAGAAACAGCTATACGCTCCATCAACAATTGTGTTTGCTCCTGTCGTATATCCTGATGTAGGTGCTGCCATATATAAAACCGCAGGTACAAGTTCTTCTGGATCTCCCATACGATGCATTGGCATAAGGGGTAACCAAACATCCTTAAGTTCTTGTGGCGTATCTACTGACATAGGCGTTGCAATGTATCCAGGTGAAAGTGAATTTACACGAATTCCATAATCTGCCCATTCTATTGCAAGTGATTTACTTAAATGTATTACTCCTGCTTTTGATGCATTATAGCTTGCTTGCCATTGTGGAATATTTACTACCGTTCCACTCATTGAACCCATATTAATAATACTTCCTTTAATTTCGTTCTCAATCATATGACGTCCAACCGCACGCGCTACAATATAAATACCAGTAAGGTTAACATCTACGACTTTTCTCCATTCTGAAACAGAAGCTTCAAGCGTTGGTTTGTGAAGGCAAATGCCTGCATTATTAAATAAAACGCTTATGTTACCAAGTTTAGAAACAATTTGTTCTATTGCTTTGTCTACGCTACTTTCATCCGTTACATCTGCGGTAACACTTATTGCTTTTCCCCCGTCACTTTCAATTAAGGACACAGTTTCAGGTGCTTCCACTAAATCGATAATTGCCACTTCCGCTCCTGCCTTTGCAAGACCTCTTGCAACTGTCTGTCCTATACCTCTTGCACCACCAGTTACAACAGCTACTTTACCCTGTAATCCAAATATTTCTTCTAAATACATAATCATTCCTCCTTCAATAATTTATTGTTCATTTTTTTTGCAAAACTCGATCTTCTCACCGTTTGGTCCTTCTATAGTAAAGAAATTTGTTCCATTGCTCCAAAACGGAAGAAAATTAATTTTATCATCAAGTAATTTAAACCCCTCTTTTTTGAGTATTTCATAAGTTTCTTCAACACTATCGACCGTTAATGCTATATGATCAATAGAACCTGCTTTTCCAGCAACTATATCTTCTTCATATGTTTCAACTTGTACATTATAAAGTTCTAAAAATGCTACACGGTTTTTACCATTTACAGTTTGGTAAACATTTTTAAATCCAAGTGTTTCATAAAACCTAAGTGTTTCATCAAATTTTGCTGTTGGTAATCCAAAATGTGCTAAACCTTTAACTTGATTTTTAAGCATATACTATACCTTCCTTTAATATTTTCCCTATTTTTCAATTTTGACAACAGCTTTAACAATATTGGCTTTATCCGCGCAACTTTTATCCATTGCATTTTGAATATCGTCAAAGTCAAAAATGTCTGTCGCAATACCTTTTAGATTTATTTTACCCGATGCTACTGCATCAATTGCTGCTGGGTATACATGACGATACCGAAAAACAGATTTAAAAGTCAATTCTTTATCTAAAACCAAACTCATAGGTAATGTCATTTCTCCAGTTTTACTATATCCCACTAATACTATATTAGCTCCTTTTTTTGTAAAAGAAATGCATTGTCGAGTTGTTATTTCAGTTCCTGCTGTTTCAACAGCTAAGTCACAACCTGCTCCTCCAGTAAGTTTTAAAACTTCTTGAACAACATCTTTTTCCTTAGCATTGATGACACCGTCAGCACCTAATTCCAAAGCCTTATCCAAACGTTTCGGCATAATATCTACAACATATACTTTATCTACCCCTTCAGCCTTAAGTGCCATCATTGTAACAAGCCCAATACAACCGGATCCAGTTACAACAGCAATTTGTCCTTGTTTTGCTCCACCTTGTTTTGCTGCATGATATCCAACAGCTAACGGTTCAATTAGAGCACCTTCAAGTGTTGATACGTTTTCAGGTAATTTAAAACACAACTTAGCTTCATGTGCCACATATTCTGAAAAAACTCCATCTACAGGTGGTGTAGCAAAAAATATAACATCGGGGCAAAGATTATATTGTCCTTTTTTGCAAAATTCACAATGTCCACAAGTCTTACCTGGTTCTAATGCGACTTTGTCTCCAACCACCAAATGTTTTACATTTTTACCAACCTGAACCACAGTGCCTCCTGGTTCATGTCCCAAGACAAATGGAGGCTCCACCACATAACTACCAATAGCTCCTGTTTCGTAGTAATGCATATCACTTCCACAAATTCCTACATATTCCAATTTAACCAACACTTCATCATCTGCTACGGTTGGAATGTCTCTTTCGACATATCCCATCTTTCCGATCCCGTTCATGACTGCAACTTTCATTTTTTTATTTTTATATTCGTTCATATAAGAACCTCCTTCTCATTTATAATTACTTTATAAAACACTTTATTAAAGTAACTACATATTATCATGTATATTTTTCTTTGTCAATAGAAAAAAATACTTTGAAAAGATAAAAGTTGCTCTTATTTATTCCCCAAAATTATTTAATTACTCTGCAAATTCTTACATAAATGTCTTTTACCATATTTCATTTTCTGATACAAAAAAAACAAACTCACTCTGTAAAAATTGCTAGAGTGAGTTTTTTTAATTATAAGTTTTTAATAAACATTTCGATATGTTCAAGCGCCGCTCCCATTGCCGAAGCTTCTAATTTATAACGACACCCAATTAAATATGATGCATCCGCTCCAAACGTATTTCGTAATTTAAGACGTTCACGAAGATCATCCTCAAACAATTCAAAAAAACCACCCACATAACCACCTATAATAACATCACAATCAAAAGTCATTCGCAGGTTATTTACAATAATAGCAAGCCAATCCAAATATTTATCCCATACTTCTTGAATAACAGAATCGCCGCTCATCAATTTATCAAAGAAAAGTGCAAGATTACCATCCGTATGTTCAGCTAATACTTTTGCAGAACAGTAAGCATCTACACATCCTAATTTTCCACAATAACATGGTTTACCATTTGGAACTAATGTATTATGTCCAAATTCTCCACCGCGAAAATTATCTCCCATATAAATAGTATTTCCCAATAGTATCGCTCCACCCACACTACTGCTAAGAGACAAATACACAATGTTTCGAGGCTGCATTTCAGTCCATAATTCAGCATGTCCTGCAGCATTAGCATCATTAATAATTGTGCACGGATATGGAATATAACGGCAAAATACTTTTTTCATTATGTCCTGAATTCCTAAAACATGCGAATATTTTAAGGTTTCTCCACATTCATCAATAATACCTGGCAATGCCATGCCGACCCCTAAAATTTTATCTTTCGAATAATTTGTTGTTTTTATAATATCCTCTACTAACTCCCCAAGTGTTTTAAAATATGTTTCATTCATTTCAAAAGATTTTGTTTTACGAATGTATTTTACTAAATTACCAGATAAATCAACTAAAACGATTCCTACATGGCTATTTGTTATCGACAATCCAATCGCAACATAAGCGTCTAAGACAGGAGCAAAAGCCCTAGCTTTACGGCCGCCTGTTGATTGAAACTCCCCAATTTCTTCAACCAATCCTTCTTCCTGTAATTTTTTCACATTTTGAAGAACCGTAGGCCAACTAATGTTTAACGTATCAGCTAACTCCTTTTGCGATATGCTCTCACTCGTAAAAATCGTTCGCATAATATTAATTTTGTTTGTTCTTTTGATATCCATATTATTTTCCCTATTTACAATCATTCACTATATCTCCTAACCATTCTTATATAATAATATTTATAAAGTGTTTATATAATGATACCACATAGTGCAAATATTGTGCACAAAATTTTGTTTTTTTTAGAAAAAGCTTTAAATTAATTACATTTTAACACTGTCTAATTCAATTCTAACATATGGATTAAACACCTATAAACACTGGTATATAGAGAATTCTCATCTTTGTAACCAAAAATTTTAGATATATGCTTTCCCTATATTTATGACTCCACGAATTAATTTTATGCACAAAAAAAATACCAGAATAAGGAGTCGTATTTTAGTAGCACCTCACTCTCGCAATTTAATATTTCTTTATTATTTCTATCAGACTTAAATCAGCTGGTAACCACTCTATAGAATCCAATTCATCTTTTGTTACCCACTTTGCGTCCTCATGCTCTTTTAATACAATTTTACCCGAAATAATTTTACAGATATAGCAATACATCGTCAAATGAAATTTAGGATAATTGTATTCTACCTTTTCTAAAAATTTTCCTACTTTAATATCAATAACTAATTCCTCTTTTATTTCCCGAATTAATGCTTCTTCTTTTGTTTCTCCATGTTCAATTTTTCCACCAGGAAATTCCCATCCACCTTGAAAATCTCCATATCCTCTTTTTGTTGCA
>JBFHIZ010000054.1:0-9497 GCA_041596215.1 Lachnospiraceae bacterium
CTTTTCCTTTATGAAATATATTCTTTCTTTATTATAGAACATTTCGTTCCATATTTCTCGTAAAAGCTTCTATATTTTTATAAACTTCTTGCATGCATCTCGTTCTTGCTTCTACACTCGCCCATGCTAAGTGGGGGGTAATAAATAGTTTTCTACTATCTTTTATGTTTAGAAGTGGGTTATCCACACGTATCGGCTCTTTTGCCAACACATCAAGTCCTGCTGCTCCGATTTCTTGATTTAATAAAGCTTCGTATAAATCATTCTCATTTACAATAGGTCCCCTTGCCACGTTAATTAAAATTCCCGTTTTTTTCATTTGCAAAAAGGCTTCTTTATGAAATAAATTTCTACTTTGGTCACTTAATGGAGTATGAATGGATATCACATCCGATGTTTGCAATAATTCCTCAAAACCAACATGTGGATACTTTGTTTTTTGCAAATTTCCAGAAACAGAATGGTAAATTACGTGACAGCCAAATGCTTCCACAATTTTTGCTACTTCTTTTCCAATCGTACCAAGACCTACAATTCCCCATGTTTTTCCACTTAATTCGTAAAAAGATTCCGAAAAATGAGAAAATGCATGTTGACCAGAATATTTTCCAGACTTTACATATTCATCATAATAAGGTAATTTTTCAATCAGATATAAGGCTAAGGAGATTGTATGTTGTGCTACAGAGGCGGTAGAATATCCCTTTACGTTAGCTGCAACTATTCCACGTTTTTTTGTATATTCTAAATCAATATTATCATATCCTGTTGCCGTAATACAAAGAAGTTTTACGTTCTTTGCTTCTTTTAATAATTCTTCATTCATTCTTTTTTTATTAAAAACGATAACATCCGCATCTTTAACCCATGCTTTTGTCTCTTCCAAATTTCCCGTAGAATGTTCTTCAACAATTCCCAATTTTGAAAAATAAGAGATGTCAATATCCATTCCTATGGTATCGCGATCTAATACCACAATTTTATATATTTGATTATCCATCCATTTCCTCCTTCGTTATAATAGAAAAAGAGTCCTTGTTAGACAAAGACTCTTTCACTTCTAGTTTTTTTATAATCTCTTAAGTAATTCTTCTCTTTGTGCTTCATATCCTGGTTTCCCAAGAAGTGCAAACATATTTTTTTTATAACTTTCCACCCCTGGTTGATTAAACGGATTTACACCAAGTAAATATCCACTTACCCCACACGCAAATTCAAAGAAATAAAATAATTGACCCAAATAAAATTCATTTGCTTCTGGAATACCAATTACTAAATTCGGAACTTGTCCATCCGTATGTGCTAAAATCGTCCCATTCATTGCTGATTTATTTACAAAATCAACCGATTTTCCTGCAAGATAATTCAAACCATCTAAATCTTCTGGTGCTTCTTCTAAAATAATTTCTTCTCTTGATGTTTCTAAGTTTAACACTGTTTCATACATAATTCTTGCACCATCTTGAATAAACTGTCCCATGGAGTGTAAATCTGCTGTTAAATCCACGCTAGCTGGGAAAATACCTCTTTGATCTTTTCCTTCACTTTCTCCATAAAGTTGTTTCCACCATTCGGCTATGTAATGAAGACTTGGCTCATAATTTGCCATCACTTCTACTTCTTTTCCTTTTCTAAGAAGAATATTACGGATTGCTGCATATTTTAGTGCATCATTTTCTACAAATTTCTTTTTTATCGCTTCTTTTCTTGCGACAACAGCTCCTGCCATAAGTTGGTCAATATCAGCTCCGCTAACTGCTATTGGCAACAATCCAACGGCAGTTAATACTGAGAATCTTCCTCCAACATCATCTGGAATAATAAAACTTTCATATCCCTCTTTCGTTGCGAGTCCTTTTAATGCACCTCTTGCTTTATCTGTAGTTGCATAAATTCTTTTTGCAGCTTCTTCTTTACCATATTTCTTTTCTAATTTTTCTTTAAATACACGAAAAGCAATTGCTGGTTCCGTTGTCGTTCCAGATTTGGAAATCATATTAATTGAAAAATCTTTGTCTCCTACAACGTCTAATAAATCTTTGATATAAGATGAGCTGATTGAATTTCCAACAAAATATATTTCTGGAGTTTTTCTTTGCTCTTTTGTTAATACATTATAAAAACTATGTGATAAGAAATCAATAGCCGCTCTTGCACCTAAATAAGAACCCCCAATTCCAATAACCAATAGTACTTCTGAATCCGATTTAATTTTTTCACTTGCTGCTTTAATTCTAGCAAATTCTTTTTTATCATAATCTACTGGTAAATCAATCCATCCAAGAAAATCATTGCCTGCACCTTTTTTTGAAACCAATAACTCTTTTGCATTTTCAATCATTTCTCCCATTTGTGTTACTTCATGTTCACTTATAAATGATGATGCTTTTGAATAATCAAATGTAATTTTGTTGTTCATCTTTTTTACCCTCTTTTCTAATAAGTAATTCTTTTTTTATCCCTTTGTATCGGTCTAATAATAAACTATTTATCAGAAAATTTCAAATACTTCTTCTTATTTACATAGGAAATGATAGAAGTTCCGTTTAAAATCTGTTATAATTTATTTTCTAGAGAATAAAATATTTCAAAACAGAAAGGCCTTTAAATGAAAAAAATAGTCCTAACGGGTGGTGGAACAGCCGGACATGTTACCCCAAATTTAGCACTTCTTCCTCGTTTGCAAGAACTAAATTACGAAATATCCTATATTGGCTCTTACGATGGAATTGAAAAAAAATTAGTTTCAGACTACCATCTTACTTATTACAAAATTTCTACTGGAAAATTACGTCGTTATTTTTCCTTAAAAAACATTACCGATCCTTTTCGAGTAATCAAAGGATATTTTGAGGCTAAAAAAATATTAAAACAACTTCAACCAAATCTTGTTTTTTCAAAAGGTGGTTTTGTATCCGTTCCAGTTGTCCGTGCTGCTCACGCATTACATATTCCTTGTATTATCCATGAATCAGATATAACTCCTGGTCTAGCAAATAAATTATGTTTTCCTGTTGCTACAAAAGTTTGTTGCAATTTCCCAGAAACACTTCCCTATTTACCAAAAAATAAAGCGATTCTTTCTGGTTCTCCTATTCGAGCAGAGTTAAAAGCTGGAGATCCAAATGTTGCTAAAAACTTTTGTAATTTCAAAAGTAACTTGCCTGTAATTTTAGTTATTGGAGGTAGTTTAGGTTCTGCCGCAATCAACGACGTAGTAAGAGCAGCACTTCCCAATTTATTGACAAATTTTCAAATTATACATTTATGTGGAAAAGGAAAAATTGACACCTCTTTAGAGGGTACCGAAGGCTATATACAATTTGCTTATGTGAAAGAAGAATTAAAAGATATTTTTGCTTTAGCCGAATTAGTGATTTCTCGTGCTGGTGCCAATGTCATTTGTGAATTACTAGCTCTGAAAAAGCCAAATATCCTGATTCCTCTTCCATCCGCCGGTTCTCGGGGTGATCAATTGTTAAATGCAAAATCTTTTGAAAAACAAGGATTTAGTATCCTTCTCGATGAGAAAAATCTAAGTAAGAATCTTTTTATTGATACTATTTACCAAACATACAAAAACAAAGAAACTTATATTCATACCATGCAAAAAAGCGACACATCAGATAGCATTTCCATTATTATAGATTTAATTCAAAAATACCAACATTAAGTTCAAAAAAAAAGAATTGCCAAAGAAACGCAGGCAATTCTTTTTTTCTTTTTACTCATATCTTAATGCATCAATTGGGTTCATTTTTGCTGCACGATTTGCTGGATAAAATCCAAAAAACACACCAATTACTGCGGAAAAACCAAACGCAAGTAAAATACTGCTTATCGATGCACTTGCAGGAAAATCTAATAATTTTGCTCCAAATGCTCCTAATGCCACACCAAATAAAATTCCAATAATTCCTCCAATAATACAAAGTACTACGGATTCCATAATAAATTGAAAACGAATGGAACTATTTTTTGCTCCAAGTGCTTTTCTCGTTCCTATTTCCTTTGTTCTTTCTGTAATCGAAACAAGCATAATATTCATCACACCTATTCCTCCAACTAACAAGGAAATTCCAGCAATAATTGAAATTGCAAGTTGAATATTACCTAACATATCTGTCATTGTCGATAATAAGCTTTCCATACTCATTGTACTAATTTCATAACTATCATTAATGCGATAGTAAACCGTGTTCATATAATTTTCAATTTCTTCCATAAAGGTTGGAATGTCAACATCTGTCTTTGTATTAATGGTAAAATAAGAATATCCCTTTGTCTCATGCGTTTGCTCTAATGCCGCATTCAATGGTAGATACATAGTTGTCAACATATCCTTATCTGCTGCGGTAGAAAACATCATCCCATCCGACTCATATTCATAAACACCAACAATTGTATATGGATAATACGTATCTCCTATCAACACGTTTGCTGCTTCTCCAATTGATGCTTGATTATCACCATCAAACATATTTTCTACATACTTATCCGAAACAACAACCACATTTTTCCCTTTTTCATAATCTATTGGCAAAAAATCTCTTCCAGCAAGAATTGCTAAGTCTGCTGTTGTATAGGCATCTTCATTTACACCATTTACATTTACATTTGCATAAAGTTTTGCGTTCTGTGCAATTCCAGTTCCCACACTTTGCGTTAAAGATACCCCTGCTATTTTATCCGGATATCTTTCTTTTATATCCTGTATCATTTCTTCAGTAATATAATCGCTATCCCTTAAAAATTCTGTTTTGGGGCCTTCTACAAACATCATTCCATATTCATTATCAACTTCTTCTTCGCTTCGTAATTGAAGCATAATTGTAATATCGCTGGCTCCCATCCCCTGCATTTGAGATGCAACGGATTGATTTAAGGAATTTCCTACTGTCATAATCGCAATAACGGAGGAAATACCTATGATTATTCCAAGCATTGTAAGAAACGCACGACTTTTATTTGCTCGGATACTATTTAAAGCCAACATAAAATTTTCTCCGATTAACATACTCGTTCTCCTTTACTTTCCCCAATAACACGACCATCTTTTAATGTGATAATGCGACCTGTTTGTTTTGCAAGTTCCATGGAATGTGTAATTAAAATAATCGTTTTCCCTTGTTCTTGATTAAGTTTAAAAAATATATCCATAATTTTATTTCCCGTTACAGAATCTAGCGCTCCTGTAGGTTCATCTGCCAAAATAATAGAAGGATCATTTGCCATCGCTCTTGCTATTGCAACACGCTGTTTCTGTCCTCCAGAGAGCTCATCTGGCGTATGTGACATCCGATCTCCCATATCCACTTCTTTTAATAACTCTTTTGCTCGTTTTGTACGTTCTTTAATTGAAACACCACCATATAATAGTGGCAATTCAACATTTTTCAAAGCCGTTGTTCTTGCAACCAGATTATAAGTTTGAAATACAAATCCAATTTTTTCATTTCTAATTTCCGACAATTCTCTATCATGTGCTCTACAAATATCCACCGTATCTAAAACATATTCACCTTCCGTTGGTCGATCTAATGCACCTATGATATTCATCAATGTTGATTTTCCTGACCCTGATTCTCCGACAATGGAAACGAACTCACCTTCATTAATTGAAATGTTCAAACCATGTAAAATTTCTAATTCATTTGGCTGCCCAATAAAAAACCGTTTTACTATATTTTCTAAATGTATAATTTCTTTGCTCATGTTAACCTCTCATCCATAATTCGTATGGTTTTTAGTTTGCTCCGCCAAATGTAACTCCATTTACTGATTCTAGTAATGAATTTTCTAAATAAGACAATTGAATAATCATCCCTTCTTCTAATTCTTCTGCTGTTATTTCAGTATAATAATCAGTTTCTAATCCTGTCGTTACATATATTTTTTCAGTATTCTGATTCAAAGAATTCAATGCATCCGTTTCTACTTCCATCTCTTCCTCTGTATTTTTTTTCTCGTCATCTTGTGTAGCCTCAACAATACGATTAATATAAGTATTCCCGTCAATATCTGTTTTAATGCATTCATATGGTACTGCAAATACATTCTGTACTTCTTCTAATACGATATTTGCTTGTGCTGTCATACCTAATCGTAATCTCTCATTTGGATTTTCAACCATAATTTCAATGGGATAATTTGTGCTTGTTGTCAATCCTGTACTCAATTCTGGTACTGGCGAAACAAAGCTTACTACGCCAATCATTTCTTCATCTCCCGTCGTATCCGTTTTAAATACCACACGCATTCCATCGGCAATGTCACTTATATCATACTGATCAACACTTGCTGAAATCATCATTGCTTCTGTGTTTTGTATCGTATATAAAGTCATTCCTGAATAGGTATCACCCTCTTCATAATTAATTGCCGTAATGGTTCCATCAAAAGGAGCTCTAACAATACAAGCTTCTAATTGCTCTTCATATAATTCAACTTGATTTTCTTGCAACGTCGTTGCTGTTGTTGCCGAAAGCTTTGTGTTATCCAAACTATTCTCTTGAGAAGAAATCGATGTATCGTTTGAACGTTCAATATCATCCAAGGATTGCGCGGCACTATTATAAATATCAGCCTTTGCTTCTCTTGTTGCTTTTGCACTATCATAAGCTAATTTTTTTTGGTCGGAAATCGCTTTTTTTGCTTCATAAGTAGCTTTTGCTGTCGTTTCATTTGTTTTTGCAGTTGTTAATACCGCTAATTGTGCACTTGTATTTGTTAGCGCCGTATTATAATCCGTCTGCGATACCTGGCTATTTTTTAAATCTGTAATCGCTGCAGATATGGCATTCTTTTTTGCAATAGCCGTACTTGGATCCGTGCTTCCTTCTGCCCAAGCTAAAATAGAAGCCTCTGATAGTTCTGCAACTTCATCCATTTCAGCATCTGCTGGTATACTTATCGCTGTTAGGTCAGTGGTTATCCCAACCGAATTCCATGCATAAACATATGGAGTAACTGCGTCTGCCGCTTCTACCAGGCTCAATTTGCTTTCAAAGGTATTCATATCTACCCCTTCTGCAAACAATGCTGCATCGTAAATATCCTGTGCTGCGCTTGTCTCTGCCATTGCTTTATCATATGCTGTTTTTGCTGTTGTTGTTTCCGCTAGTGCTGCATTATATGCTTTTAAAGCACTGGCTTCACTTGCTCCTGCTGAAGCATAATCCATATATGCTCCATCTATATTTTCCTGTGCTCTTGATTCGTTAATCGTAGCACTTTCCTTTGTGGTATCCAATCCATCCGAAGCAGAATTGATGGAGCTTTGCGTTTGCGAATTTGCAACAAGCAATGCCTGTCTTGCTTCTTCCAGACTTTCCTCAATATCAGAAGAATCCAAAATGGCTATGATATCGCCTTTTGAAACCACATCTCCTATTTCTACCTGAAGTTCCAAGACATCCACATTGGTTACTGGGATAGAAACATCTTTACTCTGCTCACTCGCAATAATTCCATTTACACTTACCGAATTGATAATATTTCTTTTCTCTAAGGTTGTTGTTGCATATTGGCTTGTTAATGCCTCTGTCAAATTATTAACTTGAACCACAATATAGGATCCAATTCCTATTATAAGTGCAAGAACAATTCCTAATATAATAAATCCTTTTTTGTGTTTCTTCAGAAATCCATTTTTTTTAATAATTTCTACCGATTCTTCTTGTTTCTCTTTCTTCATGTTTGTCTCCCAAAAGTTTTAATGTATTTGTTTTCTTTTTTCATCCTACCAAATATTAAAAGCAAATAGTAACTCTTTATATTTTTTTAAGAATATTTAATAGAATTTTTGTATTGTTGTATTATACAAATAATACAATATAACTTTTTTTTACTTTTGTCAATCTTTCTCAAAAAAAAGTTGCTTCCGAATCATATTGGAGGCAACTTTCTATCTTTATTTTTCTATTCTTTAAATATAATTAATTTCCACTTCACCCAGTCCGATTTCTAAATTTAAATATACGATAGGCGCTCCTTCTTCTACTGTATGCGCTTGTTCATTTACTCTTCCAAAGACTTCCTCACTCACAGTGATTACATTCCACGCCGTTGGAAAGTATAATACCGCACGTCCAAGGCCTACTTCCGCATGTACTACAATGGACTCCCCTTGCATTTTTGCTTCCGTAAAATAAATCTGCAATTCTCCTAAACCACATTCAAAGGAAGCTTCTTTTAAGTTTTGGGATGTTATATAAGTTATTTTTTTCCCAAGTCCCATTTCCATTTTCCATACACTGTCATCATCCGATTTTTTTTTTGAAAATTGATTTGGGTTAGATTCGAAATTTTCTGCATCGACAAAGCTTTCTTTATTATTTTCTTCCATCTTTTTATTATATTTATACCCATGATGATAATTTACAAATCCATTTTTTCTTTTAAAAAGAATTTCAAATCCGATGGACAAAAATAATGCAACTCCTAAAATTGGCCATACCGTAAATTTTTCAATTCCTAATTCTGAATCATATAGTATTCCTACTAATGCTAACGGGAAAAATATTCCCCAAAAATTTAATGGACGAATACTTTTGATAATAACCACTGCTGCTAGCAAGGTCAAAAGGACACTTCCAAGTCCGATTCCCATTGTGATATCTAAAACATCCAATACAATGTAAACTGCTATTCCAATAAAAATTAATCCTATAATGATACTTCTAAACGTTTGTTTTTTCATAATATAACCTCCTACTTTCTAATCTGTTTTGCAATAAGTTAAAATAGTTTCTTGATACAAAAACCTGTTTATATGTTTTTGCAAATTCTACCGTACTTACTGATGTAATATTTTTTGTTAAGGAAAAAATCTTGTCTACATTCACAATTGTCGATTTTGAAATACGTATAAATTTTGATGGCAACTCATTTTCCAACTCATAAAGTTTGCTTTTTACTTGAAAAACATTATTTTCCGTATGTGCATCCATTTGTCTTCCATTCGTTGTAAAAAACAAAATATGGTCCAATGAAAAATAATATTCTTTGGAATCCTTATAGAAAACCATTTGCTTTTGCTGTTTATTTGCCTCCAATAAAATTTTTTGTAACTGTATGAGTTCTTCGGTAAGATGTGAAGCTCTAATTACAATTTCAGAATCTTCAATTGTGGCATCAATTTCCGTTCTTATTTTCATATCTCTTCTCCCATTTCACTTACTTGCATTTTAGCTAATACTTCTATGAACGTAAATAGACTTTTCATAAGTGGTCATATTTCATGCCTATGAGGTAATTTATATGCACTCATCGTTTATAACTACTAAAAGTTAAATTTTATCGTACCTTATCTTTTCTTTTCATTATATCGTTATTCTGTTTTTTATCAAATTTTCCCTTTTTTATTAATTCATTTGACAAAAAAAACAGCCTATGTAATAGTATTCTAAAATAGATTTTAAATAGGAGGATATATGCTTACATATAAAGATTTACGCAAAGAAAGAAAAGGAATTGTTTTACTAAATATTGAAATA
>JBFHIZ010000055.1:0-8315 GCA_041596215.1 Lachnospiraceae bacterium
AGCAGCTTCTAATGGTTCGACGAAGTCGAAACTATTTACTGTTTTTTTCTGGTTCGTCTCTCTTTCGAAAGACTTTCGTTTTCAAAAATTTTCTCAAATTTTTCAGGTTCGTTAAAACCTGTCGAATCTTAAAGATTCATTATCATAATGAATTTTCAAGGTTGCATTACTATTTAGGAATTAACTATTCTGCTTTGGTTTAATTGAGCAGAATATCCTAGGAATTCCTTCCCATTTCAATGTTCATTTTGTTGCATTTGTCCGACGCAACTCACTAATAATATCACGTTGGTATATGTCTGTCAACACATTTTTTTAATTTTTTTAATTTATTTTTTTATATAAAAAAAAGCCTTGTTCAATCACGGTTGTGGCTTTCTTTTATCCAAATAAAAATATCATATTCTGATTTTCATATTAATTCTTATTATTCTTGAAGTTTTGTTCGAATTGATTCTTCATTTATAGTAATGACTAGGGAAAGATTTTGTATACTTAGACTTTCCTCATCACTAACTTTTGTAATCAATACCAAATCTTTCATTTCACCAGGGGTTAACCTTCCCGAATAAAATGCCATATCATTTAACAACAAGGTTGTATATAAACTTTTTTGATTCGTACTATTTATTACAGCATGAAATTTTGCATTTGTATCATAGATACTAACTTCATTTGTTGTTTCCAATAAATTAGTCAATGTAAAATGTAATACCAAAAGTCGATTGCCTTCTTCTGATTCCATAACTGGAGCAGCCGCTGATATTTCCTCTTCTGGATATTTATCTAAAATTTCATAATAAGCAAATTCAACAGAAGCTCCCGTTATTCCTAATACAGACGCAATCTCCAAATTACTATCTTCAACAACTTCCACTTCATCAATTTCACTTGGATTGCTATTTTCTTCCTCTTTTGCTAACAATGCTGCCGCTTCTTCTATTTTTTTTTGTTCCTCTTCAATTAATGCTCTTTCCTCTTCTATTGCAGCCGTATCTACAAGTCTACTTTCATAATTTGCATCATACTTTAACAATAAAGCCGTTGAATAATTTGCAATTTTATCACTTTGTTCCTCAGAAAGTGCTGGAACCGAAACACATCCACTTAATAATGTTGCAATCAAAAGAATACTTACCATTAATTCTTTTCTTTTTCTCATTTAATTCCATACCTCTCTATAATTATAAATAATTTAGATATATTTTATCACTCTTATTCAAAAGAAACAAGAAATAAATTCCTTACTTTGTTTCAAGTTCAAACCAAAACAGAACTCCATTATCCAGATTCACTACCCCAAAATTTTTATTCATAGATTCCATAATTGCTTTTACAATCGAAAGTCCAACTCCACTTCCACCATATTCTCTCGTCCTCGCTTTATCTACTTTATAAAATTTATCCCAAACATACGGAAGCGATTCTTCTGGAATTTTATCCCCTGTATTAAAAACCGAAATACGTACATATCCTTCTTTTTCTTCGGAAAATATTCGGATTTCTTTTTCATTTTTGCAATGATTGATTGCATTGCTCAAATAATTCTGTACAACTTCTTCCATTTTAAATTCATCCGCCCAAACAAAAATCGGTTTATCCATATCCACAGATATTTTAATTCCTTTGTTCTCTAATAATATTTCCATAGACTGAATTGTATTTTTAATAAGAATACTTAAATCAAACCGTTCAAATGTTGTAAGGGAGTTTCCTTCTTCTAATTGATTCAAAGTTAACAAATGTCCTACAATTAGATTTAATTTTTTTGCTTCATCTATAATAACATCACAATAATATTCTCTGCTACCATCTTCTTCATTAATATTGTCTTCTAATCCTTCCGCATATCCTTGAATTAATGCAATTGGTGTCTTTAATTCATGTGAAATGTTTGAAATAAACTCTTTTCTTTTATCATCTATTTTTTCTTTTCTTTCAATGTCTTTTTTTAACTCATTATTTGCCGTCTTTAATTCTGATATGTTTTTTTCCAAAGCATCTGATAATTGGTTCATATTTCGTCCTAATAAAGCAATTTCATTTTTACTTTTCCCTGAATATTTTACATCAAAATTCATTTCTGCCATTTTTTCAGATAATTTCGTAATTTCTAAGATTGGCTCTGATATCCTTTTTGCTATAAAATATATGGCAACTCCACCAACAAACAAAATTACAATTCCTATATATAGTAAGAATTGATTAGCGATTCTTACACTTTCACGTATTCCTTCCATTGGTGTTCGAACCAAAAAAATGTCTCCGCTATCCAAAAAGCCCCACATCTCCATATATTCAGTTCCAGTAACCTGATCAAGGGCAATGAGTACAATATAATTATCTTTTTGAATTATTGCTTCTTCATGTCTTACTGTTTCAAATTCAGCATAACGATTTAATTGCGAAGCAAGAATCCTCTCTAATTTCGTAGTACAAATAGTCTCTCCACCATCTTTATTTATAATAAGCACATCTACATTATATTCATTTGCAACCTGCATAAGCTCCATATCAAAGTCACTAAATTCATCTTCATAGGTCTTCTCTACAAACATTTCATCATGAATACTTGCATCATTAAGCATATTATAAATTGCAAACATATCATCTACTTTGTTTTGTTGATAATATGTTTCCAAAAAAAAGTAATTCAAAAAAACGCTGATTAAAATCGCACTTGCAATAAACAAAAGAAAAACAAAAGAAATTTGTTTTTTTATTGACATTTTCATATAGGTCTCCATTTTTTTATTTTTTTAGATTTCAAATTTATAACCCATCCCCCAAATTGTACGAATATTTTTACCTTCTTCACCCATCTTACTCCGCAATTTTTTTACATGTGTATCAATTGTTCGAGCATCTCCAAAATAATCATAATTCCACACACTATTCAAGATCTTCTCTCTCGATAACGCAATTCCTTTGTTTTCCATAAAATACGTTAATAATTCAAACTCTTTATAACTAAGTTCTACATTATTTCCATCAATTTCTACCGAATGTGCAGCTTTATCCAAAATGATACTTCCCATTTCAATTTTGTTATCCACTTCTCCAGAACCAATTCTTCGGAAAATTGCTTCTACTCTGGCCACTAAAATTTTAGGGCTAAATGGTTTCGTTATATATTCATCAACCCCTAGTTTATATCCTAAAAGTTCATCATCCTCTTCTCCCTTCGCAGTCAGCATTACGATGGGGACTTTTGAGGATTCTCGAATCTCTTTGCAAACTTCCCATCCATCCATTCCTGGCATCATAACATCTAAAATTAGCAATGCTATTTCTTTGTCTTTGTAAAATAAACTCAAAGCTTCATTTCCATTTTCAGCCTCTAAAACAATATATCCATTTTTTATGAGAAAATCTTTTACAAGCTTTCTCATCCTGCTTTCATCATCTACAATTAAAATTTTGTATTTCTTCATAATTCCTCGCAATCATTAAATATCATTTTTTCATTATTCCCAACTTAATTATAACTAATGAATGTGGAAAAACTGTGAACAATTACTCTTCATTAATTATCGAATACTCTAATTCTTTTTCTCTAACCACATTTTCTCTATTAGATAATTCTTCTTCCCATGAAGCATATTTATTTACAATAGCTTTTTCATAATTAATTATATTAGGTTTATCCGAAGTGCTAGCAATAAAAAACATAAATAACACCAAAAAAATTAATATTACATTTAAAAATATACTAATCCGAAAATGTTTCACCATTTTTTCTTTTTCTTTTTCATTTTTTTCTTCTCTCTGTAATATTTTCTTAATTTCGCGTTTTGCCATATGATTATTAGAAGCAATTGGAATTGGTGGTATCTCTTTTTGAGTTGCATTGTTTAACAATTTTCCCCTGACTTTTGTCATATATGCATATCCAATTGGTGTTACAAATATTTTATTGTCAATACAATTATTATAAAAAGTACTTATCATTTTTTCATTATTATAATTCATTCGTTCTTCAATATATTCTATTTTTTTCAATTCACTTCTCGCCACATCTGCTTCTGCTTCATCTGCAAATATATAATCTTCAACCACATAAGTTAGTTGTTCATTTTTTTCTTTTGTTTCCATATCATTGCCTCCTTGTAAAGAAAAGCCAATGGTATTATCCATTGGCCTCAACAAATCATTCTTTTTTATCTTTAAAAATAATATAATTATTTTTCCCTGCTTTTTTTGCTAGATATTGAGCTTTATCTGCATTTTTATATAATTGTTTGTATGTATTCCCATGTTGTGGTGCAATTGCTACTCCAACCGAACAAGAAGTAGAAACTACTTCTCCTGCAACTCGATATTCAGTATTAATCGCTTCGCATAATTGTCTTGCTCGCAATTCAATAATTTCTTTTGGAATTTTATGGGATAAAAAGATTCCAAATTCATCACCTCCGAGATGTGCAATGATATCCTCGTCGCGAAAAATAGAGTGGATTTTTTCTCCAATTTCAACCAGCACATGATCTCCATATATATGTCCAAAATGATCATTAATTGATTTAAAATTATCTATGTCAACCATAAACAATGCCGCCATTCGAGAATTTTTTGTATCTTCATCCGTACCTTTAAAAAACATATCTATAATTCGTTCTAATGCTTCTTGATTGCAAAGACCAGTTAATTCATCTTTTTTGATGAGATTGGCTAATTGGTCCACTGGAGAAAAAATACCACAGAAGATAATTCTACCTTGATTATCCGTCATTGTATTTCCCTTTACATTTACCCATTGATATTTATGATTTGATTTTTTCAAACGATATGTGTATAAAAATTCTCCATTTTTTTTTATAATTCCACTTATTTTTTTATTTAATTCTTCCATATCATCTGGGTGTACCAATGCATTTATATTATCCTTTACCAATTCCTCATATTCTTTTTTTGTATATCCTAGTATATTACACAAACCTTGATTAATATAAATATGCCTTTGTGGAATCGACAATTCAAACACTAAAACTCCTTCCACTAAATAATCTATGATTTTTGTCAATTTCACATCAGAAGGCTCTATACTAATATGCTGTTCTTCGGAAACACTCTTTACCTTAAATGTTCTAAGCTTATACATCTCAATTACGTTGCTTATTCTTTTTAATAGAATTCCTCGGTCAAATGGTTTTATCAATACATCATCCGCGCCATTTTCTAATGCTTCCAGCTCAATTTTCGTATCATTAAATGCGGTTACAACAATAACTGGAATGTTTTTTAATTTACTGATTTTCCCCCTTTTTTGTAAAAAATGAATGCCATTCATTCCTGGCATACGCAAATCAAGAATTATCAAATCTATTTTATAATTTGATTTTTCTAGCGTTTGTAATGCATCATCTCCATTTTCTGCAACAGAAACAAGATACTGTTCCTCTAAACAGTTTTTTACTATTTCTCTACTAATTGCCTCATCATCTACAACTAAAATTTGCATCCTATTCATATTTTCCCCACTTATCTACACTAATACCTTTTAACTTGTAACCTTTTATTATCCCTAATTATCAATCTCTTCTTCCTTTGCACGTAATGAACATCCATTCTTAGCCGATCCTATCTCACATACACTTTCATATCCTTGACAAATACATTCATCACAAGCAGGACATGGAATTTCATTCCCACATAAGTCTCTTGGTATCGCATCATTATATTTATTATGTTTACAATCATAACACCAACAATTAATACAATTAGCAAATGTTTTTTCTTTATATATTGCTTGTTTACCTATTTCATCCATAAACAAATCTATTTGTCCATCCAAAACTTTCCGTTTCATATAAATTGCCTTTCACATACTTATACTCTATTAAATTATATCACAAATTTATTTGAACCACTAGTAACAATATGATAAAATAGATACATTGTAATACAAATGGAGGAATCATATGATAGATAATAACGACTCAATTTTAATTAAAAACGCCTTAACTTTTTGGGACAAATTAGATTTTGAAACACAAGAATATATTTTACAAAATACATTTTCAACTGAATATAAAAAAAAGGATTTTTTAAATCCTGGAGATAAAGATTGCTTTGGAATTATTCTTGTTAAAACTGGAAATTTACGAGTTTATATTTTATCTGATGAAGGGAAAGAAATCACTCTTTATCGATTGGAAAAAGGTGAACTTTGTGTATTATCATCAAGTTGTGTCTTAAATTCAATATCTTTTGATGTTCATCTCTGTGCTGAAACCAATTGTGAACTCTTTCACATTTCCGCAACAATATTTCAAAACATTGTACAAAAGAACATCTATGCAGAATGTTTCTTTTACAAACTAGCAACGGAACGTTTTTCAAGCGTTATGTGGACAATGGAACAAATTTTATTCACAAGCTTCGATAAACGCTTAGCTGGGTTTTTACTAGATGAATCCATCAAAATAAAATCAGATACTATCATGTATACTCAAGAAGAAATCGCACATTATATAAGCAGTGCACGTGAAGTTGTTTCGCGTATGCTTAAATATTTTGCTACTGAAGGCTATGTCACTTTAATCCGAGGTGGTGTTATTATTGAAAATAGGAAAAAATTACGTGACCTTCTTTAAACAAAAAAAAGCCCAAATTGGGCTTTTTCTTTTGTCCTATTTAAGCATACTAATAATATCTGCTTTTGGTCTTGCTCCTACCGAAGTTTGTACTGTTTTTCCATCTTTAATTACTACAAGCGTTGGAATCGACATAACATTAAACTGTCTTGCAAGTTCTGGCTGCTCATCCACATTTACTTTTCCAACCTTAGCATAATCCACTTCATTTGCCACTTCCTCAACTGTTGGAGAAAGCATTTTGCATGGTCCACACCAAGCTGCCCAAAAATCAATTAGTACTGGTTTGTCTGATTGCATAACCTCTTGTTGAAAATTTTCTTTTGTAATTGTAATTACTCCCATAATAAATCTCCTTTCGTAAATCATCTATACTTTTTTTAATTGCCATTCAATTAATTATACTTTTATTATACTCTGGACTTTATGTTAATTCTGTAACTAAGTCACATCTTTATTAAATCTGATGCTTTTCTAGTAAATTCGATATTTTCAAAATTGCAATTTGAGATTTAGCATCTTCTATTTCATTTGCATACACTTTTGCTATTGCTTTTGCTATCGGAATTTTTTCAACATCGAGAAATTCATCCTCATCTAATTTATTATTTCCTTCGGACTGAATTCTACATGCATAAAGATAAATAACTTCGTCAGTATAGCCTGGACTAGGGTAAACTTCACCTAAATATATATACTGCTCCGAACTTGTCCCTGTTTCTTCTTTCAATTCCCTTTTTGCAGCTTCAAGCGGCTCTTCCTCTCCATCTATTTTCCCTGCTGGAAGTTCTAATATTGCTTTTTTATATGGATATCGAAATTGTTTAACAAATAATAATTCGTTTTTATTAGTAAGTGCAGCAATACATGCTCCACCTGGATGTTTAATATATTCTCGCGTTGTAATCTTATGATTTATCAATTCTACAGAGTCTACATATACCTTAAGTAGTTTTCCATTATACTTTATACTTGATGTAATTTTCTTCTCGTCTAATTTCATTTTTACCTCAATTTATATTTTATGATACACTTATATTAAAACATATGTTACATAATATATCAATCTAAAGAAATAGACTAATCAAATCAATTGTGAAACATTGCTTTTGATGTTCCTCTTCTTCTACCGAAAAGCACCATTTGTACTATACAATAAACAAACTGATTTCTTTCATCAGTACTTCTGTACTTTCTTTTAATTCATTCGTTATACCTTGGAGTTTTTCTGTTAACTCTATTTGATTATTTGCATTCATTTCCACATTTTCAGAAACAGCTGCTGTCTCTTCCGTGACACTAGAAATATTTTCTATTCCCGCCAACGTTTCTTCTCTCTCTGTTTGCATATTTTCAATTTCTCTTGTGACATCTCTTAATTTTTCTAATAATGATAAAACAGCAGTATTCATTTCTTTAAAATTCTCCCCTGTTTCATAAACACTTGTTTGTTGTTCTTCAATACTTACAATTGCTTTATTTGTTGAATCTTTTGCTTCATTTGTCATTTTTAAAATTGTTTTTACAACTTCCGCGATTTTCTGAGATGCAACTAAAGAATTATCAGATAATTTCTGGATTTCATTTGCAACTACAGCAAACCCTCTTCCAGCATCCCCAGCTCTTGCTGCTTCAATGGATGCATTAAGTGAAAGAAGATTTGTCTCATCTGCAATTTCCTCAATTTGCGATATAAATGACTCAATTTGTATAGAATGA
>JBFHIZ010000056.1:0-7809 GCA_041596215.1 Lachnospiraceae bacterium
ACTTATTGTAAACAACAACAGGAGGAAACAAAAGAATGGCAGTTAATCGAGTTCCTATATTAAAAAAATGTAGATCTTTAGGTATGGAACCTTCAGTTCTAGGTTATGACAAAAAATCAAATAGAAACCCACAAAAAACAAATCGTAAAATGAGTGAATATGGACTTCAGTTAAGAGAAAAACAAAAAGCAAAATTTATTTATGGCATTTTAGAAAAACCTTTCCGTAATGTTTATAAAAATGCAGATAAAATGAAGGGTCTTACAGGTGAGAACCTTATGATCATGCTTGAATCTAGATTAGATAATGTTGTTTTTAGAAGTGCACTTGCAAGAACAAGAAGAGAATCTAGACAAGTTGTAGGACATAAACACTTTACTGTAAATGGAAAAGTTGTAAATATTCCTTCTTACTATGTAAAACCTGGCGATGTAATTGCAGTAACAGGAAAAGCAAAAGAATTACAACGTTATAAAGATATCCTTGAAGTTACAGCTGGAAGATTAGTTCCTGAATGGCTTGCTGTAGATCAAGAAGCGATGACAATCACTGTGAAATCACTTCCTACAAGAGAAGAGATTGATGTACCAGTTGATGAAATGCTTATCGTCGAATTGTATTCTAGATAATAGGTTAAATTACCTTGTGATTTTGTCACAAGGTTTAACCATTTCATAAGTAAGACATGAAACCGTTGTAAAAGGAGGGTATTGATAATGTTTGAATTTGAGAGACCTAATATTGAAGTAGTAGAAATCTCTGAAAATAAAAAGTATGGTAGATTTGTAGTAGAACCATTAGAAAGAGGTTATGGAACTACATTAGGAAATTCCCTTAGAAGAATTATGCTTTCTTCTTTACCGGGAGCTGCAGTTAGCCAAGTTAAAATTGATGGTGTTTTGCATGAATTTAGCTCGATTCCTGGAGTAAAAGAAGATGTTACCGAAATTGTTATGAACATCAAAAGCTTATCTATTCGTAACAACAGTGAATCGAATGAGCCTAAAAAAGCATATATTGAATTTGAGGGTGAAGGTATTGTAAAAGCTTCTGATATCCAAGTGGATTCAGATATTGAAGTTCTCAATCCTGAGCTTGTAATCGCTACTTTGAGTGGTGGTAAAGCAAGTAAATTGTATATGGAATTAACCATTACAAAAGGAAGAGGATATATTAGTGCAGACAAGAATAAATCAGAGGAAACACCAATTGGTGTAATTGCAATTGATTCAATTTATACTCCAGTAGAAAGAGTAAATCTAGCAATTGAAAATACACGTGTTGGTCAAATTACTGATTTTGATAAATTGACGTTAGATGTGTATACCAATGGAACACTTGGACCTGATGAAGCGGTAAGTCTTGCTGCTAAAGTTTTAAGTGAACATCTTGGCCTTTTTATCGATTTATCAGAAAATGCAAGAAATGCCGAAGTTATGGTTGAAAAAGAAGATGACGAAAAAGAAAAAGTATTATTTATGAGTATTGACGAGCTAGAGTTATCGGTTCGTTCATATAACTGTCTCAAAAGAGCAGGAATAAATACAGTAGAAGAACTTACAAATCGTTCTTTTGATGAAATGCTAAAAGTTAGAAATCTTGGTCGTAAATCTTTAGAAGAAGTAATTGCAAAATTGAAAGAATTAGGACTAGAATTAAAAAATGGTGATGAATAACAACTGATTTCACGTTCGCAATAAGACCAATAGGGCATGATGAATGTGGTATCTATAGAGGATATATTGTCCGATAGTAAGACCATTAAGGCATAATCGGATGATTCCGCGTAGAAAGGGAAAAAATGGCAAAATACAGAAAACTTGGCAGAACATCTAGCCAAAGAAAAGCTTTACTTAGAGGACAAGTAACAGCGTTACTTGCAAATGGAAAAATTGTTACAACAGAAGCAAAAGCAAAAGAAGTTTCTAAAATTGCAGAAGGATTAATTGCTCTTGCTGTAAAAGAAAGAGATAATTATGAAATGGTTACTGTAAATGCAAAAGTTGCAGTAAAAGATAAAGATGGTAATCGTGTTAAAAAAGAAGTAGATGGTAAAAAAGTTTCAACATATGAAACAATTGATAAAGAGATAAAAAAAGATTTACCTTCGAGACTTCATGCTAGAAGACAAATCCTAAAAGTTCTTTATCCTGTGAAAGAAGTACCTACTTCGGAAGCTGGAAGAAAAAAAGGAACGAAGGAAATCGATCTTGTTGCAAAATTATTTGATGAAATTGCACCAAAATATGCAGACCGTAACGGTGGGTATACAAGAATCGTTAAAATCGGTTTACGTAAAGGTGATGCAGCAATGGAAGTTTTGCTTGAATTAGTATAAGATTTGTGTAGTTATTTAAATAATAATAGGTACATTATACGAGATAGAAAAAACCAAGACATCAATTTGTTTTGGTTTTTTTCTATCATGTCTTGCTTCTTGTATTTTTACAATGAATAAAGTAAAATAGAACAAGCATAATAGGATATATGAATAAAGGAAGACAAATGGGAATAATTAAAACCAATAAAATTGCATATGATTATATAAAGCATGATGAAGAAGGTAATGTGGAAGGAAAAATTCGAGCAATAGATAGCTTGGATATTTCAATTGATCAAGGTGAGTTTGTTGCTATTTTAGGACATAACGGTTCTGGAAAATCGACGCTTGCTAAGCATTTCAATGCCATTCTTTCACCAACTGAGGGATCTTTATGGGTGGATGGAAAAGACACAAAAGATGAAGAGCTGATTTGGGAGATTAGACAAACCGCTGGAATGGTATTTCAAAATCCAGACAACCAGATAATAGGACAAGTTGTTGAGGAGGATGTTGGTTTTGGACCGGAAAATATGGGTGTTCCAACACAAGAAATTTGGGAGCGCGTAGAAGAAAGCTTAAAGGCTGTTGGAATGTATGAATACCGAAAACATTCACCGAACAAATTATCGGGAGGACAAAAGCAGAGAGTATCCATTGCTGGAGTCATTGCAATGCATCCAAAATGCATCATTTTAGATGAACCAACAGCTATGTTAGACCCAGTTGGGAGAATGGAAGTGATTCGTGTAATTCGTGCATTAAATCAAGTGGAAAATGTAACAATAATATTAATTACACACTATATGGATGAAGCCATTTATGCAGATAGGATTTATGTTATGGATGAAGGGAAAGTTGAACTACAAGGGACGCCGAAAGAAGTCTTTTCACAAGTTGAGAAATTACAATCCTTGCGTCTTGATGTGCCACAAGTAACTCTGTTAGCGTACGAATTAAAAAAAGAGGGATTTGATTTGCCGGATGGAATTATTTTTGAAAAAGAATTTATTGAAGAACTTAAAAAGCACTCGGTTCTTGATTAGATATAAAATATAAAATATAAAATATGAAAGCGAGTATAAGTTTTTTGAAAGAATTAGGCTGTTCGTTTTCAAAAAAGTCAATTGACAAGAAATAAGTGAGGAAAAAATGGCGATTTCTGTAAGACATGTAAATCACATATATGGAAAAGACACGGAGCTATCTGTGAATGCATTAGTTGATATTAATTTAGAAATAAAAGATGGAGAATTTCTTGGTATTATTGGTCATACGGGATCAGGAAAATCGACATTGATTCAGGAATTAAATGGATTGCTAAAGCCTTCTTCAGGTACGGTTTTTTATAACGGAGAAGATATTTCAAATAAATCATTTGACAAAAAAACACTACATAGTAAAGTAGGTCTTGTATTTCAATATCCAGAACACCAATTGTTTGAAGTGGATGTATTGTCTGATGTAGCATTTGGACCAAAAAATCTCGGACTATCAAAGGAAGAAGCAAAAATACGTGCAAAAGAAGCTTTGAAACAAGTGGGGATTTCAGAAGAATATTTTAATCAGTCGCCTTTTGATCTATCTGGTGGACAAAAACGAAGAGTAGCCATTGCTGGTGTTTTAGCAATGCATCCTGAAGTTTTAATATTAGATGAACCAACGGCTGGTTTAGATCCGAAAGGACGGGATGAAATTTTAGACCAAGTTCAAAAATTAAAAGAAGAAACAAAGATGACGGTAATTCTTGTTTCGCACAGTATGGAAGATGTCGCAAAATATGTAGAGCGAATTATTGTTATGAATAAAGGACGTATTGTATATGATGATGTCCCAAAGAAAGTATTTCAAAATTATAAGAAATTAGAAGAAATTGGATTGTCGGCACCAAAAGTAACTTATCTTATGAATGCTCTAGCTAGAGAAGGATTTCCAGTAAATACAGATGCAACGACGATTCAAGAAGCAAAAGAAGAAATTTTAAAAAAAGTTGATAAGCAAGAAAATAGAAATTAGAAAAAAGAAATTAGTAAAGACAAAAAAGAAATTGAACAAAGAGAATAAGAAATATAAACAAAACTGTGAGTAAAAGAAATAGAAATTAAACAAACGAAAATAGAAATTGAACAAATAAAAAATAGAAATTGAACAAAGAGTATAAGGAAAAAAATTAAAATGATTAGAGATATCACGTTAGGACAGTATTATCAAATAGAATCTATAGTACATCGATTGGATCCGCGAGTGAAATTATTATCGACGGTATTATTTATGATATCCCTTTTTTTGGTAAATAATTTTTCTGGTTATGCAATTGCTGTTTTATTTTTGGCTTCTGTAATTTATATTTCAAAAGTTCCTTTTAAATTTATGATTCGTGGAATGAAACCTATTTTAATTATATTGTTTATTACAATTACGGTAAATTTATTTTTGACTCCAGGGGAAGCAATTTTTCAATTTTGGAAAATTACAATTACAAAAGAAGGCGCTATTCAAGCTGGCATGATGGGACTTCGTTTATCTTTTCTTATTATTGGTTCTTCGATTATGACATTAACGACTACACCAAATCAATTAACAGATGGAATGGAAAAAGGACTTTGGCCATTAAAGAAGATCTATGTTCCAGTTCATGAAATTGCTATGATGATGTCAATTGCGTTGCGATTCATTCCCATTTTACTAGAGGAAACGGATAAGATTATGAAGGCACAGCTTGCAAGGGGAGCAGATTTTGAAAGTGGAAATATTTTTCGGAGAGTAAAAGCGATGATTCCAATATTAGTTCCTTTGTTTGTTTCAGCATTCCGAAGAGCTAATGATCTAGCAATGGCAATGGAAGCACGTTGTTACCGAGGCGGAGAAGGAAGAACAAAAATGAAACCATTAGGATATCGAAAAAGAGATTTATTTGCGTATATCTACATTCTTGCAATGATGGCGGGAATTATTACGGTTGGGAATATAAGTCTGTTACCATAAGATAAAAGGGAAAAAGATGAAGCGAGTACATATGGTGGTTGCCTACGATGGAACAAATTACTGTGGTTGGCAAGTGCAGAAAAATGGGAAAACAATTGAAGGTGAATTGAACCGATGTTTGTCAGATTTATTTGGCGAAGAAATCATGGTAATTGGTGCAAGCAGAACTGATGCGGGGGTACATGCATTATGTAATGAGGCAATCTTTGATATGTCAGCAAGAATGCCAGCAGATAAAGTTTCTTATGCGTTAAATCAACGGTTACCTGAGGATATTCGAATTGTTGTATCAAAAGAAGTTGAAAAAACGTATCATCCAAGAAACCAAGATACGATAAAAACATATCAATATCGAATTGCAACAGGAGAAGTTCAAGTCCCTACGGAGAGGCTATATACCTTGTTTTTAAGACGTGAGCTCAATGAAGAAAAAATGAATGAAGGTGCCCAATATTTAAAAGGTACGCATGATTTTAAAAGTTTTTGTAATACGCATGCAACGGTAGAAACAACGGTGAGAACGATTACGAATATAAAAGTGTACCGTAAAGATGGAATTATAATAATAGAGGTGTCGGGGAAAGGGTTCTTATATAATATGGTTCGAATTATTGCTGGGACATTAATTGAGGTGGGAATAAATCGAATTGAGCCCATAAAGGTAAAGGAAATGTTAGAAGCAAAGAAACGAGAGGCAGCTGGACCAACAGCACCACCACAAGGACTATTTTTATACCAGTATGAGCATTTGTAAAAAAAGATAATTGATAAGTAAGAATGAAATAAATCAAAAAAATAATCAAAAAAAGAATGAAAAAATAATCAAAAAAATAAGTATAAATATATTTATCAAGGGAAAAGGGGAAATACGAGAAAACCTCGAAAAAAACTAAGAAATCTAGTAAAAATGGTTGACACGCGAGGATGCGTATAATATAATAATTCAATGTGACAACATTTGTCTAAACAAACCATGCCCGGATGAGTTTTAACCTATGTTGTATGATATGAAATAAAGAATGGTTTAGCAATCTGAATAAGAGGATAAACAGCTTTATACTGAATAACCAGATTATATATGGAGGAAATACGATGAAAACATTTATGGCTAATCCAGCTACAGTAGATAGAAAATGGTATGTAGTTGACGCTACAGGATTAACATTAGGACGTATGGCGTCAGAAATTGCAAAAGTTTTAAGAGGAAAAAATAAATCAATTTATACACCACATGAAGATACTGGCGATTATGTAATCGTTATTAATGCTGAAAAAATCAAAGTTACAGGAAAAAAATTAGACCAAAAGATTTATTATCACCATTCTGATTACATTGGTGGTATGAAAGAAACACCTTTAAAAGAAAAATTAGCAAAAAAACCTGAACAAGTGACTGAGCTTGCTGTAAAAGGAATGCTTCCAAAAGGACCATTAGGAAGAAAAATGTTAACTAAGCTTTTTGTATATGCAGGGCCAGAGCATCCACATGTAGCTCAACAACCTGAAGCATTGACATTTTAATTGAAGATATAAGGAGGAAAAATCATTGGCTAAAGCTATAAAATACTACGGAACAGGTAGAAGAAAAAAATCAGTTGCTAGAGTATATTTAGTACCTGGCAAAGGAAATATTACAATAAATAAAAGATCAATTGACGAATATTTAGGATTAGAAACATTGAAAGTAATCGTACGTCAACCACTTACTGCTACAAATACATTGGATCAATTTGATGCAATTGTAACTGTTAAAGGTGGCGGATATACAGGACAAGCTGGAGCAATCCGTCATGGAATTGCAAGAGCACTTCTTCAAGTAGATGATGAAAAACGCCCAATTCTTAAAAAAGAAGGATACTTAACAAGAGATCCTCGTATGAAAGAAAGAAAGAAACCAGGTCTTAAATCTGCTAGACGTGCACCACAGTTCTCAAAGAGATAACAAATTGCTATTATGTAGCAATATATTATTTGCAAATAGAAATGTATATAAAGCCCAGAATGCTTGCATTCATGGGCTTTTTATATGCAAATATTTATTGTGTGTGGGCGTTTATATTGAGCGTTTAAAATTTTTTTTAAAAGTATGATAAATATAGAATGAACGGAAGAGTCAATTAGTTATTTGGGGGAAAAAGACGGAAAAACAGTCAAAACCCCCAAATATAACCACGGTAATTTTTTGAAAATGGTATTTTAGGGGGAAATTTAATTTTAATAAGTTTTGTTGCCCATAGATATATAATTCACTGGGTAAAAAAGACGGAAAATCTTTCAAAATCCCCAAAACGTCAAAAAATAGAAGTATTTTATAGAATTAAAATTTATTTTTGTAGGAAAATGATAGAAAAATCTCTCCAATACCCCAAAATGAATAAAAGCAATGAGATGCATTAGCTAAAAAAGGTATTTTCAATTATCTGTTTGATTTTATTCGAATCAATAGGATGAATACGGGTTTCATAAGTTGTAATTAGATTAATTGAAGGAATGATGCCATTACT
>JBFHIZ010000057.1:0-7547 GCA_041596215.1 Lachnospiraceae bacterium
GATGATGCTTCAAACTTTCAGCGTAATTTTAATATTGGCGAAGTCGAAGTGGCTGGTAGTACTATTTATCACAAAACAGAATATCGCGAACGTAGAGACCATTATGCTTTTTATACCGTTAATAGCGAAGTTAGTGGTTTTGATACCGATAGAGATTCTTTTTTAGGTGCTTTTAATTCCTGGGACACCCCAGATGTTGTCACCAACGATTCCAGTACAAATTCTGTTGCTAGTGGCTGGGCTCCCATTGCTTCCCATAGATTATCCTTGCATTTAAAAGCAAATGAAGAAAAAACTTTTGTATTTGTGCTCGGTTATATTGAAAATAAACAAGAAGAAAAATTCGAAGCGCCTGGTGTAATTAATAAAAAGAAGGCACTTTCGTTAATCGATAAATTTAATACCGTAGAAAAAGCAACCTCTGCTCTTAACGAACTACATACTTACTGGAATACTTTATTGAGCAAATTCACGGTGAAAAGTGATGATGAACATTTAGATCGAATGGTAAATATTTGGAATCAATATCAATGCATGGTAACTTTTAACATGAGTCGTTCTGCAAGTTATTTTGAAAGCGGCATGGGACGTGGAATGGGATTCCGTGATAGCTGTCAAGATTTACTTGGATTCGTTCATTTAATTCCAGACCGTGCAAGAGAAAGAATTATCGATATTGCTTCTATCCAATTTGAAGACGGAAGTACCTATCATCAATATCAACCACTTACAAAACGTGGAAATGGAGATGTGGGTAGCGGATTTAATGATGATCCACTATGGTTAGTCGCTTGTGTATCCGCTTATATTCGTGAAACTGGAGATATGTCTATCCTATCTGAGCCAGTACCTTTTAACAATGTTGAAGGTTCTGAAAAAACACTATTTGAGCATTTAAAAAGAAGTATACATTATACTGCTACAAATAAAGGTCCCCATGACTTACCTCTAATTGGTCGTGCTGATTGGAATGATTGTTTAAATCTAAACTGTTTTAGCGTTGAACCAGGCGAAAGTTTCCAAACTGCTTCTAATTTTGAAAGTGGAAAAGCAGAAAGTGTTTTCATTGCTGGAATGTTTGTTAAATATGGAAAAGAATATATCGAAATTGCTAAGCGTTTTGGTGTGGAACAAGAAGAACTTGATTATGTCACGGATGCAATTAAGCAAATCAACCAGGCAGTAATTGACAACGGTTGGGATGGTGAATGGTTCCTACGTGCTTATGATGCATTTGAAGATAAAATTGGAAGTAAAGATTGCAAAGAAGGACAAATTTTCATTGAGCCACAAGGATTCTGTACTATGGCTGGAATCGGTGAAGAACTTGGTTTTGGTGAAAAAGCAATGGCTTCCGTCCGAAAACACTTATTAAATGACTTTGGTGTTGAAATTTTACATCCTTGCTATACTGAATATTATAAAAATCTTGGTGAAATATCTTCTTATCCACCTGGATACAAAGAAAACGGCTCCGTATTTTGCCACAATAACCCATGGATTATTATGGCTTACAGCAAACTTGCAGACGGAGAAAATGCATTTGATACCTATCGCAGAAACTGCCCATCTTATCTAGAAGCAGTGAGCGAAGTACATAAAACGGAACCCTATGTTTATAGTCAAACAATTGCCGGAAGAGATGCACAAAATTTCGGTGAAGCAAAAAATAGTTGGCTTACAGGAACTGCTGCGTGGACTTTTGTAGCCGCCACACAGGGAATCTTAGGCATTACCCCAACCTTTGATGGTCTAAGTATTCTTCCCTGCCTCCCCAAAGGAATTTCAACCTATCATGCAAAGCGTATGTATCGTGGCGTTTTATATGATATTCAAGTTGAAAATTCTGGTGGTAAAACTACCAAAATGATGGTAGATGGCGAAGAAATAAGCGGAAATATTGTTCCTATTAAGTCAGGGGTAGATTCTGTGAAGGTAGTTATTTCTATCTAATTTAAATTTTTATTTGCTTTTTTACTAAAATGTATATAAAATGAGATATATAGTTTTTTTGAAAGGAGCATACAAATGAAAAAAATCGTTAAATTTTTAGTTGCTATTGGAGCTTTAGCAGCCGCTGCTGCTGGCGTATATCTTTATTTGAAAGACAAAGGTTTACTCCCTTGCTCATGTTGTTGTGATTGTGAAGAGGAAGAAGACGAACAAGAAGACCGTTCTTACGTATCTCTTGATGAAGATGACAAAAGTGATGAGTTCGAAAGTATGAGCGATTCTGTAGCAACATCAGACGAAGATACTGTAGAGGAATTCTTTGATGATGCCACTGATCCAGTAATATAATAAGATAATATCTATATATAAAAAAGAAAGACAATTAAGAATTATTTTAATTGTCTTTCTTTTTATGATGTCAACCATACTTCAGCTAATACTCGAACCCCTAATTCCAGTTCAAATTCCTCATTCTCCGCATATCCAATCAATATGGTTGCAGGCATCTTCGCTTTATCCTGAATCGAAAACGAAGAAAGTCCATATACAATTACACCCGCATCTCTTGCTTTCTGAATCAACACATCCTCATTTCTTCCCTTTTTATCAATTAATAGCAAATGTAAACCCGCTTCTTCTCCTGAAATTTCAAAATCCTTACGTAAAACTTTTAATTTTTCAATCAAAAAATCTCTTTTTGCTTTGTATATTTTACGCATTCTATGAATATGTCTTTCAAAATAACCCTCTTCCATGAACTTGTAAAGCATCATCTGATCTAATCTAGATACACTCGACGAAAAAAATCCTACCGTATCACGAAATATAGAAACCAATGATTTTGGTAGCACCATATAACTTATACGAATTGCTGGTGCTAATGATTTGGAAAAAGTCCCCATATAAATTACGCGGTCCATTGCGTCTGTGGCTGCAAGCGCCGGAATTGGTCTTCCACGATACCGAAACTCGCTATCATAATCATCCTCAATAAGATATCTTTCTTTACCCTTCGTGCTCCATTCTAACACTTCCGCTCTTCTTCCTATTGGCATAACCACTCCTGTCGGGAAATGATGCGATGGCATCGTATATAATATATTTATCTTTTTTTTATCTAAATCTAAAACAGAAATCCCATTTTCATCCATTCCAATTGGTTCTACCAAAATATCATAGGCTTTAAAAATACGATAAGCCTTTCGATAAGTAGTATTCGACATACCAATCACATAATTATTTTTATGAAACATCACACTCAATAGCATGAGTAAATAATCATTCCCAGCACCTACTACAATCTGATTTTTATTACAATGAACACCTCTTGCTGAGTATAAATACTTAGATATGGACTCCCTTAACGTTTCTTCTCCAAAAGATTCTCCTCGTGAAAACAAATCATTTCCATGTTCCTTTAGAACCTCTCGATACATAGATTTCCATGTGGACAAAGGAAAACTTTTTTTATCCACACCGTTTGGAGAAAAATCACATACAACATTCTCTTTTGTTTCGCACACTTCTTTTGTTCTTGAAATCGCACTCCTATTTATTTCTAATGCTACTTTTAAATTTAATAACACTTCATTTTCTTCTACAAAATAACCTTTATATGGAATCGCACGTATATAACCTTCTGAAAGAAGTTGATTATATGCCATATCTATCGTACTTCTTGAAACTTGCAAAGTCTCAGCTAATAAACGTGTTGAGGGAAGTTTCTCTCCAACGAGAATCTCCCCTGCACTAATTTCTTTTCGAATTTCTTTATAAATTTGTTGATAAAGAGGCTCTTTCGCTTCCGCATGTAGCATAACCGTACAAAGCTTCACTTTTTCTCCTTTATGATTCTTGCATATTTTTCACTTTTGTAACCACGATTTCTTTCAAATCTCTTGCTCTTTCTTTCATTCTTGCATTTGTTGAAGGGTTTAATAAAATCTCAGAAATAAGCCGAGCAGATAATGCATAATCTCCAGTTTTCATAGAAAGTGCAGAAATAATGTAATCAATCGTTATTTCATCCATACCACACATTGGATAATTCTCCTCCGAACGAGCTTTTTTAAATCCCTCTAGTGCATTTTTTAGGTACTCATTTTCTTGTTCTCTTATTTTATTTAATTCTTCTTCATAATTGGGCGTTACCTTTGGTAAGTTTTCACCCATTCCCCTTAATAACCAAGCTGTTCGTAAACAAATATATGCTTTTTCTGATGCTTTTGCTTGTTTTACCATTGCATTTACCAGCGCTAATTTATACCTTTCCAGTGCTTCTTTATAAGAAAATGTCGAGTTTTTATATGTTACTCCACGAAAAGCACTAGATATTTTAGCAGTAATCATTTTAGATTGTTTTGCAAATAAAACATCAAAATATCTGCTAAGAGAAGCATAACCACAGGTTGGACAAACAACAACTTCATACTTTGCCATATCAATTCCCTCATGCTTTGGTCTCAAATCAATATCCGTTCCAATTAATTTTGCTTTTCCATTTTTTACGGTTTTATTCTTAAATTCTCTTTCGCAATTAGGACACGTATATTTTTTTTCAAAAATAAAGAACTCTTCCTTTAAAATATCCATTTCTTTTTTTGATTTTTCTTTTGTTTTTTTGGGGGATTCTTTGTATAAATTTTCTGCTTCAAACTTTCCCAATCCAAATGCATCTAATCCATCTAATAAATCTGACATTTTACCACTCCATTCTTTAGCCTTTATACTTCTTATAATTTGAAAGAACTTTTCAAAGAAACCACACGATTAAATACAAGTTTCTCTGGTTTACTATCTTTATTGTCTACACAGAAATATCCCTGTCTAACAAATTGAAAACTATCATAAGGTTTTGCATCCTTTACGATTGGTTCCACAAAACAATTTGGTAATACCTTTAATGAATTTGGATTAATATTCATACTTCCATCCTCATTATAAACACCTTTTTCTTCATCGATTATATTTTCATATAATCTTGCTTCTACTTGCACTGCATCCTCAATCGATACCCAATGAATTGTGCCTTTTACTTTTCTTCCCGTAAAACCAGAGCCTGATTTTGTTTCCGGATCATAAGTGCAATGTACTTCAGTAACCACACCATTTTCATCTTTTACAAAATCGGTACATTTTACAAAATATGCATGCATAAGACGAACTTCGTTCCCCGGATATAATCGGAAATATTTTTTAGGTGGCTCCTCCATAAAATCATCTCTATCAATATATATTTCTTTTCGAAATGGTATTTTTCTCGAGCCAAGTTCTGCATTTTCCACATTATTAGGAGCATCTAACATCTCTACTTTATCTTCTGGATAATTATCAATAATTAATTTAATTGGATCCAATACTGCCATAACCCGCATATCTTTGCTCTTAAGATCTTCTCGAATTGCATATTCTAGCATACCATAGTCCACCGTTGCATTTGCTTTAGAAACTCCACACAATTCCACAAATCTATGTATGGATTCCGGTGTAAATCCACGTCTTCTTAAAGCTGCAATGGAAACCAATCTTGGATCATCCCATCCATCTACAACTCCTTCTTCTACAAGTTTTTTAATATATCTCTTTCCTGTTACTACATTTTTCAAGTAAAGCTTAGCAAATTCAATTTGTTTTGGTGGCTGTACGTACTCCAATTCGTGGACTACCCAATCATACAACGGTCTATGATCTTCAAATTCTAAAGTACAAATTGAATGTGTAATATGTTCTATAGCATCCTCTATTGGATGTGCAAAATCATACATTGGATAAATACACCAAGCATCCTTTGTATTATGGTGTGTCATATGTGCTACGCGATAAATAATAGGATCTCGCATATTCATATTTGGTGATGACATATCGATTTTTGCACGCAATACTTTTTCACCGTCCGCGTACTTACCATCTTTCATTGCCTCAAATAATTCCAAATTTTCTTCTACGCTTCGGTTTCTATAAGGACTATCTTTCCCTGCTTCTGTTAACGTTCCTCGATACTCTCTGATTTCTTCAGAAGTCAAATCGCAAACATAAGCTTTCCCCTTTTTAATTAATTTAATCGCGGCTTCATACATATCTCCAAAATAATCCGATGCATAAAATAGTCTATCTTCCCATTTTGCTCCTAACCAGGTGATGTCTTCCATAATTGCATCTACAAATTCAATCTTTTCTTTCGTTGGATTCGTATCATCAAAACGCATATTAAATTTTCCATTATATTTGCATGCTAATCCATAATTTAATAAAATAGATTTTGCATGACCTATATGAAGATAGCCATTAGGTTCTGGAGGAAACCTTGTATGAACCGTATCATATACCCCATCCGCTAAATCTTTATCGATAATTAACTCAATAAAATTTTTTGAAACAACCTCTTCATTTACTTCGTTATTATTTTTCATTTCTGCACTCATAACTTCCACCTTTTCCTATTTTTAATTTATCATTCATTTCCTTATATATTTTTCTTCAAACTCTTCTTTTTTCATTGGTTTCCCAAAATAATACCCTTGAATCAAACGAACTTTCATTCCCTCAAGGACTTTATATTGTTCCTCTGTTTCGATTCCTTCTACACAAATACTAACTCCAATTGTATTTGCAAGTTCTGCAACCATTTTAATAAATGCTTGAGAATAGCTATCCTCTGCAAGATCTTTTACAAATGTTTGATCTACTTTAATAACATCTAACGGAATTTGCCGTATATGATTTAACGAGGAATACCCCGTCCCAAAATCATCCAGAGCAATTCTTACTCCTAATTTTTTTATATTGGCTAAAATTGCTTTCATACGGTCCATGTCATCAATTGCTAAACTTTCGGTGACTTCCAAGGTTAGATTTCTAGGATTAACTCCTGTTTTTTCTATGGTCTGTTCAATAATTTCCAACATATCATTCTGAAGTAACTGTACCACTGAAAGATTCACATTCACCTTATAAGTAGGTTGTCCATTATCATTCCACTTTTTGCATTCAACACATGCCTCGTGTAATACGTGATTTCCAATTTGATTGATTAATCCCAAATATTCTGCCAATGGAATAAATGCCCCTGGCGTCAAAAATCCTAATTCCGCACTATTCCATCGAACCAAAGCTTCTGCCCCTGTACAAGGCATTCCTTCCATTTGAATGTCCGTAATCGGCTGATAGTATACTTCAAATTCCTTCATCTCCCCAGCCATTGCATCACGCATATTTTTTTCCATATCTAATCGTTTATTTGAAGTAGAACTAATACTATCTGAATAATGTGCAACTCTGTTTTTTCCGCTTTTTTTAGCTTCATACATTGCAATATCTGCTTTTTTTATTAGTGATTGTACACTATCTCCTTCTTTAGGAAAAGTCACGGTACCCATACTCATCGTACAATAATAATCAGAATCTTTTAAAAACCATGGTTTACTAAATATTTCTTTAATTTCATCCTGAATAATGGAGAATTTCGGATAAGAATCAGGAGGTATCAGAATAACAAATTCATCTCCACCCATTCGATAGCAGGTGGACTCTATACCGTTAATTCTTTGTAAATTATGAGAAATTGCCTTTAATAATGCATCGCCATATTGATGTCC
>JBFHIZ010000058.1:0-7275 GCA_041596215.1 Lachnospiraceae bacterium
AGAAAACGAGATAAACACATAGTAGCTATAAAGTAACTACCAAAGATTCGACCTAGTCGAAGCTATGGCTCCTTGGTCAAGCGGTTAAGACATCGCCCTTTCACGGCGGTAACACGGGTTCAAGTCCCGTAGGAGTCACTTGAAATCGATAATTTAGTAAGGTATAATCACATTGTGATAACACTACGCTTTATCGATTTTTGTATAACTAAATATATGGCGCCATAGCCAAGTGGTAAGGCAAAGGTCTGCAACACCTCTATCACCAGTTCAAATCTGGTTGGCGCCTCTAATTATTTAAAGATCAAAAATAAAGGGTAAACCTTTGTTTATGGTTTTTTTTGTTACTCGTAAATTTTTTATGAAAGTTTGATTTACAATATTTTGAATTAAATAGCGGTAATTAACTGTCGTAAAAGTGTCGTATATAAGGAAATAAAAATGGTGTAATTAAGAAAATCAGTTATTGATATGTTACTTATGATAAAGAGACGCAGTTAGTATAAAATAGTGGACCATAGTGTAAAATTACCTTAAGTTGAAAACAGAATAAAAAGATAGAGAATACCTCCTTTGTGTTATGATTAAGTTATCACACAAAAACACGCACAAAGAAAGGATATTCTCTATGAATAACAGTATACTACATTTTAACGAAGAAGGAATCAACGAATTAGGGAAACATGCAAAAAAGTTTTTTTAAGATCCAATCAAAATAGATGACATGGTGGATGGTGTATTAAAAACACTTTTAATATTTGGATTAGATTTAATAAAGGAAACATTAGAAGATTTGGATGAAACGATTCGAAAATCAGGAACTCGAAAAGAAAAATGGAATATAATTATAAAGAAAAAATTAAGGTAGGATAATTACTAATTAATTGAGAAAATAAAAAGTTTGTCGTTTTTTTCAAAAAAAATAAATAGCGATTACTTTAGAAAAAAATTTTATTAAGATGACAAAAAAAGAATTAAAAAAAATATTTAAAAGCAAAGGATTCTCTTTTTTTCGTAGAATACAAAAGATTGATGAATATTGGGAGGCATTTGGAGAGCAATTCCTATTTATAACTCCAGAAGAAATTATTGAAAAATTGTTATAGCTATCTTTGAAACGGAATGGAAGCAGGATAAAAATATATGAGTAAATTTCAATTCGTAGGAGGTATAAAAAATGAGATTAGATGGATTTGGATTATTTGTAAATGACATGTCTGTAATGATAAAATTTTATAAAGAGGTTTTGGGATTTGAAATTAAAGAAAATGAAGACACGTCAAATGTATATTTAGTAAAAGATCATACTCTCTTTTTGCTTTATGGAAGAAATGATTTTGAAAAGATGACAAATAAGAGATATGAATATGTAAAAGGTATGAATGGTCATTTCGAAATTGCACTTTATGTTGACACGTTTGAAGAAGTAGATGAAGAATATGTAAAGGCAATCAACAAAGGTGCTACTTCAGTACTAGAACCAATAACCGAGCCTTGGGGGCAAAGAACTTGCTACATTGCCGACCCAGAAGGTAATTTAATAGAAATAGGTTCTTTTAATAAGACGTTTGAGAGTTTACATTAAATTTATGCGAAATAGAATGTAGTTGTTTACACTGAAAAATCATAGGGGGTTAAAATAATGGATAAAGAAAGTGGTTTTCTTTTTAATTTAATAGCACCAATTTATGGTTTGTTTTATCTAAAACAGAAAAAACATTACAAGATGATTATTGAAAATGCTGCTAAAGAATTGAATTTGTCTTCATTTGCAACTGTTTTAGACGTAGGATGTGGAACCGGTGCGTTGTGCTCTGTTCTTAATGAAATTGGATTAGCAGTAACTGGAGTTGATCCGGCAGACAATATGTTAAAGATTGCAAAAAGACAACCTGAAAATAAGAATATAAGCTTTATGCATGGGAATGTACTTGAGCAGCTTCCGTTTCAAGACAAGGTATTTGATATATCGATTGCTTCTTATGTAGCACATGGATTACAAAAAAATGAAAGAAAACAAATGTATATCCAAATGGGCCGGGTAACGAAAGACAAGGTAATCATTTATGACTATAACCAAAACCGCACATTATTGACATCGATTATCGAATGTCTTGAACGAGGCGATTATTTTCAATTTATAAAAGAGGCGGAAGAAGAGATGAAAAACTGTCTTTATGAAATGAAAGAGTGTTTTTCAGAGGTCAAAGTCGTTAACGTAGATTCTAAAGCTGCTTGGTATATTTGCACACCGATTTGATAACGTGTAAAAAATGCAAAATTAAAACAGTTATTGTTTGATGAAATATTCCCCCGTTAGTTTAGTTTTGTAAGATAAATATACTAAGAGAATATATAAAATCAAATAAATTGGAATGCTTAAAAGCAAAATTAAATAGAAATCGCGTGTAGCAGAAAAAGAGGTCAAATTTCCACCCATAATCAAAAGATGACTTAAGATATAGGAAATAGGAAGTAAGAGTAATTTTTTGATTTTTGTTTTGATTTCTTCTTTATTTCGAAATATAAAATATAAAAGAATTAACATCACAGCAATAAAACTAGCAATAAGAAAATAGTAATTCAAAAACAAACGTGGGAGTGTTATTATACCACCATTTGTATTAGGATTTACTCCATATATGATGCTATCTTCAATCTGTCCGTTTGATACATAGTAAATGGTTTGAATTTTTTCACCATTGGGATTTACAGTAATCATTTGTTCTGAAGAAGAATTAAAAAACTGATCCATGGAAGTAGTATAAAGGCTTAAATAGTAGGTACCAGTTTCTAATTCATTAGAAAGTTCATATTGGGCGTTGAAAGTAAGCGTTACAATTCCATTATTTTCAACTACTTTAATAAAACCATCATCCTCCGAATAAGGTATATATTCTGGTGCGGTTAGGTATGCAAATAATAAAATAGCAATAATGAATGAAAGTATAGAGGCGAGTATGGCTGTAAACACGCGCTTTTTTTTGATGGTAAAGCTGATTTTTTTTATAATTTTTGTTGAAGCAATGGTTTCTGGGGCTTTCGTATTTATAAAAATATCGGAGTTAAGTATATGTAATTCTTTTTCACATTCCTCACATTTGCAAATATGTTCTTCTACAAATTGTTTTGTATCTTCGTTAACAATGCCTTCTACATACAAAGGCAATAAATCACGTATAATATTACATTCTCGCTTATTCATTATTTTTATCCTCCATTTTCTTTAATATTTGTTGTTTTGCTCTGTGATAAGTAACACAAGCCCAGTTATTTGTTTTGCCAAATATTTGACCTATTTGTTTAAAACTTAGATCTGCAAAAACTCTCCACATAAATACTTCCCTATATGGTTCTGAAATCGTGTGCAACAGCTTTTGAATTTGAGCAGCTTGTTCATGTATAATAATTCTGTCTTCTATAGATATTTGTGGGTCAACCGTATCGTCAAGATCTGTAGCATCAACAAAATTCACTTTTTTAAGCTTATGCAAGTAAGAGTAGTAACAATTTTTTGCAATTTGACATAACCAAACACGTAAATCACAGTCTCCTCGAAAATCAGCAATTTTTTGCATTGCCTTAAAAAAAGTTTCACTTGTGACTTCTTCTGCAATATGTTCATCGCCCGAAAGACGCCTTACATATCGATACACATCGTCAAAATATAAATAATATATCTGCTCAAAATCCATTACTATTTCACCTCCTTACTTATAAGACAGAGAAAAACCAAAAATCTTACAATATATTTGAAAATAAATAATATAATAATGTTAGCATAAAAAAATATAAATTGCTTATGAAATAATTAATACGAATTAATAATACTAAGTTTAAACATAAAAAAAGGAATCCATACTAGGGATGAATTCCTTTTTGATATTTTATAAAGTGTAAAAATTGCCAAATAAGACAGGATTAACTGCTTTATTTTTAAAAATAACGAATTGGTTGTTAAAAGACTAAAACTTAGTTTTCTCTTTTAAAACACATAAACCAATCCAAGCAATATTTGTTATCTTCATTCGTTTCCATACGATCTTTAGCTACTCCGCAAGAACCTGGTGGAGGAAGAATGACATCTTCACCTGGTTGCCAGTTAGCTGGTGTTGCAATAGCTTCTTTGTCCGCCTTTTGAAGCGCAAGAATGATACGTTTAATTTCATCAAAGTTACGGCCAGTTGAGGCTGGGTAGTATAAGATTGTTCTTACAACGGACGAAGGGTCAATTATAAAAACTGCGCGTACGGCTTGTGTTGTAGAAGAACCGGATTGAATCATTCCGAATTTTTTTGCTACATCCATTTTAATATCTTCAATGAGAGGGAAAGTAACTTCGACATTTTTCATTCCTTTATATTCAATTTTTTCTTGAATTGTTCGTAACCAAGCGATGTGTGCATAAAGTGAATCAACGGAAAGACCGATAAGTTCCGTGTTTAACGCTTTAAATTCATCTTGCATACTTGCAAAAGTCATAAACTCAGTTGTACAAACTGGTGTAAAGTCTGCGGGATGACTAAATAAGATAACCCATTTTCCTTCATAATCTTCAGGAAAAGAAATATTTCCTTGCGTAGTGACCGCTTTAAATGCGGGTGCTTTGTCACCAATAAGTGGTAATGTAACAATTTCCTTAACTTCATCTTGATTTTCCATGAAAAAACCTCCTTTGTATTGTTTGTTTTATGTTCTTATTATATTATATGAATATAACATAAAAACAAAAAGAGACAAATTTGTTTGTAGGGGGTAATAATGAATATAAAAATGAATGAAGGATTTCAATTAATTCATGATGTGTTTCGTATGAAATGGATACCTGAAATCATAGACGCGATAGCAATGGGATACCATAGATATACAGATATTGCAGAGAATATTGAATATATTAGTAATACGGAATTGAACAGAAAGCTTGCTTTGCTTCAGGAAAGAGAAGTGATAACAAGAAAAATGGTTGATGATAAAGAAGGATATTATTTGTCTTCTTTTGGGGAAGATTTAAATCATATTTTTAGTCACTTTATTACAATGAGTGAAAAATATATAGAAAAATCATCGGCAAAAGAATTAGTTTAATTGTATGTTTTGCTTTTTATCAAAAAAAATCAGCAAAGATAAAAATCATGTGTGATAATTCAAAAATACGATTATGAAAGACTTCTTAAAAAATTTACGATTATATAAAAACAAATAAAAAGAGACAAAAGATAAGAAAGAAAAGTAGAATAATAGTGTTCCACTTGATTTCATAGTAATCATATAGTAATATTAGGATATAAAAGGAGTGATAATAATATGAAAGTATCATCAAAGGGACGCTATGCAGTTAGAATGATGATTGATATAGCACAACATAACAACGGTGAGTGGATATCTATTAAGGATATTGCAAAGCGTCAAGACATATCGATAAAATATTTGGAGCAAATTGTAACGAATTTAACAAGATCAGGCTTATTAATTAGTAGTCGTGGACCGCAAGGTGGATATATGCTTGTTAAAAAAGCTAATAAATACACAATAGGTGAAATATTAAGAGTAACAGAAGGAGAGTTTGCACCAGTTTCATGCTTGGAAGTAAATGCAATACCTTGTGAAAGGCGAACCATATGTCCAACAATTGATTTTTGGGAAGGCTTGAATCGTGTAATAAATGATTATGTGGATTCCGTGACATTAGAAGAGTTGGCAAATTCGCAGACGGAAAAGGAAATCTGTAATTATTCAATTTAATAAAATATATTTTTATAAATAGTATTGACAAATGGACAAACCTTATTTATACTGATATCATAGTAAACATATATGAATTATAAGTAATAGAAAAATTACGAAATCAAAATTAAAAATAATTATCTGAAAGGTGGTAAATATAATGTCTGAGATTAAAAAAAGTTTCACCGAACTTATCGGTAATACACCAGTGTTAGAACTTACAAATATGGAGAAGAATAATGGCATAGCAGCGAAAATAATTGCAAAGTTAGAATATCTTAATCCAGCTGGAAGCGTAAAAGATAGAATTGCAAAAGCAATGATTGAGGATGCTGAAGCAAGAGGGTTATTAAAACCGGATTCCGTTATTATCGAACCAACAAGTGGAAATACTGGGATTGGTTTAGCAGCAGTAGCAGCGGCAAAAGGTTATGCTGTTATTCTCACAATGCCAGAAACAATGAGCATTGAACGACGAAATCTATTAAAAGCATATGGAGCGCAAATTGTTTTGACTGAAGGAGCGCTTGGGATGAAGGGTGCGATTACAAAGGCAAAAGAGTTGGCGGATACAACGCCAAATAGTGTGATTCCAGGGCAATTTGATAATCCAGCAAATCCAGCAATTCATAAAGCAACAACAGGGCCAGAAATTTGGACTCAAACAAATGGTGCAGTTGATATATTTGTTGCAGGCGTTGGCACGGGAGGAACGATAACTGGGGTTGGAGAATATTTGAAATCAAAAAACCCAAAAGTGCAGGTTGTTGCAGTGGAACCAGTTGGTTCGCCGGCCTTATCGGAAGGGAAAGCAGGTCCTCATAAAATTCAAGGGATTGGAGCTGGGTTTGTTCCGAGTGTATTAAATACAACTATATATGACGAAATCATACAAGTGGAAAATGAGGATGCCTTTAAAGTTGGGAAAGAGATTGCGCGTAGCGAAGGTATCCTGGTAGGAATTTCAGCAGGAGCAGCAACGTGGGCTGCGATGGAAATTGGAAAACGTCCTGAAAATGCAGGGAAAAATATTGTTGTTGTGCTTCCTGATACAGGAGATAGATATTTGTCTACTCCATTATTTACAGAATAGGTAAAGAAATTTATGAATAAAAAAATTCTGATTGCAATGAGCGGCGGAGTGGATAGTTCCGTCGCAGCATTTATTATAAAACAAGAAGGACATGATACTACAGGTATGACTATGAAGTTATTTGATAATGACGGAGTTTCCATTTGTCATGAAAAGTCATGCTGTTCCTTAGAGGATATTGAAGACGCACGAAGTGTTGCGCGCCGCCTTGGGATTCCTTATTATGTCTATAATTTTAAAGATCGTTTTAAAGAAAACGTAATCGATCGATTTGTTGGGGCGTATACGAGTGGTTCTACACCGAATCCATGTATCGATTGCAATCGTTATATTAAATTTGAAGAACTTATGCGCCGAGCAATGGTATTAAACTTTGATTACGTTGTTACTGGACATTATGCAGTCATTGAAAAGGATGAGCAAAGTGGAAGGTACTTTCTTAAAAAAGCAGTGGACGA
>JBFHIZ010000059.1:0-6870 GCA_041596215.1 Lachnospiraceae bacterium
AACAAAACACTATCCAATTCCGAATTATGCTTTTGGAAAAGTGGATTTATTCGTAAAGCTTCTTCGTATTCCCCATCTTCGCCTATCATTTTCCAAGCTGCTAAATAACAAAGTAAACTTTCCTCACGCTCTCCCATTTCGTATGCTTTAAAAAAATAATCTTTCGCATCCGAAAAATGAAATAAATTTGCGTAAATAACTCCCATATTATGATATATTTCGCTTTGTAATATTCGATCATTTGAATCTGCTTTTTCTAAAAGTTTTCGATACTCAACCATTGCCCGAAAATATTTTTTCTTTCGAACAAAATAATCTGCATTGCTTTTTCTTTTTTCAAACACATCTAAAGATTCACTCTTCGAAATATTATCTGTTAACATCTCAATTTCTTCGTTTGATGTTTTCCCCTCTTCTTTTAAAATATATTCACAAAATTCGGATAATGATTTCTTTCGATGAAGAATAGCTTTTAATTCTTTCTCCATATCTTCTAGTTTACATTCTTCCCCAACAAAGCGAATAAAAGCTGGTGACATAATAGATTTATCAAGCAAGCATGTGTTCTCTTTAATATAATAGCAAACTTCTTCAATTGAATATAGATTTAAGCGCTGCTTTTCTATATAAAATGGTGTTTTCGCATATGCTCCTTTACATAAATATACTTTACTCATCTTTTCCCCTATTCCACGGAAATCACTTCTGTCCATTCTAGTCCCGTTGATTGTGATATCTCTCCAAATCCCAAATCAGCTATATGAATTCGTAATGATTTTTCACTTGTCATATCTAGTTCTATGTGCATCCTTGTAATCTTTCTTTCATGATAAGGATAACCATCAAGAAGAAATTTTGCCTCTTTTTTCCCTTTTCCAGTTAATGGTGTAAGAATAAAAATTAATTCTTTCCCGTCTTCCAAAATAATATCATATGATTTTTTCGCTTCAAACCAATTAATTCCTGCATTAAGCACAGCAAAATAACTTTCCTTTCCCGCACGTAATACTCGCATTCCTATATTAGTTTTTAACTTATCATTTCCTAAGTATACATGCTCTTTTCCTATTGCTGTTTCTTCATATCTCTCTTTTGCGTAATAACAAGCCCCTTTGCTAAATAAATTTGTTCCTTGAAAAACTCTTTTCCCTTTACAAAGATACTTTAAAGTTTCCTTACACCAATCACCTGAAAAAATTTCTCCTATTAGATACGCTGTGGTAATCCGTCTACCTTCACAAGCATCTTCCATTACGGACTGCATTGCTAAATCCAATCTTGCTAATACCGGTCCTTTCGTTGCAGCTTGTTTGGGAATCGAAGAAAAGGAAATCTCAGGGAACTCCTCCGTTTCAATAAAAGCAACCACCGGGACTGTCTTTCGATTCATTTCTAAGCGCATATATCGAAGATATCCCTTGGAAGAATCTATCATAAGCACTTGGCTATTCCATAAATCTTTTGGTTGTTTAATGATGTAGGAAAAAAAACTCTCTTCTCTTGTTTGAAAATATACTTTTGTTTGCTCCATAAATCCGAGAGATTCTACACAATGATTTAAAATATCTAACATTTTTTGATTTAGCACATCCACTGTAAATACAATACTTTCGACATTTGAACGATTAATTGAAATCGTAAGAAGTGCTAAACTTCGTTTCATAAATAACGCTAATAAATCTTCTGGTGGGAACTCATAATCTTCCACACATACCGGAAAGCCTTCCAATGCTTTTGTTACCAAATTTTGTATTAAATTGCCTTCCTTTTTCCCTAATTCTAAGGCGTCCTCCCCGTATTCCCACTGATTTACATCTTTTCTCTTTGCTAACACTGTCGGTATATTATATGCTTCACCACCTATAACCGTTGAAAAAGTTTCGGGCTCTTCCTCTTCAAGATAACAATAACTCATCTGCGAAACATAATCTCCACAATCATATCCGATTACAACTCGTTCACTTTTTTTCCCTTGGTTTACATTCGCTAACATATTTCACCCTTATATCATTCTGAATAGTTTTCTAGTTACATAAGATTTCCATGAATACTCTTCACTTAAACGATTCACCGTTTCAAAATCTTGTAGCGTATTTGCAATGGAAATATCATTCAAAGCAAAATATCTTAATCCAATATTTTCTCCCGAAATATCCGCCTTTGATATTTCGCCACTTTCTGTCAGTTGTTCTTCTCCATCAATTTCTTCGGTAATATAATACTGTATTGTCTCTCCGAAAAAAAGAACAAAATCTTTTACAAAAATCCCATAACATACATTTTTCATTTTTTCTTTTCGGTATTGCTTTATTTCTTCTTTATCTTTTTCGAAAATATAGTGTATCACAACTTCTTTTCTTGGGTCACAACGGTATTCAACAAATGTCTTATCTTGTAATCCAAACATTTTAGGTTCAAGTTTCGATAATTCCGTGAACATAGGAAGTAAGATACTTCGATTTCTATATTCACAATACACTTTCCAAATAAATTCTTTTGCATCCTCGTCAATTCTATCAATATTTTCAGAAAAATACTTCATTAATGCTAATACACATATTTCATTAACTTCTTTCCCTTCTAAGAAAAGTGGTAAATAAAACAAAAACATGCTTCCATCAAGTACTTTTTCTTTCACAAAATACTCGTAGGCTTGGAGTGATAAATAAGCATTCACCAATCTTACATTTGGATTGTTTTTATAATATGCATTAAAAATATCATTTGTCTCCGAAATATAAGCCCCAGTGAATAATATTTGAACTAAAATTCGCTCTTCTAGTTCTCTAACATCTAACCCTTCTTCTTTTCCTGCAATCCAAACATCTCTAAGTTCTCTTGTCATTCCTTCAAAATATTTTGCCAGATAATTTAATGTAAATTCGTCGCTTTGTCCATTTCTAAAAGCATAATATATCATTTCTATCATTTTTTCATTTAATTTATCGCATTCCCCTCTTCGAATCATACGACTTGCCATTCGAAGAATCGTTTTAGCATCCATTCCATCGACGCCATTTTGAATAATCCAATCATAAGCTTGATTAAACATTCCTCTTAACACCATAAATCGAATTAATTCTTTTCTCTCTGAAATATTTGTTTCTGAAAATGGAATCGATGTCAGACAATCATCCATTTCTTGCATCATATCTGCTTCATAATAATATGGTAATAGTTTAGAACGAATCGATCTTTTATATGTTCCAATTACCTGTGTGGAATTTAATAAACTTGCAAAATTAAATTCGACTTCTGGTGTAACTACTACATAATCCCCCATTTTCTCACATAAATACATAGCATGCCCTAAATAATTGATTGGATATGGCTTAAGTAGTGGCATTATTTTATCAGGATTGAGCCAGGTCGTAATCGTATATAATTCTTCTAAAACATAACGATTTCCCATCGTATCCTGGAGAAAAATATGATATGCATTCCCAAAAATCGGAAACACAGCTTCTCCATCCTGCAAATAATATCGATTCTCACCTTTTAACTTATCATAAATCAAAACAATTTGAGATATTTCTGATTCTTTCACTTTAATCTTATGCAAATATGTAATCTCTGCTAGTGCTTCCGCTCGTTTTTGATTCATCATATCTTTTGTCAATAGTGCTTCATATAAAAATGCCAATTCTGTATTGATATGTTTTGCATCAATTTGTGCTTTTATAAATTTTATTATTGTCTGTTTATAAGATTGAAACATTTCCATATGTTCTTTTCGATTTTTATATATATACCAGTACAATCTTGCAACCGCTTCATATGGCAAATTACAATCATAAGCAAAATATAGTAAAACCATTCGAGAAATTTCTTGTTCACAAGATGTAGGCCTAGCAAGCAAATAATACTCAAATAATTTGGTAATCCGAAAGTTTTTATTAACCGCTCTTTCATACCAAATATAATATTCCGCCTCTGTTTTATTATTTCTTATTAAAATTTTACAAATTTCTTCTAACAGTTCGTCGTTATTCCAAATATCATACAATTTAAACAAAGTTTGTAACAACTGATTGCTACATTCCTTCACTTTGATTAACAAATACAATATCTGTTCAAAAACTTCTTTTTCGAGCATTTGTTTTTTTATAGCATAGCGAATAACTTGCAAATCAAACCCTTCTAATTTTGTCAAAAAATGAGTATTTGCATTCATTAAATTCAATGCATCTACAAGTAGAATTGGACTATTACATCCTTTCATAACTAACTCTTCAATTTTTTTCCAACGTTTTTGTGGGTTGTTGGTATATGTTTCTTCCAAATACAATAAAAACCATGCCAATCTCCAATTGTCAGGATTCACCCTATTGTATCCTGAAATCACTCCTGTTACTTGATTTACATAATTTTTATCTCTATTTATTAAGGTTGTTAAATATAAATAATACGCATGCAAATGCGGTTCCATATCTTCTGGAAGTATGGAATCAATACGATCTAAAATCCATTTTGCTTCATTAGTTCTTTCTGCAGAAATCAACATTTGTGCCTGATAAAGTCTCGCAATATAGTTGTTTTCATCCGCCAATGTCATACGCTCAATAATTTCTAAAGAACGACTCGTCCACTCTTTCGCACTTATTTTCTTAGTACGAAAATCAATATAATATGTTGTCATAAGAAGCTCTGATTCATGCTTCAACCGCAACATTATCTTCTTCTTAGTATTTCCATTCTGATGAACTGTCACCGGGACTCTTATTTTTTTTATTCCATATGATAGTACAATTTCTCCATAATTTGTACCTTGATGTAAAGCATACTCATCAATAAGAAATTGCATACTACAATTGCTTCCCAAAAAATCATCATCCGTAAGATTTGTTTTCGGTACGGAAATAAAATCTCCAAACACTTCCACCGACAATTTTGTATAACCCCAACCATTTCTCTTAATGTGTAATTTATTTAATGCTTGGCCTTCATAATCATCAATTACAAATTCTTTTTCAGAAATTAAAAACTCCACTCTTTGTTTTTTGTTTATCAAAACAAGAAATTCATCTACATTTTTTTCATTTCCCATTTCATGTGCTAATCCTCTATAAATATTTACATAGGACTGTTCATTTCCATGAAAAATTGAGGAAAAAGAAGCTTCATAAAACATCAACACTGCTTCCATCCAATTACTTTTTGCCAAATTTGTAAAATGAAATAAATTTTTGATTTTTCCTATGGATGATTCCATACAAAAAGACTGAATATTAAATTCATAAGGAATATAATACTCACCCATTGTCGTAATAAAACAAATATTTCCTTTTAAAACTGCGCCCTCTTCTAAATTATGTGTGTCAAAAGCATACGATACATGATAGCAGTTATTTTCTTCTACATACTCTCCTATAATACATTGCATACGTAAAGAAGAAGTATGTAAATAGCCCTCTAATTTATCATTCGACGGCATTTTGATTTGAAAAGTCCCTTTTATTGTTTCATTTTTATTTGCTGTAACTTCAATCTTTGTACAAGAAAAATCTAAAAGTGGATTTTCATAACGAAATATGCCTCTTTCATATTTTTCCAAGATTCTTTCCAAATTTTTCACCACACTTTTCTAAAATTCTTTGCTTTTTTCTTGTTTTCCATTATAATGTAGAAAGCAATGTATACTTTGTTATTATAACATCATACGCATTCGCAAAGCAATAAGTGAGTAAAAATAATTGCCAATAACACATACAGTTAGGAGATTTTATGATTGCACATAAAGAACATTTTCACGGAAGTGATTTAGAGAAAATTGAAAAAATTTATAATATTAAAAAAGAGGATATTATTAGTTTTAGTGCTAATATTAATCCACAAGGTATCCCCAGCAAACTAAAGGAATATCTCAAAAATCATTTGGATATCCTTTCCCAGTATCCTGATCGGGAATATACGGAGCTAAGAACCACAATTGGAACTTATTGTGGCTGTCTTGCTAGCCAAGTCCTTGTGGGAAATGGTTCTACCGAATTAATTTCACTTTTTATACAAACAATGATGCCAAAAAAAGCAGTCATTCTTGCCCCTACATATTCTGAATATGAAAAGGAAATTTTACTTTCTGGAGGATCTCCATTATCGCTTCCATTAAATATTAACAATAATTTTGCATATGAAGAATCCCTTGTCTTTTCTATGTTATCAGATGACATTGATTTATTCGTTCTTTGCAACCCAAACAATCCAACTGGTACCATACTTAATCAAATTGATTTAACAAAATTATTGGAACATTGTAGCCTTCATAATATTCAAGTTTTAATCGACGAAACCTATATTGAATTTGTAGATTCTCATGAAGAATACACAGCAATTCCGCTTATTTCAAGATATTCGAACGTCATTATTATCCGTGGTACCTCTAAGTTTTTTGCCTGCCCTGGTCTTCGTTTAGGTTATGCAATTACTAGCAATAAGGACCTTTTGAAAAAAGCAAATGAAACCATTCGCCCTTGGTCTGTAAGTTCAATTGCTGATGCAGCTGGAAAACAATTATTTGTCGACCAGGAATTTATTTCGAATTCCTGCTTGATGATGCATGATGAAAGAAAACGAGTTATGGAAAAACTACGTCGAATTTCAGGCTTACAAGTGTTTTCATCCAAAGCTAATTTCTGTCTAATTAAAATACTTCGCACCGATATTTCAGCGCAAACGGTATTTGATACTGCAATAAAAAAAGGGCTTATGATACGTAACTGTAGCACTTTCCCATTTTTGAATGATTCCTATTTTCGAATATGTTTTATGCAACCTGCTCAAAATGATCAATTACTTGCATGTTTATCCGAACTATTCCAATCTTAATGAAAAACAAGATACAAAAAAAGACCGCCTTTCGTTTCTTAAACT
>JBFHIZ010000060.1:0-6736 GCA_041596215.1 Lachnospiraceae bacterium
TTACGATACTGCAGTAGCGGAAGCCACATTTAAAATCATAAAAACAGAATTTGTAAAGAATCAAACATTTTCAAGCTTATATCATTTACAACTAGAATTAGCTGATTATGTGAACTGGTTTAATAATCACAGAATTCATTCTTCACTAGAATATTTAACACCAGTGAGGTATCGAATAAATACCCTTAAAAAAGCTGTTTAAATAAATGTTGACAATCCACAAGGGAAAAAGATTGAATTTTCAACATTCGGAATTATAAAAAAGATAATTGTGAAATATAATGTTTGTAAGTTGCCTGAGTAAAATATAATTTAAAATTTTCAACAAAACTTGTCACAAAAGCCGTAAGAACTTTTGTTTTAATGGTATTTACGGCTTTCAAAACGGGTTTGCCTTTAGTCATTAAATAAATTAAAATAATGTGAATTGTATAATAAAATTATTTACATAAATGGAGGTAAATATGCCAAAAGTATCAATATCAAAAGAAGAAAAATCAAAAAGAGTTATCAGATCAATTATTGCTAAAAATATGGAATTATGTGCAATTGATTAAGAAATAAATTCTGTTAAATGCCAACATACCGAGAGAACTTTTCATAATAAGAAAAAAAGCCAGAGACATTTACATTGAAAGCACTTAGAAAATATGTGAAGTTTTACATATAAATGAACAAGAAAAAGCAATGATTTATGAGCAAGAAAAGAAATGCAATTTGAAATATGATTAGTAAAGATATTGCCACTCATTTGCCACCATCTCAGAGACATTGTACAAGTTTTTAAAGGAAATGATCAAATAATTTTTATTAAAATCATTGAATTTATTAAGGTTATATGGTCGTAGGAACAGGTGAAAGTATTGATTTCTTTTTGTTCTATAAACGATCCATATGGAAATTAATGATAAGATGTCCACGAAACACCCTGTAAAGCCCTGATAATGGGCATTGAATACTTGATTTTTAATCAAGTTGTCCGGGGTTCGAATCCCCGATGTCTCATTTGGAAATAAGTTCAGTCGAAAGACTGGCTTTTTTTATTGAAAATAAATTTCAAGTGTAGTCATAAAAAAACAAATAGGATATACTAGAGTAAACTTAATTACTTAAATAAAATAATAAATGGAAAGGAAGTAGAATGTATAATTTTAAAAATGATTATAATCAAGGGTGTCATGAAAATATACTGAAGCGATTACAGATTGAAAATCAGACATCTTTTGATAGCTATGGCGAAGATAAAATTTCTAATATGGCAAAAGAAAAAATCAAAACAATATTAAAGAATGAAGAATGTGAACTACATTTTTTGAGTGGAGGTACACAAACAAATCTTGTTACAATATCTTCAGTATTAAAACCATATCAAGGGGTTATATCTGCAGTAACTGGACATATATATGTACATGAAACAGGAGCGATTGAAGCAACAGGTCATCAGATTATTCCAGTGAAAACAAAGGATGGAAAAATCAAAGCGGAACAAGTTGAAGAAATGATGATACAGCATAAAAATAATGAGAATTATGAACACTCTGTGCAACCAGGTTTAGTTTATATTTCAAATCCTACGGAAGTTGGTACAATATATAGAAAGGAAGAATTGGTAGCACTTAATCAAGTATGTAGCAAATATGATATCCCTTTATATATGGATGGTGCTAGACTATCTTCGGCGCTTACGGCAAAAGAGAATAATGTAGAATTTCAGGATTTATGTAAGTTATGTGACCTTTTTTATATTGGTGGAACAAAATGTGGTGGGTTTTTAGGAGAGTGCCTTGTAATTGCAAACAAGAGCTATCAAAAAGATTTTCGCTATATGATGAAGCAAAGGGGAGCATTGCTTGCAAAAGGATTTTTACTTGGAATACAGTTTGATGAATTATTTACAAATAACTTATATTTGCAATTAGGGCAATATGAAAATCATTTGGCAGATAGAATTAGTGAAAAATTAAATGGAAAAATCACATTTTATCAGAAGCAATATACCAATCAAGTATTTTTAGTATTATCAAATCGAAAAATAAATGAACTTAATAAGAAATATAGTTTTACTATCTGGGATAAAATAGATGATAATTATACGGCAATACGAATTTGTGTTTCTTGGGGAATAGAAGCGTGTGTAGTTGAAGAATTAATTGAAGATATATTGAAATCAGAAGAGGAAGAATGCTAATGTTTTTGTCGTTAGATGATCAAAAAATTAAATATACTGGTAGAATTGATTTTGCGGACCCGAAAAAACCTACATTTATCTTTCCGTCATCTTCACTTGCCTTTCGTTTTTATGGAAAAGGTTTGAAAATTTGTATTAGAAATCATTGCGATTATTATCGAAGTTTTATTGGTGTAATAATTGACGGAGATGTTAACAAATATGAAGTAAATAAAGAGGGAATAACAACAATTACGATTTTACAGGAAGAAAAAGAAGCAGAGCATGATGTGATAATATATAAAGTATTGGATGGTTGTCATATTTTTATGTTAGAAGAAGTAGAATTGCTCGGAAAAGCAAAGGTATTATTAGTAAAACAAAAAGAAACGCGAAGAATAGAATTTTATGGCGATTCTATTAGTGCGGGGGAAATTACGGAAGCTATAGAATATAAAGGAAAAGAAGACCCGGAACATGACGGACAGTATTCAAATAGTTGGTATTCTTATGCATGGGTATGTGCAAGAAAATTAAAGGCAGAGATTCATAATATTTCACAAGGGGGAATTGCACTTTTAAATAATACTGGATGGTATCAAGAACCAAATGCAATTGGAATGGAAGAAATGTGGAATTCACTATATTACTCGCCAAAATTTGGAAAACGAGTAAAATGGGATTTTTCAAAATTCATACCGGATGTTGTTGTCATTGCAATTGGACAAAATGATAGCCATCCAAAAGATTATATGACAGAAGATTACAATTCAGAAAAAGCAAAGTATTGGCGTAAATGTTATAAAGAGTTTGTCTTAAACATAAAAGAAAAGTATCCGAAAACATTTATTGTCTTAACAACCACACCAATGATACATAGTAAAAAATGGGATCAAGCAATAGAAGAAATTTGTTTCCAAATAAATGATGATGCCATTCGACAATTCTTATATCACAACAATGGAGTAGGTACTCCAGGGCATTTGAGAATTTCAGAGTCTGAAGAAATGGCAAATGAGTTAGCAACATATATTGAAAGTACCTGTTTTAATAAAAAAAGTCTCCCTAATTAGGGAGACTTCTATTTGTTTATTCTTTTTCTTTATCACCAATAACAATTGGTTGTGAAGCTTCTTCTGCTTCTTCTTCTGAAGTTTCATCTGTAATGAATATTTCTTTTACTTCGGCAACTAAACTATCTAATGGAGAGAGTAATTCAATATGTTCATTATTTAATTCAGGTATATCAGCAAGAGTAATTTGATCGCCTACTTTCATACCATCCATATCAAGAAGTATTTCTTCAAGCAAATATTCGGAAGTGGCTTTATATTGCACGTCATAAAGCAAATGTTTTGTTGCTCCTTCGACATGTTCTTTGTTCAATAAAGTGAGTTTGACCGTTCCAATAACTTTTTCACCTTTAATTAATTCTTGGAATGTTAAATGTTCAATTTTAGGTGATAATGGAACCATGGACACTTCTTTTAAAATTGTGTGAATTTTTTGTTTTTCATAGCTGAGAGTTACAACAGATCCAGCAGAACTTGTTTTTAAAAAGGAATGAACATCTTTTTCAGAAACTTGGATTAGTAAGGATGGGTTAAAGTTCTTCCCATAAACACATCCAGGGATGAATCCTTCTCTACGAAGTCTTTTTGCTTTGATTTCCGGGTTACGTTTTAATACTGTTAATTTTGACATGTGATTTCCTCCTGTTTATCTAGCGAATGAATCGCCCTTTTTGACATGGAGAGTTATTTTTTGTTTGTAAAAAACAACAGACCGTTACATGTTTCTAAAAGAATGAAAACGCAAACAACTAGTAATTTCTTTTATATAGTAAGAGTACCACTTTAATAGGAACAAAGCAAATATGATTAAATCCCAAAATCAAACATATATTAAAATAATATATTTGTATAAATATAAACAGAATATTATAAGAAAAAGAAATAAAAAAACAATAATTATATAGAAGAAATAAAAAAGGGATTGACAGATGCAATGATGAATGATAGAATCTGTTTGTATAAATATTCAATAAATGCATATAAACACATATATATGCATACATAAGAAAGAAGGAAAGAAGAAAATGAAAAAAATGATTAAAAAATCAGTAATTGTATTATGTTTAACAATAGCTGCAACATTTATTTTAACTGGATGTGGAGAAAAGGACGCAAATACATTAACGGTTGCTACAAATGCAGAATTTGAGCCATATGAATTTATGGAAAATGGAGAGTATGTAGGATTCGATATTGAATTATTAGAAATGATTGCAGATAAATTGGGAAAAGAAGTAGTTTATCAAAACATGGATTTTGATGGAGTAATAGGTGCTGTACAATCTGGAACCTGTGATATTGCAATTTCGGGATTAACAATTACACCAAGTAGAGCAAAGTCAGTTGATTTTTCTACACCATATATTAATGCTGCACAATATTTAATTGTAAATAGCAATGACGAAGTATTTACAGGCGAAACGAAAGAAGAGTTAGATGCACAACTCGTTGGAAAGAAAATAGGTGTTTGCGCAGGATTTACTGGTGAAAAATATGTGCTAGGTGATGAAAGTTTGGGATACGAAGCAATTGTTGATGCAGAAGCAATTGTGTTTGATAATATAAGCCTTGCTGTTACGGCACTTAAAAATGGAAGTATTGATGCTATTGTAATGGATGATATTCCATCTATAAAAGTAGCAGAATCTGATGAAAATAAAAACGACATTAAAACAATAGAAATTGCTTTAACCATTGAAGAGTATGCAATAGCCCTACAAAAAGACAATGTGGAGTTAAAAACTAAAATTGATACGGCGATGCAAGAATTAATTGATGATGGCTCGGTTGAAGCATTACTAAAAAAATGGGAAATTCGTTAAAATTCTTTTTTTAAAAATGAAAAGATCAGGGGGGTATTCTTATGGAATAGTCCCTTCTTTTTGTTTTTAAATAGAGAGAGATAGTGTATAATAAAAGAAAAATTATTTTAGAATAGGATGGTGTTACGTGTTTGAGAATTTGTCAGGAAGATTTATAGACCAATTTATCCTTGGAGATGGATTGGATTTAATGTTAAAGGGTTTGGCTATTACAATTGAAATTTCTGCAATTGCATTAGTAATTGGTATTCTTATTGGTACACTTATGGCATTATTAAAAATTGCACAAGGAAAAACGCCAAGTGGAAAGTTCTTTTGTCGAATTGGAAATATAATTGCAAAAATTTATATTACTTTTTTTCGCGGAACGCCAGTAGTGGTACAATTGTTATTAGCGTATTTTGGAATTTTTGGTCCACTGGGAGTTAATCCATTGTATGTTGGTTTTTGTGTTCTTGGTTGTAACAGTGGAGCATATGTTGCTGAAATAATAAGAGGTGGAATTCAAAGCATTGATAAAGGTCAGTATGAAGCGGGAAGATCCTTAGGACTTTCTTATCGTGCAACGATGTTTCGCATTATCATTCCACAGGCAGTAAAAAATATTTTACCAGCATTAGGAAACGAATTAATTGCATTAATAAAGGAAACATCTGTTGTTGGATTTATATCTGTTTTTGATATGACAAGAGCAGCAAGATCAATTATATCGACGCATTATGATGCGTTGGTTCCTTATTTAGTGTTAGCCGGAAGTTATTTATTGATTGTTCTTGCTGCAACATTCCTTGTTGGCAGACTAGAAAGGGGGCTAAGTAAAAGTGATCGAGGTTAAAAATTTATGCAAAGATTTTGGAAAAACAAAAGTTTTAAAAAATATTGATTATACAATTAATAAAGGAGAAAAGATTGTTATTGTTGGCCCATCAGGTTCTGGAAAAAGCACATTCCTTAGATGTTTGAATCTATTAGAAGAGCCGACTTCTGGAGAAGTATGGTTTGAGGGAATCAAAATAAATGACACAAAATGTAAAATAGATATTCATAGACAAAAAATGGGAATGGTATTTCAGCAGTTTAATTTATTTCCTAACATGACGGTATTACAAAATATTACTTATGCACCAATAAAATTAAAATTATATTCAAAAGAAGAAGCAATAGAAAGGGCAATGGAATTGTTACAACGAATTGGCTTAGAAGAAAAAGCTAGTGCTTATCCAAACAATTTATCGGGAGGACAAAAACAAAGAATAGCAATTGTAAGAGCGTTGATTATGAATCCTGATGTGATGCTATTTGATGAACCTACATCTGCGCTGGATCCAGAAATGGTAGGAGAAGTCTTAGATGTAATGATTGAATTAGCAGAACAGGGTATGACAATGGTTGTTGTTACTCATGAAATGGGATTTGCCCGATCTGTGGGTACAAAGGTGTTATTTATGGATGACGGGAAAATATTAGAAGAAGCACCCCCAAATGAATTTTTTGACAATCCAAAGCATGACCGAGCAAAAGCATTTTTATCAAAAGTATTGTAATATTAATTTTAGTAAATTGGTTATAAGAAAAGGGAAAGCATGAGCAGTTTAGGTTATAATATTGTAGAATATATTATGAAAATTTCAGGAACAAAGAAATTTTTGCAGTTAGATGAAAAAAAAATGAAA
>JBFHIZ010000061.1:0-6308 GCA_041596215.1 Lachnospiraceae bacterium
ACAAATCACCTCCTTGAACTGTTATATAGTATGAAGGGAGGTGATTTTATGTGGCGAGTAAACAAGATACTTGGGGTGATTTTACTATTACTACTATTGTTAGCGAATCCTATATATACAAAAGCAGCCGTAAATACTGTAGGAACAGGAAGTGTTGAACAAATACAACTTTATTTTGCTTATATTAATGGATTTCAAAATTCATTTTCGATTTCGGATACAGGAAAAGCCAGTATGAGAACAATTGTAACAGCTTATGATGTAGATGCAATATATTTATATATGTATCTTCAACAATACAAAGATGGAAGTTGGAAGACAATAGGTTCTTGGAATGAGAATGCAGAAAGTTCTTATTGTATTTTGGAAAAGAATTATTATGTGTCGCAAGGTTATAACTATCGATTTAAGTCAAATGTTTTTTTGTATTATGAAGGAGAATTTGTTGAGAGCACAAGTTATGTAAGTGGATTGAAGTGGTACTGATTTATGCAGTTAAAAATTATAGCTGTTATAAACTTAGAAAAGAGAAGGAGATGTAAACAATGAAAAGAAAAATAAAGTCATTATTAATGGTGTTAATAATTTTAGTTGCATTAATTAGTCCAAGTAATGTAAATGCAGCAGATTCAAATTTTGATATTCAGATGCCTTTAGATGCAGAACAATTTGCAAAAGACAGATATTTGGATGTGATTGATATTTTTGAAAAATATGCAGATAACATTTCATTTATAGGGGAGAGCAACTATTCTTTAGGTGCACCATTTGTGATATATGATCTAGATACCGAATATCAAACGGAAAGATATTATTTTCCCGTGTTAGATGAAAAAGATGAAGTTATTTTAATGATTATAATAAATGGTACAACAGTAGGGTGGGGGCTTACTGCATCTGAAGAAATGGTAGATGAATTAAATCAGATTGCTTATGAAGAGGAAGACTATATATTTTACGAATCAGATGATATTATTATTGCGGAAAATGATGTAAAAATAACCAATTTTTCTAATGAAAAAAATGAAAAATGTCTTCAGTTTGAAAAAAAAGAGTTCAGAGAAAAACAAAAAATAGTTTCAGAAGAAATAAATTCTTCTCAAAAAACAGATGTAACGGATACAGGTTCTAAAGATATAGTTGATGGATATACACCAGCTTACAGTACATCAACAAGTTCAATTAAAATATGTTCTTTATATAATAAACAAGCACAAGGAAGCTATCCTCTCTGTTGGGCTTGTACGGTTGCAACAATTGCTAATTATAGAAATGGAACCAATCTTACGATGTTTGATGTGTGTGATGATATGGGGTATGATTACAATCAGGGGCGTACAATTGGAGAAGCTCAGGTTGCATTATATAATTATATTAGTGATTATAATTTATTAAATTGGTCTCAATTATCTTTTGCAGGTGTAAAGACAAATATAAATTATAAAAGACCTATTTATTTGTCTTCGTATTGTGCAGCACTAGATTCTGGACATGCGGTAACAATATATGGATATGAAGATTTTAGCTCGTCGGATTATATTGTTATATGGAACTCAGGAACAAGTGGTACTGGGAGTACACAGGTAGTTACATATAATTCATCAGGAACAACGTTTTCATATTCTAACAATACATTTACATGGAGATATTCATTATCATGGACTCAATAATTTTTTTGCCATGAAGGAGAGTGATTTTGTATGAAAAAAAATAGAAAAGTAATGGTTATATTATGTAGCTGCATAGTGATTATTATGATTGTTTATGTGAAAAGACCCGTTAATCCTTTCTTAAATATAAAGGTAGATGATATTGATAACATAGTAATTTGGATTAATGATAATGGTATTAGTACAAATAATCGTGAAGAAATTCAAATGGTATATGATGTTTTTGATTCCATGAGTGTAAGAAGAAAGATTAATTTGCCTAAAGATGGTGGAATGGTTGTTGAAGTTCAAATGAAAAATCACGAGATAGTCTATTGCACTCTTGATGGAGGTGAGATTAGAATTTTTGGTAGAGTATATAAAACGAATAAGGATTATTATAGTATCTTTATTAATTTAGCAGAAAAATTAGAAGATTAATAGAAAGCTAAAATCGAAAGATCAATATTATTCTAGAGATAAAATCAAGTAAATTTAAAGATGGTTTTATGGTATTCCAGAAAAAAATGATTTATATAAAACAGGTTAGGATTCTATTTCCCTATAACAAAATATTGCATTAGAAGCATTATAATATTACTAAATTTTTAGTTACATTTTGGTTACACTTTAAAAACAGAGGTACAAAAGCCCCCTTTCTACGCTTATTGAAGTGTTAATCTATTGTGTTGAAAGAATTATCTGTATTTATATTTTGGGATAAAGTAGAGTAATTCTTTCTAGACGGCTCCATAGGAGACGTTATCCCCAACTCTCGCTACTTATCTTAAGAGGGTCTTCATAAACGAATGTTTGCGGGGATTTTTTTATTGCAATGAAATATATGAATGTTTATGCTATAATTTTTTTATGAGTGTTAGGGAGCGTAATAAAGGGGGAAATAAGATATGTTTATGTTTTTATCCGTAATTGATTCAGTAGAAGATAGGGATCTACTAGAGCAAATTTATATTAGATACAAGAAAGAACTTTTTTACACTGCATATGATATTTTAAGGGATTCCTATGAAGCAGAAGATATTGTGCAAAATGCAATTATTAAATTGGTGGACTATTTAGACCAAGATTTGAAAGTAGAGTGTCACAAAACCAGGTGTTTACTTGTAATTATAGTTAGAAGCCAATCTATTAATATATACAATCAAAAGAAAAACAGAAAAACAATGCTTGTAGAAACTTATGATGATAGTGCTACAGAGGATATAGATCATAATCCAGAGAATTTTATTTTAAGGATGGACAATATAACAGAAGTTGCAGAAGCACTTTCTAAGATAAACAAAGGATATACAGATATATTAACATTAAAATATACGTATGAATATACGAATGGAGAAATTGCTTCAATGCTAGGATTGAAAGAAGATAATGTAAGACAACGATTGGTAAGAGCAAGAAAGGCATTATATGGGATTTTATCAGGAGGTGATTTTCATGTATGAAGAGATTAACAAAGATAGTAGTAGAAACAAACTTATGAATTCGTATTTCAAAATATTAGGTGAAGCACATATTGAAAATACACTTATTGAACTAAATGAAAAAGAAAAAGAATTTAAAGATTTAAAAGTTCCTGATAGTCTTGAACAATGGTTTTTAGAATTTCACCGGAAATGGAAGCGAAAAAGAACCTGGAATCTTGCAAAAAGAAAATTGAAAAAGATGTCTGTTAAAGTCGCTATATTTTTAGCCGTATGTATTTCTTTTTTTGCAATTATAACAATGTCAGTGGAAGCTTTTCGAATTCGTTTCATAAATTTGCTAATTAGCAAGAACGATTCATATACAGAAATTCAAGTAAGTATGCAGGATAATGTGACGATCCCTGAAATTGATTCGGATATCTACTATTATTTTGCTTATTTACCGGAAGGATATGCTTTTAGTGAGGCTACTGTAATGAAAAACAGTATTTTTATGATTTATTTAAATGGAAATGATTCGTTTTATTTTACACAGTCATATAATGAAACGGATTATCAGCTAAATACAGAAGAGACTACGGTAGAAGATGTGAAGATTGGAGAATATGAAGGGATGTTTATTCACAATCTAAATGCGAATATGGTTTTTTGGACACAGGATAATGTGACATTTCTGTTAGAGGGAAATATTCCAAAGAGTGAAATGCTGAAAATGGCAGAAAGTATGAAAAAAAATAATTAAATTTAAAATAAGTGTCACAAATCACCTCCTTGAACTGTTATATAGTATGAAGTGAAACTATTTTAATTTAATTAATTATAAGGAGAAAAAAATGAAAAAATTTATTCCTATGATGTTAATAATTTGTTTGTTATTATCATCTACAAAAGCTCTTGCTGCAGAAATAGATCCATATGAGAAGATTCTTAATGAAATTAATATAGAATATAATTTAGAATTGGAATATGTTAAAGTTGATTCAAATAAAATATCAGTGAATGAATATGAAAGAATAGTAAAAAAATTAGCAATTTCTCAAAAAGAAACAATTGAATATATTAATAGAAGAATAAAGGGAAATAAGGAAAATTTATTATCCTCTTCCTTGAAAAGTAATGATTTTATTTCTAGGGCGGCAGCTTCGTATAGTGTTACATCAACAAAAATTGCATCAGGATATGGTTCTGCAACTATTACAGCGAACTATCTTAAAAATCCAAATACAGGAACCATAGGAAATGCTAGTAATGTTTCATCATATGTAGAAACAGGTACGCATACATATTCATATATACAAAAAAGTTGGTCTTCTATATCTTTAGATCGAGGAGAAACGTTAGGAATTACAACTCAAGGTGCAATGGTTTTTGCAGGGATTTCAATAGCAAATGTAACTTTATATGCAGAATTTTATTATTAAAGAATTTCAAAATATTTGCAGACTGTCAACTGACAGTCTGCTTTTTTATAGATAAGTTAAGAAAAAGAATAATTTTAATTTTTATAATATTATATTGACCTAGTAACATCCGTAATTCCTTGTGTAAAAATTTATTTATTCATTGCAATTTTTTAAGATTCAGAATGTAAAAACTCCTTAGTATGGTTTTTATAAGTTATGTTTACTATATTAAAATGGTGTCATGTAGTTTGACGAATCATAAGTTGACTTTAATTTTTCGACTACCATAGGCATCTTGATTATTATGAAAGATTGTTTCAATTTTAGATTCAAATTCCGACTCATCTGATTTTGAGCTGCTTCATAATAATAAGAACTTCTATTGATTTCTAGGAATTTACGCATTGCTGATATTGAGTATTTGTGAGAACTTTTCTTGACTACAATTACTTGTGTCCTAATATTAGATTTTGGTTTACCGTTATTATAAAGCTTTGCCATTTGCAGTTTAAATTCTTCGGTGAGTGTTCTTTGTGTTCTTCTTTCTGTTGTTACTTCATATTTTATATAATTTCAACAAAAGTGCATAGATAATTTAAGCCTATCCAATTTTAAATATGAATATTTTTATAAACAAAAAACTTGCTTAAAATATAGTTTACAATAACGACAATAACAGCACTAATAAAAGTATATATGTAATAGTTTATTCCGATTTGTCTAGATACTTCTGTAATAATCAAATGCAATAATAAAGTAAATAAACGAGAAAAAACAAATCTTCTTGCCTCTGAGAATATATTATTGGTATGTTCAAAAACAAATTTTCTTAATGTAAAAAAACTAAAAATAACTCCAGATGACCAATTAACTGCAACAAGAATAATATTAGTTAATAGGGATGGATGTAATTGGTTATGAAAAAATATAATGTTTATACTAAAAGCAGTTCCCCAAGAGACAATTGTAGTAAACACTCCAATAATAAAATATGAAAAAATTTCAGGGTTTTTTGATAGAATTTTTTTTATTATATTTAACATTTATTTTATTCTCCTTAATAAGCTATAAAAAGAATATATCATAAAATGTAATAATATAGTATAAATTCAACAAAATTATATTTTGAATGGGTTACCAGGTGTGGTGTTAGTATAAATTAGTGGACACATAAAGTGCGACACAGTAAAATCTTAAGTAAAGAAAGGAAGTGTCCGCATGGCCCACAAAAAACAAACTCGTTACACAAATGTTTATTGCATAATAAAACTGTATTAAATTGCAATCGAAAACTGTAACACCTAAAATGCAAAAATTCATTGTAACACCCTTCCAAAACTATTATCCTTGAGTTTGAGAGAACTTAAGGAGGACGAAAGGATGTTATCAATGAACGATATCAAGTATATCAAACGAATGCATGATTGTGAAGGCGTTTCTATTAGAGAAATCATGCGTCGAACAGGTTATCACTATGAAACAATTACAAAATATTTGGATATGGAGGATTTTAATAAATCATTGTTGCCAGCTAAAGAATTACCTTCTTTATTAGATCCGTTGAAACCCATTATCGATGAATGGCTTTATGCAGATACAAAAGCCCCAAGAAAGCAACGACATAAGGCAAAACGAATTTTTGACCGTCTCCAAGAAGAATACCACAAAGATCTCCATGTAAAATATAGAACGGTCCAATACTATGTTTCAAAAAAGAAAAAAGAAATTTATAAATTACCACAAAAATCATATCTTCCTCTTTACCATCCACCAGGAGAAGCCCAGGTAGATTTTGGACATTTTTCTTATTA
>JBFHIZ010000062.1:0-6174 GCA_041596215.1 Lachnospiraceae bacterium
CAGATTTGATGCCTTGCAAAACTTGTTTTTTTAGTTGAATTGCTTTCTCGGGATCCATTTGAGGAGTGCCGGAAAGGCGATAAGGAATATTTAATGCTTTGTATTTTATCGTGCCCATATCATGATATGGTAAGATATCTATAGCTTTTAATGACTTTAAAGTGCCGATAAATTCGCCTAATTGATATAAATCATCAGGGTCATCCGTAAGTCCTGGTACAATTACATGACGAATGTATAAATCAATTGCATGGTCTGAAAGATAGGAAGCAAAGGCAAGAATATTTGTATTTGGATTTTCTGTTAAAGCAATATGTTTTTGATTATCAATATGTTTGATATCTAACATAACAAGATCAGTAAGAGACATTAAAAGTGTCAATTTTTCCATAAATATACGATTAGTAGAATCAAAGCAAACACCAGAGGTATCAATACAAGTATGAATATGATTACGATGTGCTTTGGTAAAAAGGTCAATTAAAAAGTCCATTTGAAGGAGAGGCTCACCACCACTTACCGTGATTCCACCAGAGCGATAAAAGGCTGCATTGCGAAGAAAACGAAGGATCAATTCATCACTATCCATCGAAATGTTTTCTTTTGTGCTCCAAGTATCCGGGTTATGACAATATGCGCATCGCATAGGACAACCCTGTAAAAATATGACAAAACGGATACCAGGTCCATCCACGCTGCCAAAGGTTTCAATGGAGTGAATATTACCCTTCATTATGTGCCCCTTTCTCGTATGTTTACGAAAAGAAATTAGCTACAACAACCAAATCCACAAGAAGAATGAAACGTACGTGAAATCACTTCATCTTGTTGGTCTTTTGTTAGTTTGATAAAATTAACGGCATAACCAGATACGCGAATTGTGAGTTGAGGATATTTTTCGGGATGTAGTTGTGCGTCTCTTAAAACTTCTCGGTTCAAGACATTTACGTTAAGGTGATGACCACCTTTTTCAGTATAGCCATCTAATAAATTTACTAAATTATCAATTTGTTTTTCAGAAATCATATGTTACCTCCTATTTATAGATTCGCAAGATCAATTTCAATATCTCCTGCAAAAATTTGCTCGTCTTTTCCTAAGGCATCAGGAATAATAGTAAAAGTATTAGAAATGCCATCAAGTGCATCGGAAAATGGGATTTTAGCTACGGATGAAAGAGAAGCGATGGCACCATTGGTGTCACGTTTGTGCATGGGGTTTGCTCCGGGAGCAAATGGTTCTCCTTGCATTCTTCCATCTGGGGTGTTCCCTGTCGCTTTTCCATATACTACATTTGAAGTAATGGTAAGAATAGACATTGTAGGAATTCCATTTCGATAAGTTGGATGTTTTCTTATGAAATTCATAAATTTTGAAACGACTTCACTAGCAATAGAATCTACGCGGTCATCATCATTTCCGTATTTGGGAAATTCGCCTTCGACCTTATAATCAATAATGAAACCAGATGAATCTCGAATGCATTTAACTTTGGCATATTTGATAGCAGATAAGGAATCTGCTACTACAGATAATCCGGCAATCCCTGTAGCAAAATATCTACGAACCTGTTTATCATGTAAAGCCATTTGTATTTTTTCATAACAATATTTATCATGCATGTAGTGAATGATATTTAAGGAATTAACATAAATTCTAGCAAGCCATTGCATCATATCAGAAAACTTATTCATGACATCGTCGTAATCTAAATAATCGCCTTCAACGGGACGATACTTTGGGCCAACTTGTTCTCTGGATAATTCATCTACGCCACCATTAATTGCATAGAGTAGGCATTTTGCAAGATTTGCTCTTGCACCAAAGAATTGCATTTCTTTTCCTACACGCATAGAAGATACACAGCAAGCAATGGCATAGTCATCTCCGTGGATGGCACGCATCAAATCGTCATTTTCATATTGTAAAGAAGAAGTCGCAATTGACATTTTTGCACAATATCTCTTGAAATTGACGGGTAATTGCGTAGACCAAAGGACTGTAAGATTCGGTTCTGGGGAAGCTCCTAGATTTGTTAATGTATGTAAGTAACGATAGGACATTTTTGTAACAAGATGTCTGCCATCAAGGCCAAGTCCACCAATCGCTTCCGTTACCCAAACCGGATCACCTGCAAAAATAGAGTTGTATTCAGGAGTTCGAGCAAATCTGACAAGTCGTAACTTCATGATAAAATGATCAATAAATTCTTGGATTTCTTGTTCGGTAAATCGGTTGTTTTTTAAATCATGATAAGCATAGCAATCTAAGAAAGTAGAGGTGCGTCCTAAGGACATTGCAGCACCATTTTGTTCTTTTACGGCAGCTAAATAACCAAAGTAAGTGGCTTGAATTGCTTCTTGCACATTTGTAGCAGGCAAACGAAGATCGCAACCATAAATATCTCCAAGTGTAATCAACGCTTTGAGAGCACGAATTTGTTCAGAAAGTTCCTCTCTTTTCCGAATGGTTTCAGGCATCATAACGGTGGGGGTAGTATCTTTTTGATTTATTTTATCTGCAATAAGTCGTTCGACACCATATAAAGCAACTCTACGATAATCGCCGATGATACGACCTCTTCCATAGGCATCAGGCAATCCCGTGATGATATGAGAGGCTCTACAATTTCTCATATCTTTTGTATAGGCATCAAAAACCCCTTCATTATGAGTTTTTCTATGGGAATGAAAAAATTCAGAAATTTGTGGGTCTACAGTATAACCATTTTGTTTGCATGCTTTTTCAGCCATTCGAATTCCACCGTAAGGTTGAAGTGAGCGTTTGAAAGGTTTATCTGTTTGAAAACCAACAATTTTTTCTTTTGTTTTATCTAAATATCCAGGACCATGAGAAGTGATGCTGGATATGACGCGGGTATCCATATCTAATACACCACCAGCTTTTCGTTCTTGCTCAGAAAGTAAAGAAACTTGTTCCCATAAATCGAGAGTGTCCTGTGTAGGAGGTGTTAAAAAAGAATCATCTCCATGGTAAGGGTGGTAATTGCGTTGAATGAAATCACGTACATCAATTTCGGTTTCCCACTTACCTCCAATAAATTGGTTCCACGCTGATTCGGCCATTTTAATCCTCCTTAGATTTTATAGTTTGTTATTCGAAAATTAATTATATTCCAATAGGATTCACTCGTCAAGACAAGGTATGGAAGTAATAATTATAAAAAAGCCAAGTAAATATGAGAATATTTGACTTGGCTTTTTTGTGAAAATTATATTAGTTTATGTAATGCTTGATCTTTAATTAGCAGATCACAATGTTCTTCAATTCTTGCGGTACAGCCATATACAGATGGCTTTAATTCTCCATATTCAGATAAAACGGCACATAATTTCTTGAATTCTTCTGTGGCATCTGATTTGGTATGAATAACCAGATAGTATAAATTTTCAGAAGAATCTTTGTATAAAGAGGTATTGCCATCATAAGAATGATTTAAGGCATGTGCAACGGTAATGACGGAATTTAACGAGTGGAAAGAATAGGCACATGAAATTTTTTCACGTTTACTTTCTTGTTCATTAGGTTCGTCTTCAACCGGTAAAACGGAAGAAGGTTCGTTTGCACTATCGGTGTCTTCGGATGCGTAATTTGCTTCGGAAGAAAGTTCCTTTATTTTTTTGAATAAATCGGTTACATCTGGATTGTCAAGAATTCCATCCGTATAAGAAGATTCTTTTCGATCCGACTTATTCACCGAAGAGGAAAAATTCGAAAATCTGGTATCTAATTCCTCTGGCTCATTTACTTTTGTTATAATAAGTAAAATGGATCCGGTTTCTAGTGGAATGGCTTCAATCATTAGAGGAATGTCGTTTGCATTAAACCCTAACTCTTCGGAAGCTTGTTCCATCATGTCACGAAATAAATTTTTAGTTTTTTCAGAACCGTATACGAGTTCGCTTAGTTTAATTTCACGATTATCTAAATCAGCTTTGCTAAGCGTACATCTAATTTGAGAATCGTTTACTTTTTCTATTTTCATACGCTCACTTCCTTATCTATAATATATTTTTAAAGATATAAATTATTTTAATTTGAATAATATTATAAATGAATATTATACAAAAATTGGAATGAAGTCAAGCGAACATTGAATATATTAAGAAAAGTTTTAGAAAATTTAAAGATTAGTAATGGAAGCAAAAGATAGAATGAAAAATAGGTATTGCAAAAAATAAAAATATTATTTATAATAATTTCAAGGCTTCGAGGTACTTAGCACCCGAAAGGGGGGAAAGTATACGGTTGACCTAAGGTCATAAATAAACAAATATATTCGACATTACGTCGAACTTGTCTTACAGGCGAATGCGCTTGTTCGAAAATTCAGTAGTATTCTTAAATTCACAGATAATTCAAACAAAAATCCAACAAAGCAAAAACAATAATTATGTTAGTGCGCCGAGAAGTCGAAAGCAGCTATTATTCTGTCGTCTGAATGTGCAGAAAAAAATAAATATGTCACATCCTTTTGGAAACGTCTGCACAGATATATAAGGGAGGTAACATTGCAAGAAAACATGAATTCAGAAGATAAATATCTGCTAAGAAGTTCATTAGAAAACATAGCCAAAGAGGGAGTATTCTTATATTTAGAAGATCGTCTTTCTTCACCTGATGAAATTTATCGGCAATGCATTGCCGAAGATGCTACCTATATGGCTGATTATATAATGGATGAAATTGGTCAGTTAAAAGAATTGAGATATAATAAGGTGTCATTAAATGAAGTAGGGATGCCTTATCGTAAGTCGTGATAGCAAGCAGGTATCAATTTCCCGAAATAGAAATAGACGCCCTTCTATAGCATGTACAAGGAAAAAGATATCTGATTCTAAAAATTAGTTAATTTTGGTAATGACGATAGAATAATAGTTTGTTATAATTAGGACATTAAAGGAATAAAGTGGGAGATAAAACTATGAAAAAAGGAATTCCAGTTATTGTTGCGATTGTCTTAATATTTTTAGTGGTAGGAGTTACATTTGGAAATAAAATATATGACAAGTATTCACATACAACAGAAAGAAAAGACATGAATGAATATTTTGAAATCATGTATGAAGGTCAAGTGCCAATTATTTTGCAAGATGAAAGAGCGGAATATAGTGCAAGATTAATTGACGGAATTGTATATTTTGATTTCCAAACAATTCATAATATGATAAATTCTCGCTTTTATTATGATGAACAAGAGATGCTTTTGTTATATGCACTTCCCGATAAGGTTGTAAGTGTTCCGGTGGAAAGTAGTTCCTTTAAAATAGGAAAAGAGAGTGTAGAAAAGGATTATATTGTAGTTAAAATTATAGAAGACATAGTATATGTAGCAGTAGATTTTATACAGGACTATACGGATTTTGATTATACTTTTTATTCGGATCCAAACTACATGCAAATATATACAAAGTGGGCTGACGTTACGATGGCTACAATTCAAAAAGATACGGAACTTCGATATCAAGGTGGGGTAAAAAGTGAGATTTTAGAAGATTTAGAGAGCGATTCACAGGTTGTTATTTTAGAAGAAATGGACACTTGGACGAAAGTAAAGTCTGAAAATTCAATGATAGGATATGTTGAAAACAAGTATTTATCTGAACAGATTACTTCAAGCAGAATGAGAGAGAATACCTATGAAGAACCTGTTTATTCTTCCCTTTCGTTAGAGGATCCAATTTGTCTTGGGTGGCATGCAATTGGTGGACAAGCTGGAAACACAACAATTTCTGAAGTACTTAAGGAGGATTATCCAATTAATGTAATTTCACCAACTTGGTTTCATTTAACAGATAATGATGGAAATTTTGAAAGTTATGCTTCACAAAGTTATGTTGATTACGCACATGCGAGAGGTGTTCAAGTTTGGGCTTTGTTATCAGGAATTGAATTTCGAGAATCAAATAATTTAGATCCTTTGGAATTGCTATCCGCCACATCAAAAAGAACGTACTTGATTAATAATATTATTGAGGAAGTGCTTACTTATGGAATAGATGGTATTAATATTGATTTCGAAAACATCACACAAGAAAGTTCGGAAGCGTATATTCAATTTATAAGAGAATTATCAATTGCGTGTCGAGCAAATCAAATCATTTTGTCGGTTGATAATTATGTTCCAAAACCATACAATATGTTTTATGATCG
>JBFHIZ010000063.1:0-6043 GCA_041596215.1 Lachnospiraceae bacterium
GAACTCATCCAATTTGTCTCTGGATGTGCATTTGTAAAATGATCCTTACCAATTGGTTTTTGATCCGTTAATGCACTGTTTGGCATTGGATCTTGTTTATTACATGCATCTGCACAAGCAAGGTCTAAAGCAATGGGATCAAAGGATGCAAACATCCCTACATCTGGTAAAATTGGTGCATCATTCTCAGCATGACAATCACAATTCGGAGATATATCCATAACTATATTAATATGAAAGCTTGGTTTATCTTTTATTACTGCATATGCATATTCTGCGATTTTTCGATTCAAAATATTATTTGCATCTACGTTGGACACCGCAATCGTTTGTTGTGGACAAACACCTATACATCTTCCGCATCCCACACATTTCTTATGATCAATCTTAGCTTTTTTATTCGTAATGGATATTGCATCATGTGCACAGTTTTTTTGACAGATTCCACATCCTATACAATTCTCTGGATTAACAATAGGTTTTCCACTGTCATGCATCTCTTTTTTCCCTGCACGTGAACCACACCCCATTCCAATATTTTTCAAGCATCCACCATATCCTGTTAATTCATGTCCTTTAAAATGACTAAGTGAAATTAAAATATCTGCATCAGCGATTGCAGCACCAATTTTAGCCTCTGTAACATACTCTCCATCAATAGGAATTTTTATTTCTTCGGTTCCTTTTAATCCATCTGCAATAATAACATGACATCCCGTACTAAGAGGGCTAAATCCATTCGTATAAGCAGCATCGATATGATCTAACGCATTTGTCCTTCCTCCGACATATAAGGTATTACAATCTGTTAAAAATGGTTTCCCCCCTAATTCTTTTATGATATCTACAATCACTTTTGCGTAATTTGGACGTAAAAAAGCTAGATTCCCAGGTTCTCCAAAATGAATCTTTATAGCCACAAATTTATCCTTGAAATCAATTTTTTTAATTCCCGCTTCTTTCACTAACTTTTCTAATTTGTTTAATACCGTCACTCCATTATGTGCTCTAAAATCGGTAAAATATACTTTTGATTTTTCCATTCCATCTTCCCTTTCTTTATATATTATAACTTGAGGATGCTGTATCCCCTCCCGTTCCCGTCCAATTCGTATGAAAATACTGCCCTCTTTTTGCATCAACTCTTTCATACGTATGTGCTCCAAAATAATCTCTTTGTGCTTGCAATAGATTTGCAGGAAGTTTTTCAGAACGATATCCATCGAAATAATTCAATGCCGATGTCATTGCAGGCATAGGTATGCCATGCAACATTGCCGTTGCGCAAATTTTTCTCCATCCTTGTTCCGCATTTTCTATCTCTTTTCGAAAATATGGATCTAATAGTAAATTTTTTAAATTGAAATTTTTATCAAAAGCTTTCTTTATTTCACCCAAAAATACACTACGAATAATACATCCTCCTCGCCACATAAGTGCGATTTCTCCATAATTCAATTCCCAATCATACGTTTTTGCTGCGTTTCTTAGTAATGCGTATCCCTGTGCATAAGATACAATTTTTGCAGCATATAGTGCTTCACCAAGATATGTGATATATTCATTTTTATCGCCTGTAAACTCTTTTTTCTTACTCTTTATTACCTTACTTGCTTCTACACGCTCTTCCTTCATAGACGATAAGCAACGACTAAATACCGCTTCCCCTATTAGCGTAAGAGGAATTCCCTCATCTAAGGCTTCAATACCTGTCCATTTTCCCGTGCCTTTTTGTCCCGCGGTGTCCAATATCTTATCAACAAGAGGTTCCCCATCCATATCCTTGTGACCTAAAATATCTGCTGTAATTTCAATTAAATAACTATCTAATTTTCCGTGATTCCATTCTTCAAAAATAATTTTCATTTCTTCCGTAGATAGCCCAAATAAATCCCGCATCATGGTATAAACTTCTCCGATTAATTGCATATCCCCGTATTCAATCCCATTGTGTACCATTTTAACAAAATGACCTGCCCCATTTGCTCCAACCCATTCACAACAAGGTATTCCGTCCACTTTTGCACAAATTTTTTGAAATATAGGTTTTACTTCTTTCCATGCACTATCTGATCCTCCAGGCATTAAAGAAGGCCCTTTTAAAGCCCCTTCTTCTCCTCCAGACACACCAACTCCAATATATCGCAATCCCTTTTTTTCTAAGTATTTCGTTCTACGAACCGTATCTAAGAAATAGGAGTTTCCTCCATCAATTATAATATCTCCCTCTTCCAAATATGGAAGCAATTGTTCCATTACTTCATCAACTGGTTTTCCTGCACGAATCATCATCATGATTTTACGCGGTTTCTCAATTGAGGAAACAAATTCTTTCAGGTCTTTTGCTGCAAAAAATAAATTTTTGCTTTCCACATGTTCCACAAATTGTTTTGCTATGTTTTCTCGAATATCAAATACAGAAACAGAATAGCCGTTATTTCCTAAATTTCTAGCTAAATTTTCTCCCATTACTGCAAGTCCAATCATTCCAATCGCTGTTTTTTTCATATTGATCCGTCCCTTTTCCTTTTTATCTACTTACTCTTGCATTCCCTTGATAAATACTCCAAATTTGTTTTTCATCAATTGGCGTTGCGTAATCTGTTTCGAGGGTTGTCGCTAGTGCTCCTGTAGCCCATGCAAATTTTATTGCTTTTTTTTCATTCCAATTTTTTAAGATTCCATAAAGCAAACCACCAACAAATCCATCTCCACCTCCAATTCGGTCATAGACTTGAATCTCACGTGGTTTTTCATAGATCCATCCTTTCTCAGTTTTCATCATTGCTCCCCACATATGTTGGTTCGCATTTACAACTTTCCGCAAGGTGGTTGCAAAAATTTTCACCTTAGGATATTCCTTTTTTGCATTCATTATCATTTTCTTAAAACTTCTCTCATTTTTAAAAATATCTTGATCTCCTCTTGGTCCTTTAAGACCTAGTCCTAACTGAAAATCTTCTTCATTTCCAATTAAGATATCCGATATTCTAGCAATTTTTTGAAAACTTTCTCGTAATTCTTCTTCTCTATTTTTCCAAAAACTCTCTCGATAATTAATATCAAAAGAAATCATTGTTCCATTTTCTTTTGCTTTTTTTGCAATCTCTAGACAACATTTTGTCGTATCTTCCGAAAGTGCTACGACAAGTCCTGAAAGATGTAATATCTTACATCCTCCTTTCACAAATATCTCTTCTAAATCAAAATCTTCTGCAGAAATCGCTCTTCCTACCTCTCCAGCACGATCATTATATACTCTTGGGCCTCTTGCACCATAACCACTGTCCGCAATATTCATTTGATGTCGACTTCCCCATGGACTATCTTGTAAAACTTCTTTTCCCATATAATTTATATTTCTTTTACGCAATTCCCCTTGAATAAATTTAGCGATCGGACTGTTTTGAACAAATTTAGTTAATACTAAAGTCTGTAATCCTAAGGACGCACTAATATTCAAAACATTTGTTTCTGCACTTGTGCTTTCCATTTGGAATAGATTGCTTGTATGAACAGGTTGGCTATTTATCGGCGTAATTCTTACGCCCATACTTGAAATGGTGATCAAATCATATTTTGTATTTTCTTTTAATTTCATATGTCCTCCTAGTTTTATATATCTTTTAATCATATCATATTGAAAAGAGTTGTGCTATTTAAACGCATTTTCAATGATTTTTTTCCAATCCTCTCTTACACTGCAATTATCAAATGCAAAGGAAGCAACTAGTGTATTTATTTCTTCTTTCGTTTTTATTGCTAACTCCTTCGCAAATGCAATCCCAATCACTTTTGTAAATTCCTTTGAAATTGCCAAATTTATATTCTCCTCAAGTTCTTGAAAACAGTATGAAAAATCGTCAATATAATAAGATCTTATTCGGTCAGCCAACTCCCATGTATCTCCTGCTAAAGGCCCAAAATCACAATGGTATTTCTTTTTTTGTTTAATATACTTTTCAACAAATTGCATCCATGGCGAATCTTTCTCTATTTTTACCAAACCCATATTCCCAATATCCTTATAACTCCAAATCGTAAAGGAATAATTTCTGTCATGGAAAATATCAAGTTGATCTTTTAATACTCTTTTTTTATCTTCCGAATAATTAGGGTCACTTTCATGCAAGCCCACTTCACCAATGAGACATGGCACTTTATATTTTTTTATAAAGGAATCTCTTTCGTCCATAAGATACTCAAGGAACCCTTTCCGTTGATAATTTTCAACATGTTCTTCTGTTGGATATCTTCTTAAAAAAAGTCCGGCCTCCGTGTAATAATGAATGGAATATATTAGATTTTCTGCAAATGGTGCCTCGAATCCCTCAAAACTTCTTCCCCAAAAATTACCTTCTAACATTATAATATGTTTCTTATCTACTTCTCTTATTTTTTTAGTACATTCTTTATAAATATGATTCAGTTGTTGTATATTTTCTCTTCCATATGCTACAGGTTCATTCATCAATTCATACGCTGCAATCGTTTTTTCTTCTTTATAATGAGATGCTATGTACACCCATAATGCATAGAATCTGTTTTTTGCTTCTTCATTCTGATAGAGCGTTATATCCCCTTTTCCATTATCACAGTGCCAATCTGCATTTTGATAGCCTTGTACTGCATGCATATCGAGAATAACATATATGCTATATTTTTTGCATAATGCCACGACGCGATCCAAATGCTTAAATCCCACTTCCATATATTGATATGGATTGGAATCCTCCTCAAACAAACGATAATTAAAAGGAATTCGTATCACATTGCATCCTAATTCTTTTAAAAATTTAATATCTTTTTCTTGTATAAAAGCATTTGCTAATTGATCGAAAAAATACTCATATTTTTCTTTTCCACCGAAGACAATCATGTTTTTTCGAAGCTCTTGTTCTACTCCTGGATAACCTAGCATAAAATTTTCCAACATTTGCCAAGAACCTAAATTGTATCCTTTTAATATCTTTGGTTTTCCAGCTGCATCTATAATATGTGTTCCTCTTGTTTGTAACATCGCATATCCTCCTATGAATAGAAATAATAATTATCTGGTTAAAAAATTTTACAACTTTAGTTGTAAAGTTAATAATTGCAAATTCATTCCGTCTACACTTCGCTCTTGTCTTTTGATTTCATAGAATTTATTTTTCAACCAAAAAGCTAATCCCACTTTATTTTCTTCATAACAACCCAATTCTAGATATTGAAAATTTTTCTCTAAAGATATTTGTTTTAAACCCTCTAGCAATTCTCTTCCCATTCCTTTTCTGTGATATCCTTCTTCTATTATAAATAAGCCAATATATCCTGTTTTTTGATTTGGATATTCTTCCACATAATCTATCATCCCAATTGCTTTCTTATTTTGATATATCAAAACATATGTCTTTTGCTCAATCGTTGTTTCTGGTGGAATTTCTGTCATATCTTTCAAACATTCTTCTCTTGAAGTCTCATGATTTTGCGTCGAATTAATAAAGTACGGAGAATTTCTAAATACTTTTAAAACTTCATCGATATTTTTTTTATCTACCATTTCAAATTGATAATTCTTTAAGTACTTTCGCATTTCCTTTATAATCATAGTATCTTCTTTCGACTCCCTTGTTTTTTTATTCCATATTAAACTAATCGCATTTAGATTTTATAAGCATTTGTGTTTTATAATAACTCTATATTGTTTATTATAAAGAATATTTGAATAGTTGCAATCAATTCATATATTTTTTTCTTCTAAAGCAATCCATTGTCTTAATATCATAAAAATCGCGCAGCCATGAAATTGCTACGCGATTTTTATGATGTAATTGAGTCTTAATATAAAAATACTATTTTCCAACACAAACTAAACTTATTATATTTTTATTTTTGACTTTCCTCATTTTTTTCTGAAGATTCCCGAACAACAAGCGAAGGTAACGTAATATATGATTGTACATATAAATTTGGTTTTTTTATTTTTCTTAAAATTTGCTTTCCAGCTTGCCTTCCCATATCAAACACATCAATATTTACAACCGTAAGTTTTGGTTTTAAA
>JBFHIZ010000064.1:0-5890 GCA_041596215.1 Lachnospiraceae bacterium
ACACTTTATGTTGTTCACCCTTTGTATAATGTGGTTTTTTTCTGCGTACAACAGAGCGAAGTCCTAGCTCTTTCATATAATGATGAACTGTAAGTTCGGATAACTTGATGCTTTCTTCGTTTTCAAGATAATCACGCATCATCGGATAACCAGGAACACCATCTTCCTGATGATAGATCTCTACAATGGTACGTAAAACATTCGTTTTTTCGTTTCGATACTCTTGTTTACGATCTTTTAAGTAATTGTAATAAGCATTTGGATAAATATGAAATTTACGTAATAACCATCTCGTTCCAAATAGAGAATGGTACCTCTGGATAAACTGGTATTTTGCTAATCGATTTCCTTCGCGAAGAATGCTGCCGCCTTTTTTAAAAAATCATTTTCCTTTTTACTTTCGGCTAATTCCTTTTTAAGCCTGCGGATTTCACGCATTTGTTCACTTTCATTTTGTAGTGTAGGATTTGTTTCGCATTCTTTGCGGTGTTGCTGTAACCAGTATGTAACGGTACCTTGACCGAGATTATATTCTTCGGTAAGGCTTTTTTTAGTACGTCCCTCTTCCAGATAGAGGCGAAGTACTTTTTCTCTGAGCTCAGGCTCATAACGATTGTTTGCCATGTTGTAAGATCTCCTTTGATATAGGTTTATTGTATCAAACTATACCTAGGTGTTACAACTTAAGTATATACCGTCATTAGATGCGGAATATAATGTAGATAATCAGAAATTTGCATATGTATATCAAGTGGTTAATGCATTGAATAAATATAATAAATATAATCAAAAATATATTTATGCTTCCGGAGCAACAATGTCACTAAATACTTTTGAAAATAATGTGGCGAATTCACTCACGGCATGTAGACCGGTTATATTACATGCTAGAACTGAACATATTACATATTATGGAGGGCATTCATCGGGGCACTATATTAGTTTAGATTATATTAATAGAACGACTGATATGGTTCGGTTAGTAGACTGTAATTATAGCAATGTGTATTATGGAATACATTCAAATGTAGATTTATCCGATGCATATGATTCGATTGCGTCTTCGTCTGGACGATATTTAATCTATTAGTTTATAGGGAGGATTATATGAAAAAATACGTTTTATTATTAATTTGCTTATCAGTATTGTTTTTTGTATCATGTGGTGAGAATTTTAAGATGAATGATTTGACGAATGAGAATCAAATTATGGAATATGATTATCAGGAGACAGATAGAATTTCAAAAGAGGTAGTAGTAGATCAATTTTCATTTAATAATAAATCGAACCAGCGTATTTATCCATATATGTTTTTTGGGAATAAAATATATTACGCGATAGATTATTCGTTTTATTATGATGACCCTTTAGGTGAAAATAAGTTGGAATTTTTGAAAGAGCATAACACAGAAATTCATTCTTATGATTTAGGAACGGGTGAGGATAAAATACTATATAAGTATGATGAAGAACGATGTGTTTCCCTCTGGGAAATGGATTGTAATGGAGAGTACTTGATATGGGAAGATAATTTACAAGATGAAAAGTGGCGAATTCTTGCTATTAAATTAGATGAAATATCGGAACCAGTGGAAATCATATCGTATCAGGAAGATTTTGGAGAAAACTGGAATGTTTCAATTGAAATTGATGAGGATAATGTCTACTGGTATGATGCGTTGTATGAAAGAGAACATCCGATTATATTATATTCTTATAACTTGAAATCGGAAGAAATAAAGGTCTTAAAAGAAAATTTAGATCTGTACTCTCCTTATGAACGATTTGTTGTTTTAGATGGTATATACTCTTCATATATATACAACTCGAATGAAACAAAAATTAAGGTTTCTGATATAAAAGGAAATGATATTTTGGAATTAACTACTCGAGGTGATATATTAAACCCGTTATGTAATGATGATATTTGTATATGGATGGATGCTGATAATAATAAAAAAATATATGTTTATCATATAAAAGAGGAGAGTCTAGAAATTATAAAAACAAATAGTATTTTTTCATATGCAATTCTCCGGGATTATATTTTCGTGAATCAACAAGGTGGTGTCTTAATATATGATGTTGAACGAAAGGAATATAGTGATTTGGTATTGTCTGAAGATGAAAAAAGGAAGGCTTGTTTGTATTCAATTATGGGAAATGAGCAAAATGTTTTTTGTGAAAAAATGAACGATGATATTGAAGTCAGTGAAATACTTAATTTTAGTGTTAGATAAGAGTTGACCGATGTATTATTATCTTATGGATTCGAAATAATATGTCTCTAAAATGTCTATATTAAAGAGTTAAAAGTACTGGATAAGATGGAATAAGTAGAAATAGTATACAAGATATACGAATTTTCAAATCACGTAGATACAGTATATGGTTATATGTATTGAATTTGAATAGTAAAAGAATAAATTTCAAAACCCGCAATCCCAGCAATGTCAAGGGAATGCGGGGTTTTTATATATTCCGTGATACATTTTTGACATCGTTTTCGGGAGTTATCTTGTATCAAAACTGTATTATTTTAAGTGGCTGATAGGTTGAAAGCCTTATGTTTACTGAGTTTGTAAGATAGATTGGAACATTGTATTTGATTAATTTATTTTCTGTCTGAATTTGCAAATTGTTCATTTTTTGATGACTTGTACTATCTCTTTATAAAAATCTAGCGGTTAAAGTATTGATATTCCTTCGCTTATAGAATTACGATAAGATAATATCACTGAGTTATTGGGGTGAATATTTAGAAAAAAGATACGTATTTTAAGAATTGTATTGTATAATTGGGTATGAAGAAAATAGTCCTTATTCTGAAGAATGTAATTTGATTACGGAAGAGTGGCGATTTCATATTTTAAGAAGAAGGATTGATTTTATGAAACGATTGAAAAAATACTTAACAATAACGTTTATAATTACTTGGATATTATGGATTGGAGAAGCATTTCTTGTTTAATACACTTTTTTTTTAGAGAGTGACTTTTTGCCAATGATTCTGTTTACTGCTGGTGGGTTTGGACCGACAATTGCAGCAATTTGCTGTATGGAACAGAAGCGGAACTTGAAAAATGTACTAAAGTTTATCTTCCAAAACGAAAAAGCTTCTATTTTTGTTTTGCTTATTTTTATTTCGTTGGAAACCTTGATTTTCGGACTTTCCTCAATGGAATTAAATGCTACAATACCATTGGTGGCAATCCCGCTTGTTTTTTTAGAAGCAGCAATAATTTATGGCGGAAATGAGGAACTCGGTTGGCGCGGTGTTATGCAGCCTATCTTACAAACAAAGCTGCCATACCCTCTTGCTACGCTGATAGTCGGTTGTGTATGGTCGATATGGCATGCACCGTTATGGTTTATTGAGGGAAATTCCCACCAAGGTTCATCATTTATAGCTTTTGCGCTTTTGGCAGTTTTATTGACCTATTGGCTTTCGGCTATTATCAATAGTGGTGGTAGCATATTTTGGTGTATGATTTTACATGGAGTAAGCAATACCATTTTATCCGTCTTTGTAATAAAAATTAACCTTATTTTGATTTTAGGATTATTCTTTTTGACTGCTATTGCAGTATTTATCAGTGTGAAAAACAAAAGAAAAGACAAAGTAACAATTAATACAAACTGAGGGGAAAACTAAAATTTACAAAATTTAGTTTTTCACAGTATTATAAATTTAGTCTTAAAATAGAAAATCTCATCTAGTAAAATTTTTTCGATTATATGGTGTTCTTTTCTTAAGAATTATTTATGCTGTAGAAGGTTTCACAAAAGGTTCATATTTCCCTGTACTTCTTTTTATAGTATAGATCAAAAAATGTTTTCTTTATCAAAGTAATAGAGAGTTCTTTTATATTGATCTGTTAAACTGTCAAATTATATCATAAAAAAATTTATTAAGGCTATAATAAAAACAACTTGATTAACTGTCGCAAAAACAGTATAATAATTGCGACAGCTTAAAGGGGGTGCGATTATTGCCAGAGTTAAATTATACGGAACAAATCATGGAAAAAATTAATAATTCAAGTCAGGAAGATGTATTTGTTGCTACCGATTTTTTGGATATTGCAGATTATCATACGGTTCGACAAGCACTGCTTCGATTAAGTAAATATGGTAAAATTCAAAAGATTATGAATGGTATTTATTATTGTCCACAGTATAGTGAATTGCTACAAGAATATGAGGCTCCATCTCCGAGTAAGGTTGCTATGGCGATAGCGAGAAAATTCAATTGGACAATAGCACCATCCGGCAATACTGCATTGAACCAATTAGGATTGTCCACGCAGGTAACCGCAAAGTGGAAGTACATAAGTGATGGACCATACCATACATTTGAAATTGATGGATTTGAATTAGAATTTAAGCATAGAAATAATAAAGAAATATCCGGAATGTCTTATAAAACAGCTATGGTTATTCAGGCACTTAAGACAATGGGAAAAGATCAGATTACAGGAGAAACAAAGGTAATATTGAAAAAGCATCTTTCTAGCGAAGAAAAAAAGAAATTATTGATAGAAGGGAAACAGACAACTATGTGGATTTATAATGTAATCAAAGAAATTTGTGAGGAGTAGGGAATGTATCATATTGCAAAATATAGTGAAGATGAACGAAGAATTCTTTTTCGTAATACCTCTCAAAAGATGAATATTAATGAAGCAATTATAGAAAAAGACTTTTGGGTATGCCTAATGCTAGACTATCTTTTCCATAAATGTAAATATGGAAAGATGTTTATCTTCAAGGGTGGAACAAGTTTGTCGAAATGTTATGGATTAATCCATAGATTTTCAGAAGATATAGATCTTATTCTGGATTGGAGAACTTTAGGATACAAGGTAAATGAACCTTGGGAAGAGCGATCCAATACAAAGCAAGATACATTTAATAAAGAGGCAAATCGTAGAGCAGAGGATTTTCTGCGAGATGTATTACTTCCAATACTAAAGAAAGATCTTTCAGATATCATGGAAGAAGAAGCACAGATTTATATTGATGAAGTGGATCCACAAACGATTTGTTTTAGTTATCCACATATATTTCAAAATGACTCAATCTTACAAGTGATTCGATTGGAAATTGGAGCATTAGCGGCCTGGACGCCTGCGAAGGAAGTTTCTATAGAACCATATGCAGCACAACATTATCCAAAAGCATTTGAACAGAAAGAAACCATTTTATTAACTGCAGCGGTAACAAGAACATTTTGGGAAAAGGTTACAATATTACATCATGAAGCAAATCGTCCTGAGAATCTTTTGATGCCAGAACGTTATTCTAGACATTATTATGATTTGTATTGCATAGCTTATTCTGAAAATAAGAAACAAGCCTTTGGAGATATAAATTTGTTAAGAAAAGTGGTTGAGTTCAAGATGAAATTTTATCCAAGAAAATGGGCACTGTATGAGAAGGCTGTTCCAGAATCAATGAAACTAGTTCCACCAGATTACAGATTGGATGCACTTAGAAAAGATTATGAAAATATGAGCGAAATGATGTTTGGAGAGTATCCATCATTTGATGAATTGATGACAAATATATCAGATTTAGAGAAAGAAATTAATCGACTTTAGAGCTGGGGAATACAGATATAAGTTTGCATTTCAGGTGGCTTTTGGTTAGAAAAATGGTATAATATAGATACGAAATGAAAGAAGAACATAATATCAAAAACATTCATGTTGGAATGAGCTGATTCCTCAAGATATGTTTTACTGTATCACGTAAATCGCCAATGTGATACATATATGATACAGTTTTTCCGTGAAAATAGAGAGAATAGAGATAAAATAAATGCATAAGTGGCAGAAAAAGCCACGATTCTGTTAGAATTTTACACCAGTGACAGGTATGAAATTA
>JBFHIZ010000065.1:0-5623 GCA_041596215.1 Lachnospiraceae bacterium
CAGACTTATGCTTGATACCGTTTATTTCTTTTGAGCTTTTTCAAGTCCATCCTTTAAATAACTTTCTAATTCCTGTTGCATATTCATCCTAATTTTTCTTTCATAATTCACTTTGTTAATTACAGCATATATAAATTGCTATTCAAGATTAGCATGTCTTGCAAACATTTCATCGGATGTAATCTCAAATTTTTCCATTAAATATAATACAAGAGAATCGAGAACTATTGCCATCGTTTGTTCTGCCAACGTTCCCATAGGTAATAAAGAATGATACCTTTCCACACCCATCACTTTCGGACTTGGCGCAGAAATTCGAATTATGGCATCGGCAAGTTCTCCTATTGGTGAATTTGGAGAGGTTGTCAACAAAAGAATCTTTGCCCCCATTTCTTTTGCTTTTTTTGCATGTATAAGCAAAGAAGATGTTCTTCCAGATGCCGATATTATAATCAAATTATCATTTTTTTGAATTCCAGGTGTGTTACAGTCTCCTAACATATATGAGGAAAAACCCATCTGCATAAGTCGCATAGCAAATCCCCTAGCAACGTATCCAGAACGTCCCACTCCCGATATTATTTGTTTCCTATCAAATGTAAGATGTTCAACAATCTGTCGACATTGAGTAAGCGAAACCTGTGCTATACTTTCATTCAATTCTTTTAATATAAGTTCAGGATAATTTTGCATCGATTTCTTCCTCCATTTCACTTACAAGAATCACATTCGTATCTTGCTGTAAAATTGTCAGATCTTCTGTTGATAATCCATGGTCCGTCACAAAATAATCGATATTTTTCCAACTTGCGTATTCGACCATAGCACTAGATTTTGCTTTTTCACTTTCAGCGACTACTATTGTTTTTCGGGAATTAGAAACCGCAATTCTTTTTATTTCTGCATCACTAAAGCTATTCGAAGAAGGGCCATTATGCTGTTGAAATCCACTCGTTCCTAAAATTGCAAAATCAAACTTAACATGTGCTAAAAAATTAGTAGCACCATACCCCATTAAAGACATCGTATCGCTATTCAACTGTCCACCCGTAATATGAACCGTATTGTTTGTATTACACAATACATTCGCTGCACTGATTGAACTTGTAATGACAGTATATCCTCCCTTTAAGGTAAGTGCTTTTGCAATACTAAGCACTGTACTTCCCGAGTCAAGATATAAAATACTTCCTTCTGGCAAATAAGTAATCGTTGCCTTTGCAATTTGTGATTTGATATGACTATTTACATTTTCTCTGTTTTGCATAGGCTGCACGGAAAATTCAAAGGATGAAAATGCACCGCCATGCTTTTTTTTTGCTACCCCTATACTATTCAAATATATAATATCCTTACGAATTGTTTCTGTCGTTACATCAAACATGGATGCCATTTCGCCAACTTTAATACTTCCATTTTCAACTAATAACTCCGCAATTTTATCTCTGCGAACTTTACTAGATACTTTTTTCAATACATATCCCCCCCTGCTTATATTTTGGTAACTATTCCTTTCTAATCTAATAACTTAATAGTTACATATTCATATCTTTTGGTCAAGCATTCTTGTTTACTTCTAATTTTCCTTTAAAGCGAAATCGCATGGTAAAGTTTTTCTGCTTCTAACACTGGATCTTTTGCTGAAATAATTCCACCACCCACAATGATAATATTTGGATTGTATTCTTTATATTTATTTATCGTTTCCCTATTGATTCCACCTGCTACTGCAATCGCCGCTTTTGGATTACATGCACGTATTTCCTCTAAATCATCTAATGGTGTTCTTCCAAGTGCTTGTTGATCGACTCCTGTATGCACTGCTATAATATCTACTCCCATTTCATCTAATTCTTTTACACGTTTAGGAATATTTTCAATGCATATCATATCTACCATAACTTTCCCTCCAGCTTTCCGAGCTGCTTTTATGCTATCAATAATGGTAGCATCATCCGTCACTGCAAGTACTGTTACATAATCTGCTCCCTTTTTAAATAATTCATCTGCTTCGTAGTATCCAGCATCCATGATTTTCGAATCACATAAAATTTCTACCTTGGGAGCTATGTTTTTGATATCACGAATAACATCCGTACCATATGTTAAAAGATACGGTGTTCCAAGCTCTACGATATCAACATAGGAATTTATTTTTTTAAGAAGCAAGACTAGTTCCTGTCGAGACAAAATATCCATTGCAATTTGTAGTTTTATCTTCATTTTTTTCGTATCATCTAATTATTTATTTTCCAATAATCAAATCATATTTTCCTTTCATTTTATGTATTTCATACTTCTATTCCTTTTCTTGCGTATATCCCATTCCCCAGGCAATAAAATCTGGTTTTTTTAGTTGTTGTTTTTCAAGATTAACAAATAACTCTTTATTTTTCACCGATGATGTTCTATTCCAATCAAATGGTTCATCATACCATGCATCCAACACTTTTTTCGCTACTTCCACAGTTACTACGCGTGCACCAAGACACAAAACTTGTGCATCTGCACTTTTTCGTGCGCGCTCTGCTGAATAGCAATCGCTTACATTTGCCGCACGAATCCCCCAAAATCGATTTGCCATATGACAAAATCCTATTCCAGTACCACATATAAACAGTGCCAAACGACACTCATCTTTTTGAATTGCCTCACAAATCATCCTTGTAGTTTCCATTTGTGAACCAGCGCCCTCTACTGCCGTATGAATTGGATCCAATACAATTTCTGCGTTTTTTTCATTCATTAAATATTCTTTCAATTCTTCTTTTAAAGCGAACCCCACATCATCGCAACCAAGTGCTATCTTTATTTTTTTCATATTCTTTTTTCTCCTACATTTTATTTTTTGTGCGATGTTTCAGATAATCGATGAAACAAATCGCTATTTGCTGTATAAATATCCTTATATATTCCATAGTTCTCTTCATACAAACTTTTCACTTGTATATTCGGCTCATATATTTTTCTTTCATAATGAACCATATTCTGACAAGCTTCTTGATAATTTTGGTAAAATCCCGTTCCCACAGCTGCTACAATGGCTGCTCCAAGACAAGATTGTTCATTATTTACCGCTACCTTTACCGGATGTCCTAGTATATCTGCCTCCATTTGTAAAAAAAGGGAACCCCTAGCTCCACCCCCTGAAGCAATCACACTATCTGTTGTTAGTCCTATTTCTTCAAATATTTCCGTCGTTGTTTTCATGGTATATACCAAGCCTTCCATTGCACTTCGTATCAAATGTGCACGTGTATGATTTAGTGTCAACCCAATATACATTCCGCGTGCCTTCGTATCATTGACTGGGGTACGCGCACCACTAAGATATGGCAAAAAAAGTAATCCTTCGCTTCCATGTGTGATTTTTCCTGCCTCTGCTGTCATTTCATCATAGGATTGCATCGATAACATATTATTTTTCAACCACTTCAGTGCCACTCCTCCACTAAGATTTGCACCCATCAGCATCCACAATTCTTTTGTTGTATGACTAAATGTGGTAACACGAAACAAAGAATCATGTTTTGCGGTATTTGCCACACAATTTACAGAACAGGAGGTCCCTATATTGGCAATCCATGGACTATTTTCATTAATGACACCATTTCCCACTTGCTGAATAATAGAATCTCCTCCACCAAATACTAATGGCGTTCCTACCAATAACCCTGTTACTTTTGCACATTCGTTTGTCACTTTCCCTGCAAACTCTGCTGCTTCTTTGCATTTTGGAAACCAGTCAACCGAAATTTCTAGCTTTTTTAGTATATCTTTTGCCCATATATTATGTCTTGTATCATAAGCCAATGTAGCCGATGCATCTGATAAATCAGTTCCCATCTCTCCACACATACGATATCGAATATAATCCTTTGGTAACATTACATTCTCAATTTTACAATAAACTTCTGGCTCATTCTCTTTTACCCAAAGTAAAGAGGAAAGCAAAAAGCCTGCGGAAAGATCATTTAAAGTCGTTTGGTGATATATTTCTTTCCCCACCGTTTGATACACTTCATCCACTTGTTTTTTTGCACGTTGATCACACCATAAAATTGCATCTCGAAGAGGCTTTCCATTTTTGTCTAAAGCAACAAGACCATGCATCTGACCGGAAAATCCAACTCCCTTGATTTCTTTACTTATGTTTGGTTTGGTTTGTGATATTTCTAATATTGTTTGCCGTGTTGCTTCCCAAAGCATCTCCACATTCTGTTCTGCAAATCCTGGACGTAAACTAGTTATTTCATATTCTCGTTGTGCCTCCGCAACTTTTTTTCCTTTTTCATCTACGACTATTGTTTTTACACTAGACGTCCCCATATCAATACCCATAAAATTATGCATAAAATTAACTCCTTTACTTTTTCAACTTATTTTTGTTAATTTATTGCGATTCACTCCAAATCGCAATAAATTACTTGTGATTTGGAGCGAATACTATGATATCATTCTTCAATTTTCTTGTCAATGCAAATTTCTCGTTTTTTTATTGCTTCATATTTGCTTTTTCCCTCCTATCGCAACTTTTCAAAAATCACAAAAAAAATCACTTGCGTTTCACCCAAAAGGTGAAATGCAAATAGTTTCTTTTATATCATAATACTTACTATGATGCGCTTCTTTTTTTTTTAATGATAAAGAAATTAATTCCTGTCTATTTTACTACATTATATTTTTCATTTTCACTTTATTTTTTATAAAAGCATTCCATTTATCAATACATGTTGCCTTTACTTTACCCCTTTATTGATCCCGCAGATAATCTTTCTATAAAATACTTTTGCAATAATAAATATATAATAATTACTGGTATCATAGAAAGACATGTCATTGCTAAAACAAATCCCCAATCCGTTCGATTATGTGCTTGAAAAAATTGTGTCAATGCAACTGGAGTTTTTCCCAATAGATCATATGTACAAAGCTCCTAATCTAATAATTCAAGCGTTTCATACAAAAGAGAAAAACAAGATATGGTAAGCGTCTCATAAGTCATACACTTCTAATCTCTATATAAAATGGCGGACATGGGTTTAAGAGCGCATTTTTATTCGCATGATTCATATGACTTCTTGTTACCTGGCAATCTTTAAAATCTACAAGCTTATCACTGCTTAACGAATCCGAACAAACAATATCCTTATCTGCTACTGCATCATCAAGATTTCTATGTGTTACAAGTCCTTCTATTTCATATCCAAGCGGACAACATTGCTCCAAGGAAAATCCCATCAATTCAGCAGCTTCCTTCCATGCATACCCGATGTTTCCTGCCGCTCCCACAAATAAATATTTATCATTTACAAAATTATCACGTATCTTTGATAACGCATACAGATCCGCCATCATTTCACATGGATGATTCCTATCTGTCATTGCATTAATAATTGGCATTTTAGCATTGACCGTCATTTGCTCCATAATACCAACATCTTTATGTCGTACAATTACTGCATCCACCCAATTATTAAGGTATCCAATTACATCTCTAATCTCTTCTTTTTTATCTAAAGTTTCCGGTGTGAAAAGTATAGACTGTCCACCCAATAGGTAAATTCCTTTTTCAAATGTTACTCTGGTTCGAATACTGGATGGTGAAAGAACATTACTACTG
>JBFHIZ010000066.1:0-5543 GCA_041596215.1 Lachnospiraceae bacterium
CATATCTCAGCTCACCAATAATCTTATAACTAACATATGTAAATCTCATAGTTTTAAATTTTCTTAATTACGAACATATGAAATTTCGCATCATATTCTGGATAGTCTGTATACCCGTCTCGTAAAACCTCAAAAGACACTCCACTCTCTTTTATGATTCTTTTCAATTCTTTTTCTCTTTTGTTACCTTTTTGCATGAAATTACATATTAGGCCACCAGACTTTGTTTCTTCCATTATTCTGCGGAGCAGCCTTGTTTCTTTCTCAACATCATTCTTATAGAAATGAAACATTGAATCCAATAAAACAATGTCATATTCATTCGTAATTCCAAATGAAAAAATGTCCGCAACAAATCCTTCAACCTTAATATTTTCTTGTTGTGCCGCTTTATTCAATTGTTGAATGCCAACATCAGAAATATCTATTCCTACTACTCGATAACCTATTCTACCTAAAAACAATGCATCTCTACCTTGCCCACATCCAAGATCAAGAACAACATTTCTGTCAGAGTAATTTTCAAAAAATTCAACCAAACCTGGGTATGGTTTTCCAAAATATGATTCTTGTCTATAATGTTTATTATATGTAATGTCCATTACTTACCCATCCTCTTCTAGAAGCTTGAACCTCTGATATCCATCTTGGCCACTCGTCAGGCTCTGACATCTAATCCGCTCTGTACAGGAGTGGAATCACCATTTTATACAATAAGATAGCAGATATATCTAGATAACATAAAGATTTCGACTTTTTTACTTGCACCTTTAGGCATAGCTATCGTTTTGTTGACATCAACAAAATGACCAGTTCTATTATTCTGGCTGTTTTCGCAAGCCATAATTGCTCAACTTCAATATCCTTTACTATTATTCATCCATTATATACTTATATTTTATCACAAACATGAAAAAAGAACGAAAAATGTAGAGAGTGTAAAATAAATTGTATAAGTTCAAAAATCTCTTTATTTTTATCTGCTCTAGCTTTACCTTTAAATTTCTTCTCAATATAACCGTGTTCTTTTTTTGCAACCAATTCTTTCTCTTCAAAATCCAGTTCTATTATGTATGGCATCCAATCAATAATACGCAAAAATTCTTTGCATCTAAATTCAGAATCATAATAATTTAATATGGTACTAAGAGCAGTTCCATGTGTACCTATAACAATGCTTGTATCCTTGTTATTTTCTAATATTATATTTAATACTTCAATATTACGTTTCTGTACCATCGAAATTGATTCTCCACCCTTTTCATGAAAATCATGATCTAACCAACGTTTTTTAAACATGCCGTGATTATTTCCATTGGGTCCCTTTTCTCTCTCCCTAAGGCGTTCGTCCGTCATGATCTCTTTTTCAAAATAACTTGCTGACTCTAAGATAGTATCTACACTTCTCTTATATGGGCTACAATAAAACCTATCTATTCTCTTATCTTTTAGAAAATCCAACACAATTTTAGAATCTTTCTTTCCTTCCTCAGTTAATGGTCTTGTTCTATCATCTTCCCATGAATGCTCCGGCTCGGCATGGCGTACAAAATATATTCTTGTCATAAAAGCTCCTCATATTCCAGAATGTTTTTCATTACCATTGTTTCTCGTTTAATCCACGGGACATTTTCACAATCTTTCACAGACTCATTATTTTTAATTGCTTCTTCAAGTGTCATCCAACTTACTTTGTAATCATATTCCGCTTCATAGTCATCTAAGTTTCTATCTCCCATAGTTTCAAATACATCACAGAAAAAATAATATGAATCCATTTCAAGTAAATCATCTGGATCACCTCTTCGCTTTTCTTTAACAAAGATTCCTTCTGAAACAGATTCTTTTTTCACAATATAACCTGTTTCCTCTTGCACTTCACGCAAAAGAGTTTCTACTAAAGATTCACCCTGTTTTATTCCGCCACCCGGAAATTTGTAATCTCCATATTTACTGTATATTAGAAGATATTTTTTATCCTTTTGAATAATTCCTCTAACTGCCGTTCTCTTATATACACTACCACCCTCATTATAATCATGCAAATCTATAGTTAATTTCTTCATTGGCTATCCTTTCATCCGAAATAATATGTTCTAACATTTCAGGCAATTTCAATCACTTATCCTTAAAAAAACTAGGAATAATTCTTTAATTATACATAAAATTTCATATGTTTCATCCATTCCACATTTCTTTTTTTCCTGAGAAATATACAAACTTGAAGCCTTAAGTCCATGTTCCTTCAATTCATAATCCTTAATCTCAGCATATGTTGCTTTCACCTCCGCACTTATGCATCCAACTCATCCAAGTCTACTACTGTTTGATCATTCGGTTTTTGTTGTGACAACAGAGCCACCGTCTGCACATGTGATTTTTAGGCTATTTTCCACTTATTAATATCTCAATTCAACTTCAATGTATTTATGATCACTCCATTTGCATTCATCTTGAATCTTCACATTAAAATTCTGATTTGAATTAAAATTAATCAAGATATGGTCGATTGCAGTCTCTCCAATAAAAGTAGGCATATCGTCTGACACTAAATCTTTTGCACTTCTGCATAATTGTATATATTTACTCTCTGTCAACGTATCCTTGCAACCAATAAAAGCATTAAAATCACCAGCAATTATAAGTTTTCTGTTTTCTTTTTTACATTTGGCTGTATAGTTAATCAACTCATTCCACATATTATTGTTCATATCATCATTTTTTTCCTCAAACTCGGTTGGCATATGTATCCCTAATATGCTTATACTTCCAAACATCAAACCAATTGTTCTATTATTACATGGATTATAATCTGTAATTTTTTTAAATAATCCTTTTTTGAAAATTGCAACTGTAGTTCTTACAACAAAATCATTTTCTTTTACGTTAGTTACAATCGTATATTCTGTTTGAGGAAAATCTTTACATAACTTCGTGTAAAATTCATTAACCTCCCAACCATTGCTACTTTTCATCTTATATGGAACCTCTTGAAGAAAAACTGCTGAATTTTCTTTATTTAAAAAAGTTTTTATATTAATTGTAATATCGTTATAGCTATCTTCACTTTGATCGTTCTTATTATATTTTGAACTTGATTTAATTCCTCTGAACCAATTGACGTTCCATGTTTTTATGTTGATAATATTCATAGTTTTTATCCTTTCTTAGAACTATAATTTTTACTTTTCCTTTGTACTCCATTCACGCCATTAATCACATTGCTTCTTTTACTTTTTTCTATCTACATCGCTCTAAATGTTTCCTTAGAAATAATTGCCGGGTGGTTATCTTCACATAAATAAACCTCTTCATGTTTTCCATTATTCGTAAGCGTCTCACATATGCATTTGGACATATGTTTAAGCGTCTTAATAACCAACGCAATCCAAAATGTGTCTGGTACTGGCCAATATAGTAATATTTCTCTAATCTAGTTCCTTTGCGAATGAATGCAATGCCACCTACGGTGGCTATGGCTTTATTTTAAAAAATCATTTTACTTTTTAGCTTCTGCTAGTTGTTTCCGTAGTTTTAAATTGTCTTCATATAATTTTTTGTATCTGAATTTGTTTCTCTTTCTTCCTCGAGCTTTTGTATCCAGCCACGACCAGTTCCTTCCCCTAGATTTTACTCTTCATTTACACTTTTAAGGGTGCATTCTTCTTCTAATACAACTCGCACAATTTTTTGCCTAAATTCAGGCTCATAATTCCTACTTGGTTTTGCCATGTGTGACACCTTCACTTTCTTTTTTGTATTATATCATTTTATTCAGTGTTAGGGGTTACAACTTTATTATACCAGCTCAGTTTTCCGTTTAGCATTATGCCCTGACAGCTTGCTGATCTATGAGTGCTGAATATTCATTACAATTTATGTAGGAATATCAGCTGCTTACAATACTATTAATAAAATACTTTTCCCTGCCTTTGATCTTCCTTGCCTTAATATCATTCCTGTCACAATATGTAAGACTTTTTTGTTTATATTTCTTTCCCACTTTACTCGCCTGTTTTTTGCAATAGGAAAATGTATCAAAGAGGGTGCGGACAAAAACCTGGACTTGATTTAAAACAATGAGGTGCTGTATGTTCTCTTATGAAGAACGATTAAAAGCAGTTAAATTATTAATACAATATGAGCTATGCAGATACAATACGAGAACTTGAATATCCATCAAAACAGACTTTGCGAAATTGGTATACAGAATATAAAACTAATAATTCTCTTCATTTTGAGTATGATAAGAGATATAAATATAATTATGAGCAAAAACAAACAGCAGTGACTTATTATCTTGAACATGGTAAATCTGTATCTCGTACATGCAGAATACTTGGTTTCTCAAGTCGTCCGAAACTTGATCTATGGATTTTGGAACTTGCTCCAGATCAAAAGATTTATTATCATTCCGGCGGAACTATTATAAAATATACACGTGAACAAAAAGAACAGGGCCTTAATATACAGAACCTTACGAATCGTGAGAAAACCCTAATTATTAATGCCATTAGAGATACTTATCAATTGAAGGAACTTCTAAAAATCATAACTATGGCCAAAAGTAGCTATTGTTATCAAGCAACTGCATTAGCTAAAAATAAATATGCATAGCTTCGTGTTATGGTAAAAGATGTATTCACTGAATCATCAAAACGATATGGTTATCGAAGAATTCATTCTGTTATTAAAAACAATGAAAAACCAGTTTCCGAAAAAGTAATACGACGTATAATGAAAGAAGAAAAACTTATTGTCCCTTATATCAAAAGAAAAAAATACAATTCTTACAAAGGTGAAATTAGCGCTGCCGTAGATAATATTATCAAACGAGACTTCCATGCAGAAGTTCCAAATAGCAAGTGGCTAACTGATATAACTGAATTTCATATTCCCTCTGGGAAGGTATACTTATCCCCTATCATCGATTGTTTTGATGGTTTACCAGTTAGCTGGACAATCGGAACATCACCTAATGCGGAATTAGTAAATACCATGTTAGATTGTGCTATTTCTATACTTAAAAAAGATGAAAAACCACTTATTCATTCTGATCGCGGATGTCATTACCGCTGGCCGGGTTAGATTGAACGAATGGACAAAGTAGGACTTAAGCATTCCATTTCTAAGAAGGGATGTTCACCAGATAATTCTGCTTGTGAAGGATTCTTTGGCAGATTAAAGAATGAAATGTTTTATGGCTATTCGTGGACTGATGTTTCAATCGATCAATTTATAAAACAGCTAGATGAATATATCAGGTGGTATGCTGAAAAACGGATTAAGCTATCACTTGGAGGAATGAGTCCGTTAGAGTACAGAATAAGTCTAGGGTTGGCCGTTTAAGATCCAAGAAAACGTCCGCACCCCCTTTGATATATTTTTCTATTGCAAAAAACACATGCAGAAACACGTCCGAAAATTCAGCACTTTTCAGACGTGTTTTACTTGACTTTTATATTATTTTTCTTTTCAAAACTTCTTTGTGCGCCTTTGTTTCTTGTAACGATAAACCATCTAATATCCAGGATAATTGTTGC
>JBFHIZ010000067.1:0-3806 GCA_041596215.1 Lachnospiraceae bacterium
AAATGTCATGAGTTATGCAGATCAGGTTTTTGTTTCTATGTGCAAAGATATTTTGGAAAATGGGACAAGTACAGAAGGAGAAAAAGTTAGGCCTCATTGGGAAGACGGGTCTCCAGCGTATACAATTAAAAAATTTGGAGTTGTAAATCGATATGATTTAGCAAAAGAATTCCCATTGCTTACTTTGCGTAAAACAGCAGTAAAGAGTGCAACGGATGAATTATTGTGGATTTGGCAGTTAAAGTCAAATAATATAAATGATTTACATAGTCATATATGGGATAGTTGGGCAGATCCAAATGGCTCAATAGGAAAAGCTTATGGATATCAATTGGGAATCAAACATGAATACCGTGAGGGGAAAATGGATCAAGTAGACCGTGTGATTTATGATTTGAAACATAATCCATTTAGCCGAAGAATTATGACTAATATTTATGTGCATCAGGATTTGTCAGAGATGAAATTATATCCTTGTGCATATAGCATGACATTTAATGTGTCTCAAAAACCTGGCGAAACTAAAATGACATTAAATGGAATTTTGAATCAAAGATCGCAGGATGTTTTGGCAGCAAATAATTGGAATGTAGTTCAATATGCAGTTTTAATGCATATGATGGCAAGAACATGTGATATGCAGGTTGGTGAATTGGTGCATGTAATAGCTGATGCGCATATTTATGATAGACATATCCCTATTATCGAGGATTTAATTCAAAGGGAACAGTTTTCCGCACCTCAATTCACATTAAACCCTGAAAAAAAAGATTTTTATGAGTTTACAAGAGACGATGTATGGATAGAAAATTACGAGTTTGGAACACAGATTAAAAATATACCGATCGCAATATGATAAAAACAGAGGAGATTATGAAATGAATGTAATTGTTGCAGTAGATAAGAATTGGGCAATCGGAAAAAATAATAAATTATTAGTTAGTATTCCAAATGACCAGAGACATTTTCGAGAAGAAACTATGGGGAAGGTTATTGTATTAGGAAGAAAAACGTTAGAGACTTTTCCGGGTGGGAGAGCATTGCCAGGAAGAACCAATATCATTTTATCTAGAGACAGGAATTATCAAGTGAAAGATGCTGTTGTTGTTCATTCAAAAGAGGAACTCTTGGATAAATTAAAAGAATATTCTTCGGAGGATGTATTTATTATTGGGGGAACAAGTATTTATGAAATGATGTTGCCATATTGTGATACGGTAGATATCACAAAGATTGATTTTGCATTTGAAGCGGATTCATACTTTCCCAATTTGGATACTATGCCAGAGTGGAATATCACTGCAGAAAGTGATGAGCAAACTTATTTTGATTTGGAATATACTTTTTTAAAATATGAAAAAAAATTATGAGACCACTTTATTTCTGCCGGATGATTTCCCAAGGTAAAGTTTGTTATCCGCTCTAGAAATGGTGTTTTCAATTCCTAGATGTTCTTGGTAAACTTCAATACCAACAGTCATATGAACAAGAATTGTTTTATCTTGAAAATGAAATTCATGTTGATTAATGACATCTAAAAGAAGTTCTAATTGTTTTTTTGCATCTTCAAGTTCTACGTTGGTAAAGCAAAATAGAAATTCTTCACCACCCCATCTCGCAACATATCCTCTTTTTTCCATAAAAGAAGAAAGGAGGGAACCAAAAGCGATTAAAATAGCATCGCCAGCATCATGTCCATATTCATCGTTAATTTTTTTGAAGAAATCAATGTCACCAATTGCAATACAAAAAGGGTTAGGATTTTTTGTATAGGAAAGAGCAGATTCTCGAAGACGTTTTTGCATTGCTCTTCGGTTGTATAATTGTGTCAAGGCATCTCGATTCGCCATATTTCGTAATTGTTCATTTGCCTGAAGAATTTGATTTTCAGAATTTAGAAATTGTTCTTTTCCTAAGAAAGAAGAAGTAGTTAAGGATAATAATAAGAGGAACATATTTAGAATTTGAATTTTTTGGTTAGAAATGGGAGCTAAGCTATTTGTAAATAAATCAAAAAGAAATAAAATTAAAATACTTAATATAATTATAGTTGCATAGGGAATATGTTCATTTATAGTGGATTCTGTATTGAAATATAGGATGGGAATAAGAAGAATGATAATCCAATAGTAATTAAAATTAAACCCTGAAAAAATAGAAAACAAACAGGATGCAAGAAAAAAAGTAGTCGTTAAAAGGGATAGGGATAAGTGTAAGCGTTCTATCATAGTGAAGACATAGGAAATACACATAATTCCACAAGATGCAAGTGAAAAAAAAGTAAGTATATATTGCTGATTTGCGGCAAGTAGAATAGAGAGAATAAAAAAGTATAAAAGGAATAGAAGAGATTGCACACGAAGAAGAATATAGAATTCTTTTTCCGATATTTTATCTGATATTCCATGACTGAATAATTCTTTTGTAATGTCAATTAGTTTTCGCATAGGTATTCCTCCAAATTAAAGTAATTATATCATTTGCTGGAATATAAGGCAATTCCTTGACATTTAACTTTGAAAGGATAATAATGAAAAAAACACGAATTAAGGAGCAGGGTAATGTTAAATATTAAATATGAAAAAACGAAGAACCCAAAAAAAATTCCAAAAGAAAATGATCCACTATCATTTGGAACAATATTTACAGATCATATGTTTGTTATGGATTATGTAGAGGGAAAGGGATGGATAAATCCGTCGATTATACCATATCAACCGATTTTACTAGAACCTTCTGCAATGGTATTTCATTATGGACAAGAGATGTTTGAAGGAATGAAAGCGTACAAATCAGATGAAGGAAAAATCCTCATGTTTCGTCCAGATAAAAACGCGGAAAGAGCAAATCATACCAATGAACGAATTTGTATTCCAACGATTCCAACTGAAGATTATTTGCAGGCGATAAAAGAACTGGTTAAAATTGATCGAGAGTGGATTCCAAAAGCACCTGGGACTTCTTTATATATTCGACCATTTGTAATAGCAACGGATCCATTTTTAGGAGTTCGACCATCGTATACCTATAAATTTATTGTCATTCTTTCTCCTGTTGGAGCTTACTATCCGGAAGGATTAAATCCAGTTAAAATTTGGATTGAAGAAGACTATATTCGTGCAGTTCGTGGAGGACTCGGAGAAGCAAAAGCAGGTGCAAATTATGTGGCAAGTCTCAAAGCACAGGTAAAAGCACATGATGCAGGGTATTCGCAAGTATTGTGGTTAGATGGTGTAGAAAAAAAATACATAGAAGAAGTAGGGGCAATGAATATCTTCTTTAAAATTGATGGGAAAATAGTAACGCCACAATTAAATGGAAGCATTCTCCCAGGGGTAACAAGAGATAGTTGCATTGAGTTATGCAAGCAATGGGGATACGATGTGGAAGAAAGAAAAATTTCTGCAGAAGAATTGTTTGAAAATGCAAAAAATGGGAAACTTGAAGAAATTTGGGGTTCTGGTACGGCTGCAGTTATTTCACCAGTTGGTCATTTACGGAAAGGTGATGAAGTTGTAGAAATCCATGAAGGGAAAATAGGAGAAGTAAGTCAAAAACTATATGATACCATTACTGGAATTCAATTAGGACGTATAGAAGGACCAAAAGGTTGGTCTGTGATAGTGGATTAATTAAAAAATAAATGACCGCAATTCGTTAGAGTTTGATATGTACCCAGAATCCTGGACACATTGATTTCTAACTTAGGCGCAACACATGGATGCTTCTCTGTATTTTACAGGAGGCATCCATTTTGTTTTTGCTTGGATTCTTTCGGTATTATAGTATTCTATATATTCTTCTAT
>JBFHIZ010000068.1:0-3741 GCA_041596215.1 Lachnospiraceae bacterium
ATTTTCAAGCTTATATCATTTACAACTAGAATTAGCTGATTATGTGAACTGGTTTAATAATCACAGAATTCATTCCTCACTAGAATATTTAACACCGGTGAGGTATCGAATAAATACCCTTAAAAAATCTGTTTAAATAAACGTTGACAATCCAATATTTAATAAAAGAGGTCATCACTCAAATTACGCCAAGACATAGATTCCTCTGTCTCTTCAATAAGAGAAAAAACACTTGTATAATCAGGTTCCCACGATCCGTATTCAGCAGAATACAATTTCGATAATTGCTCTACATTTTCTTTGTTTATTTCTAAGCGAAGTGCTACCTCATCCGAATTCTCTGGCCATATTACAACGTAATAGTAACTTGTTATCTCAGGGAAGAACTTATTAATATTAAATGCATGATATGCAACACGCTCTATAACTTCATCTTTATAGATAACCGACCCTACTTCAGGAGTATACTTTACTGATAATTCATATTCACCTTCCACATTTACTAATTCAATTTCTCTCGTAAATCGAAAATAATAATTTGTAAAATACTCCATTTTTGAAAGTATAAAATCATACTCACTAGAGCTATTAACAGTCTCTTCAGAAATTTGAACCTGTTCATCTTCATCCAGATTTTCTTTATTTAAATTCTCTTCGTTTAGGACTACAACACTTTTTTCCTCATTTAACATTGTATTCATCTCTAATGTATCATTTTGATAATTAGTACATCCGTTTAAAAATAATACAAAAAATATCGCTGTTCCAATAACATATAATTTTTTCATACGTCTCCTTTCTTTACCATCCATAAAAACGTCGGTACGTATATGATGATATATATGTCTCTGACCGAGAAGTTAGTTTTGTTTTATCATCCCCCGTTGTTGTTGCTTCTTGGGTATACACTCCCCCACTATATTCTCCAACATAAAAGAAAACATGTACTCCACTCTTCACATAAATATCATATAAATTTCGTCCTGATGTAATTTCCATCGACTAAGTACTTTGAGCCAAATTTACAGTGCTTAATTTAGACGAAAAACCTGCAACAGATGAAACAAACCCTGAACAATCCAAACCTGCTGTGCTCGATTTCCATCCTCCCGTACAATTTACATTCCCTGCGAAAACACCATTACTCATTGCATTACTAAAACTACTCCATCCTGAGCTTGAACTTGTAACTAATCCATCAAACCCTCCCCAGCAATAAGGAATACCTGTTTGAGATGATGGAGTAGAAACATTTCGTAAATAATCAGGCGTAGTTACACTTGTAGAATCTGGGTTGTTATCATTATTTGTACCATATGTCCATGAAAACGTACAACAGCTTATTGCATTATTCATTGTAGTACTTTTTGTATTTGGTGCATAAACAATGGCTTTTGTTTCAATTTCTTCCACATCTTTTTCATCATAGATTGAAGAAGTAAATTTACTTATCGGAATAAATGTTTTTTTAATAATATCAACTCTATCTTTAAAACACTTCATTTGAAAAACTTCACCTTCATCTGAAACGAAAATCACTTTATCCGGCATATAATAATACTCATCCAAATTAATTTTAACTACTTCTTTACATTCACCTTCAGAATACTTTTGAACCGTATATTCACCGTCATTTTTAGTCGTTCCCAATTGTTTGTACAACGCAAAATACATATTGTTTTTATCATCTATTGATTCGAGAGAGATACTCTTGATTAAATTTCCCACTGAAATTTTTGACTTATCATCTCCTATCACAGAAATCGTACCATCTTCAGTTTTAGAAATATTATAAATCTCATCTTTTTTTATTGTAATCCCTTTAACCGAACGCTTATTGTTGTTTTTCAAATCCTCTAAAGAATAAGCGTATATGTTATACTCTTCATTTTTTTCATTCATCTCGGTTTCATATTGTAAATATACTTTACCATCTTCTCTAACATATAGTCTTTGCATATAATAATATTCCATATCATCAGGAAGTATTATTTCTTCAATAAGATCACCCTTCAAACTTGTTTTGTATATTTTCCCTGCATCAAAATCCATAAAATAAATAATATCTTCCGAAATCACTACACTTCTAATATACACTATGTATGGGATTTCAAATGAATATTCAAAGTCCCCTTCACTATATACATTCATTCTTTTATTTACATTGTCAACAATATATATTTTTTGTTCTATGATTGCATATGCTTCTGGTCCATCTCCACCGCCCATAAAAGAATCTGAATAACCCACTTCACCTTCATTATCTCCAACTTTAATAGTTAATATTATCTCATCTTTTTCTTCTATATTTTCAACTCTACTTGCTGCTTGTACACTACTATAATTCGATAATAGCATTACAATGACCAAAAGTAAAACTATTAATTTTTTCATTTTCTCTCCTTCTATTCTCTAAATTTAAATTAACTTATGTTTTCCAAGTAAATTAATACCACTTCAATCCACTTATATAACTTGTACTCTCAACAAATTCTCCTTCATGATACAGAAACACATTTGACTTAAATCGATAGTTATAACCCTGCGACACATAATAATTCTTTTCCCAAATACAATAAGAACTTTCTGTATTTTTATTCCAAGAACCTATTGTCTTCCAACTTCCATCTTTGTATTGTTGAAGATACGTATACAAATATATTGCATCTACATCATAAGCTGTTACAATCGTTCTCATACTGGCTTTCCCTGTATCCGAAATCGAAAATGCGTTTTGGAATCCATTGATATAGGCAAAATTTAATTGTATTTGTTCAACGCTTCCTGTTCCTACTGTATTTACGGCTGCTTTTGTATATATAGGATTCGCTAACAATAGTAGTAATAGTAAAACTACCACAAGTGTTTTGTTTGCTCTCCACATAAAGTCACCTCCCTTCATTATATATAACAATTCAAGGAGGTGATTTGTGACACTTATTTTAAATTTAATTATTTTTTTTCATATTTTCTGCCATTTTCAGCATTTCACTCTTTGGTATATTTCCTTCTAACAGAAATGTCACATTATCCTGTGTCCAAAAAACAATATTTGCATATTTATCAGTAATCCGAGATACAAAAGTATGTACATCAAAAGCAGTGGTATTTAATGTACGCATCGTTTTTTTATCTTCGTGAAATAAAAATTCAATGGAACTCTCTTTTTTATAATGCTTACGCTTTGCATCTTTTTCACATGCATAAAACAAGTTTTTATTAAAGCTTATAAAATCAAGAATAGTTGGAACTGGAACAAACATATTTCTTCGTTCATAACCAACCTTATTTTTGACATTTCCTTTTTCCCAACCAGCAGCACCATTGCAGAAAACGGCGTCAATGTTGTAGTGATTTATGAATCGTTTGAACCCTTCTGTCAACATGCGATTATGTCCTTTTCCCATATGAGCAACGGCAGTGGAAAGGTTATCAAATACCAATCGATAGGGAACAACACCTATATGTTCAAATATATTTTTCATTCCTTGCAATAAGCATTCTTGATTTTCACCACCAAATATTTGACAGTATGCGTGATTACTATAAGGAAAAGATACCGTTAGTTTTAAAGCATCAATCATCTCTCCTAGATTATTGTAATAAGAAAAATGTCCAAAATCTACCTGGGCTTCTCCTGGTGGATGGTAAAGAGGAAGATATGATTTTTGTGGTAATTTATAAATTTCTTTTTTCTTTTTTGAAACATAGTATTGGACCGTTCTATATTTTACATGGAGA
>JBFHIZ010000069.1:0-3060 GCA_041596215.1 Lachnospiraceae bacterium
ATTTCATTTGCAACTACAGCAAACCCTCTTCCAGCATCCCCAGCTCTTGCTGCTTCAATGGATGCATTAAGTGAAAGAAGATTTGTCTCATCTGCAATTTCCTCAATTTGCGATATAAATGACTCAATTTGTATAGAATGATCTGCAAGTGCTGCTACTTTTTCACCAACTTCCTCAGATATTCTTCCTGTTTCATTTGATTTTTGAATCAATTGATCCATATGTTCAGAACCTAGTTGAATTCGCTCAATTGTATTATCTGCAATTTTTGTCACTTCATCTACATTTGACGAAGTAGAAAGTATGCGTTTCGAAAGTTCATCCATTTTTATCAAACAATCTGAAGAATCATTTGCTTGTTGCATTGTTCCTTGGCTAATTTCATCAATTGCAGAATTAATATCTAATGATGATTTAGAAATATTCTCGGTAGCTTTTTCAACCTCTTCTACCCCATCAGAAACTTGAGCTGCTACATTTTTAACTTTATTTATCAACTTCTTTACACCAAAAATAGTTTCGTCCATATCCCGATTCAATTTGCCAAATGCTGTTTTCCCTTCGCCTTCTACTTGTACTGTCAAATCTCCAGTTGCCATTTTTCGTAAAGGTCTTTGTAATCGTCCTATTTTTCGTTCCAATCCAACCATAATTAAAGTACCAATAATTCCTACTATAATCGCGGCAAAAATTACAACAAAGTTAACGTAACTTCGAATTTCATAAGCATTTTTCATAATTTCAGATTCTGGTACTAATTCAGCAACGATGGACCCGTTTGTATTACAAACATGATACATAAACAAATATGTTTCCCCTTGAAATTCAACCATTGAATTACCTTCTACATTATTTGATGCAACTGCATCTATATAAAATTGTTCCGAAGCAAACCCTTTGATTTTTTCATCACCCGAATTTATTTCTCTTCCATCAAACGTTATAAAAGAAATACTTCCACCTTCTGGAAGTTCAATATTTTCAATGATTTCATTGATATAAGAGCTTTTGACATCCACGCTTAAAATTCCCGCATCATTTTTTAACTTTGCAAAACAGCTTAATATATATTCCGAATTATCTTGTTCCCAAATTTCATCCATTGAATCATGGCTACCTAACCAACCAAAACGACTAATTTCTGAATATTTAATCGCCTCCAAATCTTCTTTAATTTCAGAATAAATATCCCCATCATTTGTAACTGTACCCGATGATTTGATTGTTGAAATTGAATTCGTATCACTTTGAGGTATGATATACACATTAGCAATTGCAGGATCCACCATTTTCATACTTAGATTGTCTTGGATTTCTCTTACCATTAGTACAAATTTATTATCTGTCTCTTCATAATACACTCCACTACTATAATAATTAATTTCATCATTCAAATATAAATCAAATACCGTTTGTTCAATATGATTCAACTCTGTATCAAGTAAGTCTGACGATACTTGAAGTGTTTGAACGGCGCCTTGTTTATAATTTTCAATTAACCCCTCTTTAGCAGTATCATAGACTTTTGTTCCTAATAAGATAATTAATAAAATCGGGACTAAAAATCCTGTGATAATTTGTGTGCGAATGCTAATTTTGTATTTAACCTTACGCTTTAATTTTTTCTCTCTTTTTACTACAAGATTCTCTTTACCCTTTGTTACTTTCTTTTGTAATTTCATAAATATGCCTCCCTTTTTTTTACCTCAACTTTGAAAGTATAACATAATTTTTCCAAAAAATTAATGTAAAAACAAAAATAATTACAAAATTGCAAAAAATTACAAAACATAAAAAAAATAGACTTTTGATTTCACAAAAGTCTACTTTCCTTAATATTTATTAAAAATCAATTTCATTATTATAATAAACTGCTAATAATAGTTTTTCCATTTCTTCTTCACTTGGTTGTCTTGGATTTGAACCAGTACATGCATCCCCAATTGCTAATTTTGCAACTTTTGATAATTTATCGTTAAATTCTTTTTCATCAATCATTCCACCTTCATAGTCTTTAATACAGGATGGAATTAACAAGGCTTTGTTCATCTCTTCGATCATTTTAATAATTGCATCGATATAAGATGCATCATCCGTTCCTTCAAGACCTAAATATTTTGCAATTTCAACATATCTTTTTGCAGCTTCTTCATTTTTGGAATTAAAGCGAATTACTTTTGGTAAATACATTGCATTTGCACAACCATGAACAATATGTCCTCCGGTATATGCAGCGCCTGTTTTATGTGCCATAGAATGAACAATACCTAATAATGCATTAGAAAATGCCATTCCAGCTAAACATTGTGCATTATGCATACGTTCTCTACTTTCCATATTCCCTTGATATGATTTTTCTAAATGTTCACGAATTAATTTAATTGCATGTAATGCCAATCCATCTGTATAATCAGAATGTAACGTGGATACATAAGCTTCAAAAGCATGTGTCATTGCATCCATTCCAGTATAAGCTGTTAATTTAGCTGGCATTGTCTCCGCTAAATTCGGATCAACAATTGCTACATCTGGAGTGATATTAAAATCTGCCATAGGGTATTTGATTCCTTTTTCATAGTCTGTAATTACTGCAAAAGCAGTAACTTCTGTAGCAGTTCCTGATGTTGATGGAATCGCACAAAATTTTGCTTTCGTACGTAATTTAGGAAAATTAAAAGGTACAATTAAATCTTCAAAAGTAACCTCTGGATATTCATAAAATGCCCACATTGCTTTTGCTGCATCAATTGGACTTCCTCCTCCAATTGCAACAATCCAATCTGGTTGAAATTCAGTCATTGCTTTTGCGCCTGCCATAACAGTTTCTACCGAAGGATCAGGCTCAACATTTTCAAATAATTTTACTTCTAGCCCTGCTTTTTCTAAATATCCTACTACTTTATCTAAGAAACCAAATTTTTTCATGCTTCCGCCACCTAATACGACCATAGCTTTCTTTCCTTCAAAATTTGCTAATTCTTCAATTGCATTCTTTCCGTGATATAAATCACGAGGTAATGTAAAACGTCCCATAATTTTGTTCTCCTTTTTTATTTTTTA
>JBFHIZ010000070.1:0-2927 GCA_041596215.1 Lachnospiraceae bacterium
AGGATTGCTTGCAGTGATGAGTATGGCAATTGCTATGCAAGCAAAACATCCAGATATGGCAGGGAGATTAGCAAAAAAATTTGGAAAATTGTGGGTTGCAGCTGAAGTGGTATTATTTGTATTAGTTGGGGCAGCGGTAGATATTCGCTATGCAACAGAAGCAGGATTTTCGGTCATTATACTAATTCTTCTTGTACTAGTATTTCGAAGTATGGGTGTATTGATTTGTATGATAAAAACGAATTTAAATAAAAAAGAACGATTATATTGTGTGATTTCCTATATACCCAAAGCAACCGTACAAGCAGCAATCGGAGCTGTACCTTTAAGTATGGGGCTTCCATGTGGACAAATGGTTTTGACAGTTGCGGTGGTATCCATTTTAATTACAGCACCCTTGGGTGCGATAGGAATGGATACTACGTATAAAAAATTATTAAGGAAAGAGAATTAGAAGGAAAGGGGTTGGAATATAAAAATACTATTTGATGGATTCAAATTGTATATCGTTTCGAAAATCTTGTAAGGAAAGCAATTCTTTTCGTTGGGTCTGAATAATGACTTTCGATTCTTCGTTGAAAAGTAAGGAAATGCTTTTTTGGAACAAATTATCATTATGCTCTTTAATTTGAATGGTAGCATGATATTTTTTAGAAAGAATCCATAAAGTCATCAAACCAATTCCACTACCACCCTCATGTTTATGAGTGGTGGTTCTTTTTATGCCTAGATTTTTAATTACTGTGTTAGAAAAAGGAATGCCGCTATCCTTTATTGTAATGGAAAAACAAGTGGTGTTTGATAAGGTTATTTCTATGTTTTTCTTCTCAGAATGATTGGTTGCAAGGATTGCGTTTTCAGTGATATCAGCAAGCATAGTTAATAAATCGCTTTCAAATTCTGCATGGTCTAATAAAGTGGAAAAATCTCCAATCACTTTTAAATCAAAGTGAATATTATGTTTAGAAGCACGATTAAACATATACAACATTAAGGAATCGATGGATAGAATATTTGTTTTTGGGAAAGGTTGCGTCTTTCTTTCGTATGTTTTAAGAATTCCACTACGTTCGCTTGCCATAGTTTGTAAACGATCATGAATTTGTTTAGCCTGAGCGATCCATTCACTTGACGAGGAAGTTTTTATGCCGGATTCAAATAATTCATTTACAGAAAGTTCCATAGCTGGGATGAGTTTGTTGTCTTTATGAATAATACTGGATAATTCATTGTTTTCCTTTTGCAAGAAAAGAATTTCCTTGTCTTTTTGCATCAATTCATTTTTTAGCGCATCAAAAGCTCTTTTATTGATTTCTTTGACGTATTTTTCGGTAATTCGATTACGCCACCAAAAAATCAGAAAGATGCCACAAATGGAAATGATAAGAAGTAAAATAATAAGTTCTGCGCTAAGCTGAGAATCTGGTTTGAAAATCGAAGCGGATAAAATGGAAATGATACTGAGGATAATTCCAATACTGCTAAATTTCGCATTACTTATAAAGGGAATCCCTTTTTTAAGTCGTGAGGAGCGAAAAGGTAGTGGCATAAATAGAAATTGTAAAACCAAAAAAGCAGAAAAATAAAGGAGTAGATTTTTTTCATATTTTGGGAAAATCCTACGAATAAATACCGAAGAAAAGGAGCAAATCATTAATGTAAATAAACTAAGAATATTACTCATGCCAATAGATATTAAATTAGAAATAATGGTTGCGTAAGTGGATTGGTTAAATAAGAAAAAAGAATATCCAATGGAGCAGAGAACGATAAATAAAAAAGTTATTGGTGGAAAAACTAATCTTATAAAATGAATGATAAGTGCAAGAACCAAAGAAAAAATAAAGTCTGCAATTTTTTGCATCCTTGTTGTAGTTAGATTTTGAATTTTGGAATAGAAATAGCGACTTGCATAAACGATTGCAAAATATTTCAAAATAGATTCTATCATATATTTTCTCCTGTGTTAAGAAAAGCTAAATAAATCAATGAAAAGCAATCCTTAAAAACCAATATATAAAAGTCTTTGCATTTGTAAAAATGAATACAAAAGCAAAGGAGGTATTGGTATGTTTTGGGATATTTTGAGAGATTTATTGAACGGCTTTGGATTTTAATTTATTCATATTTATTTCTTAATTTGTTTGCATAATAATATATAAACTCAGTTACTGTTGGAACACCTTTTTCAGAATTGATTTTTGCAGTATAGTGAAGCAACAAATCATCAATGTCTGTGCTCTTCCACGCACGGTTAATTGCATTTTGCATGGCACGTTCTACGCTGGATTCTGTTTTCTTATATTTGTTTCCAAGTAATGTACAGATATTGGGTTGCGGTTCCCTTAAAGCGACTAAAATCGCGTCTTTTAAATAGGTATAGCCCAATACTTTTGGACTGATTCCAACAAAGTTTAATTCGGCATTTATTCTTGTGGATAATCGCTTGGATGTCTCTTGTGGAGAAGATAAGTTCCTCGTTTGGTGTTGTGCTTTACTTATAGCAGGTTGTATCATTTGTAAAAAATCAATTACATTTTTTACAGAAAAATCATCTTGGTGTTTTGATAAGATGAAATCGGCACCTAGTTTTCTTGTAGTTTCAAGTGTGGTTGCACTAGAATTGTTCGTGGTAACTAGAATATATGGAATCAGATCCAAAGACATTTCCTTTAATGCCTTTAGTACGAATAAGCCGTTTCCACTTCCATTATGCAGTTCTAAATCAAGGATAATAACATCTGGATAGGTGTCTTTGATAATGTCGATGGCTTTTGAAGAATTGTTTGTTGTTCCTACCAGCAAAATATCATCAAATTTGTCAATGTAAGATATATATTCTGTACATAAATTTGTATCATCTTCAACTAGAAGAATTCGCATATTATTACCTCCTATGAAATATTCTATTTTGTTTATATCATAGC
>JBFHIZ010000071.1:0-2796 GCA_041596215.1 Lachnospiraceae bacterium
ACAATTTGTGCTTTCTGGCTATGGAATTACTTTTCTGTATGAAGTTGCTGTACAAGAAGAAATCCAAAAAGGTACCATGAAGGTTGTTCCCATTGAAGGATTTGATTTATATCATGAATTCAATTATATTTGGCGCAAAAACAGTGTATTTTTTGAATTTTATCAAGATATTTTTACTTCCTTGCTATCTGAAACGTAATCTCTCTATGGATTTTTGTAAATTAATAGCGCATAGGTATTATATTCATATACTCGTAGACCGAAGCATTTCTTTGAAACAATTCTATTATTTTTTTCCCTAACGGATGAAGTGTTTCCGAATTATAGTTTTCTAATTCTTTTGCAAAAAAATCATTCAAACTTTTTGCACCCGCATCATACCCTTCGATTCCCACTTCTTTTTGTGTTTCTGGCTGAAGAAATGCTTTTCTAATATATTGACCATCAATTTTCAAAGATTCTAAACTAAATCCAAGAAGAGAGCATCTAGACTCAATCAAATGCTCTGGTTTAAATTTTGCACTTCCTCTTCTTGCAATATACTCTCTTGCAACCCATTGTGGCATAAAACTTACTTCATATGCCCCTATATGCTGATTTGGAATCAAAACATAACGTGTACTACTAGAATTTATAATTTGCTCTAACATAAGGTTTGCCTGCTTTACCATTTTCCCAGTTGCAAATGGCCAATAAGAACCCACTCCCTCACTCAACATCCCTGCTCTGTCAATAATACTCGGATTGTTAAATCCTCTAGGTGCAACCAGCCTCCATAGCCAAGCTAATGCAGGAGGTAATATATGGAATATTCCCAAAATCCCATATGTAGGATCCTTCTTTGTACATATTGGTGTCCGAACGCCAAAACTTCTTACATCTACTTCCACAGGTTCGTCGATAGCATTGGGAACTAATCTTCTAGGAAGAATCACTCTTGGATTGGGACAAGCCTTTCCATTACTATCTAAAATGTGCTCCCAAACTAAACAAGTTGCATTTGGAATTGCCTCTATATTTAAAAAGATTAATGGTTCTAATGGTTGTGTCAATATTTCTTCATAATGAGGTGATGTTCCATATTTCGTAATATTATCCAATCTAAGAAACCATGCAGATTCCGCATCTTTAACTACTAACTTTTTACTTTCATTTTGCATCTTTGGATGACATAGTGCCATATCATCGGTAACTGGATGAAGCTCACACGTTTCCGTTAATACAAGATAATTCTTTTCTCCCGAAACTGTGTTTCTTGCAAACACAATTCTGCCATCCATTTCTTTATGAATATCCTCTATCATTTCACTTTTTCCACCACCTGATGCACCTTCATGCATAATTACAATTTCATTATCATAAGGAGTGATTACTTTGACAGTAGAAGCATGTGCAGTAATCCAACCTTCTTCCTCACCAATATTCAATAATACCCCATAGATTCCTTTTTTAGCACTTGGTCCTGGATACAAATTATAAGAATACACTTCGTGTATATTTTCTAATCGATTATGAATTACTATTTGTTTTCCCATGAAATGCGTATGTCGAAAAGGTGGTGCTAAAAAAATAATTGCACGCAAATTAAATTCTGTCACTTCATCGATATTTAAAAACCCTTGTAAATCTGCAAGCCCTGCTGCAAAAAACCCCGCATTAGCTGGTGAAATCAAAACAGAATCATAACCATATTCGATTCCTCCTGATTTAAAAGGGAAAAAAATAAGGCTTTGCTTTTTTAACCAGGCAAACGTTTCTTCTCGTAGCGTAAAAAATTTATTATGATAAACATCTTCGTACTTAGGTTTATCCGTATCTTTTTCATCTGCAATTAATAAACAATCTGGATCTCTTCTTCGCATATAATCTTCCACATAATTTACTGCCACTCCATTTTTACATTTTGTTACCGTTGCTTCTAAAACATGACCTATTCCCTCCACATCATAAGAAACTGGATAGATGGTTTCTTCTTTTTTCCCTATAGCAAGCTCAAATAATTCATGTCTTGTTTTCGGAATAATGATTTCATTTGCTGACTCTAAAATATCCATCATGTACTTTGGTAAATTCAATTTTTTTATACATTCTTGCATCACAATACCTCCTTTAATCTATAAAAAGCCGATATCTATGATTTCATAGATATCGGCTTACTTACAACTTGAACATTCTTCCTTTTGTATTGTCTTCCGTTATTTCTATTATTAAATACGTTCTTCTAAATTTTTTTCTAAGGTAATAACAATAATTTTTTCGCCAGTTTTTGTACTGATATCGGAGTGAGTGCTGACTATAGCTACATGAATTATATCCATAATTAATGTTTCCAAATATCCTCTCCCACCTTCAAATAAGGATGACCGAACTTTTTTAAATAATTCAATTCCTTGTAAACTCTCCGTTAGTTTTTGTTCTGAAGGACTTAAAACTCCAGTCAAACGAACAAGTATCATATCTTTAACAATATATGTTTTAATTGTCTTAGGCCCAATCCCCATATATTCTATCTCAAACTTACTAATTACCTCGCTGATTTTAGCTTCTAACTGCCCCTTTGTCATCTCTTGTCACCACCTGATTTTATATGTATATCACATCAGCTTATAGCTGTCAATCAATTTATATTTTTTTTTAAAACTTTTATTTTTCGAGATAACTTTTCACAGCTTCTATTCTTTTTTCTGCATGGGTTTTTAAAATACTTACTTCTTGATCAAATGCTTTTTCCGAAGAAAGAAACGTATATCCATCCTCTTCAGCATATGCATATTCTTTTATCAAAGCATAATAGGT
>JBFHIZ010000072.1:0-2405 GCA_041596215.1 Lachnospiraceae bacterium
ACCAGTCGCCCCCAAATTTTCTTTTTTGGTCCCAATATATGCATGTCCTGCCAATGTGACAATATCACAATCTTCTATATTCAAAATGGCATTGGTTCCATTTACTAAAATCGCAGAACTTTTTGAGGAATCATCCAAACTGTTTCCATATCCATTATACACATTTTTAATTACAACTTCTGATCCGTCCCCAAGAATATTGGTATCATCTGCCAAATTGATGGTTCCTTCAATGTTTGCCAACGAGGAATCCACAATCATGTCATTTGCCCAAACTTCTGACGTCTCTGACGTGTAAAAATTCATGTTTTGTAAACGAATATCGTTTTTCACAATAAACGAAGTGTTATTTTGCACTTGAAACGTTGACCAGTTAAGTGCATCCAAACCAAACGCCTCAAATTCTCCTGCGTAGACTTCTCCAGATACGATATTGGTACCACTAGAGCCAGAAACTAATTTTTCATCTGCAATCAGTGTATAATTCGCAATATTGGGTAACACCGTATTCATCGAAAATTCTAAACTAGGCAATACCAACCGAATATCCGTGTGAAGAATAGATACATACCCTTCATTGTCTCGATAATATATCTCAAGATCTTTTAGCACCACACCGGAATCCTTATATGTTTCCATTTGATTATTTGAAGATGTAATAATCGCTCCATACCCCGTATCCAAATCTCCGATCCATGCAGTCTTATATAAAAACCCCCGTAATTTACTCACATCATATTGTGTATGGTTCGATCCTGTAACTTCTAATTCATTCCATATGGTTGTAAAATATACGGACTCCATCAGATCCTTCTTCTTTTCGACATCATAGGAAGAATAATTTTCCATGACTTCTAAATACGCATCGCTTACCGCTTTCGATACAATATTTTGTAGTCCAACATTGATTTCATCTAATGCCTGTTCTGCCGAATAAAAAGAATCTCTCGTTTTATAATTTGTCTGTTTCATATTATAATTTGTAAAACTTACGGTAAGCAAAATGCTCCCTAATATTGCAATAAATGCAATCGCAATGATTACAGACGGAAGTCCAGCACCTCTATTTGATTGGTCATAACGTACTTTCTTTTTCATTGAAATTTCTCCCAAATTACTCGATTTTTGTACCACTCATAGTTGACAAAACGATTCGTTGCATAGAACCAGAAACCATTTCTTCTTTATACAATTCGATTTTCATTTCATAAATTCGATTTCTTAATGATGTATTATCTAATGTCCTACCATCCAAAGAACTAACTTTTAAAATTTCTTCTGATATTTCTGCATTTGCAATTTGTGACCCTGTTTGATTGTGGTATGCTACCACACAATTTAAATCCGCTGCGTTACTTTCGGAATGTGTATCCAATAATTCTTCATGCATATTAGTTCGCAACTGGATTTGTGATTCCGTATCCACCGTATACGGCGTGTTTTGATTGTCTTCAATCACGGTAATATGGGCACTTTTTCTAGTTTTATATTCTGGCAAACTAATGGCATCCTCTGTCGTTACCTGTCTTACAATAAACGCAGTTGCTGGAACGTTTGAAAAATTCAAAATTTTAATGTTGTCTAAATGTCCTGCTTTACTTGCTTCATACCGCGGCATAAACATTAAGTAAATCGCATTTAAAGGAATCTCCGTCGAAGAATTATCAAATAATTCTTTTGTCTTTGTCGTATAACGTCTGTCTTCTACTTCTAAATAACTTCCTGCACCTAACCATTCATATACCATGCTCATTTCCACACGGACAAGAGGTACCCCTTCATTGGTCTCTCCCGTTTTAAGAACGGAAAGATAAATTGTTCGATCTAAATTTGCCTCGAAAAAATCTTTGTCTTGAAAGGTATATATGCTTGGTGAAGTCGCATTCGCAGAAGATGAATTGCTTTCAAAAATCGAATATATTTCTTCGTCGTATCCTTCTAGCATAGAATAAATAGCACTATCCGATGAAGTAATCGTTTCTAAATCAACTAAATTAATACTATTTTCTGTTGTATATGTTGTAGGATCCAAAGAAATATCAACATGAACATCCGCATCAACATCTGAACTAAGTAGTGTTTTTTCAATATCTAAAAATTCCACTCGACCATCTGCATCGGTCAAACCATTATATTTTGTTATCATTTCTTCAACCGTCGCATCATTAAACTCTTCCATTAAGTTCTCAGCAAGTGCCGTTTCTTCAAACGTGTTTCTAGCTTTTGCATTAATCCTTGCCGAAGTAATAAAGGCATGTAAAAGAGGAGTAACTACAATTCCTAAAATTGCAACTGCAATAATTAGTTCCACTAAGGTTACTCCTTGATTATTTGTACTTTTGAGGATTCGTTTGCTTCGTTTGTTTTTTAATCTCATCTGTATTTTTCTCCCAAAAACATCCCTA
>JBFHIZ010000073.1:0-2014 GCA_041596215.1 Lachnospiraceae bacterium
AGTTTCTTAATTGTGCCAATTACAATTGATAACGTATCGGTGTATGTATTACATTTTATTTGCTCAACGCTTTTTTATGTAAAATATAAAATAAACAAAGGAAAATCATATGGAAATAAACAAAGAAAAAATGATAGGACAAGGAAATACTGCTGAAGTATATAGGATTGATGATAATAAGATATTAAAATTGTTTCGCAGGGGAATGCATAAAGAAATTATTGAAAGAGAATATCAAAATGGTATTTCCGTACAAAAGATTTTAGATTGTGTTCCAAAAGTATATGAGATGGTAGAGGTGAATGGTAGGAACGGAATTATTTATCAGGAAATTAATGGAAAAAATATGTTGAAAATAATGCTGACTTCCTTGTGGAAAATCAATACCTATGCAAAGAAATTAGCGCATTATCATTTGTATATTCAAAAACCAGTTATGGATAAAATAAGCACAGTAAAAGAGAAGTTGGAAGAGGATTTGAATAGTGTTTTTATACTTTCTGAAAAAAATAAGAAAATTGTGCGAAAATATATAGAGCAGTTACCAGAAGGAAAAGAATTATGCCATTTTGATTTTCATCCAGAGAATATAATGATAATAAATGGGAAACCGATTTTCTTAGATTGGATGACAGCTTGTAGAGGAGATGTGTGTGCAGATGTTGCACGTACAAGTATTTTATTAAAATATGGACAAGTTGCACATGCACCCTGGATTATAAGAAAGATAATTTCGATTTTTCAATATCACATTTATAAGATATATATAAAAGAATATCTTACAATTTCAAAAAAGAATATGGAGGATATTAATCGATGGGAATTACCTGTTGCTGCAGCAAGATTACGGGAACGAATTTCAAAAAATGAAAAAAAGATGTTAATACAATTAGTAAATGAACATTGCAAAAATTGTAAAAATTTGATTTGAAAAAAAGATAGTGTCATTTTTGTTATGAACAATATTCAGAATAAGTGGAGATTGTAAACTCTATATATTTAGTAATAAATGTGAAAGGCAGTAGGATGGAAAACCAAACGCTAAATTATTATAATGATAACGTATCTTCCTTTATCGAAGGAACAAAAAATGCATCTATGTTTGAAGCATTGGAAGAATTTATTCAGTATATTCCATCAGGAGGAAAAGTTCTAGATTTTGGCTGTGGAGCAGGACGAGATAGCAAATACTTGTTAGAACATGGTTTCTTAGTTGATGCAATAGATGGTTGCAGAAAACTATGCGAAGTGGCAACACATTTTACAGGTGTTCAAGTGAAGCAGATGGATTTTTTGGATATAAATGAAATACAAACATATGATGGAATTTGGGCATGTGCATCGATATTACATCTTTCCTATCAAAATCTTCCGGTGATGTTTAAAAAGTTATTTCAAGCATTAAAAAAGAATGGAATTTTGTATGTGTCTTTTAAATATGGAAGTTTTGAAGGAATGCGAAAAGGTAGATATTTTACGGATATGACAGAAGAAAAGATTTCAGATATTTTGGAGAAAATATCTAATTTTAAAATTTTGAAACAGTGGATTTCTGCAGACGTAAGAGTAGGAAGGGAAGATGAGAATTGGTTGAATCTGATTTTAAGAAAAGTAGATTAGAAAGAAATAATATGCTTCCAGAGACGGACAATCTTCCAGTTCATCTATTAGCTGGAATATTTAAAGACAAGAATCAAAGTTACAAATTATTTTGGTTTCAAGCTATTTTGGATTCTGTCTCGGAGGGATTTTTTGCTGTTACCTATGAGCAGTTGATTCATCGTATGGTTGCAGAAGCTTGGTATATGGTTATGGAATATCATTTAAATCTAGGACCTGCCGATGCACTGGAAATATTAATTAATCAAGTGCGTACAACATCCGGTTTATTGCCGACAGCAAAAAAAGATGATGTCATACAGTTTCTTATGACTAGTGAAGATAAAAATATCAAAAAGGCGAAACATAAATTGGTTTTAAATGTTCCATATCGACTACAAGCTCCATTTTTAGG